>JAOTXT010000093.1 GCA_029862205.1 Paracoccaceae bacterium
GCGTCACGCTGGCCTGCCTGGCGCTGGACGCGGTCCTGCCCGGCTTCCTGGTGATCGTCGTCGCCATCAGTGCATCGGCCTTGTTCGGCGCGGGCTGGGCGCTGATCCCGGGCTACCTGCAAGCCTATCGCGGCAGTCATATCGTGATCACCACGATTATGTTCAACTTCATCGCGGCGGGGATATCGGTCGCGCTGTTAACCGGCGCGCTGATGCGCCCGGGACAAAGCTCGCCCCAGACGAGGGAATTCGCGGAAGGCGCGTGGCTGCCTTTCATGCACGAAGTGCTGGGCTGGGTCGGAATCGAGGCGGCGCGCTCGCCCCTGAACCTCTCGTTCATCATCGCACTGGTCGCTTGCGTTGGGGTCTGGGTGCTGATCTGGCGCTCGAAATTCGGCTACGCGTTGCGCGCGCTCGGGCAAAGCGAACCGGCGGCGGTCTATGCGGGGATCCGCGTCCCGCGCATGGTCGTGATCGCGATGATGCTGTCGGGCGGAATGGCCGGGATGATGGCACTGAACGAAATCCTGGGTGTGCAGCACAAGCTCTTGCTGAACTTCACTGCCGGATATGGCTTCACGGGCATTGCGGTGGCGCTGATGGGCCGCAACCACCCGGTGGGGATCGTGCTGGCGAGCTTGCTGTTCGGCGCGCTGTTCCAGGGGGGCGCCGAGCTCGATTTCGAGTTCACGACCATAACCCGCGAGATGGTGCTGCTGATCCAGGGGCTGATCATCCTCTTCTCCGGCGCGCTGGCCTTCATGCTGAACCCCTGGGTCGGGCGGATCTTCGCTCTGATGCGGAGGGCGCCCAATGGCTGAGACCTGGATCGACTTCCTGAGGCTGATGGACGGGACGCTGCGTTTCGCGGCGCCCCTGATCCTCTGCGCCATGGCGGGGCTGGTCTCGGAGCGGTCCGGCGTGATCGATATCGGGCTCGAGGGGAAGCTGTTGGCCGGCGCTTTCGCCGCTGCCGCCGTGGCGTCGATCACCGGCTCGGCACCCTTGGGCCTGCTGGCGGCCATCGCGCTGTCAGTGGCGATGGCGGGGCTGCATGGCTTTGCCTGCATCACCCACAAGGGCGAGCAGATCATCAGCGGCGTGGCGATCAATATCCTGGCCTCGGGGCTGACAGTGGTCGTCGGCATCGCGCTTTTCAGCCAAGGCGGGCAGTCCCCACCGCTGAGCCCTGACGAGCGGTTCCGGCCGATCGGTCTGCCGGGTGCCGAGACGCAGGCCGGGCTGCCGGTCATCGGGCCGCTCTATGCCGAGCTGATCAGCGGGCACAACCTGATCGTCTATCTGGCGCTCGCCTCGGTGCCGTTGGTTTGGTGGGGGCTTTACAAGACCAGTTTCGGGCTGCGCCTGCGGGCCGTCGGCGAGAAACCGGAAGCGGTGGACAGTGCTGGGCTGTCGGTGACCTGGCTGCGATACCGCGGCGTGCTGATCGCAGGCGCGCTATGTGGCGTCGCCGGCGCCTATTTGTCGATCGCCCATGGCGGCGGCTTCGTGCGCGAGATGAGCGCGGGCAAGGGCTATATCGCGCTGGCCGCCATGATCTTCGGCAAATGGCGCCCGGCGCCGGTGCTGCTGGCCTGCTTGATCTTCGGCTTCCTGGAGGCCGCCGCGGCCCGGCTGCAAAGCGTGGACCTGCCGGTGGTCGGTGTGATCCCGGTCGAGTTGATCCTGATCCTACCCTATATCGCCACGGTCGTCCTTCTGGCCGGGTTCTTCGGCCGGGCGGTGCCGCCGAAGGCGCTGGGGGTGCCGTATCGGAAGGAACGGTGAGGGGAATTCGTGAGGCTCTCACATGTGAGACGCTCTTGAATTCGTTGATTCCACTTGGAAATTTGGAACAATTTACTGTCTCTTTACGGATGGCGCGCGCTGCTTTTGGACCACGCGCAACAGGGGATAGGATGGGTGTCGAGCACCCACCATAGATTTCGCCAAGACGATGGTCAGGAGGCTGGCGCATGAGCGTTGAAGACTGGACCGAGCGCGAAAGTGCGATTTATCGCGCGCTCTCGGAGGTCGCCGTGCCCGAGCGCGAGCGGCAGATCGCGGTCATGGTCGATCTGGTATCCACGGCACCGGGTGACGGTGATGTGCTGGAGATCTGCTGCGGAGAGGGCTTGCTGACAGCGGCGATCCAACAGGCGCTGCCGGGGATCACGGTCCATGCATATGACGGCTCCGCCTCGATGCTGGAGGCAACCCGCGACCGGGCGCCCGCGCCAGGGCATCTGGTGACGCGCGAGATCGACATTGCAGACCGGTCCTGGCGCCGGTTCGACCAGCCGCTTCGCGCAGTGGTCTCATCGCTGGCGGTGCACCACCTGGACGGGCCGGAAAAGCGTGTGCTCTTCGCCGATATACACGGCGCCCTGGCGCCGGGCGGGGTCTTCGCGCTGGCCGACGTGATCCAACCCGCGACCCGGACGGGCCAAGCGATCGCTGCCGGCATGTGGGACCAGGAGGCCAAGCGGCGCTCGGCCGAGATCGGAGGCGCGGCGGACGGCTTCGCCGCCTTCCGCGATGCAGGGTGGAACCACTTCCATGCGGAGGAGCCGGACCCGGTGGACAAGCCCTCGCGCCTGACCGAGCACGTGGACTGGTTGCGCGAGGCGGGGTTCGTCGATCTGGACCTGCATTGGATGCTGGCGGGCCAGATGCTGTTGAGCGGGTGGAAGGCGGGGTGAATTTCGCGCTGGTGCCGTCGATGGTGTGTCCGGAGCATCCACCCTACCAATTACGGCAGCCGTGGGATTGGTTGATTATCGGCGGGCCAAAGATCTCAACGCCCCGGCCTGGAGCCGAGGCCGCGACGAACCGGGCAACCTCGCGAGGTCCCGGGTCAAGCCCGGGACATCGGGGAATGCCGTCGCCGCGCCTCAGCCGCCATAGGGCCGGATGATCTCGATGGTCACCTGGTCCAGATCCGGGCCCAGCCATTGGACCGATTTCCAGATGAACCCGGTACCTGCCTCGACCCAATACGTGTTGACCACCTGGCGGCGCGCGTTGGTGCAGGTCTCGGCGATACGGACCAGGTCGAAGTCGAGCTCGACGATCTCGACCGTCTCGGCGGCGACCCGGTCGAAGACGCAAGCCAGCGTGACCGCATAAGCCCCGTTGTCACGCACCGCAAATTGGTATTGCCGGTCGATCCGGCCGGGCCAATCCGCCAGCGGCACCGGATGGGCGATGGGATCGCGGGGGTCACGCAGCACCCCCTCCAGATCCTTCCCGAAGGCCTGGGTGCCGGTGACCGCGCCCCCGAACATGACCAGGCCGTGTCCGGCGGAATCGAGATAGGTCAGATAGCCGCCATTGTCGGCAAGCGGCACCAGATAGCTGCGCGGGCCATCGCCGAACGAGAGCGCGATGGTCGCCCACGGGATCTGGTCGAGCTCGGCCCGGGTCAGTTCGGGCGCCGGAGCCTGGGGCTCGGCGGGCGCGAGTTGAGCCTTCGCCAGCGCCCCGATGCGCTGGAAATCGTTGCTGCCCGAGCTGGAACAGGCGGCGAGCGCCAGCGCCGCCATCAGGGATACGGTGTGCGCCCTCATTCCCAAAAGTCCCGCCAGGTCGCACGCAGACCGCTGCGATCCTGATCCTCGACGAGCGGGTAGAGCCGGTTGGCCACGTTCAGGCGCTGGCCCCCGTCGCGGGTCAGCGGGCGCAGCACGGTCGAGAATTCCGACCGGCTCTCATAGGGCAGGAACCAGTTGAAGGGGATGGTCAGGAACAGGCCCTTGTCGAAGCTGCCTTCGCCGAATTCGTCGAACGGCACCTCGGTCAGCGTGAAGAACCCACCGACCTCCCAGCCATTGGCGAAACGGCGCTTCAGGCTGAATGTGCCACCCCAATCGCCCGCCAGATAGCGGCCCGCATCGATCTGGGTCGAAAAACCCTTCCAGCCGGTGTCCCAATAAAGGCTCGCATGGCCGGTGATCACGTCATAATCCTGCAAGCCGAAAAGCTGGTCGAAATCGCGCTGACGCACATAGTTTATCTCGCCGCCGACACCCCAGTTTTGCGAGACCGGCTTCCACAGCAGCTCGGCGCTGACGCCACTGAACATGCGCTCCAGCAGCCCCCCGGAGAGCCGCCCATAGAGATCGCGGTCGAGCTTGGTGACATAATCGCCGGTCAGACGCGCGATCGCCGGATCACCCTGGGACTGGTAGCGGGCGATGTCCGAGCGCACGCGGGGCAGGTCGGAGTCGTTGTTGGCGTCGTTCTCGTCCAGTGTGCCGGCGATGCGCTTTTGCACCGCGCCGTTGAGGCTGAGCCCGGGCAACACCTCGACCCCGCCATTGGCGACGACTGAAAGGTCGAAACGAACCGGGCTGTCCGGGTCGAAAAGATTGACCGGCAGGGCCGGATTGATCGACCAGGTGGCGCGGGGAAACTGGTCCAGCGTGCGCTCGGTCCGGTGCCACTTGGCCGGCGGCGCATCCGTGACCCGGGCGGAGAGCCAGGCGGCGCGGGCCGCGTCCGGGCGCTCGACGTGGTCCTCGAGTGCCGAGCGCATCAGCGTCACGGACGCCACGGGCAGGCTGCCCTCGACCGGCACGATCTCGAACAGCTCGACCGAGGCGGGCATGGTGGCGGCCAGCGCCCGCGCGGCGCGGCCGATGGCGCGCGGCATCGCCCGGTATTTCGCGTTCTCGATATAGACCGTGACCCGCGTGGGCTCGAGCGCGATCCCCAGGAGACCTATCCGGTCGGCATCCAGCGCGTCGACCAGCGCGTCGACCGCCGCGCGGCGCTGGGTCTCGTCCGAATGCCACCCGGTCGGATGGGTGACCCGGGCACGCACCGCTTGGCGCATCGCCTGGCGAGCCGCAGGGCGGAGCGCAACGGTGCAGACCAGCGTGCCGTCCGGATGGCGGAAGATGACCGCGTCCACCACGCCGTATTGGGCATCGATCGCGGCCGCCTGGGCATCCGGGCAGTCGTAGCCCGCCGAGGGAGGGAGAGCCACGCGCGCCCAGCGCAGGCCCGCCGCATCGGTCTCGATCGTGACCTCAGAGATGCGGCTTTCGGCAAAGGCGGTGGTGACCGGTCCGCCCTCTCTCAGGTCGACGATCCTGCCGAAGAGCGTGCCGTCATCGGCAGGCTGGGGCCGGGCGACGATCGGGGTCGGCGCCGCCTCGCCATCGACCTCGGCCAGAGGCTGGAACGGGTTTCCGCTGAGGCTGAGCCTGAGCCCGAATGCCGAGCCATACATGTAATAGGCGCCCAATTCGATGCCGCGCCGGGGACGGTATTCCAAGCCGAAATTGAACGGCAGGTCCGGATCGAAATCGCCCAGATCGCGCTCGCGGCGGTATTCATCATCGCTGTATTCCGCCTTGAGCGCAAAGCCGTCGATCGGCGTCTGCCATTCGAGGCCGCCAAAAACGCCGAGGTCGCGGCCCGAGAAGAACTGCCCCGCATCGACCGACCCGCCGGTGCCCGCCGTCCCGCCCCGGTCGCAGAACCGGTTGCCGTTCCAGCAGAGCGGGTTGTCGAGACCCAGATTGCCGCCGAACCGGCCCCAGCCGAGGCCGCCGGTGACCTTGAGATCCCCTTCAAGCAAGGTCTTGGTGGCGGCGAGATACTCGCCCGAATAGACCCCGGTGCCGAGGAAATCCTGCAATCCGAAGACGACCGCTGGCCATTGGTCGCTCTCGGCGATCAGCCGAAGCTTCAGGTCGAAGCTGCGGTCATAGAGCGTCGTCTCGCCGGGCGCGGGCAGCATCTTTTCGAGCACCGAATACCGGAAGGCGCCCTCGAGCCACGGCGTGATCTGGAACGCGACCGTGTTGCGCAGATAGCCGCCGAAATAACTGGACGTGATCGAGATCTGCGCGTCGGGCTGCATTTCGGCAGTGGGCGTGTCGATCAGCCCGGTCATGCCGAAGAGGTTGAGGCTGGGCCGCTTGGGCGGCAGGGGCACTTCGGCGGAGGCTTGTTGCATGCCCATAACACCAAGCACGACGCCGACCAATACCGGCACCGCGCCTGCGAACCAGCGCATGCTTTGCCAGGACCCCCCGGGCAATGTTGACCTCCCTACAGCGCCGCGGACTCTATTGAGCCCGGGGGAAGGGAACAACGATTCGCTAAAAAGTTTGGTTAACGGTGGCGGGATTGGTGCGGATGGATTGCGCTGGCCGAGTTGCTTGACTTGGCCTAGAATTGAGGCAGAATGTTCCCGTAATGTTCACATGGATCTCACGATGAGCGCTTTCGCAGCCCCGATCTCGGAGCAGATTTGGGACATGAAATACCGGCTGAAAGCGCCGGACGGCTCGGCCCGCGACCAGACGGTCGAGGACACCTGGCGCCGGGTCGCGCGGACCCTGGCCGAGGCGGAAGCCGAGGGCGAGCGCGAGACCTGGGAAGCGCGGTTCTACGAGGCGCTTGAGGGGTTCCGTTACCTGCCCGCGGGCCGGATTCTCTCAGGCGCCGGCACGGGCCGCGCGGTGACGCTTTTCAACTGCTTCGTCATGGGCACGATCCCGGACAGCCTGGAGGGCATCTTCGAGATGCTGAAGGAAGGCGCCCTGACCATGCAGCAAGGCGGCGGGATCGGTTTCGACTTCTCGACCATCCGGCCGAAGGGCGCGCCGGTCTCGGGCATCGGCGCCGATGCCTCGGGCCCCTTGAGCTTCATGGATGTTTGGGATGCGATGTGCCGGACGATCATGTCGGCGGGCTCGCGGCGCGGCGCGATGATGGCGACGCTGGCTTGCGACCACCCGGATATCGAGGACTTCATCGAGGCCAAGCGCGACCCAGGCCGCCTGCGCATGTTCAACCTCTCCGTGCTTGCCAGCGACGCCTTCATGGAGGCCATCGAGGCGGACGGGCCCTGGGACCTGCAATTCGATGGCCGGGTCTACCGCACGGTCGAGGCGCGCGATCTGTGGAACCGGATCATGCGGGCGACCTATGACTATGCCGAGCCGGGCGTGATCTTCATCGACCGGGTGAATCGGACAAACAATCTGCACTACGCCGAGACGATCAGCGCGACCAATCCTTGCGGCGAACAACCCCTGCCCCCTTATGGCGCCTGTCTGCTCGGCTCGATCAACCTGGCCGCCTTGGTGCGCGATCCGTTCGAGGACGGGGCGCGGGTCGATGAGGGAGAGCTTGCGGACCTTGTCACCACCGCGGTCCGGATGATGGACAATGTGGTCGATGTCTCGCGCTTCCCGCTGGAGGCGCAGCGGGCGGAAGCCCAGGCGAAACGGCGGATCGGGCTCGGCGTGACCGGGCTGGCGGATGCGCTGGCGATGCTCGGGCTGACCTACGGATCGGATGAGGCGGTGGCGCAAACCGGGCGCTGGATGGAAGCGGTGCAGCACGCCGCCTACCGCGCCTCGGTGGCTCTGGCGCGCGAGAAGGGACCGTTTCCCCTGTTCGACCGCGAGGAATACTTGAAAGGCGAGGTGATTGCCGCCCTGCCCCAGGATATCCGTGACGGGATCGCCGGGCACGGCATCCGCAACGCGCTGCTGACCTCGATCGCGCCCACGGGCACGATCTCGCTTTTCGCCGGCAACGTCTCGTCGGGGATCGAACCGGTATTCGCGCATTCCTATACCCGCAAAGTGCTGATGCCCGACGGCTCGCGCACCGAGGAGGAGGTGGTGGACAACGCCGTCGCGCGCTACCGCGAGAAATTCGGGGCCGACGCCGAGCTACCGGCCCATTTCGTGAACGCTCAGACACTGACACCAATGGACCATGTGCGGATGCAGGCCGAGGCGCAAAAGCATGTAGACAGCTCGATCTCGAAGACCATCAACGTGCCGGCCGACATTTCCTTCGACGCGTTCAAGGATGTCTATGCCCAAGCTTACCGCACCGGCTGCAAGGGCTGCACCACTTACCGGCCGAACGATGTGACGGGATCGGTAATGGCGGTCAGCGAACAGGCTGAGAAGGTCGAGGCGCTGCCTGCGGGCCAGGCACCCAACCACCCAGGCGACGTGGTCTATATCGCCGAGCCGTTGGAACGGCCCGAGACCTTGATGGGCCAGACCTACAAGTTGAAATGGCCCGACAGCCCGCATGCGATCTATGTGACCATGAACGACGTGATCGTCGGCGGGCGCCAGCGGCCCTTCGAGATTTTCATCAACTCGAAGAACATGGAGCACTATGCCTGGACCGTGGCGCTGACCCGGATGATTTCGGCCGTTTTCCGCCGGGGCGGCGATGTGAGCTTCGTGGTCGAGGAACTCAAAGCCGTTTTCGACCCGCGCGGCGGGGCTTGGATGAAGGGGCGCTATGTGCCCTCGATCCTGGCCGCGATCGGCGGGGTGATCGAGCGCCACCTGATCGAAATTGGTTTCATCGAGGGCGAAGGCATGGGGCTGCCCAGCGACCCGGCCGCCGAGGCGCTGGCCGTGGGCGAGCCCCGCGCTGCGCCCTCCACCTGCCCCGCCTGCGGCAGCTACAACACGACGCTGCGCGAGGGCTGCGAGGTGTGCCTGGATTGCGGGCATTCGAAATGCGGGTGAGAGTAGTGGATGCAGATCTGTGCTGGTCGCGCAATTCCCAGGTAAGCCGGCGCAAAATCACTCGGTTCACGGCATGAGGCTGGGCGCGCTCGGTACTTTCCTGGTGCTTCTTTCCGCTCCCGCAGCCGGCCAGGATGCGTGCCCTGCTGCCCTTCTTAGCGCTCTTGCCTCCGAAAACCCCACCTGCGAGCTCATGTCCCAGGGGACGTTGAGGTCCGAGCTCGGCAATGGCGCCGTGACCTACCGGCTATATCACTGGTTTTCGACATCGGAAGGCACAGCCCAGGCGCGCTATGACAACGCGCCGTACAACAACACCGCGGTCACCCTTTCTCTGGCCGAAATGCCGGATGAGCCGCCCTTTTTCTCTGCCCAGTACTGGCCAGGCACGGCTTGGTTCGAGGCACCCTACCTGGCCCGCCACATAAAATATGGTGAATTCCTGGTCGTTCCGGGCCGGTATGCGGGAACCGGCAACTTTGTCGAGGACCGGGTGTTCATGCCCACGATGGGGCGCGGCTGGATGCAGATACGTGCGGCCCCTCTGGACCCGAAGACGGGCGCCGGGTGGTTCGATGCCCTTGTTGCCCATCTGCCGCCGGGCCACGGCGTCTGGAAGGGCATCAGGGTCGATTACTCGACGCTGACCGGCACCACAGCCGTCTGGCGCGACGGCGACGCTAATTGTTGTCCTTCCGGCGGCGAACTCTGGTTCCGGCTCAAAGTCACAGGGCCGGACATTGGCTTCGATGTCGCCGAGGTGCGCTACACACCGCCTGCCGAATAGGGCCGTAGGGTGGGCTCGAACGAGCCCACCGTTGTCAGGCAAGGCCAATTCATGGTGGGCTCGTGCCGAGCCCACCCTACCGATGGGAAAACTATGACCGACCGATCTGACCGCGCCTCGTGGCTACGCATTCCGAACGTCGCCAGCCCCGCCCCGGCAATCGCGGCGATGTGGGAAGAATCGAAGGCACGGCTCGGCTATGTGCGCGAGTTCCTGAAAATGCCCTTCGAGCCCGAGCGGCTGGCGCTGTTCCAGGGCTATGTGAACCGGCTGATGCGCAGCGATGACTGTGCCCTGCCCGGCCACGAGCGCGAGTTGATCTCGCTGGTGGTCAGCCTCGAGAACCGCTGCGAGGCCTGTATCATCACCCATGCCGGTGCCCTGCAGGCACACGGGATGGAGAAGCACACGGTCGACGTGCTGCTGGCCAATTGGCGCCGCGCCGAGATCTCCGGCCGCGAGCATGCGCTGGCTGGGTTCGCATCGAAACTGACCATCGACCCAGGGATGGCATGTGAGGCGGATATGAATGGGCTCCGGGAAGCAGGACTCTCCGAAAACGAAATTCTGGAGACCGTCCAGATCGTCGCGATCTTCAACGCAACGAACCGGCTGAACTCGGGGCTCGGCATCAAGGTCGATGGCGGTGCGTTTGACGCGTTCCGGGCGTAGGGTGGGGTTTCACCCCACCGATTTGTCGGAACGGCGGCAACGAAATGGTGGGGTGAAACCCCACCCTACTCGATTTCCCAGACAATGGTGACCGAGGCGCCCAGGGTCTGCTCACCGGCTTCGATCGGCACCGCCTCGGCGGCCATGCGCATCTGGACCTGTGGTACCGGTCCCGGCCCGCGCCCGCCGCCCACTGTGATCGACAGGATGCGCTTGAGCTTGACCCCAGCGGCTTCCGCGAGGAGCGCGGCCGCCCGGCGGGCGTCGGCCACGGCGGCGCGGCGCGCCTGGTCGCGCACTGGCTGATCGTCCTCGAGCCCGAAGCTAATCGCGTTGATCCGGTTGGCACCGGATTGCACCACCTGGTCTAGGACAGCGCCCATGGTCTTCAGGTCCCGGATCGTCACGATGACCTCGTTCACAACCGAATAGCCCAGGATGTTCGGCGGCTGGACCTGGCCGCTGGTGGCGCGGCCATATTGCGGGCTGACCCGCAATGTGCCGGTCTGGATGTCGCGGTCCTCGACCCCGCCTTCCTTGAGCGCTGCGATCACCCGGGTGGCCAGCGCATTGTTCGCGGCCAGCGCCTCGGCGGCGGTCTTGCCCGTCGTCTCGACGCCCGCGCGGATATGGCCGGTATCCGGGATTGCGCTGGCGGTGCCCTGGCCAGTGACCGTCAGCGTCGCGAGCGTCTCCTGCGCGGCAAGCGGCGAGGGAAGGATCAGGGCGAGGGCAATGGCCGGAGCAGCAAGGGCGCGGAACATGGCTTCAACCTTTCGACAATGTCATGAGACACGAAAATGCCGCCCCGTCACCGGGGCGGCAAGTGGTTTGGGGGCCGATGCCCCGGCCGCAGAGCCGGGGCATCGATGGGCTGGTCAGGGCGTTGCTGGTCGAGGTCCCGGATCAAGTCCGGGACGCCGGGTGCCATCACGCCCGGCCCAACTCCACGGTCACAAAGCGTTGGCCGCCCTCGCGGGCGACCAGCAGCAAGACGGATTTGCGGTCCTGCTCGCGGGCCTGGGCCACCACGTTCTCCAACGCGCCGACACTGTCGATCGGTTCCTGGTTGGCGGAGACAATGACGTCACCAGGGCGAACACCCTTGCTTGCCGCGTCGCTGGCCGGATCGACATCGGCGACCGCCAGCCCCTGATCGGCGGACAGGACGGTCAGGCCCAAGGCCGCGAATTCCGAGCCCGTCGCGGCCGGGGGCGGCAAGGCGGCGGCAGCTTGACGCTCGCCCGGCATCCGGCCGGTGGTCAGTGCCAGCTCCCGAGCCTCTCCGCCGCGCCAGACGGTCACCGTGGTCTTTGTTCCCGGATCGGCCCCGGCGACCGCACGGGTCAGATCGCGGAGCGTCTCGACCGGATCCTCCCCGAAGGCGAGGATCACATCGCCGGTCTTGAGCCCCGCCTCCTCGGCTGGGCTGTCCTCGGTCACCCGCGCGATCAGCGCGCCTTCGGCGGCGGCGAGGCCCAGGCTGCCGGCGATCTCATCAGTGACGGGCTGGATGCTGACACCCAGCCAACCACGTTCGACCGTGCCGCCGTTAATCAGGTCGGCGACGACCTCACGCACCAAGTTCGACGGGATCGCGAAACCGATGCCCACATTGCCGCCCGAGGGCGAATAGATCGCGGTATTGACGCCGATCACGTTGCCTTCCTGATCGAACAGCGGGCCGCCGGAATTGCCCCGGTTGATCGCCGCGTCGACCTGGATGAAGTCATCGTACGGCCCGGATCGGATGTCGCGGCCCCGGGCTGAGACGATACCGGCCGAAACCGAACCGCCTAGACCGAACGGGTTGCCGATGGCGATCGCCCAATCGCCAACCTCGACCGCGTCCGAGTCGCCCCAGGGCACGGTGGGCAATGGCGCGTCCGCTTCGACCCGGATCACCGCCAGGTCGGTCTTCTTGTCACGACCGACCAGGTTGCCTTCCAATTCGTCCCCGTTCTGCAGCACGATTGTGATAGTATCGGCCCCGTCGATCACATGGTTATTGGTGACGATCAGGCCCGAGGCATCGATGATGAAACCCGAGCCCAAACCTTGGGCGCGGCGCTGGCGCTGCGGCGGCTGGCCTTCGCCACCGAAGCCACGGCCGAAGAAACGCTCCATGAAGTCGCGCAGCGCCGGATCGTCCGGCAGCGGCTTGCCGCGCGTGGCAGGTGCCGGAGTGCCGCTGCTCGCGACCTTTACGGTCACGACCGCCGGCTGCGCCTTCTTCACCAAATCCGAGAACGACGGCAGTACCGATGCTGCCGCCGACGCCCCGGCAGTCATCGGCGCGACCGCGGGCACGAGTGCGAAAAGCGCCAATGACAATATCATCGCCGCACGCAAAGACTTTGCTTTCATTGGATATTCCCCGTCAGCTTCCATCCCATACGGAATCTGCCGGGTATGTAGGGTGGGCCGGTCTCAATTTTAAGCCTGTTGCATGGGGGACTCACGAATCCGTGAAATTTCAGCCCCACTAGAAATCCTTTCGCACAATCCCGATGTGTAAATTTATTCTTCGGGAAAACATCCGCGCCGCACGAACGGCGCGTCCATTCAGGCTGGTATTCGGAAAGGAAGAAGAATGTTCGATGTATTTGGCATTGCGCTCATCGTCCTGGCGATCTTCGCCATCATCGTTGTTGCCCGTGCCGTACGCACGGTGCCCCAAGGCGAGAACTGGACCGTCGAGCGGTTCGGCCGATACACACGAACACTGAACCCCGGACTGCGCTTTATGGTGCCGCTGATCGACTCGGTGGGCGCGAAGATCAACATGATGGAAACGGTCCTCGATAT
>JAOTXT010000033.1 GCA_029862205.1 Paracoccaceae bacterium
ACAAATCAGTGAACGGCGATCCCGAGAAAGGCAAGCCGATCTTCCAAAACGTCTGCGCCGCCTGCCACGGCTTCGACGGCAAGGCACTGGACTGGGGCGATCCGGGCGATCCCGGCTTCGTCGGGACCGAGGCGCAGGGCAACCCGTGGGAGACCCTGCACAAGATCAGGGCCGGCCATCCGGGCGTCGAAATGCCCGCCCTGATGGCATTCCCGATCCAGGATCTCGTCGACCTGCTAAGCTACTCGCAGACTCTCCCAGCCAAATGAGGCTAAAGTCGTCGAAAGGATGAAGAAAGGGCCACGGGCTCCGGCCCGTGGCCGATTGATCTATTTTCACGTCCGCTGCAAGAACTGAGTGCCTAAAGATCAGCGATCAGTTCTCTTCGCGCACTACGACAAATTTGGGTCAAAAAGGGATGCTCCCAGATCGAAATGTGAATGTCCGGTTTGTCCCGCACAGCCGACATCGGCGTGTCGAAAGATTTCGCCGTCGCAGCGAATGCCCGCTCAGAGCCCAAACTGACAGATGCTGCACCGCGTATGAATGGCAGCAATCGGGTGACGACCCGACGTCCCTTTAGTAGTCTCTATGCGTATTCCTGACCCGAAATGGACCTTCACATTCGTCATGGGAATCTCAGCTACGCGGGACAAACGTTCGCTCCGAGTCAGAATTTGAGGATCTGGTTCAATGCCAAAGATGTCCGCATGGGCCAAGTGCTTATGGTCTAGTCAGGGATGTTCGAACTTTGGCTTGAAGCTCTGCATTGTACCGAATGTCAGCGAAGCCCAGTGGCTTTGCCAGACGACCGGCACATCGTCCACGGCTTCGAGTCGAACCGCGTTCAGAAGATACGACCTGCCCGGTATCGTCTGGATTTCCGCCGCGCCCGTGGAGTCGGTTCTGATTGTCTTGCGTGAAACCTTCTCGCCGTCCGCCTCCAGAATCGTGATCTGGTGGTTCGCGACGCGAGAGCCCTGCCAGAGCAGCGTGACGGGGAGCCGGTCCAGGCCAGGCAGATAAGGGTTCTCGCCGACGACCATTTCGAAGGTTAAGCCCTGAGCGGTGTCGCGGTCCCCGGGCGTGACCGGACCCGATTGAACGAGCGCTTTTGCGTAGCGCGTGTACCGTTCGGAGAAGCCTGTCTCGGGAAGGCCCCGGGACCGGTGAACCTCGGCGAAACTGTCTAGACCCTCTTCCGAGAGATACCGGCGGAATACGCTCCAATCGTCATAGGTCGCTCGGAAGGCGACCGTCTGGTGCGTGATCGTGTTCAATCCGTGCTCCGCGGCGACCCTGCTCAAGGCGGGCAGGTCGCCCTCGATTCCTGCGACAACGATCGCAGTCCTGTCGGCGGCCACGCTAAAGCGGGTAAAGTGGTTCGACAGATAAGGGTAGGGTTCGCCCCGCAGCATCTGCCCGACCATCAGGTCCGCCGAGATTGGTGTGCCAGGCTCGAACTGCCAGCGCTCGGGCTCGATCCAGAACTCGTGCGATAAGGCCGCTAGCGGTTGGTGGAGCATCAGTAAAACGGCAATCAGCGGGATCTTGATCAACTTGCCCGGCATCGGACTCTCGCAGTTTTTTGAACATCGCAATCCTCTACGTCCGCCAGCGCGCTGCGGATGCAGCGCAACCAGGAATCCGTGGCGAAAATCACGGCTGTGTGAGCGGGCATGTCCGATGCAACCAAACTGCCGGCGCCGCCGTCTTGCTCTGTATTCGCGGCTGCCGGATGCCTCCGGCCAGCCCCGGATTTGGACCTGACAGAAAGGAAGAAATCATGAAGTCCATGATCAAGACCACCGCTTCGGCCGTCGTGCTGACCATGCTGGCCGGTAGCAGCGCCGCGTTCGCCAAGGCCCATGACCAGGGTGTCGCTGACGGGACGCCGCTCGACTTTCCCGGCGGGACCGGCGCCTTCGTGCAGACGCTCGACAAGGGCATCTCCTCGCTGCAGAACAATGGCCAGCGCGGTGACACCGCCTCGGCCAATGGTGGCGACAACCGTGTCGAGCCGGTTGTCGGCAACGGCAACAACGAGCCCGACTGAGCAACCTTTGCCGCCGGGTGCAGCCCGGCGGCGCATCCAACCCCTTCCGACTCCCCCCAGGAACCGGGCGCCCCAGGCGCCCGGTTTTCTTTTGCCTTAGCCAGGGTGATCGGTTGCAGGTCGTCCCGCAGCGGGATTTCGGGTGAAGAAGCCGTAGGGCCTGAGCGCCAAGCTCTGCCAGACCGTGGTCAGCACCGGCCAGTCCTCGGGCCGTGTCACGTGGCGGAAGCCGATCGTGTACCAGGCGACGAGGTCGTCTGTTTCCAACGCCTCGCCGTCGGCATAGGCCGGAAGGCCCGCGCCGCCGCGCGATTGGTTTGGGTAGGGGCCGGCCGCGTAGCGCTCGCCCGGGCGCCGCTTCGTAACCCAGAGGTTGGCGACCGAAAAGCCCGCGCGCCGCTGCGGCCAGTCGTTGGCGCTCAGGATCGAGACTGGGCCGAAGCCCTCGATCTCATAGCCGGGATGGTGGCCGAGTTCAGTCAAGGCGCCCGGGTTCTCGATCCGCCAAACCTCGCGGCCGGGCCGGGCGATCAATGCCGCTTCGGCCGTCAGGGGTTCCGGCACGATCTGCCAGAGGCTGCGCCGGTCGCTCGTGTCCGGCAAGGCCACCGGCTCGATCCGATGGCGGACGAAACGGTTCTGGGGCCCGTCCACATCCAGGTCCAGGCGCAGCGAGAAGAAGTGATCGTGATGGATCGCGACCAGTCCCGGCGCGACCGTGTTGCCGTGATCATGCCTGCCGCCATGGGCATGGACGCCCTGGACGGCGTCGATCCCCGTGGCGCCGATATTGACACTGATGGTGCCGTCGAGCGACAGCACCCAGTCCAGCACATAGTCGTAATGGGCGACGCTGGGGATCGCGCGCACCACCAGTTCGCTCGCCGGACGCCCCGCATGGGTTCCGCTGAACCCCTCGTAATGGCGCCAGAGCGGTGCGCCGGTGTCGCGTTCGAAGACGCAGATGACGCGGTCGCGCTGATAGGGCCGTCCGGCCGCGCCGGTGAGCGTCGCATCCAGGAAGAGCGCGCCCTCGGGGCAGTCGATCCCAGGCGCGAGCGGCGAGGCCAGGGTGCCGAGGCCGAACTCGCCCGCATCCAGATAGGTGCGGAACGACCAAGAGGGCGCGTCGTCCATATAGGGCACGAAAACCTCGGAGACATGGCCCTGGTAGAGCACCATGCGCCGTCGGCCTTCCTCGATTCGCGAGAGCAAGGACAGGACCGGGCCAAAGCGCTGGTCGAAGCCGAGATGGAACGACCAGCCCTGCCAGGCGATCATCCGGCCCTGGGCAGTGAAGTTCCAGCCATCGGGCGCGTGGTTCCGGACCGGCCGCATGGGCGCGACCTCGATTGACTGCGGATCGAATTGGTGGGCGGCGGGACCGATGGGCGAGGCGCCCTCGTCGATCAAGTCGATCACCTCGCCCGCATCGATGTCGACCGTCGCGACCAGGCCCTCGATCGGGCGCGCATAGATGTTGGTGGCAGCACCCGCGACATCGTAGCAGGGCATCTTGAGCACCCGTCGGTTCTCCTCGTTCGGCCGGACGAAGTAGCCAGCCGAGAGGGACTCGCAGAAGATCTGATCGAACTCCTGATAGCCGCGAAGATTCATCGCCGCTTGCCAGCCCGGATCGGCCTTCACCACTTCCTGCGCGCGTGCCCATTCGTCGCTGCGGATCGCGGGTTGGGCACCCGGCACATGGGTCCAACTGTCGATCGCACCGCGAGCCAAATCGACCACGACCTCGTAGGTCTCGCCGTCGATCCGAAGGATCGCGAGGGCGCGCCGCTCGACCGGGTCGCCGGGCTGCCACGCCAGAGTGGCGGCCTTGTCCGGCTCCGCCAGCGTCAAACCGGCCGCGCGGGTGGCGCGGTTGACCTTGCCGCTGGCGGCGATCAGTTGGATTGCCTGCTCGATCTCGGCAGCCGAGAGCGGATCCAGCGGATGCGGATCGGCCGCCTGGGCCTCGTGAGTCCAGACGGCCAATGCGAGGGTTGCGGCACAGATGCGCGCGTAAGCCCACATGGCTTTCTCCTTCAATGTGTCAGGCGATTCTCTCGAAAAACCAGACAGTTGCGACCAGTGCGACCAGTGCCGAGGCCGGCATCGTGATCGCCCGGCGATACCAGTGCCGGTGCCGGAACCACAGGCCCACGGCCAGGAAGCAGGCCCCGATCACCGAGAGCTGACCCAGCTCCACACCGATGTTGAAGCCGACCAGCGCCGGCAGGAATTGCGATGTCGGCAGGCCGAACTCGGCCAGCACGCCGGCGAAGCCGAGCCCGTGCAGCAGCCCGAAGCCGAAGACGACGAAGGGGCGCCAGCGCTGCAGCCGGTCCGTGAACAGGTTCTCGACGGCGACGAAGACGATCGAGGCGGCAATGAGTGGCTCGACAATACTGGGCGAGATACGCACCACCCCGTAGATCCCAAGCGCCAGGGTGACCGAATGGGCCAGGGTGAAGCCGGTAATCTGCCACAGGAGCGGCCTCAGATGAGGGCTCAGCAGGAACAGGCCTACGACGAACAGGATATGGTCCAGGCCCTTCGGCACGATATGCTCGAAGCCGATCGCGGTGTAGTTCGCCAGTGCCTCCCAGGCGCCCGCGCCCTGGCCACCGCGCAGAGCGATCGCGTCCGCCGCCTGCCCGGGACTCTGATAAGAAGCGAAGAAGGGGGCGCCCTCGCCTGCCTTCGTGATGCGGAGGACCGTGTCCCCCAGACGCTCGGGCGCGGCGAAGCGCATGCGCGCCGCCCCGTCTGGCACGGCTCCGGTCAGACGCAGGGTCGAGATGCGCGCTAGGTCCGTATCGCCGGCCGGCAGCACGGTGATGTCCGATACCGCCAAGGCGGCCGGCGCTCCGTCGAAGGCAACCTGGAACCCGGCTGCGAAGGCCTCCGCCAGCGGCGCGAAGCGCGACTCGAGCGCCCGGGGCGTGAGGGCGCGCAGCGCGTCATATTCGGCAGCCTGCGGTGATTGGTCGGTATCCCCGTGCTCCGGCCCGATCTCGGCAAGATAGGCCTCGAGGTTCAGGGCGACCTGCACCTCCAACGCGCCCGATTCCTCGATCGTCGCCGAGGCGATGGCGGGCCTGATCTCGTGAGCTCGCGCCGGCGCGACCACCAAAGAAGCGGCCACGAGGCTGACGATGGTCAGGGCGAGGCCTGCCAGGGACAGACGAATGGCGTGGCTGTTATCGATGGTCTTCATGGTGGTCTCCCGTCGTGGCCATTGATGAACATCCTTACGGGCGCCTGCCGCGAACGGATGCGGTCAGCCGATTGCAACCCGCAATGGCCGAGCGCCGTAGAGATGGGCATGGACCGTGACCGCAGATCTCCTTTGGACCGCCTTACGCGCCGCTTCGGGCGCGGCAGGACCGGTGCCGCGAATCGTGGTGACCCGGCGCATCTGCTCGCACCGCTGCTCGAGGCCCTGCCGCCGGCGCCGCCCCCGCCGGGCCTGCTTCTGCGGATCGAGGAGCAGATCCGTGCCGAGCGCCAGGTGCGTCAGCGACGGGCGCCCTATTTCCGCATGGCCGGATCGGCGATCCTCGGCGCGGGCGCTGCGGCCATGCTTCTCTTGGTGGTAGGCGACAGACCCGGCGACGTGCCGGTCCCGATCGGCGTCATCTCCAGCGAGGCTCCCGCAGCGATGCTGAGCCTCCGCGCGGTTTCCAACGGGCGCTACCTTCGTTTCGATCACTTCGGCCTGGATGCGGCGCCCGGCCGCGCGCATGAGGTCTGGCTGTTACCCGATGGCTCCGGCCCTCCAAGCTCGCTCGGGCTTCTTGCGCCGAATGGCGACGTCACGGTTCTGCCGATCGCCAAGCCGATCGCGCCGGGCGATGTCCTCGCGATCAGCGACGAGATTTCCGGCGGTGCGCCGGGACCGGGGCCCGCGGGGCCGGTGATCCTGACCGCCCGGGTCCAACCGGCGAAGTAAATTTTTTCGCCGCTCGTGCATCCGGAATTCGTTCGGCCCCGTAAATTCGGGTATACGAATGCAAGGGAAGGCAGCCTTGTGAGCATCGTGACACATCTGACGCCCTCATCAGAACGCGATCCGGGCCCCGCCGGTCGGCAGGCCGAGGCCGAACGCCGCCGCCGGATCGCGAAACTGATCGGCGCCTGCGGCGATGGTGACCGGGCGGCATTCCGTCAGCTCTACGAACTGAGTTCGCGCTTCGTCTTTGGAATCGTGATCGCCGTGCTTCGGGACCAGGAGAGCGCGGCGGAGATCGCTCAGGAGGTCTATGTG
The DNA here is from genome assembly GCA_029862205.1 of Paracoccaceae bacterium. Taxonomy (GTDB): domain Bacteria; phylum Pseudomonadota; class Alphaproteobacteria; order Rhodobacterales; family Rhodobacteraceae; genus Thermohalobaculum. The sequence continues at coordinate 6,324 of JAOTXT010000033.1, forward strand.
TCGATCTGGCAGCGTGCCGAATCGTTTGATGCAAAGAAAGGCAATCCGCTCGCCTGGATGGCGGCGATCGCCCGCAACCGCGCCATCGACCGCTTGCGCGCCGACCGGGCGCGCGGCTTCGTGACCGTGACGGACGAACTGCCAGAACTGGCGAGCAACGACATGCCCGCCGGCCTGATGGTCGAGGCGATGGCTCTGCGCCGCGCGTTGGACGATCTGCGCCCGGAATTCCGCCAGGCCCTGTTGCTGAGCTACTTCCAGGGGTATACCCACACGGAACTTGCCGGGGCTCTTGATGTGCCCGTAGGAACCGCTAAAAGCTGGGTCCGCCGAGGGCTTGCCGCGCTGAAGGAGGCACTGGAATGACCCGCAAAGGCATGGACAAGGGCAAGGACGTGCTTGATTGGCTGGATCTCGCCAGCGGCGGCGAGACCGCGCCCGGGGACGAGCTTCCCGGCACCCGGCCCGACCTCGCCGAGACCTTCAGCGACGACCAGGCGGCACTTGCCGCACTTGCGGCGCTGGCGCCCGCGGCGGAGCCGCCGAAAAACCTGCTCTCGAAGATCGAAAAGCGGATCGACAAGCTGCCGAAACGCAAGATCACGAACCTGCGCTCGGACGAGGGCGAGTGGGTCAAGCGCAAGGACAAGATCTGGCAGAAGATCCTGAACAAGGATCCGGAGACCGGACGTGCGATCTACCTCCTGCGCTGCGCGCCCGGGGCGGTGATCCCGCCGCATCCGCATCCGCGCGAGGAGCATGTCTTCGTGATCGAGGGCAGCTTCACCATCGGCGACACGCTGATCCGCGCCGGCGATTACCACTATTCGAAAGCCAACACCCTGCACGGCACCATCCGGTCGGAAACCGGATGCCTGGTGCTGATCCACTGCTGAAACCGTTCTGCCGCACGATCCGTATTGCTGAGTAGTGAATATGGAGGGCGCCGGTCCGCGGCGCGCGGCTGATCATGATCCGATTGACGCTTGGCCTGATTCTGCTCGCTGCGGCAGCGAGCACCGCGCTTCCCCGCACAGATAACGGCGGGTCCGAGCGCGGAGCGGCCGACGACTATCTCACTGCCGTGGTCGAGACCGCCGTCATCCGCCGCACCGTGGTTGCCACCGGGTCCTTGCAGGCCGTGACGACCGTCGAGGTCAGTTCGCAGCTCTCAGGCCAGATCGCCCAGGTCGAGGCAGACTTCAACGATACCGTCAGAGCTGGGGATACGCTCGCTTCCCTTGACCGGCGTGGCTTCGAGGCACGTGTCGCCCAGGCCGAGGCCGAAGCCCAGATGGCCCGCGAAACCGTCGCGATCCTGACCGCGACGCTGGAGAAGGCGGGCGGAATCGCCGATGAGAGCGCGACGCGGCGTCGGGTCTTCGCCGCCCGAATCGAGCGGGCGGAGGTCGAGCTGCGGGCGGCCGAGCGCGCAGAGGCGCGGGCGGAACGCCTGGCCGGCAAGGGCACCGCGGCCCAGGCGGCGGTCGAGGACGCGCGATCGGCCCGCGAAGCTGCGGCAGCCGAACTGCGCGAGTCACAAGCCCTGGCGGACGCGCACGAACATCTGGTCGCCTCCAGCGAGGCCGGCCGGCGCGAGGCCGAGGCCGAGCTTGCCAATGCACGCGCGGCCCTGCCGCTCCGCGAGGCGGCACTGGCGCTGGCGCGGCTGGATCTCGAACGCAGCGCGATCCGCGCCCCGACGGACGGGATCATCGTCGGGCGCAATGTGGAGCCCGGCCAGACGGTCGCCGTCAGCCTGGACGCGCCGGTCCTCTTCACGATCGTCGGCGATCTGGCTGCCATGGAGATCCACGCGGCCATCGACGAGACCGATATCGGAGAAATCGCTGCCGGTCAGATCGCGGAATTCACGGTGGACGCCTATCCCGGCCGCCGCTTCCAGGCCCGCGTCACCCAGATCCGCAAGGCGGCGCGCCTGATCCAGGGGGTGGTCACCTACACAGTGGTGCTCGAGACCGAAAATTCGGAGGGATTGCTGCTGCCGGGCATGACTTCGACCGTGCGGATCGCCGTCGAGGAAGCGGGCCCCGGCCCGGCTGTGCCACTTGCCGCCCTGCGCTTTGCACCAAGCGGCTTGGCCGAACCTGGTACCGTCTGGGTGCGCGAGTCCACCGGGATTGCACCGCGAAAGGTGACCCTTGGCCCGGACAACGGAACTCGGATCGCCGTCATTGGCGGAGATCTTGCGGCTGGAGACACGGTCGTGACCGGGCGCCTGCCCTCAACGGATCGGCGCCGGCTCTTCGGAATCCGCTATTGAGAGTTCCGGAAATGTTGATCGAAGCAACCAGGCTCTCGAAGCGCTACGGGGACGGGCCCGCTGCCGTCGAGGCGCTGCGCGATGCCAGTCTCGGCATCTCACCCGGCGAATTCGTCTCGATCATGGGACCGTCCGGATCAGGCAAGAGCAGCTTGATGAATCTCATCGGATTGCTCGACCTGCCGGACAGCGGAAGCCTTCGGGTGATGGGCGCCGATATAGGATCGGCGACAGTGGAGCGACTGGCGGAGCTCCGCAACCGCCATATCGGTTTCATCTTCCAGGCCTATCACCTGATCCCCACCCGAACCGCACTCGGCAATGTCGAGCTGCCAATGGCCTATGCTGGCATACCGCGCCACGAACGCCGGGCACGCGCCGAGGCGGCGCTGGACGAGGTAGGGTTGACCCATCGCACCAATGCTCTCCCGGCAACGATGTCCGGCGGCGAGCAGCAACGGGTCGCCATCGCACGTGCCCTGGTCACTGACCCGCCCATCCTCGTCGCGGACGAGCCGACCGGGGCGCTCGACAGCCGCACGGGCGCCCAGGTCATGGACCTGCTCGCCAACTGCGCCCGGGCAGGTCGGGCCGTCGTGGTCGTGACCCATGACGCTGCGGTTGCGGCGCGTGGCACCCGGCTGGTGCTGATTAGGGACGGGCGTATCCTGCGCGACAGCCCGCTGCCGGCATCGGGTCATGCCGGGCAAAGCAGAGCCGCGTGATGCCGGTTTGGGAGATCATCGCCGACGGGGCGCGTTCGATCCGTGCCCATGCCCTGCGCAGCCTTCTGGCCACGCTCGGGATCATCATCGGGACCGCGTCGCTGATCGCGATGCTCGCAGTCGGCGCGGGCGCGCAGGCGCGCATCGCGGCGCAGATCGGCACGCTGGGCGCCCATGTGGTGATGGCGATCCCCGGGGCCGAGCGCGATGCGGGCCGCGCGGTGCGGCCCATCGCGCTGACGCTCAATGACACACGCGCGATCGAAGCGGACGTGCCCGAGGTCGTCGTTGCGGCCCCGGCGTTGCAGGGCCGGGCGCGCCTGATCGCTGGCAACCGCAACCATGCGGTGCGGATCAACGGCACCTCCGCCGACTACTTCCCGATCCGAGACTGGCCGATCGCCACGGGCCGCGCATTCTCACGGCGTGAAGAGGCCAGGGCCGGCAAGGTGGTGGTCCTTGGCGCGACCGCCGCCCGGCGTCTCTTCGGCGAGGCCTATCCGGTCGGGCGCGAGATCCGCGTTCTGAACACGCCCATGCAGGTGATCGGCGTCCTGGCCCGCAAGGGCGAATCCGGCGCCGGCCGCGATCAGGACGACGTCGCCTTCGTACCCTTCGCGACCGCGCGCCTGCGCCTGGGCGCAGAGATCGGGGCCACGGTGCCCGGAGCGGTCTCCTACATCCTGGCCAAGACCACAGCGGCCGAGCATGTGGCACCCGCCGGTGACGCGATCAATGCGCTGCTCCGCCAGCGCCACCGCGTGGCACCGGGTGCCGAGGCCGGGTTTCGGGTCACCGACCCTGCCGCCGCGATCGCCGCGCAGCGCGGGTCCGAGCGCACGATCGGGTGGCTGTTGGCCGCCATCGCCTCGATCTCGCTGGTCGTCGGAGGGATCGGGATCATGAACATCATGCTGGTCTCGGTCGCCGAGCGCACTCGCGAGATTGGTCTCAGACTGGCCATCGGTGCGAGGCGGCGCGATATCGCGCGATTGTTCCTCGCAGAGGCCCTGATCGTCTGCCTGACAGGCGGTACGATCGGGGTCGCCGTGGGTCTCGGCGCATCCGAGGTGTTAGCCCATCTCGCCGGCTGGCCGATGCTGGTCGCACCGAATGCCGCCCTTGCCGCACTCGCCTTCTCGGCCGGAATCGGGATCACCTTCGGGTTCTACCCAGCCCTAAAGGCCAGCCGGTTGCCACCAGCGCAGGCGCTGAGGGCAAGTTGACGGTCACTGGGCCCCAACAAAATGTTCGCGAGAATCGGGATTGGGTCAGAAAGAGATCTCTGTCTTGGCAACCTATCGTCAGCGTTCAGCCACTCGGGCTGAACAACCATCCGACGCCAACGACGGTCATTGGCACTTTCGAGAAATTGCGCCTACGGCAGCAATCGGGATTGAACCGGACATAGAGGCATCTTCCCTAGACGGCAGGTTTGTCCCGCGAACCGGACATTAACGCGTTTTGCTCAAAGGGCAGCTCCGTCCCGCACAGCAATCGTTGCCCGATATCGCCTGAACTATTGAAAGCCCCCGCCCAGCGCGGGCGAGGGGCAACTTCCACAACCGGCAACAGCACGGCAGGCGCGGCAAGGGCGGCGCGGCGGGTGATGGTGTTGGTCATGTCGGTTTCTCCTTTGGTCAAGGGAACCGGCTCGCCGATAGCATGGCGGGTGGCCGGACACACGGGATTGGAATTACCGTCCAGATGAGCGCCGCGCCGAAGCGCACCCATACGCCCGACCATTTGGTCTCGATTGTCGCCCTGGAACAAAGAAATCGCGCACGGTTGGCGCCGTCTGGTCGCCTCTGGTTTTCGGGAGGACAATGCCGGCGCACCGCTTTCAGAAGTTCGCGGATAGGGTCCGGCTGAAAGCGATTTCTGTCGATGCAAAGCTCCTATTGACTAATGTAATTACTCATGTCGATAACTTAATCGATGAAATCAGAAAATCAGATCATGCGCAGGTTCACATTCACCGAGGTTGCTGCTGTAGCAGGAATTTCTACCGGAACGATGACCCAATGGGCGCGGCGCGGAAAGCTGGTGATGCGCGACGACGACCGCGCGGACCTCGGCAAGGGCGTCGAGCGCAGCCTCAGCCTGCAAACCACTATTCAGGCGATCATCATGGCCGAGCTTTCGCGGCGCGGTGTCGGGCTCGATACGGCGTCCAATGCCGCGATGAAATTCGCGCATACTGGCGATGCCGATCGCAATCCTGGAGGGCTCTTCCACGGCGGCTCTACTATTCTCGCGGCCAACGATTTTGGGCCGGTGCGCCACCGCCTTTTTGTGATGCGCGAAGACGAGAGCATGGCCGACTTCGAGGCAAAGCTCCACCCGCTGACCGAAAGTAATTTCGGCTGCACGTATGTGAACGTATCGGAAGTGCTCATTCGCGCTTATGCGGCGCTTCATCTCGACTATGGCTCGCTTCTCGATCGGATGCATGCCGACCCCGAGAAGAAAGATGAAAGTGCAGAACGCCCGCGCTCTACAACATCGAAGCCCAGGAACAGAGGCGGTGAATAGGATGCCTACGACCCGCTTCACCCAATCCGACGTAAAGCGCGCCGCGAAGGGCGCGTTGGCGGCTGGGCTGACAGTGGTTCGGGTCGAAGTCGATCAGGATGGCCGGGTGATCGTGATCACTGATGACAAGGATGCAAGGGCGAGCGGGGCAAACGATTGGGATAGGCCATGACGAAGCACCGCAGACAATATCCAGGCGCCACGCCCTATTTTGACCGCCACGGAACGCGCCGTTGGCGTTTCCGCCGCAAGGGGTTCTCGGCTGAATTGGGCAGCGACTATGGCAGCCCGGATTTCATCGCCCGATACGAAGCCGCTCTGAAACGACAGAAAGTCGAAGGCCAGGTCGGCGCCTCTCGGACAAGACCCGGGTCCATTGATGCCCTGATCGTCGCCTATTACCGCTCGCCAAAGTTCCGTGACCTCGCGCCATCGTCGCGGGCCATCTATTCCAACATCTTGGACCGCTTTCGGCGCGAGCATGGTCATAAGAGGGTTGTGCACCTTGAGCGGCGTCACGTCATGGACCTGATGGCCGAGCGGGCGGATACGCCCGGAGCGGCGAACCAGCTTTTCAAAGTGCTGCGCTTGATTATGGCCCACGCGGTCGATCTGGAAATGCGGCCCGATAACCCAGCGATTGGGGTTAAGCGGTTTAAGCAGGACGGTCGCGGCTTCCATACATGGGACGAGACCGAGATCGCGCGTTTCTATGACGTTCATCCGCCGGGCACCACGGCGCATCTGGCCATGAACTTGATGCTGTGCACTGGTGCCGCGCGCGCAGATGCCGTGAAGCTCGGTTGGGGCAATATACGCGCTGGCCGCTTGACCTATCGCCGCCGCAAAACCCGGCGCCAGTCCAATATCGTGGTGGATATCCCGCTCCACCCTGACCTTGCTGCTGCGCTGGACCGCCTACCCCGCGATGGCTTCACGTTCCTAGAGACCCGACTTGGCAAGTCCCGGTCGCCGGACGGGCTGTCGAAGCTGATGCGCAAGTGGTGCAACGCCGCCGGGCTTCCCCAGTGCTCATCGCACGGGCTCAGAAAAGCCTGCGCGCGGCGCTTGGCCGAGGCTAGGGCGACCACCCACGAAATTGCGGCTGTCACCGGCCATGCCACACTCAGCGAGGTCGAAAGATACACCCGCGCCGCCAAGCGTTCTGGGCTCGCGGACGCGGGCTTCGAAAAGCTAGATAGCTGGTCGAAACGAGAACAAACATTGGCGAACCATCCGAAAAGGTTCGTCAAAAAGGACGGTAATTAGTTGATGTTAAACGGGAAAAAATTGGGTTTCGCTAACCGCAAAGGTTTGCGCCATTGGCGCAATCAGGCTGATCTATCGAAATCGGGATTTCAAAACGCCAGTGGCCGCCCACCAGATAATTGGAGGCGGCCACCTACGCTAACTCATTGGCACACTTACGAACGCATACACACCCGTCTCCACGCCCTAGGGAATAAATCGTGGCGACAAATAGACATTAAAACAACTAATGACGCATTACAACGATTTCATACCAAGAATGCGCATGTGAAACCGAATATACCTCTGAATCGCGCTTCAGAGGCGCTTGGCGAGTATTTTCGCTATATTTGAGTTTCCAAGTGAAACGAATTAATTCCACTTAGAGACGAATCACCACGATAATATCGGAGATCTTCGTAACTAACGCTGGGCCAGAATCTGGCTATCCAGTGGCTGGTGGGCGACGACTTCCCATTTTTGCTTGTCGGCACTGGTCTGCATCGCCAGGAACCGGTAGCCGGTCTGGTTCCAGGGCCGGATCTGCGAGGTCAGATTGTCCAGCACCAGATCGCCCCGCGGCGCGCGCAGTACCAAGACCGCATGGTTCTCGCCCTCGCGGTTGATCGCGACCGCAATCGACAGATCGCGGCTATCGACGCCCGCCGCCAGCAGCAGGCTGTATTTCTGCAGGACGAAGTCCTCGCAATCGCCGCTGCCATTCCGGGGCAGAGTCCAATAGTCGTTGGCACCGTAATTCTCGGCATCGGTGAGCTCGCGGACCGAGGCATTGACCCGCCGGTTGATCTGCTCGGCGATGGGCAGCAGCTCGCCAATTTCGGTCCCGGCGCGGCCGCGATCCTCGCAGATCCACCGATAGCGCTTGCAAGCCTCCGCAAATCCGGGCGGCGGCGCCACGAATTGGCGCTGCTGCGCCTGTTCGGCGCCTGCTGTGACATGTCCTGCCACCCAGGCCAGCGCCCAAGTCAGAACGACAGCGATGATCGAGCGTCCCCGCTGATGCATGAGCCAGATTTGTCCCTTTTAACGTGACCTTAGTGCCTGGAAACGCGCGCCGCCACCCCCATGCCATGGACGGCGGCAGGTCCCCGAGGCTCATACGTTCTGTGATAATTTCACGCGGCTTTTCGCGCGCCCGTGAATTAGACATGGAAACTCGAAACAGGCCCTTAAAGCTGCACGCGGGTCACCGTGGATGAGCGCTCTGAGCATAAAACAGTTTCGTAAAAAAACGTATTAATTTTAAATATTTACCGTCATATTTTTGACCAAATTTTCCTCGTTCTTGCCTTCTTTTCTCGGTAAAGTTGTATTCAGTGAGAATGGGTCGCTTACACGTTGCGGGAAGGGTGATTACCATGCGGAAGTCGGCAAACATGCGTATGTATTCGGGTGGGGCGCGTCAGCGGCCTTCGGTCGAGAACAGCCCTGGGATTCGAGAGAATCAGTCGGTGCTTGATCGCCAAGCTGCGTCCGTGCGGTCCATCAAATTTGCCGCGGGAACGCTGGGTGCGGTCGTTTTCGTTGCCGCCTGCACCGCGACGATCACTCAGCCCGTTTCGGTCAATGTGAGCGAGCTGCGGCTTGCCAAGGCGGACAGCAACGGCCCTGTGATCACCCAGACCGTGGATGAGTGTCTGGAATGGGATATCGCCTGTCTGCTTGAGCGCCCGACCGGCGCGGTGTCCGCCGCCGGTCCGGACGAACAGGATGGCGCGGAAGGCGGAGAGGACAATGGCGGCACCGGCGGTAACGACACCGGCGGTAACGACACTGGCGGTGGCAACGACACCGGCGGCGGCAATGACACCGGCGGCGGCAACGACACTGGCGGCGGCAACGACACTGGCGGTGGCAATGACACTGGCGGTGGCAATGACACTGGCGGCGGTAACGATACCGGCGGTGGCAATGATACTGGTGGTGGCAACGATACCGGCGGTGGCAACGATACCGGCGGCGGCGATACCGGAGGAGGTAACGGCAACGGCGGCGGCAACGGCAATGGCGGTGACAATAACGGCCATGGCAACGGCAACGAGAACGACAACAGCCAAGACAATGGCCGCGGCAACACCGACTCGGACAATCCGGGCAGCCCTGGCGGGCCAGGTAGCAACGGCAATGGCGGCGGGAACGGCAATGGCGGTGGGAACGGCAACGGCCACGGCGGTAAATAACCGCGCCGGCTGATCCTCTGGCGCATTGACATCGCACGGCGCCCGGTTCGGGCGCCGTGTTCTTCTATCGGGTTGACGTCGCCGCGTCCCGCGTGGACGCTGGCCTCTCGCGACAGAGAGGGTCCCACCGATGCCAAGCCGCAGCGACGCCATAGCCCGGGCGACCGACCACTTCGACACCGGCGCCTTCGAGGCTGACCTCGCCCGCCGCGTCGCCATCCCCTCGGAAAGCCAAACCAAGGATGGCCTGCCCCATTGCGCCCGCTATCTGGTGGATGAAATGGCCCCTGCCTTCACGGCCATGAGGTTCGAGACCCAGATCTTCGAGAACCCGATCGCCGATTGCGGGCCGATCCTGCTGGCGCAACGTCACGAGGTGGACGGCCTGCCCACGATGCTCGGCTATGGCCATGGCGATGTGATCCGCGGCCTCGACGAACAATGGACAAAAGGTGCGGGGCCCTGGACAACAGCGCGTGACGGCGATCGGCTCTATGGCCGGGGCACCGCCGACAACAAAGGCCAGCACTCGATCAACATGGCCGCGATGGATGCGGTCTTGCAGACACGCGGCGCGCTCGGCTTCAACGCCAAATTCATGATCGAGACCGGTGAGGAGAACGGGTCGACCGGCGTCCGCGAGGTGATTGAGGCCAATATGGAGGCCTTCGCCGCGGATGTCTTCATCGCCTCGGACGGCCCGCGCGTCCGCGCCGACCAGCCGACCGTCAGCCTTGGCGCACGGGGCGCTCAGAACTTCGACCTGGTCTGCAGTCTTCGCGAGGGCGGTCACCATTCCGGAAATTGGGGTGGGGCGCTGGCCGACCCGGCGGCGATCCTTTCCCACGCCATCGCTACGATCGTATCGCCCAAGGGCCAGATCCTGGTCGAGGAATGGCTGCCGCCTCAGATGAGCAACGCCGTGCGCGATGCGCTCAGAGGCGTCGAGCTCGACGGTGGCCCCAACGGTCCAGAGGTCGACCGCGATTGGGGCGAGCCCGGCCTGACGCCGGCCGAGAATGTCTATGCCTGGAACTCGTTCGCCGTGCTCGCCATGGTCTCGGGAAATCCGCAAAGCCCGGTCAACGCGATCGCGCCCAAAGCCCGGGCCCATTGCCAGCTCCGCTACATCTCCGGAACGGACGTGGAGGACATTATGCCGGCGCTCCGCCGCCACCTTGATGCCCATGGCTTCTCGCATGTGGAGGTTGCGCCGCCTCCGCAAGCCAACGCGGCCGGCTTCGGCGCCAGCCGCACCGAGCTCGATGACCCGTGGGCAATCTGGGTCCGCCAATCCATCGCGCGCGGCACCGGTCAGCCCCCCGCGATCATCCCGCAAATGGGCGGCTCGATCTGCAACGATCTCTTCACCGACCTTCTCGACCTGCCGGCGATCTGGATCCCGCACTCCTACACTGCCTGCTCGCAGCATGCGCCGGACGAGCATGTGCTGCTGCCCTTGTGCCGCGAGGCGCTGGGGCTGATGGCCGGTCTCTACTGGGATCTCGGCGACGCGGAGTTGCCCAAGCCATGAAAGGGATCATCACAGCCCCGCAGCCCGAGGCAGTCGAAGCTGGTGCCGATGTGCTCCGCGACGGCGGCAATGCGGTCGATGCGGCGGTGGCTTGCGCCCTGGTCCAGACCGCAGTCGACCCGCTGATGTGCGGCATCGCCGGGTTCGGCTCGATGCAGGTCTATATGCCGGAGAGGCGCGCCCACCAATTCATAGACTTCCACGGCCGTGCGCCCGCCGCGGTCAGGCCGGACATGTGGCAGGACATCATCCTGGGCGAGGCCGAGGATGGGTTTGGTTTCCTGCTGGAAGGCCAGGTCAACGAGGTCGGGTATCAGTCGATCACCACGCCGATGACCCTGAAGGCGTTGGCAACGGCGCTGGATCGGTTCGGGACCCGGCCACTCGCGGACGTGCTCAAGCCCGCCATCGCCTATTGTGAAGACGGTTTTCAGGTTCGTCCCCATGTGAGAGCCTTCTGGAGCGAGGTGCCTTCTGGCGGCCGGATCGCCCATTCTGAATACTTGACCCGCAATCCAGGCGCGCGGGCAGTCTATGTAAAGCCGGACGGCAGCATCCGTCGGATCGGCGAGGTGTTGAAGAACCCGGATATGGGCCGCACCTACCGGCGGGTCGCCGAGAACGGGGTCGAGGATTTCTACGCTGGCACCATCGCCGCCGAGATCGCCGCCGACATGGCGGCCAATAACGGGCATCTCGCGGCCGACGACCTGGCCGCCGTCGAAGCGACCGAGGCCGAGCCCCTGTGGGGCACCTATCGCGGCCACCGGGTCGCCACCAATCACCCGCCCGGCGGGGGGATCATGATCCTCGAAATGCTGAACATACTGGAGAACTTCGATCTCGCCGCGATGGGCCACAACTCGCCCGACTACATGGCGACGGTGTCGGAGGCGATGAAGATCGCGACCGTCGACAAGGACACACGTGTGGGCGATCCGGCGTTCTTCGACGTGCCGGTGGCCGAGCTGACCTCGAAGGAATATGCGGCGCGAATGGCCGACCGCATCCGCCGGGGCGAGAAGACCCATGTGACGCGGCTCAATCCGGGCGGCGAGCAATCCAAGGACACCACCCATATCTGTGTGGTCGATGGGGCGGGGAACTGCGTCTCGCTGACCCATTCCATCGGCATGCCCTCGGGCGTGGTCACGCCGGGTCTGGGCTTCATGTATAATGGGTGCATGGGGGTCTTCGACCCGCGCCCTGGCCGCGCCGGGTCGCTGGCGCCCGGCAAGTCGCGGTTCACCGCGATGTGCCCGACGATCCTATTCGATGGCGATGACCCCTGGTTCGTGATCGGCGCGCCTGGGGGCACGTTCATCACCATGGGGGTGCTACAGGGTATCCTGAACGCGGTCGATTTCGGCATGAGCGCCGCCGAGGCCGTGGCGGCGCCGCGGTTTTGCACTACGTCCGATACGATTGACCTCACGAACCGCATCCTGCGCCGCACCGAGGCCGAATTGCGGGCGATGGGCTACCCCACCCGCCGCTCGGCGCTCAGCTATCACTTTGCCGGCGTCCACGCGCTGAGACGTACAGCCAACGGATGGGACGGCGGTGCCGATCCCGGCCGTGATGGAATGGCTCTGCGGGTGTGAGGAGTTGCATTGGGTGGATCAAGATCCACCCTCCGATGCTCGTGCAGGCCGCGTAGGGTGGAACTTGTTCCACCTTCGGCTATTCCAGGGTCTCGAACATCCGTCTCAGCAGCCGCATCCGCGGCACCAGCGACGAGACGAACAGATGCTCGTCCAGCGTATGAGCGCCAGCTCCGTCGACACCCATCCCGTCGAGCGTGGGCGCGCGTGAGGCCGTGAAATTCCCATCGCTTCCGCCCCCGGTGAAAGTATCGACCAGGTCGATCCCCAACTCGGAGGCCAATCCCTTCGCGTGCTCGAAGAGGGACGAGATCGAGTTCGACTTCCGGTAGGGCGGCCGGTTGAGACCGCCCTCGACCGTCAAGCTCACCGCCGGATTGTAAGGCGTCAGCGCCCGGATTCGCTCAATCAGAGATTCGCCATCCTCCGGCTCGGTCATGCGCAAATCGATCTCGACCGAGCAGTGCTCGGGAACCACATTGACCCCGGTCCCGCCCTGGATGAAGCCCACATTGACCGTCGTGCCGCGATCGTAATTGGTCATCGCCTCCAGATCCGAGATCTGGCGGGCGATCTCCAGGATCGCGCTCTCGCCATCGCTATGATGGACCCCGGAATGAGCCGGTTTGCCGCGTGCGCTCAGGACCATCCGCGCGGAACCCTTCCGCGCCGTCACGACCTTGCCACCATTCCGCGCGGGCTCGACCACCAGCACATATTTCGCCCGGTCCGCCTCGGTCTCGATGATCGTGCGCGAGGTCGGGCTGCCGATCTCCTCGTCCGAGACCACAAGGAACCGCAGGGGCAGGGGCGTGGTTTGTTGCTCGGCGATCAAGCCTGCGGCCGCCTGGAGCGCGATGAAGACACAGCCTTTCATGTCATAGACCCCAGGCCCATAGGCCCGGTCGCCCTCGGTTCGGATCGGGTTCAACTCCAATGCACCTGAGGGGTGGACCGTATCCAGGTGGCAGAGCACCAGCACGCCCGGCCGCTCGTCGCTCCAGGGCGCGGCGGCGAGGAAATGAGGACCGCACCCATCGCGTCCCGGGATGGCCTCGACATCCATACCGGCCGCCAGGAAGTCTGCGGCCGCGGCTTCAATCATCCGGGTGATGCCGGTCAGGTCGTCGCTCTTGCTCTCGATCGCGACCCAGCGATTGATCCCGTCGAGCAGGGCTTCAGCATTGGCAATCGGCATCGCCCGCGATCAAGCGACAGCGCGCTGCAGCGCGCACTGACTCCAAAGGGCGCCCAGCGCATCGACCAGCTTGTCGATATCCGCATCCGTGTGAACCGGCGACGGCGTGATCCGCAGGCGCTCGGTACCCTTGGCGACCGTGGGATAATTGATCGGCTGCACGTAGATCCCGTAATCGTCCAGCAGGGTATCGGACAGCATCTTGCACTTGACCGGATCACCGACCATGACCGGGATGATGTGGCTGGGATTATCCAGGTGCGGGATGCCGATTGCGTCCAGCCGCGCGCGTACCTTAGCCACCGTCTCGCGCTGCCGCGCTCGCTCGCTCTGGCTCTCCTTCAGGTGCCGGACCGAGGCACGGGCGCCCGCGGCCACAGCGGGCGGCAGGGCGGTCGTAAAGATGAACCCGCTGGCGAACGAACGGATGAAGTCGCACAGCGCCGCCGAGCCAGCGATATAGCCGCCGACGACGCCATAGGCCTTGGCCAGCGTTCCCTCGATCAGCGTGACCCGGTCCATCACCCCATCGCGCTCGGCCACGCCGCCGCCACGCGGCCCGTAGAGTCCAACCGCGTGGACCTCGTCCAGATACGTCATGGCACCGTATTTGTCGGCCAGGTCGCAGATCGCACCGATGGGTGCAATGTCCCCGTCCATGGAATAGACGCTCTCGAAGGCGATGATCTTTGGCCGGGCAGGGTCGATCGCCGCCAGTTTCGCTTCCAGGTCGCCGAGGTCGTTGTGGGCGAATATGACCTTCTCGGCGCGGGAGTGGCGGATCCCCTCGATCATCGAGGCGTGGTTCTTGGCGTCCGACAGGATCACCGCATTCGGCAACCGCGCGCCGAGCGTGCCCAGGGATGCAAAGTTCGATACATAGCCCGAGGTGAAGAGCAGCGCCGACTCCTTCCCATGGAGATCGGCAAGCTCTTGCTCCAGCAGGACGTGATGGTGATTGGTGCCCGAAATGTTTCGCGTGCCGCCCGCCCCGGCGCCGCCAGATTCGATCGCGGCCACCATGGCTGCCCGGACATCCGGGTGTTGGCCCATGCCCAGATAGTCGTTCGAGCACCAGACGGTGACCTCGCCCACTCCATCCGCGCCGTGCCGCGTGGCACGTGGGAAGGCGCCCGCGCGCCGTTCGATATCGTGGAAAACACGATAATTTCCCTCCTCGCGCAGCGCATCGAGGCGCGCGTGGAAGAAGGCTTCGTAATCCATCATGTCCTCCTTTCTCGCACCTCCGCGGCATCAGCGGCCCAATAAACCAGTGTGTGCGGCCGAACGCGCGTCACACCCTGGTCACAGCACCTTAATCACATATTCGATGCGGGCAATGGTCCTCGAGGCCGCACCCTCCATTGCGAGAGACCCTTTCAAGAAGTGAAAAATCCGGACCGGGCACAATGAAAAGTTGAATTACTTCTGACGGATTTTCCGGCCCGCAAACGTATAACCTTGCGACGGTGGTTGCTTGAGCGTGGTGGAGCGCGCCTTTGGCCTAGGAAAACGAGGTCTCAAGCGCAAAGTTTCAAATCTAAATGTCAGGGTTGTTCTGCACGGCCGTGGAAACTATACTGAAAAACAGAATCTCGTGTCGTGTGCCAGAGCGAGTCTGCCTAACGATTGCCGGGGGGTAAGTGCAATGACCGACACGGACCGCATTCTCTACACCAAACCGTCCATCACCGATCGCGAGATCGCCTACGCGGACGATGCTGTGCGCACGGGTTGGGGTGCGAAGTGCTATGATTACATCCATCGCTTCGAAAAGGCCTTCGCGGAGCACCTGGGCGTGAAATACGCCTACGCGACCTCCTCGGCCACTGGGGCCCTTCATCTGGGCATGGCGGCGCTGGATATCGGGCCGGGCGATGAAGTGATCATGGCCGACACCAATTGGATCGCGACCGCGGCGCCGGTCGTGCACCTCGGCGCGCGTCCGGTCTTCGTCGATATACGGCCAGATTCTTGGTGCCTGGACCCAGAGAAGGTCGAACAGGCGATCACCCCGCGCACCAAGGCCATTGCGGCCGTCCACATCTACGGCAATTTGTGCGAAATGGATGCGCTCAATCAAATCGCACGGCGTCATGGTCTGGCGATCATCGAGGACGCCGCCGAGGCACTTGGGTCCAGCTATAGGGGCAAGCGGGCCGGATCGATGGGCAGCTTCGGTGCCTTCTCGTTCCACGGCACCAAGACTTTCACCACCGGCGAAGGCGGGATGTTCGTAACCAACGACGACGCCATCTACGAGAAGGTCCTTCATCTGGGAAACCACGGCCGCAAGCCGGGGATCTCGGCCGAGTTCTGGGCAGATATCGTGGGCTACAAGTTCCGCATCTCCAACATTCAGGCGGCGATCGGCTTGGGCCAGGTCGAGCGGGCGGACGAGTTGATCGCCCGCAAGCGCGAGATCTTCCACCACTACCATGAGAATCTGAACGGCCTTCCGGGCATCCGGATGAATCCGGTCCGCACCGATTGCGAGAGCGGATATTGGCTTCCGATCGTTGCCTTCGACGCGATGGCCGGGATCAGCCGCGAAGATTTGCGCGAAGCCATGCGCGAGGAGAATATCGACGCTCGTGTGGTGTTTTGGCCGCTCTCCAGCCTACCGCCATTCGGCTCGGGCCCCGGGGCGCCCAACGCGGTCGAGTTCTCGGCCCACGGCATCTGCCTGCCGAGCTATCACGATATGACGACCGCGCAGCAAGACCGGGTCATCCGCGTCTTGCATGAGCTGTCGATGGCGACGGGATTTCGGCGCTCCCGGCCGGCCAAGATCGCAGTCAATCTGTGAAGACCGGGGATCGGGCGCCGGGCTGAGCGGTTCTGCCACGGATTTGCATCCCAAGCTGGTCCGGCGTGTGCCAATGAAAGTTCGGATTCTCGCGTTGCTGTGAAATCGGAGGAAGGCCGGCACGGCCCAAAGGCGGCAACCGTTCCGGCCGAAGCCCTCGACTTTGTGACCTCAGATAAGCCCGCGATGGCGCAGCGCATATTGGCCGATCGGAGTGTCCCTCATTCCGCCGCATGCGGTCTGCATCAAATTTATGCCCCAGACATCGTTGACTTCTATCAGAATGGGCCCCGTGTCGGTGATTGCGACATCCCAGCCCAGGCTTCTCAGCGGTTGCAGAGTTTCGGCCGCCCGGCAGACAAGATCCTTCGACTCGCTCCAGAACGGCAATTGATATCCATCGAAGCGGATGCCGGTGTCGGGGTGAACATCAAAGCCATCCTGATCGGCAAACTTGTTCTTTCGCCAACCGGTGCGCATCAGCCTGCCAGTGTCCAGGTCGACGCCAACGGCGACCGCGCCTTGGTCCCAATTGTCGACGAATAGATCCCCAGTGCCGATCCGCACCACTGCAGCATTGTGGGTGTATCTCCCGTCCTCGAAGAACGTGTCGATCCGCAGCGTGTTGATCGATTTTGGGAACAGCCGGCTCAGGTCGGTATGCTGGCGGATGACGGGCTGAACAATGAAGCTCTTGAGGGTTTGAATCGTAGCAAAAGCGTCCGAGCCGACCTCGATGAGGGCTGCACCTTTCCCGCCCGCGGCGTCCTTCGGCTTTACAAAGACTTGCGGTCCGAATCTCAATGCAGCCGCTTCCAGCGTGGGCAGATCGATCTTGTTCCCGCTATTGTCCAGAATCCCGCCGCAGGCATCGACAGTGGCAATGGTGCCGACACAGTCAATCTGATTGGCTTCCATCAATTTCTGAAACTGCGCTTTGTCCGCAATGCGCGCCTGATGCTCCCTTTGATCGGTTGCATTCAGCGAGGCCAGACTCTCCTGGATGATCATTGGCGGAACAAACGACAACAGATCAGCGTTCTCGGGTATGCTTCGCGCGCAAAGGTAAGACTTGAAATAGTGGTAGGGGAGATACCGGTACTCGCGGTAAAGCGCGTAGGCTTCTCTTAGCTGCACCAAGAGAGGTTTCTTGTTGGTGCGGGTGAAGTACGGCCAAACGTCGTCCTTCAAGAACCGGGTTACGTTCGATGCTTTCATTGCACACCCACGCGTAAACGCCGATCCATTGACTGCGCGTCTCAGCAATCGCTTTCCAAGCGCTGTCGCCCGGCGCTTATGACACGTTACCCGCCATCGACTTGAAGCTTTCGCTTTCCATCATCAGCTCATCGTATGTGCCAGAGGCACTCACGACGCCCTGGTCGAGCAGGAAGATCTTATCCGCCTGGCGCACCGTGCTCAGCCGGTGGGCGACCAGGATGATGGTCTTTGCCTTGGAGAGATTGTGGACCGCGTCCATGACCGCGCGTTCGGTCTCGCCATCGAGGGCCGATGTCGCCTCGTCGAGGACCAGAATGTCCGGATTATGATAGAGCGCCCGGGCGATCCCGATCCGCTGGCATTGACCGCCCGAAAGGCGAACGCCGCGCTCGCCCACCTGCGTGTCGTAGCCATCCTCGAGGCGGTTGACGACGAAGTCGTGCAGCTCGGCCATGTGCGCCGAGCGTTCCACCGCTTCGTGATCTATCTTGTCCGCCCGAACACCGAAGGCGATATTGCCCCGGATCGTGTCATCACTGAGGAAAATGTCCTGCGGCACATAGCCCAGGGACGATTGCCAGCGCTCCAGGTTCTCGCGATCGATTGGTACGCCGTCGACCACGATATTTCCGGATTTGGGTTCGAGCATTCCCAGGATCAGGTCAATGATCGTCGTCTTGCCTGACCCGGTTTTCCCGACAAAAGCGACCGTGGTGTTGGCCTTGATCTCGAAGGAAAGGTCTTCGAGGACCCGCAGGCTGGTCGATGGATATGAGAAGGACACGCGCTCAAACTTCACGGATTCGCGCATCCGCAAAGGCTCGGCATCGGTATCGCCGGCAATTTCGGTAGTGACCGTGTCCGGAGGCGCCGCTTCCAGGTCCCGGATCAGGGATTGCAGCGCGTGATGCCCGAAGCGCAACTGTGCGACGCCGCGATAGACTCTCTGGGCGGCCGGGAACAAGCGCACGCCGGCAAAGGCGAACAGGCCAATAATCGGCATGCTTTCGGCGAAGCTGCCACCCGTGGTGGTCAGCTTTACGAGGATCACCATCATGATGCCGCCGATCAGCAAACCCTCGACAATGAATTTCGGGGTTTCGGACAAGATTTCGCCCTTGGCCCGAGAGGAAGCGAGGTGGATCGCCGATTTATTGAACCGGCCAATGAACGCACGCTCCAAATGACGGAGCTTGACATATTTTATGCCGCCGAAGCATTCGTGCAGAACGTGAAATCGTTGCTGATTGGCGAGCTCTCGGTCTCGCCCCAGGCCAAGCAGCATGTTCCGCGTGAGTATGGAAATGACCAGATAACATCCGCCAACCACGCCGGCCGCGGACAGGGCCACGATCGGGTCCGCGATCACGATGACTGCAGTGATGCAGAACAGAATGACGCCATAGCTCAGAATATAGGCGACGGGAATGATCGCGCCCCGCACCACCTCGTCGACTTCGGCCAGGATGTTCTTGGCCAGATGCGCACTGTGGTGCGACAGGAACCAGTGATAGGGCCGGCCTAGATAGCTCTTGAACCGGTTGAGCCCCAGCGTGTAGGTGCGCATGTGTCCGAACCGCATAAGCGCATACATTGTGATCGTCTTGAAGGCCAATCCGACCACGACGACGAAGAAGACTGCGCCGCCCAAGGCGATCAGAAAATCGTGCTGGTTGTCGAGGCCGCTCAGTGCATAGGCCTTCGCTAGGTATTCATTCGTCTCGATGGCCGTTGGGTCAGAGAGAACGATGAGGAAGGGGAAGATCGACGCGATTCCCGCAGCCTCCAGAAGACCCATCATCAGAATCATTCCGATCAGAATCGAGAAGCGCCGCCGCTCTCGCGGCGACAGCAAGCCGATGATCTGTCGGAACGTGGTGAACATCTCATTCACTCCATGACTAGAGCAGGTGGGCCATGCGCATCGGTTTCAACCAACGCTGTCCCCGCTTCAATGTAACGACAAAAATCCGGTTTCCCGGAGATTGGGCAAGGCCTTGTCGCGGTCCGAGATAACCTTGGGCGCGATCGGCCAAGTTATTGCTAGGTCTGCGTCATCCCAGCGGATGCCTGCTTCCGTTCCAGGGACATACGAGGTCGACATCATGTAGAAAACCTCGGTGTCAGGCTCAAGCGTGATGAAGCCGTGGGCGAACCCTTCTGGAATATAGAGCATATCTAGGCTGTCCGCTGAGAGTTTTGTCCCATACCATTGTCCGGCGGTGACCGAGTCATAACGCAAATCAACGATCACGTCGAAGATCGCGCCTTGAGTGCAGCGTACCAGCTTTGCCTCGAGATGCGGCGGCTTTTGGTAATGCAGGCCGCGCAGCGTTCCCCTCCGCAGATTGCGCGAAACGTTGCATTGCTCGGGCCGTGCGAACAGGCCCTGCTCACGCGATTGCTTCGAGCACCAGAGCCGCGCGAACGATCCGCGGTCATCGGCGATCGGGTTCAGCGCTACGACCTTCGCGCCGGCAAGC
The DNA here is from genome assembly GCA_029862205.1 of Paracoccaceae bacterium. Lineage (GTDB taxonomy): Bacteria > Pseudomonadota > Alphaproteobacteria > Rhodobacterales > Rhodobacteraceae > Thermohalobaculum. Next base: position 26,166 of record JAOTXT010000033.1, read on the forward strand.
GGGGTTGGCTTGAACTGCATTTTCGCCTCCTCATCCTCCGTCGTGGATCACGATATCGGGGACCAGCGTAATGAAACGCCCGCCGCCCTCGGTGTAGGCTTTCTGCTGTTCCATGATTTCGTCAGCGAAATTCCATGGGAAAATTATCGTGTAGTCGGGCCGGTCCTCGACCAGCGTGTCCGGATGCTTGATCGGGATCCGGACGCCCGGGACGTGCAAACCCTGTTTGTGCGGGCTGAGATCGACCACGTAGTCGATCACGCTGTCGTCGACGCCGAAATAGTTGATGGCGATCGTGCCCTTCGCGGCGGCGCCATAGCCGGCGATCCGCTTGCCGTTGCGTTTGAAGTCGGTAAGCATCGCGCGGACCTTCGATCGCAGCAGGCGCACTCGGTCGGCGAAGGCCGTATAGTATTCGCCGGTGGTCAGGCCAACGCGCTCTTCCTCGGCCAGCATCTCGGTGACCTTTGCCGACGGGTCGGCGGTCTTGCCGAAGGTCAGGCGGATGCTGCCGCCATGAATCGGCACTTCCTTAACCTCGTTCAGATGCAGCCCGTGCCGTCCAAATAGATTGCGGGCCGAGGTGCATGAGAAATAGCTGAAATGCTCGTGGTAGATCGTGTCGAATTCCAGCCGGTCGATCAGATGCCGCACGTAAGGGAACTCGACGACCACGGCGCCGTCATCCTTGAGAAGCGCGGCCATGCCGGCGACGAAGTCGTTGGGGTCGGGCACGTGACCGACCACATTGTTGGCCAGGATCACGTCTGCGGCCTCGCCCTCGGCGCGCAGCTTTGCCCCCAGTTCCTCGCCGAAGAAGGCGCAGATCGAGCGCACGCCGATTTCGTTGGCCTCGTCGACCTGTTTTGGCGCCGGGTCGATACCCAGCACAGGGATGTCGCGCTCGACGAAATACTTGAGCAGATAGCCGTCATTCGAGGCGAGCTCGACCACCAGGTTGTCCGGGCCCAGCTTCCGGTTCTCGATCAGCGTTTCCACATGGGCGCGGGAATGATCGAGCAGTGCCTTCGACACCGACGAGAAATAGGGATAGTCGGCGCTGAACAAGATCTCGCGCGGGACCGAGGTGACCACCTGGCAAAGCGTGGTGTCGGGGCTGAATGCCATTTCCAGCGGCCAGCGGGTTTCCTGCTTCCACAGGTTCTCTGAGCTGACCAGGCTGTTCGAGTTCGGCATCAGTCCCAGATCCAAAACTGGCAGCAGGCCCTTTGTCCCACCCACCCGGCACCTGGCATCGGCGCAATCTGCGGTGAATTGGTCGTGCGAGCGCAAATGGGCGACACCGTTCGCGCGCAGGCGAGGCAGCGGCTCCAGCGGGCTCGTGCGGCGGAAGTCGCCGTCGATCTTGCCCTCTTCCAGCAATGCCTCCAGCTGTTGCAGCCGGGTATATTTGCGGCCCTCGAAGTCGCTGGTCTTGATGTCGTAGAGCTTCACCGCGTCGTAGAGCTGCTCCGCGCCCGATCGGGCATCCCATTGCGGGACGAAGGCGGGGATCGTCTGTTCGATCTTGGCCGAGCTGACCCGGTAAGAGCGGGTGTCCGGCCCGGCATCAGGCGCATATTCGATCCGGCTGCCAGGAACCGTCTCGGCGACAATCTCGGCCAGGTCCTTGATCTGATAATTGTGTTCGGTCTTGCACACATTGAAGGCTTGGCCGCGCACCGCATCCGCATCCGCGTCCAGGGCCGCTACAAAGGCCCGGGCCATGTCCTCCACATGGACGATCGGACGCCAAGGGGTGCCGTCGGACATCATCATGATCTTTCCGGTGGAATAGGCATAGCCGGTCAGATTATTCAGCACGATGTCGAACCGCATCCGCGGGCTCAACCCGTAGGCCGTCGCGAAGCGCAGCGAGATCGGGCAGAAGCTCTCGTCCGCCAACGTCGACAGGTCACGCTCGGCCTCGACCTTGGACTTGCCGTAATCGGTCTGCGGGTTGAGCGCGCCGTGCTCGTTGATCATGCCCTCGCCGGCCTTGCCGTAGTTCGAGCAGGACGAGGCGAAGACAAAGCGCGGCACCCCGGCCTGCTTGGCGCAGGTCGCCACATGGGTGGTGCCCAGATGGTTGATATCGTGGGTAATCCCCGGCTTCAGTTTGCCGAGCGGATCGTTCGACAGCGCCGCCAGATGGACGACTCCGTCGAAACCCTCCAGATCTTCTGGCGTCAGGTCGCGAATATCCTTCGCGAGGTTTGGTACGTCGGCGATCTCGCCGCCAGGAAAGAAGTCCGCCTGATCAAAGAGATTGATATCGCACCCAGTCACTTGGATGCCCGCCGCGGCCAATACCGGCACTGCCACTGTCCCGACGTATCCCAGATGACCGGTCACCAGAACGGTCTTTCTCCCAAGTTGCCCACCGTCGGTCGCCATTTTTCCACATCTCCTCAAGCAGCCGTTTATCCGCCAGGTGATCCATGCAGTACCAGAACCCCGAGTGCCGGTACGCCATCAGCTGGCCCATCTCCATTAGTTTCGGAAGCGGTCCGAGCTCCCACATGATGTCGTCGCCATTGACATCGGCGACAGCGTCAAAGACCTCGGGTTCGAGCACGAAGAACCCGCCATTGATCCAGTCCGCCGCTGTCGCGGGCTTCTCCTGGAAGCCGGCGACCAATCCGTTCTTGCGCACATCCAAGTGTCCGAAGCTGGTCAGCGGCCGAACCATCGTGATCGTCGCCAGCTTGCCGTGGCTTTTGTGGAAGTTCACCAGCGCCTCGATATCCACGTCCGAGACCCCGTCGCCATAGGTCAGCATGAAGGTCTCGTCGCCGACGAATTTTCTCAGCCGGGCGAGACGCCCGCCGGTCATGGTCTCCTCGCCGGTGTCGATCAGGTCGACGATCCAGGGCGGTCTCGGATCATCGTTTTCGTCCGGGCGCTGGCCAAGCATCTCGCGCCGGGCGAAGTCGATGCGCAGATTGCCGCCATACTGGCAAAGATCTGCGATGTATTTCTTGATCATGTGACCCATGTAGCCGAGGCCGATGACGAATTCGTCATGCCCGTAGGTCGAGAAGTGCTGCATGATGTGCCAGATAATCGGCCGCCCGCCGATTTCGACCAGCGGCTTCGGGCGCACCTGGGTTTCTTCGATCAACCGCGAGCCTTTGCCCCCAGCGAAGATAACGGTCTTCATTCTTTTCTCCTGGCACGATTCATCCGTGCTCGGTCATCTCTAGCTGACTTCGCAAAACTCGAGAGTTGGTTACCAATGGCCTCAATGGGTCGGGCCGGAACGAGACAGACCGCGTCTCGCCGAGGGCCCAGACTTACGCCGCACGAGCGACTTAACAAAGCGACCCAACGCTGTTGGCTGACCATTCTGGTACAGCGGTATCGCAAGTTCCTTGAGAATACTTGTCTTGGTCAACCACATCCATTTCAGCAGGACGCGATAGCATCCCTTTCGTTCTTCGGGCGTCAGTTCGGCATTTCGCACGGCCCCAAAAAGCTCGCGCACCAGCCGCAAATTCCGAAAGCGCAAGCCGCGCGCTTTGCGTCCGGTGAACCACTGTGTGAGATCCAGATGGTTTTTATTGACGCTGACCGAGACGCCAGGGTGGATGCGGCGCATGAACAGCGGCGCTGGCACCAATCTCGAGCGTCCCATCATTGCAACCTGGCTAAGAAACACCCGATCAGACGACACGTAGTGTCCCATCTCCACTCGGTTCTGCAGCACTTCGGTCCTGAAAACGCCGAACACCGGGTTTGGCTCGCCTCCCGGTGGGATCAGGTAACGCCGGAGGCGCCGCGCAGCGTCTTCGGTATCGATTGCCAAATAGTCAATGTAGCCGCTGATCGCGTCTCCCTCGGCATCGATGATTATCGTCCTCGGGTAGGCGAGGATGCAGCCCGGGTCTTCCTCGAGCACGGCGACGCATCTCTCGAGAAAATCCGGCTCGATCAGGTCATCGTGGGCTGCCCATTTAAAATAGTGCCCGCGCGCCTCGCTAAGCACGATGTTATAGTTGTGCGAGCCGCCCACGTTCTTTGGTTGGCGGATGTATCGGATCCGCTCATCGGCTGCCGCATGTTTTCTACAGATCTCCTCTGTGCGGTCTGTTGAGCAATTGTCGGAGATCACCAGCTCGAAGTCAGTGAACGTTTGAGCGAGAATCGATGACAGCGCCACCTCCAGATAATTCTCGCCATTGTATACCGGCAGCCCAATAGTAACCGCGGGAGACACAACATCAGTACTCATTTAAGACCCACTCGCCGCCCAATAGAAACCGCTTTGATTGTATATCCTAATCTCACATTAACGTCGAGATTCATCGCCCAAAAAACTGCTTAAAATGAACTTTGATGCTTTTCAGCAGCGGGCATTTCCTTTGTTAATGACTCCCTGATGCAGTCGGAACCATCCGATAGCGGCTAATCCGCGGGCCGGTGGTCCGCCGAGCGCACGCGAAGTCGATGATCTCAAAGGATTTCGTCGCTGAAGACGTCCTAGACAGGTGGGATTGCACATCAGCGCTGAAGTGCTGGTCTTGAAATATTTCAAGAAGTATCAATCTGCTATGGCAACGTGATGTATGCTTTGTTGAAAAAAATAGGGCGACGTATAAGCGTGGCCGGTGTTAGACTGGCGCATCCAGAATCGTCTCGCGTATGTACGAGTTAAATCAATGAACACTGTGCAAAGGCGGAATCCTTTGAACTTCCGCGACGTCGGCGGCAACCTTGGCCGGGGAGCGCCCGATCAGGAGGGGACCGGTTCGGTCTCCGTCGTCTCCATTGCCTGGAGAAACAAATTCTTCATCGCCAAGGCGGCCTTTCTTTCTGCGCTTCTCGCCTCGATCGTGCTGCTGAACATGACGCCGATCTACAAGGCGCGGAGCCAAGTCAGGCTGGGGGCTGGGCTTGGCGACGTCATCGATATCAAGAACACCGCGACGGACGCGACCGCGAGCCAGGCATTCGTTCTGAGCGAGGTTGCGGTCATCGAGGCGGCGCCACTGCTGCGCGCGGTCGTTGAGGAACTGGAACTCTACGAGATCCCCGAATTCAACCCCAAGCTTCGCGAGGTTGGGGTCGTCGAGGGCGCGATCAAGGGCGCGCGCAGATTGGTCAACCGCCTGACCCGCCCAGGTGGTGGTGGTGGTGGCGGCGCGGTGAAAGACCCTAGTCAGGATGCTGTCGCCGCGGTGCGCGGTAGAATGGAAGTCAGGCCGCTCGGCACTTCGTATGTAATCGAGATCAGGGTCAAATCGTCGAGCCCGTCGCTCGCGGCGAAGATCGCGAATTCGATTGCCGAGCATTACGTGGACCGGCAGGTCGAGCGCAAGATCGCGGCCAGCGAACGCGCAACGCAATTTCTGGCGGAACGCGCCGAGATCCTGCGTCAGGATCTGCTGTTGGCCGAGCAGCGGGTCGAGGACTACAAGACAGCCGCGGCCGAGGAAGGCGAATCCAGTGCCGAGGTTCTGCGACAGCTCGTCAGCGAGATTTCGCTGCAGCTCGTCAATGCGCGGGGTGAACTGGTCGCCGCCGAATCGCGTCACAAAGAAATGCTGCGCCTGCTCGAAAACCGCAGTTATCTGGCGGCCAGCCAGATCGCCGTCTCGCCGCTGCTCGACGATCTGCGGCGCCGCTACGCGAATATCAGCACCGAGATCGAAAACTTTGAAGAGCGCTACGGTGCGGATTACAGCGGCACCACGCGGCTGCGCGACATGCGCGGCGAGGTCGAGCGTTCGTTGAGGGCCGAAATCGAGAAGATCACCGATGGTGCAGAGGCGACCGCCGATGTCATTCAGGCCCGCGTTGATGCCCTGACAACCGATCTGGCGGAGGCCGAACTGGATTTCGCTAGCCAATCGCAACAAACCGTCAGCCAGCGCGAGCTCGAGCGCGAGGCCGAGGCGGTTCGCGCGGTCTACGGTCAATTCCTGATCAGACTGAAGGAGGCCCGCGAGCGCGGCGGTTTCCAGGTCGCCGACGCGGAGATTGTGTCGCTGGCCGCGGCACCCTCTTCTCCGTCCGAACCGCGCAAGGTGATGCTTGCCCTGATCGCAGCATTCGGCGGCGCCGGCCTGGCGCTCGGCTTTTCGGTCGTCGGCCATTTCCGCCGTTCGACCTACATCTCCGAGGACGAGATCCGCGCGAGCCTGGATCTGCCGGTCTATGGCAACATTCCGACTGTTCCGGACGACCCGACGACGAAGGATGTTCTGAAGTGGATGCGTTCGCGGCCACATTCGGCGCTCGCCGAGGCGGTGCGATGGTTCCGTGTCGCGATCCATGCGCAGCCAACCGGACGGCCACGGGTGATCATGCTAACGTCGGCGCTGCCAGGCGAGGGCAAGACGACGCTCAGCGTGCTGTTGGCCCAGGCCTCGGCCGACGCGGGCGATAAAACACTGCTGATCGATGCGGATGTGCGGCGCACCTCGGCGTCGCGGGCCTTCGGGATCCGCAAGCCCGGCATTTACTCGCTGACCGAGTTTGGATTCCATCTGCATTCGATCGAGTGGCCGAAGAGCTCGGCCGATCAATTCAGCACCGGTAATATCTTCGAAAACTTGCTGCGGGTGAGCCGGAAGAAATACGAGACGATCATCGTGGATGCGCCGCCGGCGCTTAGCATCATCGACACAGCGGTCTTCGGACGGCAGGCGGATGTCACGATCTTGACGTGCCACTGGAACCAGACGCCGCGCGGCTCGGTCGAGAAGACACTGCGCCACCTGCGCAGCCTAGATGTCAATGTGGTGGGCGTCGCGCTGACCCTGGTCGATCTCGAGCGTCAGGCGGAAGAGAACTTCCAGGGCGCGTCTTATGCGCTGAACCGTACCATGACGTATTACTCGGACGAGGTCGAGAAGCCCTAGGCAGGCCTGAGGGCGAAGGTCCGAGAGCGGCGGCGGACGCAATCAATGTGGCTTGCAGTTTCATCCGGAATCACGGCTTGCACCCTGCTGCTGCTGGTGCGTGCTTGTGCGCGTTTTCGTGGCGATCCCTTCACTCAGTTCCTGCTATTTGCAATCTGGTTTCGCTATGTCTTGGCAGCCTTCCACGAGATTACGTTCCAACCAATGCTTGGCGGGTTCTCCATCAACGCGGTGGCGGCGATCGGGGTCGGCACCGTCGGGGTTTGTTCAATTCCCATGCAATACTTCCGGTTTCGTCAGCTTTCGGTCCTCTACCTGCTGATCATCCTGGTTTGCATTTCGGGCGTGTTGAACAAGCAATTTAACGGACTGATCTTCGTCAACATTAAATGGCTCTACTTCCTGGCAATCTTCTTCCTCACGTACCGTGCCTTCGGGCTCTATGGGCGCCAGGCGGTGTTCCGGGGGATTTTCGTCTGCCTGACAACGCCGCTGCTTCTTCAAGTCGCATCGATTGCGCTCGGCCACGCGAAGTTCGCCGAGTTGGACGGCTCGACCGCCTATATCGGTGGCTACTTCCACGAAGCGGTCTTCTCGATCGTGCTGGTGTCGGCGATGTGGGTCTCGACCATGATACGCTGGCGTTGGGAACTCGTGGGGCCCGCCCTCGTCCTTGGAACGGCCGTTGGCCTGGCCTTCTCCAGCTACCGCACCAATATCCTGGCTTCGGCACCGATCATTCTGGTCTATTTCTTTGCCCGCGGACGGGACATGAACCTGTCCCGTAAATTGATCGCGGTCCCCATGTTCTTGACCGCGGCTTTCCTGGTCGTCGAGGCCGGGGACATCTTGTTCGCGCGTTTCACCGACATCCTCGTCGTGCTCGGTGATCCAGGGGCGCTGATAAAGCCACCCACCTATTACACGGATGCCGAGAAGGATATTTTCTCGGGGCGGGTCTACATTTGGGCCTTGTATATCCACGCATTCGTCAAGACGGACATCGCGCGGCAACTGATCGGCTTCGGTCCGGAGTCCTACGAGAGTACGATGCCGATCTATGCTCATAACACGTTCGTCAGCTATCTCTTCGAATACGGGCTGATCGGCGTGACGCTGATCGGAATCTGGTTCATTCAAAATCTGCTTTATGTGGCGCGATCGGACGACCAGGTCATTGCCCGTGGCGGTGCGGCCGGTCAGCTGGCATTCCTGCTGGCCAACTTGGCGACCATGCCGCTGTGGCAAATCGAGGGACTGATCTTGTATGCACTGTTGCTGGCGACGGCGCTGAGTCCTAGCGAAGCGCCCGCGGGATATCCCGAGGGCTCGGTCAGAGCTTCGGCATCGAGTCCCTTCCCCGGATCTTCCGGTAGAGCACGTGCAACGCGGGAACGAGGCCGGCGCGTTTGATCGCGTGCCATATGAACGGCAGCTTCGATCTGCGGCGCCCTAGGAACCTGAGCAGATAGACCGCCAGCCGCAGGCGGTAGTTTCGTTCGCCGAGCCACGCACGATGCTTTTCGGCGACCAGAGCGGTCTTCAGCAAGTCATCCGGCGATTGTTCGATCGAGGTTGAAACGATGCTTTGCTGCCCTTCGCGGCGGAACCGGAACAGCGGTTCAGCCACATAAGCGAGTGGCGCCCGTTTCGCCAACCGGATGAAGATGTCCCAGTCCTGTCCGTTCGGCAGTTCGTCATCCCAGCCGGTCTCGAGGAGCACGCTGCGCCATGCGATCAGGCCGGACGAGCCACAAAAATGGTTGCCGAGCCGCAGAAGATCCTCGTCCACCTGTTCGATCGACTGGACATAAAGCCGGCCGGGATCGTGAAGAATATTGTAACCGCAGATCGCGGCCTCCGCACCGTGCATCAGCGCCGCCAATTGCCGCTCCGTCTTTTCCGGCATCCAGGCATCGTCGTCGTCGAGAAAGCCGATCACGTCGCCGGTTGCCAGCGATATCCCGCGATTGCGCGCAAAGCAGGCGCCGCGCCCGTTCTCGAGACGCTCGTAGCGCACGGCGTCGCCGAAACCGCTGATCGCCGGCCAGAGGTCCACGCTCGAGCAATCATCGACCACGATAACCTCGATCGGGCGGACCGTCTGCGCCAGGGCGCTCTCGACCGCGATGGCGAGGTAGTCCGGCCGATTATAGGCCGGGATCACGACACTAACCGATGGAAGGGGATCGGCCACCCGGTCTGGCGCAGCGACCGACCGAGACTCGACTGTCATGCGATCAACACCCTTGGGTTTGCGCAGGGTCACGCCGCCGGGGCGGCGCGATCACTCCTCGACCGGCTTCGTCACGACCTCGATCACGTCACCAGGATGCAAGAGATCGTCCAACGCCGCGACGCTTGCCTGAGCTTTCCCATCCTCCTTACGGTGGATCATCACGATGAACTCGACCTGACTCGCGATGCCCGTGTCGTCGGTGCCGGTCAACAGCACAAGCTGCTGCTTCAGCGCGGCAACGCGGGCTTCATTCTCGGCAAGTTGCAACTCGTTCTCTTGAAGGGCTTCTGTCAGTTGGATCTCGCGGTCAAATTCCAACTGATCCAGCGCCCTCTCTAATTCACGCCGATTGAATTCGGCATTCGCCATCGCGTCCTGCGTTTGCAACAGCCGCGTGGAAGATAACAATTGTGCCCGCCGAACATCGCTTGCCCGGCCGGCTGAAACGATCCCGCGCTGCAACAACTTGTCGATCCGCGCCTTATCCTCGGCATCGATGTCGGCCGCCTCGTTCTCTGCCTTCTCACGCTTGCGGAGGATCCTCAGACGCTCGTCCAATTGGATGATGGATTGAGTGATGTTCGTCTCTTGGCTATCGGCGGCGGCGAGCTTCATGTCGAGCAACCGTTTCTGCTCTTCAGAAAGCCCGGATCCTGTGTTCGTTGCTTCCGTGCGCATCGTTTCTAGCAGGGCGCCGAGCTGGTCGCCTTGATCGCGCAGAAAATCGCGCCGAAGACGCAGGCCAATGATCTGCCCAGAGAGGTCCGCCCATCGTAGAGCGGTTCCGCCTTCGGCCTGCACAACCCGGAAACCGCCCGCGATCGCGACCGCAACGCGCGCGGTCATGCCGGGGCGGAACGCGATTTCACCCGGCGTCACCACCGCGCCGTAGACCACAATTGGGCGGTAGGCCGCGATGGTAACCTGCACGTCGCCGGGCCCAACGGTGATGATCGCCTCGCCACCCTCGCGATTAACGAATCTGATGATCTGGCCGTCGAGCAGCAGGCCAACCGAGACGTTGAGCTCTTCCAGTGTTATGCCGTCCGCCTGGACCGCGCCGACGAAGGGAAGCTGGATCTTGCCGTCGCCATCGATGAATGCCTCGGTCGTCAGATCCGGCAACCCGACGACGGTAAAGCGCACCACATCGCCTGGGTTCAGGCGGTATTCGCTCTGCGCTTTGCCGAGCGCGGGAAAAAGGATCAATGCCAGGCCGATCAGAACGCCTGCGAGAGAGTGCTTCATTGCCGTCGGTTCCTATCAGATACCATGTGTCCGTTAAGCTGCGCCGCGCCCCTGCCGCAGCCGGACCCGTTTCGGAACCCACTGGCGCGCATGAGCAAATTTCGCAACGACAATAATATGATATAACAATTCGGCCTCGAATGCACTCACAGAGACGGATGGGAATCGACGTGTGGAGACAAAATGCACGAACCGGAACAGGTTGACGCGTCGGCGGATTTTCGTGGCGCTTGCAATACCGGCACTCCCGAGAGAGCCGCAATGCGGATTGCCTATATCTTCATGCGGTTTCCGATGGCGGTCCAGCCCTTCGCGATCTCTGACGTCCTGGCGCTCGAGGCGAACGGGCATCACGTAGATGCCTATGCATTGAGCGGTTGGGACAAGCATCATGCCGAACTGGTCGAGGCCTACGGGCTGCGGCTGCCGCGGCGGTCGCATTGGTCCTGGCGCACGGCTGTCGCGCTTGCCCGGCCAGACAATTGGCCGATCCTCGGCCGGCTTCTCTCGATCTTGTGGCGTCATCGTGGCGGTGAGGTCGTTCCTATGCTTAAGGCCCTGGCCTTGGCGCCGCGGCTGATCGAAGTGGTCGCCGAGCTCAAGCGCAATCCGGTCGATGTGGTCCATGCGTTCTGGGGGCACTACCCGTCGCTGGCGCTGACATTGGCCCAGACGTTTGCGCCCCAATGCCACCGTTCAATCTTCCTCGGCGCGTACGATCTGACGAGCCACCTGATTCCCTACTCGCGTCCGGCGCTCGAGGCCTGCCAAACGGTAACGACCCATTCCGAGGAAAACCGCGACACGCTGCTTGCCTTCGGGGTCCGGCCAGAGCAGATCGCTGTTATTCGGCGGGGCATCCCCTTGGATCTGGCCGATGGCCCTCGCCCCGAGCGTGAGTCGCTGCGGATCTGCACCGCCGCCAACCTGCAAAAAGAGAAGAACATGGACATCGTGCTACGGGTATTTCGCCAGGTGCGCGAGACCCATGGCGAGGCGCGCCTGATGATCGCCGGAGATGGCGAGGAACGCGCCGCTCTAGAAAAATTGGCGGGCGAGCTCGGCATCGCCGAACACGTGGATTTTCCGGGACATTTGAGCCGCGAAGGGCTGTTTCAGGAAATGGCCCGGTCGCGGGTCTTTCTCTTTCTTTCGACCAAAGTGTCGGAACGTCTGCCAAATGTGGTCAAGGAGGCGATGCTGGCTGGCTGCCACTGCATTGTTTCCGAGACCCCTGGGATCCGGGAACTGATCGAGCCTGGCGCGACGGGGGAGATCGTGCCCCATCTCGATCCGGCCGCTGTCGCCGGGACGGTGAATGCCGCGCTTGCGACGCAGGATGATCGGATCGGGGCCGCCGCGTCCCGCTTTGTCCGCGAGACGATGTCGTCGGAGGCAGCAATGCGGCGCCACACCGAGGTGTGGCGCCGCGAATTGCACGGCTAGGCCAACTTGGTCTGCTAGCGACCGGTCCGGTCGATCAGCGCCTTGACGGTCTTGAACATGATCACAAAGTCCAGCCAGATCGACCAATTCATCGCATACCAGCGATCGAGCCGCACCCGCTCGCGGTATGTCGTCGCGTTGCGGCCCGAGACCTGCCACAGCCCGGTGATCCCCGGGCGGAACAGCGCGTAGTAGCGGAAGTCGCTGCCCTGCGCGTAATCGGCATCCGAAGGATAACGTTCGGGGTCGCCGGCAACGATTGGGCGCGGACCGACCAGGCTCATTTCGCCAATGAGCACGTTCAGCAGCTGCGGCAGTTCGTCCAGCGAAGTGCGCCGCAAGAACCGGCCGATCCAGGTGATCCGCGGATCGTTGTCCAGCTTCTGATGCATGTCCCACTCGGCCTGTGCAGCCGGGTCGCTGCCCAGGATCTCCTGCAGCTTGCGCTCGGCATCCACATGCATCGTGCGGAACTTGAACAGGCGGAAGACCTTGCCGTCCCCGCCCACCCGGTTCTGCGCGAACAGCGCTGGACCGCCATCTGCGCGCACCAGAAGCGCGACGATAAGCAGCGGGACCGCCAGGACCGCCAGCAGCAACGATGCGACCATGAAGTCGAAGATGTGCTTGATGACACGCTCAACGATGTGCCGTCTCGGCGCGCTTACCCTGGCAAGGACGATATCCGAGCCGACCGGCTGGCAAAGATCCAGGCCTTCGCGCGCCAGTCCGTCGTAAGGCAGAACCAGTTCAGCGCTCTGACGCATGGCTTCGAGTGGGCCAAGCACCGAGCGTGCGGATTCCCAATCGCGCGCCGCCGGCGCGATCACCAGCTCGATCTGGCTCTTCGACAATCCATGGATGTCGGCCACGTTGTCCAGATCCTGGCGGATTTCGTCGGGGCTCCACTCCAAGAGCGCGTTCAGCGGGCGCTTGGCAACCACCGACACGCTGCCCGAGCGGTTCGACCGCATCTGGTTCTCCAGCTGCTCGGCCGTCAGTCCATCGCCCACCAGAACCACATGGCGGGCCATCATCCAGCCGATGCCGGGCAGGGCGCGCACGGCCATGCGGCCGCCGATCACCATGAAGGCAACGAGAGGCCAGACCAATAGCAGCATCAGCTCAATTGGCGCCGAGGCTGTCCGGGTCACCAGCACCGCAGTGATCGCCGTCAGCACCGCCGACGCAAGCGCAATGCTGCGGACCTCGTCCAACTCCCACGAGCGTGGCCGGTAGAGGCTGCCATAGGCCATGACCGCTGCGAACAGCGCCAGCAAGATCGGCAGGTCGGCAATGCTCGCCTGAAGGACCGAGGTGCTGGACTCAATCGCCGGGATCAACACAGCGTTGACAGGCGTCGAGGCAGTGCTGGCCACGTCATGCAGCACCGTGGTCCGCACCTGTTCCGCAGTCGCCACGACAACCGTGCCGGTGGCAGGATCGCCAAGGCCGGCAACCGCGCCCACGTCAGGACTTGTCCCGGGGAGCCACGAGTCGATTGCAAGCGCGGAAAGAAGAATTCCCGTCGCTGCGGCCAACTGGTCGACCGCAAACATCGCTGCAACGACGAATCTTTGCCTAATGCGCTGCGCCAGCCGAATCTGCGGCCGTTCATCGGCCAAATCGGGGCGCAAAGTTTCCGTTCTCAACATTTGCGAGCCACGTTTGTTACAAAACGAGAGCCCGCTCCCAAAAATTGCGTCACACATAACTCAAAGCCACCACGCAACCCATTCCATCCCACAATTTGAATAAAAACAGATTCGGTAGTGAACTTTCAACCTTAAAGTGCAGGTCTTTTTTAATTAATCGCCCCGAAGTTGCCCTGCGAAACCATTTGCAATATTTTGAACACAATTAGGACACAATTAAAACGGTCCGTTTCATTTTGCTACCGCAAGTGATCGGCAAATATGTCAAAGCAGTTGTCATGAAGCCTCGCCGAGTCGCAGGCTGCCTCGACGGTTGAATAACGGACGCGCCTCCGGCACAAGCCTTGGGCGGGGCGCGCAGTCGCGAACCGTCCAAATCACACGCCCCGCCCGGGCCGGAAACCCATCGTGACCGTTGGAGGTTCTGAATGAGGATTGCCGTTGTCGGAGCGCGGGGCATCCCTGATGTCGAGGGCGGCGCCGAGAAGAACGCCGAAATGCTGTTCCCGCTGGTCGCCAAGCACCACGACGTCACGCTCTTCTCTATTCGGTCCTTCGCGAACGACGGAAACTATCGCGGGGTCAAGATCGTCAGTGCCCCAGAGGTGCGGTTTCTGCGCACCGACAAGCTTGTCGTTTACATGATGGCGGTGCTGCGCTCGTTGCGCATGCGGCCGGATATCATCCATTGCCAGGGACTGGGTTCGGCGCTCTTCCTAGTCCTCTACAAGATCGCCGCACGCCGGGTGGTTGTGCGCTACGGCTCGGCTGACTACGACATGGCGAAATGGGGCTTCTTGGGCCGGATGGGGTTCCGGTTCAGCGAATGGCAGCTCCGCTTCGCCGATGCGGTGATCGTGGTCGCGCCTGCACTTCTAAAACGCTTGCAGGCCAACGGGATAAAGACCCGGGCCGAGCTCATTCCCAATGCGCTGGATGCGGCCGAGATGTTCGCCCAGCCCGATGGCGAATTGATGGCGATGCACGGGCTGACGTCCCGGAACTTCGTTCTGGGCGTGGGGCGGGTCACGCCGCAGAAGGACTTTGCAACCTTGGTGCGCGCATTCCAGAAGGCGCGCGAGACCGGGCAGTGCCCGATCGAAAAGCTGGTGATCGTCGGGGGCAGTGACGGCAGCGGCACGCTCGAGGCGCTTCAATCGGAAGCCGGTCCCGAGGTCGTGTTCGCGGGGCGCCTCGCGCGCAGCCAGGTCCGCGCGCTCTTGGGGCAGTCCGCCCTCTATGCGAACTCGTCCGTGCACGAGGGCATGTCGAACGCGATCCTGGAGGCGGTAAGTGCCGGTGCGCCAACCGTGGTCAGCGATATCCCCGAGAACCGGGATCTGCCGCTGGCCGAGCACAATTTTTTCCGAACCGGCGACTGGGACGCATTGGCCAATCGGATCTGCGAGGCCGCGCAGGATCTGGATCGCTTCGTGCCCGACAGGGCGCCATTCGCGGATTGGGACAAGGTGGCCGAGATGACGATGGCGCTATATGAATCCCTATTCATGAAGCCGGATTAAGAATATTTTTCAGGATATTGCCGAAAGTAATTAACAAGAAAAACTAATTTAAGCGGCCACACCCCTGAATCCCATATCATCAAGCACGTCGAGTAAATCCGCGAGGCTTTGCGAGGGCTGCTTACCCGCCGTCGAGACCGTGCGGTCGGCCCGGGCATAGAGCGTCTCGCGCCCCTCGAGGATGCGCACCAATTCCGCCATCGCGTTCGGGTTGCCGGCCATCGGGCGCTCGTCGCCCTGGGCGCGGACGCGGCGCATGTGATCCTCGGGCGTGGCCTTCAGCCAGACCGTGTGGAAGTGGCTCAGCAGGAACCCATAAGTCTCCGGGTCGGACACCACCCCACCTGCCGCCGCAAGGATCACATTGTCCACTGTCGCGGCGACCCGCTCGAGCGCCTGTCGTTCGAGCTTGCGGTAGCCCTCCGGCCCATAGAGCGCGATCACATCGGCGACGGGCAGTCCGGTCTGCTCCTCGATGTCTTGGTTGAGTTCGCGGAAGGGCAAGCCCGTCACCTCGCCAGCCATCCGTCCAAGGGTCGATTTACCGGCGCCGCGCAACCCGATCAGGCAAATCCGGCGAGCGCGTTCGGGCTGCGACGGCGTTGCCCCGCCGCCGATCAACGCCTCGATCCGCGTGCCAAGGGCCACGGCCACCCGGAAGAGCAGCGCGATCGAGATATTCCCGGCACCGCTCTCCAACTGCGCCAGATAGCGCTGCGAGATGCCAGACCGCTCGGAAAGCGCGCGCCGCGACAGCCCGGCATCTTGCCGCGCCATGCGCACGCGGGCGCCGACGGTTTCGATGAAACCGGTGATCTCCTCACTCTTGTGACTGGTTGGCGGCAACATGCGTTCACGCCATATGAAGCTGAACGTATTCGAAATCACCCGGCTGGTTGTCGATCCCGACCTTGGGCGGCGCGATCCAGCTGGCGTATTTGCCGGGCTCGGTCACCGGCACCATCAGCGACTGGATGAAGGCCCCGTCTTCCGTCGAAGGCAGCCAGTCCGGCAGCCCGGCCTGGTATTCCGCCTGGCTCACGACTTTCCCCTCGGGTGTGATCGGCTGATCGGTGAAAACGCCAATCCGCCGGTTGAACCCTTCGTGGGGAAGGCTCAGCTCGAAATCGATCCCGGCCTTCTGGATGATCTTGTTCCAGCGCCCCACGCCGCCGGCCGCGTCCCTGGTGTAGTCGTCGCGCAGCCGCATGTTGATCGCGGTCAGCGCCGGGGCCGCGACCGTCGAGACATTTCCATCCACGAATTGCGCCACGTCGTAGGTTGCGCCTTCCAGTTTGTGGTCGTCCTCGAGCTTGTTCTCGCGAAAGCGCCCCTTGATGCCCGCGTTGAAGGCATTGGCCGCATTGGTCGAGAGCTCGCCGCCGAAAAGGTCCAGGCTCAGCGTATAATGCAGGTTCAGCTTCTTCTGGATGGTCGGCAGGTCGATGACGCCCAGTGCGCGAATCCGGCCGATATCGGCCGGGTCGTCGATGCCGGCCTCGTTCATCGCCTCGCAGGTGCGCTGGATCACGCGGCGGACCCCAGTCTCGCCGACGAACATGTGATGCGCCTCTTCAGTCAGCATGAAGCGGCAGGTCCGGCTGAGGGGATCGAAACCCGATTGCGCAAGGCTTTCCAACTGCATCTTGCCATCGCGGTCGGTGAAGTTGGTGAACATGAAGAACGACAGCCAATCCGGCGTCTCCTCGTTGAACGCCCCAAGCATCCGGGGCGCGTCCTCGGATCCCGATTGCCGGCGCAACAGCTCGTCCGCCTCCTCGCGCCCGTCGCGACCGAAATACTTGTGCAGCAGATAGACCATGGCCCAGAGGTGCCGGCCCTCTTCTACATTCACCTGGAAGAGGTTGCGCATGTCGTAGAGCGAAGGGGCCGACAGCGCCAGGAACCGCTGTTGCTCGACCGAGGCGGGCTCGGTGTAGCCCGGGATCACGATCAGTCGGCGCAGCATGGCGCGGTATTCGCCCGGGATTTCCTGCCAGGCAGGCTCGCCGAGATGCTCGCCGCAGGGGACGCGCCGGTCCTCGACCTGCGGAGCCAGCAGAATGCCCCAGCGATATTCCGGCATTTTGACGTAATCGAACTTGGCCCAGCCCTTGGGATCGACCGAAACGGCGGTGCGCAGATAGACCAGGCTTTCCTGAAACTGCTGGGGGATCAGGTCATTCCACCAGTTGATATAGCCCGGGTGCCATTTCTCCAGCGCCTTCAGGACGCGCTTGTCGGAAGAGAGATCCACGTTGTTCGGTATCAGCGTGTCGTAGTTGACGTTGATCAGGTCCAGCATCGGTTTCCTCCCAATTTCGGTGGGGTGAAACCCCACCCTACCGGCGGTCCGTAGGGTGGGTTTTCAACCCACCATCCGTCAATTCCTGGTCTTATCGAAATCGGCCCTCAGGCCGGTGCCATATCTTTGCAGCGCCCCCTCCGGTCCAACCGCGTTCGGGCGCTGGAAGACCCAGTTCTGCCAGGCGGTCAGCCGCCCGAATATCCGGGTCTCCATGGTCTCGGGGCCGGCAAAGCGCAGGTTCGCCTCCATCGCGGTCAGGGCGTCGGGGCTGAACGAGGCGCGCTCTTCCAGGAAAATGCGGATCTCGTCCTCCCAGTCGATGTCGTCATAGGCGAAGGTGACGAGGCCCAAATCGCTCGCCTCGGCGGCTTCGAGAGGGACGCCGATCCGCTCTTTCGCGCCATCGATCTTCTCGGGCGTGCCGAGGAACCTGGTCTTGAGCCGGGTTAGACCGTTCGACATGGGAAACGGCCCGAAATTGCCCTCGGTCAGCGTCAGCGCGGCCAGCGGCCGGTTATCGCCGTCGAAATCGTCCTCCATCATGTAGGACCGGTCAGCGGCAAAAGCGATTTCAGCCAAAAGCCCCGCGAAGCAGGACCCATGCTCGATCAGCGCGACCAGCGAGCGCGAGGTCAGGTCGATGCGTTTGAGCACCCGTTTCCAGAAATGCAGGATCTCGACGGCCAGCCAGTCGTCGCTGTTCTCCAGAAGCAGCGCCTCATGCGCTGTGACCTGCGCCGGGTCGCCCTGGCTACGGAGGATCAAGACTCCGATTCCAGGTTCGTTGAAGCGCAGATGCAAGATCGCGTCGTCGAGTTCGCGGGCCAGGGCCAAAATCCAAGCCGTGGCGCCTTGAGCATGAAGGGCTTCAATAGTCTCGGGCGCGTCTTCCGCGGTGCCCGCCATCGTCAGGGTCGCGGTGCGCGCCTCCCGGTCGATCGCCATCTCCAGATGGGTGTAGGTGACCGACCCATCCTCGCCGAAGCTCCGCTCCAGCGGAGTAAATTCAATGCCCTCGGCATCGCGGCGGTTGCGCGCCGCGATCGCCCGGGAACGCTCCACGACCGTCTCGTCGAATTTCGAGTTCGGGGCCACCTCGTCGACCAGGCGCCAGTCCAGCGCCCGCTGGCCGCGCACCCCTTCCTCGACCGAACAGAAGACATCCGCCAGGTCGCGCCTGACCTTCCGCTTGTCGGTCACCCGTGTCAGCCCGCCGGTGCCGGGCAGGACCGCAAGCAGGGGCACCTCGGGCAGGGCGACCGAAGACGATCCGTCATCGGTCAGGATGATGTGATCGCAGGCCAGCGCCAACTCATAGCCACCGCCGGCGCAGGCGCCCTGGATCGCGCAGATCCAGGTCTGGCCGGATTCCGCGCCTGACGCTTCCATGGCGTTGCGGGTCTCGTTGGTGAACTTGCAGAAGTTCACCTTGAGCGCGTGGCTCGCGCTCGCCAGCATCCGGATATTGGCGCCCGCGCAGAAGACCCGGTCCTTGCCCGAGCGCAGCACCACCGCGCGCACCTCCGGATGCTCGAACCGCATCCGCTGGATGATGTCGGCCAATTCGATATCGACGCCCAGATCGTAGGAA
>JAOTXT010000139.1 GCA_029862205.1 Paracoccaceae bacterium
GGTGGCAAGATCGCGATCCTCGCCGACGGGGGCGTGCGCACGGGGCTCGACATCGCGCGCCTGCTGGCGCTCGGCGCGGATTTCGTACTGCTCGGCCGGGCGCTGACCTTCTCGGTGGCGGCGATGGGCGCAGCCGGCCCAGACCATGCGCTGCACATCCTGCGCGAAGAATTCGAGGGCACGCTCTGCCAACTCGGCTGCAAGGCCATCGAGGACCTGCCACGATACCTGGTGGCGTAGGCTTTGTGATAAGGAGGACACCCCGATGCGCGCATTGGTTCAGCGGACGTCCGGCGCAAGTGTCACCGTTGACGACAATGTCGTTGGCCAGATCGGACCGGGCCTCGTGATCTTCGTCTGTGCCATGCGCGACGATACTGAGGCGGAGAGCGCATGGCTCGCCAGCAAGGTGGTCAAGCTGCGCATCTTCCGCGACGAGGAGGGCCGCATGAACCGCTCGCTCCTAGAAGCGGGCGGGTCGGCCCTGATCGTGAGCCAGTTCACTCTGGCCGCCGAGACCCGCGGCAATCGGCCGGGCTTTTCCTCGGCCGCCACGCCCGCGGATGGGGAACGGCTTTACGAGCACTTCAAGGCACAGGTCCAGGAGCAAGGCGTCTCGGTCAACAGCGGCATCTTCGGAGCCGAGATGAAGGTCTCATTGGTGAATGACGGTCCGGTAACCATTTGGCTCGACACCGCCCGGCGCTGACAGAGTTCTTGACCGAAAGCTGGCCGTTCCAGCAACTGTCAACAGGGCGCAGTTTCTACGACGGACATGCAGCGCCAAATAGGGCAATCCACCCACCCATGCGCAGGAGAGGCACTCACATGGAGAAAATCGCATGAGCCTCCATCATGCCAATGTTAGAATTGGTATGGAATGTCGCTTAATCGCGGCCTTCCAGACGCGGTGCGGAGACGTTGGGAACGGCAGATCGTGGCCCAAAAAGACAAATGCCGGGTTTTTCCAGAACGAGATGACATGCTTGGCCACCATCTGTCGGTAGACGCCGGTTAATTCGGACTGACGGCTAGCCAGGTGGTTCGAGCTCGTACAATCGTGACAATGCCTGCTCGTATTTGGCGGCCACTCTTGGACGTTTCGCTTTCAACGTTGGTGTGATTAGACCGCTGTCCAACGACCATGGTTCAAGTTCGACATGAACATCGCGCACCCGGGCAAATGGTGGTACCGCCGACATGCGGGTCGACAAATGATCGACGAGCGCTTGGCGTGCCGCTGAGGCGTTCGGATCGTTGGCGTGCAGACCATGGCGTGCCACAAACGCTTGCCACTCGACGGGGTTCGCAACGATTACGGCGCAGCACCAAGGCTTTCCATCGCCGAGCACACAGACTTGATCGACAAGGGGGTCGGCCAATAGAGCACTCTCGGTGGCGGTCGGATTGACATTTTCACCGGTTGAAAGAACGAGAATGTCCTTGAGCCTCCCACGGATGAAGATCCGGCCGTCGCGGAGCTCGGCCACGTCTCCCGTATGAAGCCAGCCGTCAGCATCTAGGGTCTTCGACGTAGCCTCGGGATTGGCCCAATAGCCGAGCATGGCACTCGGTGTGCGCACGATCAGTTCGTCGTCCATGCCAAGCCTGACCTCAACTCCGGGCAGCGGCCGGCCGACAGATCCTGGATGTCGGTCTTCCAGGGACGACCCTGTAACCGCTGGCCCGGCTTCCGTCAGCCCGTAGCCTTCGACCAGCGGGATACCCATACCCAGCATGAAATTAAAGGTCTCGCGCGATAGCGGCGCGCCACCGCTCAGCGCAATCCTCAACCGCCCCCCAAAGACGTCCCGCACGCGCCGGGAAATCTGTTTACCGATGAAGGCCCAGAAAAGGCGCGCGAGCCAACTTGGCGCCTGCGCTTTGCCGAGTTCAGCCTCGGCACGCTTCCATCCTATGCTTTCAATCCGGGGCAGCAGCAACGCGCCAAGGGCCGATTTCCGCGCTTCCGAACGTACCGCGGCGACGATTCGCTCAAATAGCCGCGGAACGGCGAGAAGGAGCGTTGGTTTGACCAGGGCCAGATCCTCTCGCAGCAAAGCGATCGAGCGATTGAACGCGACGGTCGCGCAGCTCATCATCGGCAAGTAGCATCCGAGTGTGCGCTCAAATCCGTGGGCGAGCGGAAGCAGCGACAGGAATACATCGTCTGGCCCGACCGCGTTAACCTGGTTGACTGCATTAGCGTTTGAAAGGATCGACCGATGACTGAGCATGACACCCTTTGGTGCACCGGTCGTTCCTGATGTGTAGACGATGGATGCGAGTGCCGTCCGGCCCACAGAGTATGACGCCCCTTGGGCGGGCGATTCGTTGATGTCCCGATCCGGCAGGGTCGTCACGTGGTTCTCGGAGGTGACGAGGCAATCGATCTGAATTGGTTCGGACCCAACGGTCCAAACGGTCATGACGCCGCCGATATCGTGCCCTTGCGCCACGAGATCGCGCCATCGTTCAAACGTGTCGACGATGCAAAGGCACACGCCTGCATTTTGGATGACATAGCTTATATTCGCGCCGCTGTCGCGAGTGTACAAAGGCACCGTGACAAGGCTTTCGGACATGGCCGCTACGTCACAGGCGACCCAGTCAATACCATTCTCAAGCCACAATCCAACCCGATCGCCCGGTGCGAGATTGAGCGCTCGCAACGCCGCGCGCAGGCGATTCACGCGATCACCCATCGCCCTCCAGGTGGTTTTTTGCCAGCCCGCGCCGTTATGGACCAAATAGGCGGTGACATCCGGCGACATTTTCACGCGCTCGGCAAAGAGCGCTGGAATCGTCAGGTCTGGCCGATCTCGGATTGCGTTTTTTCGGCTCCGCAGTTCTTGGTCCATGCTTCCAAATTTTGGGGTAAGCGATCGTGCCGGCCATGACGTAAATCAATGCGCCAGACAGCGCTGAGGCCGCATTCTTGCACCTACCGCGAGCGCGGGAACCGAGAGCGCCGCGATACCACCATTTGAAGGGATAAGCGGAATGCTTGGGCCTAGTCGCGTAAGGGCTTGTTCTTGGCAAGAATGACGCCAGAGCATTGGTGCTGGGACGTCATTTTTGTTGCAGAGTCTAAGGACCGCCGCTTGAGTTCAGGTGGTCTCCCCTACTCCCCTAAGCTTCCAGCGAGCCACGTTTCAGCAGCGTCTTCGTCGTGAAGTTCAAAGCTCTTGATCTCCAGCCCTGGAATAAACGCGCCTTCGATTTCAGCGACGGTCCTGATCCAGCTTGCATCACATAGGACGGCACACCGGTCAAACTTGCCAATCAGTCCGAAAAGCTTCGGAAGGCGTCGCAGTTCGACGCCGATAGCCCCCGCCGTCGGCATCGTGAAATCTGTGATCCGATAAAGTATCCGGCCATGTGTCACATCTTCTGATTT
>JAOTXT010000034.1 GCA_029862205.1 Paracoccaceae bacterium
TCGACCACTAAACACTGATCAAATCGCAATGTCCGAAGCCCTTCCGATAGTCGAGCAAAGAGATGATCGATAGGTCAATCCGAAAGAACGCAAGGTCCTCGGTGGAGGTTTCTGCAGGAAAGTATTCCGCAAGCTGTGGGAACTTCGCGAATATGAGATTGCCGATCTTCTGCTTCTCCTGTTCATCCACAACAAGCGACGCGGCGCCCGAAGCAGAAATTCCCTCGATTTCCCCCCAACTGTCATAGCTTCGGTTGACTGTAAGTGAGACTTTGTTGTTTGCGGCGATGTTTTGAGCCTTCTGAGCGTCTGCAGCGGTTCCAAAGTAGATTTTGAGCCCGTCGTTGACGAAGCTCACCGTTGTGGCTTGCGGCCATCCATCCTCACGCACAGTTGCGATTGTCAGATCATTCACGTCCTCCAGAATGGATATGACCTGCGCCTTAACCGCTTCGTCCATGTCCAAACGCCCTCAAACTTCCGCCCACGCCCGCATTCGGCCGTCTGGCATTGGCCCTTTCAAGTTTTTTTACTGCTTTGCAGATGCGGTGTTGCTGGGCGTTGATCGACATCAACAAGGCAATCGCCTGCAATCTTTGAAAGCATCAGGTCAGCGATGCTGGACGCTGACGTCCTCTATGGCACATACTGGGCCTTCCGATTATCGGCGTCGAGTTTCTCCTTTTATAAGATAAGCAGACGTCGCTCGTGCAAGTCCGAAGGCCGTAACTGGTTAATGCTGCCACGACCTTGGCCAGGCCCACCAATCGGCGACCTCGAAGCGCTGTCGCATGATTGGAGAAAGCCCGATCGCCAAAATGCCGATCGAAAACAGGCACCAGATTGCTGGAGCTTCGTTGGGATTTCCGGTCAGAAATCCAGCCAATATCGGACCGACCAAAGCGTGAAATACCACGAAGCGCCAGGCTCCGTAGAGTAGAGGCAACAGAAACACCGCAAAAATATAGCTCGGGAAGCCAGGATGGAGCCCGATGAAATCCTCGAAGGGGAGCGTCAGGCCATTATATGGGACGTTCCAAGCGATGTGCCATTCGCCCGAAACGAGACAGAGGGTCTCCGCGCACAAGGGTGTCCCCGCTTTGCAGGCGCCGGCCCATTCCGCCGGGATCAGCTGGCCAAGCATGACCGCGGCCGAGAGCGCGCAAAGACCGTAGACGGCCTTGCTGATCCGCCTCTTCACCTTAACCGGAACAAGCTCCAGCATGAAAGCATTCACGAAGAACGGCTGAAGAACGATGTGCAAGAAGGAAGCTAGAGTAATGGCGCGATTTTCTAGTGTGCCGCACTCGTTAACGACGCCGTAGCCGCCTGCTTGCAAGGCCTCCATCAGGGTGAAATATCCCATCGGGATCCAGATGCCGCGTGGATGTGCGCGCGCAGCGACGATGCCGGTTGCCGCGGCGCCCGCTCCGACCATCGCTATCGACGCTGTGGCGCTCCAGCACATTCCCTATTCCTATCTCCCTTATTCCTATTTCGGCGCGATAGATCGTCCATCGAGGATCAAATGGGCACTGAATCTCCACTCAATTGCACAAAGCGGATCTTGCGATCTGGCTCAGTGTTCGTCGTTGATCTGCCACAATTCCGCTTCGGTGCCTTCGAGTAGATTTAATTGCCTGACGACAACTACAGGTATGGCGAGCGCTCTATGGCCCTGTTTTGGCCTCGGGGGCAATCTACCCGGCGCGAATGTAGGAGGGCAAAGATGACCAAGACATTCCTAGTTGCAATCGATGGATCTGACCAAGCCTGGAAGGCACTCGACCTAGCGATCGACATCGCCAGACTTTCGGATGCCGAATTAGCCATATTGCATGTGGTTCCCTACGAAGTGTTTCCGGAGGGGCTCAAGGAATTCGCGAAGGGCGAAGGCATCCAAATCGAAGAAGAGCGCGCCCGCTTTCACGAAGGCAGAACGCTTGCCGATGCGATCACTGCCGAAGCGGCGGCGCGCGCAGCCAAACATGGGCTTCAGTGCGTCAAAACGCACACCGCCGAAGGTAACGCCGCGAAGGAGATTATTGCGATGGCGAAGTCGAAAGCTGTGGACATGCTGTTCATGGGGAGCCGCGGCCTCGGCGAGGTCAGGGGACTTCTATTGGGGAGCGTGTCGCACAAGGTCATGAATATGGCGCCTTGCACTTGCGTTACTGTGAAGTGAACACGCTGTGATCGCCGCACGAAGCCGACGTTGCTTGGTGAATGCGTCAGCGGCGTTTCGGCCCAATTTCGACAGTCGACTTTGAAACGTCAGACGTCCATCGGGGAAATCGCTGCGAAGCCTGGTTGAAAAGCAGCCAAGTTAAGCATCTATCCATGCCAATGCGCCGACCTCGTTGTCACCATTGAAATGCTTCACCTCCGCGGCGACGAAATGGCCCGCGATTTTCGGCAAGAGCGCTAGCACATTTGAATCGCTCACCAACGCTACTTTCGAGATCTTGCGGTGATGATCACGGACAAATTTGAAATGCGAGACGAAGCCGCCAAACCCATCCCAACCCGGGAAAGCCTCTGCACAAATCATCAAGCCGTTTAGCACGCCGTGAACCTCGATATACGCATCCGCATCAGCTGAGAGTGCGGAGAAATCATCGCCTGTAAGCGGCCCTTTGGGTCGGGCTATGAGAATGCCCTTTTCAGTGAGAACTTCGTGCTCAAGCATTGCTCCGGCCTCTTCGTTCGTTTTCGGGTTCGGGATGCCAGGTGATTGAGATGAGCCGTGGCCCTGAGTTTGCATTTGATGAAAGCGGGCGACCGGGGCTTTCGCGGGACTATAGACAAAAGCCACAAACGACGGCGCCCTGTTAAAGCTAAATTGCCCTCGTCATTTAAGACTTAGGATATAGGCGATTACGTCGTCGGTCTGCTCCTCGGTTAGCTTGAAATCCGGCATGTCGATGTGGGGCGTACGAAGGAAAACCCTCAGGCTCAATGCTGTCATTTTCGGATCGGCAGCGACTTTAATAAAGGATTTTCCTGCTGGGATAACTGCCGGTGCTTCTCCCGGTTCGACCTGATGGCAATCGGCACAATGATCTCGCGCGAACCTCAGTCCTTCCGTGGCGTTGCCCAGCATCTGCTCAGCTGCGACGGTCCTCGTTACGCTATTGGGCTGGGCCAATGACGCCAGCAATAGAATCGCGGAAATGATCAGGTTTCGCATTTTCTGCCTTGCGCCTGCGGGGGTCTCAATGTTCGCACTTGACTCAAATCATTGTGCCGCAGCCGCTGGAGTTCTTTTTTGACCTGGAGCAATTCGCGTCGTTCCGACTCCAAAGCAGACGATTTCATTCAATCTGTGCATCCACGAGACCGGATACTCGACCATCCTTTCGCGCAATGAGATAGAGGTATCGCGCTTGATAATGGATCACCTGGCGATCGTTGTTCGGATCACAAGAATCCTCTTGTGTACTCTGCTCGCCTGCCTCGGCGCATCGGCTCTACCCGGCGCCGCCAGTGCTGCTGATTGGGAAGCAGAGCGCCTCGAGATGGTCGAGACCATCGAGAACTACCGGGCGCATGCCGGGAACATCCTCGCGGCTTATGGGGGATTCTCTCCGCGTGTGCTCGAAGCGATGCGGATAGTCGAGCGGCACAAGTTCGTGCCCGACCGAATGGTGCCGATGGCCTATGACGACATGCCGCTGCCGATCGGATTCGGACAGACGATTTCGCAGCCGTTCATCGTGGCGCTGATGACGCACCTCCTCGAGCCCGAGCCGGATCACACCGTGCTCGAGATTGGGACTGGGTCAGGCTACCAAGCTGCCGTGCTGTCGCCGCTGGTGAAGACGGTCTGCACAATCGAGATCATCACCGGGCTCGGCGAAATCGCCGCCAAGCGCCTTTCGCAACTCGGCTACGACAACGTCCAGACAAAGATAGCTGACGGGTATTTCGGCTGGCCCGAATGCGGTCCCTTCGACGGCATCGTGGTCACCGCCGCATCGGATCATGTCCCGCCGCCGCTTCTTGAGCAACTTAATCCGGGCGGCCGCATGGTTATCCCTGTCGGCGGCAGGTTCTCGATCCAGCATCTGACGCTGATCGAAAAAGACAAAGCGGGTGCGGTGACGACCTATCAGCTTCTTCCCGTGCGATTTGTGCCCTTCACCCGCGGCGTGCGATGATCTCGCGCCCAGCACTGGCCATCATCTCAGCCTCGATCCTGGCCTACGAGGTTCTACTGGTTCGATTATTCGCGATCGTGCAGTGGCACCATTTCGCGTTCATGGCGATCAGCGTCGCTCTGCTTGGCTTCGGTATCAGCGGCGCGCTGTTGGCGGTCTGGAAATCTTGGGCCGAACGCCACAGCGCGCGAATCTTCAACGTTTCCGCTGTGGTTTTCGGTATCACTGCGCCCGCTGCTTTCCTTCTGGCACAAAGCCTCCCTTTCAACGCCCTCGCTGTCATCTGGAGGCCGTCGCAGCTCCTCTATCTCGGGATCATCTACATCCTGCTGGCGGTTCCGTTTACCGCGGGTGCGGCCTGTATCGGGTTGGCTTTTCTCGAAGGCAAGGCAGAGCCCGGGCGCGTATATCTCTGGAATTTGTTAGGATCTGGGGCCGGAGCGCTCGGCGTCCTTGCACCGTTGTCGGTCTTGCCACCAATGATCTGCCTGGCACTTACCGGCGGGTTGGGATTTGCCGCCTCCGCGGTAAATACCGCCAGGCATGGCGACCTTCGGAGTTTGGTGTTGGTCGCCGCGTTGGCCGGCGCGGCCGGGGGGGCATGGACCGTGTCGCCGTCGACGTGGACGTCGCTGCGCATCTCCGAGTTCAAGGGGCAAAGCCAATCGCTTGGCGTTCACGACGCAAGACTCGTGGCCGAGCGCTCCGGACCGCTCGCGCTTCTTTCCGTCATCGAGAGCCCTAGCGTTCCCTTTCGTTTTGCACCCGGTCTCAGCCTGCAATCTCCTGCTCTGCCGCCGGAGCAGCTCGGCGTCTTTGCCGACGGAGAGTTTACGGATGCGATCGATGTCTGGGACGGGCGCCCCGAAAGCCTCGCTTATCTCGATCAATCCACCGACGCGTTGGCCTATTCTCTCACTCAATTGCCGGAAGTACTCGTGCTTGGGGCGGGCGGCGGCCGGGCGGTCAGGCAAGCGATTGCCCATGGCGCGGCGCGGATCGACGCGGTCGAACGTAACCCGGACCTCCACCGGCTCGTTGCCGAGGATTTTGCCGAGAGGGCGGGGAATGTCTTTGCTAGGCCCGATGTGACGTCCCACATAGCCGATGCGCGGCATTTTCTTACCGCGAGCGCGCGGGACTGGGACCTCATCGTCTACCCATTTATCGCGGGTGATCCGGGAGGCTCTCTTGCCCTCACCGAAAGCTACCTGCACACGGTCGAAGCTTTTCGGTCCGCGTATCGCCGTTTGCGCCCGGATGGCTGGCTGAGCATCACCAGCCGAATGGAGCTGCCGCCCAGAATCGTGCCGAAATTGCTATCGACACTCAGACGCGCCCTCGATCAGGAACGGATGCGTGAGCCTCGCACGGGTCTGATCGTCATACGCGGCATCACGACGGTCACGGTGCTGGTGAAACGTGGCGCCGTGTCGGCAAGCGACATTGCCGCCACGAAAGCGTTTGCCGAGTCTCGCGCATTTGACCTGGTCCACTATCCTGGTATGGCCGCCGAGGAGGCGAACCGCAGAAACGTCCTGGAAAGCCCGGATTATTTTGAGATCGCATCCGCGCTCACGGGCGAACAACACCTCGACCTCGTCGGCTCTTATAAGTTCGACATCACCCCAGCGACGGACGACAAGCCCTATTTCTTCGACTTTTTCCGTTGGGCAACGCTGCCGGAGCTGCTGGCGCTGGGACCGGCCGGAGGCGCGGCCCTGCTCGAACTCGGCAAACTTATTGTGTTGGCCACGCTCGTCCAGGCGATGGCGATCAGTCTGCTGCTGGTCCTGTTGCCGTTGCGCGCGGGGCACTTCCGCCCCAAGTCGAAGCGGACGGTCCTGCGTTTCGGAGCGTATTTCCTGGCGCTGGGCCTCGCCTTCATGTTCATCGAGATCGCCTGGATACAGAAGTTCGTGCTGTTCGTCGGCCACCCGCTCTACGCGGTTTCCGTCGCCCTCGCGGGGTTTCTTGTATTTGCTGGCATCGGCGCAGCGCTGTCGGCTCGGTTGGAGCGAAATCTGCCAAGCGCCGGAAACGTGGCAATCGGCGTCGCTGTCGTCGCCATCGCTTTGACGGCGCTCGGCTACCTCGCGATTTTGCCACCGCTCTTCAACGCGCTCGCCACGTTGTCGGATGCAATGCGGATTGTCATTACCTTCGCGCTGATCGCGCCGCTCGCCTTCTTCATGGGCATGCCATTCCCGCTTGGTCTTGCGCTTGTTGCGCGCAGCGATCCTGACTTCGTTCCCTGGGCCTGGGGTCTCAACGGATGTGCTTCAGTCGTCGGTGTTACGGCAGCGACTTTGGTGACGATGCATTTCGGCTTCCAGACCGCGGTCGCCGTCGCCGTCGCGACTTACCTGGTAGGATGGTTATCCCTGCGCATTCGTACCGCAGATTCTTGATTCGAGCTGGACCCGGGATGCAACATCCACTGAGGAGTTCCGCGTGCTCCTGATCGGACGACGGCGGATACCCGTTGTTGGCACAACCCGGACCTTCAGCGCCGAGCGCTTCCAGGTCCGCACTCCGCCGGATCGCCGACCGTCGAGCCTTAACGTCGGTTGCGCGCCTGAGAGAGCGCCCCTGCAAGCCCCTCTGAGGGCCACGCCCGCTCAGGGCCACCTGGACCCCCTGAAACCCGAAGCCGAGTTCCGGGGCGTTTTTGGCGACAGATACGTCCGGCCAAGACGATCCAAGAGGCTTTAGCGCTGGTTGGGAACCGCCCCGCCCGCCCTAACTTGCCGGACGGGCGCAGTCAAAGATGCTCCTAGGCGGCGTCGACGAGTTGGATCATGATGAAGACGGCGGCAAGCGTACGAAGGGTGAGGAGAAATGACCGGATACGCCGATAGTCGTGGTCGCTGGGGCTGGATGCTGTTCGACTGGGCCAGCCAACCCTATCACACGCTGATCATCACCTTTATCTTTGCCCCCTATTTCGCCTCAACCGTCGTGCCTGACCCGGTGATCGGGCAGGAGATGTGGGGCTGGGCCGCCGCCGTGGGCGGCGGTGTCGTCGCGGTGCTGGCCCCGGTGCTGGGGGCCATGGCCGACGTGACCGGGCCGCGCAAGCCGTGGATCGCGTTCTTCTCGCTTTTCTACATCCTCGGCGCCTGGTTGCTCTGGAGCGCGACGCCGGGCGCGGAGGACGTGGTCTTCATACTCGGCGCGTTCGTCATCGGTTTGATCGGGGTCGAGTGTGCCACCGTCTTCACTAACGCCATGATGCCCGGCCTCGTCCCGAGGGAGAACCTGGGCCGCCTCTCCGGCTCCGGCTGGGCGATCGGTTATGTGGGTGGCGTAATTGCGCTGTTCATTGTGCTGGCGCTGTTGGCCGAGAATGAAGAGACCGGCAAGACCCTGATTGGCATGGACCCGATCTTTGGCCTCGACGCGGCGGCGCGCGAGGGAACGCGGGCGGTCGGGCCGCTGACGGCGATATGGTACGCGGTTTTTATCATCCCGCTGTTTCTCTGGACCCCCGACGCCCCGCGCCGGGCGGAGATGAAGGGCTCTGTCCGGCGCGGGCTGGCGGAATTGCTACAGGCGATCCGCGACCTGTGGGAGCGGCCGAGCCTCGGCTGGTTCCTCGCATCCAGCATGTTCTATCGCGACGCGCTGAACGGTTTCTACGTATTCGGCGGCATCTATGCGGCAGGCGTCCTGGGCTGGAGCATCGTTGATATTGGCGTCTTCGGCATCATCGCCGCGTCTGTGGGGGCACTGGGCGCATGGCTCGGCGGACGAGCCGACGCGCGGTTTGGCCCAAAGCCGGTGGCCTTTTATTGCATCCTGGCGCTGATCGCAGGCTCGATCGCCGGCATCTCGGCCAGCCGCGAGGCGGTATTTTTCGTCATCCAGGTGGAGCCGGATTCGCGCTTGCCTGATATCCTCTTCTACTTTGTCGGCGCGGTGATTGGCGCGGCGGGCGGGGCCTTGCTGGCGGCCTCGCGCAACCTTCTGGTACGCCAGGCCGATGAACGCCGGATCACGGCGGAATTCGGCATGTACGCGCTGGCCGGCAAGGCCACCGCATTCCTGGCCCCGGCTTCCATCGCGCTGGTGACGGGCCTGTCGGGCAGTCAGCGCATCGGCGTTTCGCCGGTGGTGGCGTTGTTCGTGCTGGGGCTTGTGCTGCTGATGTTCGTGCGGGACGGTGAGGGCGAAAAACATCAGGCACTCGCTTAAAGCGATTTCATACATGCGGGCCGAGGCCATCCAAGGGGCTGTTGCACTTGTCGGATATCCCGAGGTGAACGTCTAAGATTGGATGTGTCGGGACACGTCGCCCATCTTGATCATGAAGATGGCGAAGATCAGCAGCAGGACTCCCATGGCAATGGATGCCAGCGCGATGAACCAGACGAGCAGCGCGGGAACCATGAAAATCAGCGCGCCGACTGCAATCATTAACAGGCCCGGCAGCGGCAGCAGGAACTTCGGCAGCGAATTTTTAGACATCCCCTTGCAGGTCTCGGCAGGCGAACACGGTGATTGCGGCGTCATTGCTTCACCTCTGGTTGCTGAGTTGGGTCTTGTCAGGTCGCGATTTCCGTGGCGATCTCGCCCACTAACTTGTCTGCATGCTTGCGGATCACGTGCGCGGCGCCGTGGTTGACCATCAGGCCAACCCGGACGGCCGCAAGCACCTCGTCACACGGAATGCCCAGCTCGTCGCATTCGGCAAGGTGGTGTCCCATGCAAGAATGGCAGTTGACGACCGCCGAGGGCCCAGGGCCGCCAGTTCTTCTCCCGGACGAGGAGCCAAGGAATCAAACGCATAGGCGCACTTGCCCAGGGCCGCATTGATGTGTGTCATTTCTAAGCTTCCAGTTGTCGGGTGCCTTTTGACGTCTGGGGTTGGCAAAATCTGCTGAATAAATTCTCTCTTCTCCCGAGATCGAAAGATTTCCCGGCCGTACAGGAACGGATGCAATTCTTGACCGAGGGGGGAGCCAAAAACCGGCTCCTGCCGTGTCGAGCGCGTTGATGCAGTACAGCGATCAATCCAGTTCGAATTCTTTGCAGTTTGCGTTTCTCGCGGAGAATTCCGAGCGCTCGGTTTTCGACATTCTCAACAGAATAGGCACAACCATGCCGGTCCGGGTCATGACCGGCTCGTTCCACAACTTCAGCGAAATCCGGGAAGCTCTAGGCGCACTTTCTACCGGTCACCGGCTGCTTTGTCTCGCTTCCGAGGCGGTGCTAGTGTGTCGCCATGAGGTGCCCGATCGCTGGTCTGGCTGGGCTGGTCTGCGCCGCGTGGCTGGCTGCCTGTACCGCGGCGCCCCTGTTGCCGCCGACCGACAGCGGACCACGCGTCCACGACATACGCGTGGTCAGCAACGGCTGGCACACGGCGATTGTCGTGCCAGGTTCCGAACTCGCCGCGACCGGCCTGTTGCCTGAAGCTGACCAGTTTCCCGGTGCAGCGTTCCTCGAATTCGGCTGGGGCGACCGCGTTTACTACCCGGCCCGGGAGAAGACGCTCGGTATGACGCTCAGCGCCGTATTGATCAAAACGCCGGCTGTCATGCATATCGCCGGCCGCGCCCGTGCGCCAGGACGAACCGATGCGGACTCCGAGGTCGCGCGCGTGGCGCTGACGGAGGGCGGGTTTCGGCATCTGGTCCGCGCTATCGCAGGCGAGTTTGAGCGGCTGGAGGGCGACAGCGCGGAGCCCATTTCGCCCGGCCTTTACCCGGACAGCCATTTCTACAACGCGCGCGGCACGTTCCACTTGCTCAACACCTGCAACACTTGGACCGCACGCATGTTGCGCGCTGGCGGTGTGAAGCTTTCACCTTCCGGCATTATCACCGCCGATGAGCTGATGGCGCGCCTACGCGTGGCAATTGGCGCAGATGAGCTTTCAGGCGGCCATATCCAGTGATTGGGCCCGGCCATCCCTCGAGCTTCCGCTCGCGGGCCTTCAGCAATCATCTAACGGCGCCGCGCAGATTGATTG
Organism: Paracoccaceae bacterium; assembly: GCA_029862205.1. Taxonomy (GTDB): domain Bacteria; phylum Pseudomonadota; class Alphaproteobacteria; order Rhodobacterales; family Rhodobacteraceae; genus Thermohalobaculum. Next base: position 10,138 of record JAOTXT010000034.1, read on the forward strand.
ACAAAGGTGTCCAGCCCCGAGCGGTCGGCAGGCCTTCATAGGCTCGATAATGCTTCATGCGGCAAGACCGGTACCTGGTTCGCCGTAACTCCGGGCGGACAAGGTCAACGCTGCGCCTATTGATACGCATCAAAGCGTATATCCGGTGCACACATAACATTGTTCATTGGAAAGAGCTCACGAGCCCACGATGGTTCCGCCCAAACCATCAAGTGAAGCGGTCGCCGGTGAACAAATCAAATGCCAAGATTCGCGAAGACCTCTCGGGGCAGCTTCTCGATATCATCAAAGACCTTGCGATTGAGGTGCGTCCCCACCTGCGTCGCGGCCTTGAGGTCGAACTCGACAGCGATCTGGACGCCGACATCGGCCTCGACAGCCTTACCCGCGCCGAGTTGCTTCTGCGTCTCGATCGGGCCTTCAAGGTCCGTCTGCCCGACAGATTGATTGCCGACGCGGCAACACCCCGCGATCTTCTCGAAGCGGTTGCGGCCGCCGCACCCCAGGATGCGTTGGATCGCTATCGCCGCGCAAAGAGGAAAGCTCCTCTTGTGAAAGTTGCGGTGCCCGAAAAGGCGGCCACGCTTCCCGAGGTTCTCGCAGCGCATATTAAGAACAATCCAGAGCGTCCACACATATGGCTTTGGCGGAGCGACGAAGAGGAGGAACGTATCACCTATGCGGACCTGGACAGGGCCGCCCGGACCGTCGCAGGAGGATTGCTCGAACGGGGACTTCAGCCCGGTGATCGGGTTGCGATTATGCTACCCACCGAATCCGGCTTCTTCGAGGCGTTCTTTGGCGTCATCCTGGCGGGAGGAGTGCCGGTTCCGATCTATCCGCCATTCAGGCCTTCCCAAATCGAGGAGCATCTGAGAAGGCAGGCCGGAATCCTACGCAACGCGCAGGCAAGCGTTCTTGTCACCGACGCCGAGATTCACCGGGTGGGCGTCTTGCTATCCTCCCTTACCGACAGCCTGTGCGGCGTCGAAATGATCGGCGAGCTGAGGAAATCCACTCCGATTTCTGCTCCCATCGAAGCGCATGGCGATGCAACGGCGCTCATTCAGTATACTTCCGGCAGCACCGGCGATCCGAAAGGTGTCGTTCTGGACCATGCGAATTTGTTGGCGAACATCCGCGCGATGGGCACAGCAATGGAAGCCAGTTCATCCGACGTCTTCGTGAGCTGGCTACCTCTCTATCATGACATGGGGCTGATCGGCGCCTGGCTCGGCTGCCTCTATTATGGCGCACCAACAGCCATCATGCCGCCGCTCGGCTTTCTTGCCGACCCGGCGCGGTGGCTTTGGTCGATTCACCGCCACAGAGCGACGCTTTCCGTTGCGCCTAATTTCGCCTTTGAACTGTGCCTGAAGAACGTCCGCGACGATGACATCAAGAACCTCGATTTGAGTTCGCTGCGCATGCTGGTCAACGGTGCCGAGCCGGTAAGTCCTTCTACGATTGACCGCTTCGCAAGTAGATTTGGAGAATACGGTTTTCGGCCGGAGGTGATGGCGCCGGTCTACGGGCTGGCCGAGAGCTCAGTCGGCTTGGCCTTTCCACCCGTCGGCCGGCCGCCGATCGTCGACCGCGTGGAGAGAGAGGCCATTTCCCGTGAAGGTGTCGCAAGGCCGGCAAAAGAGAAGGACAAAGCCTCGGTTGAATTCGTTGCCTGCGGCCGGCCCTTGCCAGGCCACCAGATCCGGATCATTGACCAGTCGGGCCGGGAGCTGCCCGAACGGCGGGAGGGAAGGCTCCAGTTCAAGGGGCCGTCGGCAACAAAGGGCTACTTCCGCGACGAAGAAAAAACCCGTGCACTTTTTGACGGCGAATGGCTTGAAAGTGGCGATCTGGGATACATCGCCGGCGGCGACGTGTTCATCACCGGCCGGACCAAGGACGTCATCATTCGTGCCGGCAGGAACATCTATCCGCATGAACTTGAGGAGTTCGTCGGCAACATGGAAGGGGTGCGCAAGGGATGCGTGGCAGCATTTGCAAGCAGCGATCCCGATATGGGAACCGAGCGCCTCATCATCCTGGCGGAGACCCGGATAAAGGATCTTGAACATCTGGACGCGTTGCGGGCTCGAATTTCAGCTGCTGCCACAGAGCTGCTCGAACTGCCGCCAGACGAGGTTGTGCTGGTCCCGCCAAGAACGGTTCCGAAGACCTCAAGTGGCAAGATCCGGCGCTCTCAGTCGCGCTTCCTGTTTGAAAGTGGTCTTATCGGTAAACGACCCCGCGCCCTTTGGTGGCAGATCACCCGCCTCACCGTGAATGGCGTATTGCACCGCTTCCGGCGAGGCATGCAAAATCTTGCGGAACTCGCCTATGCGGTATGGTGGTGGTTTTCGCTTTGCCTTGTGGCCTCTTTAGCTTGGCCGCTGGTGATCCTCCTGCCGCGACGTGCATGGCGCCACGCTGTGGTCAGCAGGCTTGCAAAGGTGTTTTTCCGCCTGGCAGCGCTTCCGGTCGCTGTGCAAAGAGAAACCAAGATCCCGACGGAACGCGTCATACTGGTGGTTAACCACGCCAGTTATCTGGATGGCGCAGTCATTTCGGCGGCGGTGCCGGGCCAGCTTTCCTTCGTGGCGAAGGAGGAACTGGCGCGGCAGTTCGTTGCGGGTAATTTCCTTCGGCGGCTTGGAACCATCTTTGTCAGCCGCACCGATGTCGGCATTGGTTTGGAAGACACGGCGCGACTGGAAGAAACCACAAGGGCCGGGGAGCGGACCGTGTTTTTCCCGGAAGGCACCCTGACCCGAATGCCCGGCCTTCTGGAATTTCATATCGGTGCCTTTCTGGTGGCGGCGAGGACCGGTACACCGGTTCTGCCCGTTGCGATCCGGGGAACGCGATCTGTATTGCGCGGCGAGCAATGGTTTCCAAGACACGGACGGATTTCGGTGCATAGCGGAAAGCTGCACCTGCCCGACGGTGATGATTTCGAGGCGGCCTTGCGCTTGCGCGATCGGGTCCGGCGGTCGATCCTCGAATACAGCGGCGAACCAGATCTCGCGCATGAGAAAGTCACCCTGACGCAGACCTGACGGGGGCAAAACCTGCCGGCATGTGTCAAAAAGGCAAGGCTCAGACAGCTGCACAATCAAATCGGGCGGGCAATTGCAGCGCCCGCGAGGGGGTGTCCGAGAAAGCAATGCAGGGGTGGATATCCAGAACCGGCAAATTCTTGGCGGTCCCTGATCGTTGTATGGGCCATCATTTGTCTAAAATGGCACTATCCGGACGCTCTGGCACGATCCTGGCAATGTCCGCTTACCGTCGAAGTGCCGTCGATCGCCAAGCGCCCCGGCTAGCGAAAATAGACAGCGGAGATTTCGATACCGGGGGGTCACAGTTTCTAGTTCTGTTTTGGGCGAGGAGCACCCCGCGAAGGTGCGCGAAGGTTGAAAAATCTTCGGAGAAGAGAAAATTGATCTGAATTTGAAACGAACCCCGTTCTGAAGGGTTGTTTGCATGATCGGCGCCCAAAGATGGGGCGATGGTTGCGATAGGGGGTTTTGCAATGCGTGGACGGATCGCCGATTGGCACGATCACCGTGTATTGATCACAGCGCCAGCGGATGCGCAATTTGTGACGGTGAAAGTCATCCTAATAGTCTTGTTCGGCACTCTAGGTGTAATCGGCGTCCAGATTTAAAGCCGTCGACCGCAGAGAGCCCCGACGGGCCAATTTAGACAGAACAGACCGCGATCTAGAGGTTCTGGGTGGTTGACCTATCAGGAGCACGATGGCGCTCTGTGACTGTTTAGATCGCGCTCAACGACCCCAGGGATCCCAGGAAGCCGAATTCTCAAGCCGGCGGGGCGATGCGGTCATGGATGAGGCTAGATCCGATCTCTGGCCAATACCAGACATGCGCACCGCGTAAGGTAAGGGTCCGTTTCTGACCCAAAGCCGACATAATTTCCGTTAGCGTATTTCACCGAGGCTGGGCCTCTCAGTGCTGTCCAAATCGTCGCGGCGAAGCCAAAGAATACCTCGTTTCACGACCTGTTGGTTGCCCACATGGCTTCTTGATTGGGGTCAATATATAAGTCTGAACGGCATTATATTATTTTAATATGGGCGAAATTCGAAATCCGAACGTAGTAAGCGCTATCCGCCTTGGCGCTGTTCTGGCGCGGCGCGAGTGATAACGTCTGGCGGTGGCGCGGATGACCAGCACTAATGGGCGCAGACGAATCGTGATCATGGGCGCGGCGGGCCGCGACTTTCACGATTTCAACACCCTCTACCGCGATGACCCGGCAATCGAGGTGGTCGCCTTCACCGCGGCCCAGATACCCGGCATCGCGGGCCGACGGTATCCGCCCTCGCTGGCGGGACCGCTCTACCCGGAGGGTATCCCGATCGAGGACGAGGCGTGCCTGGCCGAAATATGCCGGGCGCACAACATTGAACAGGTCGTCTTCGCCTATAGCGACGTAAGCTACGAGCATGTGATGCACCTGGCCTCGGAGGCCATCGCCGCCGAAGCCGACTTCGTTCTGCCGGGGGCTGGGGCGACCATGCTTCAGGCCGCAGTTCCGGTGATCGCCATCTGCGCGGTCCGCACCGGGTGCGGCAAGTCACAGACGGCTCGGCACTTGTCACGGCATCTGCGTGCGCGTGGCCGCACGGTCGCGATCCTGCGCCACCCGATGCCCTATGGGGTGCTCGAGCGCCAGGCGGTTCAACGCTTCGCCACGCTGGACGATCTTGCCGCGGCCGACTGCACCGTCGAGGAGCGCGAGGAATACGAGCCGCATATCGCGGCCGGGAACGTCGTTTTCGCCGGCATCGACTATGCCAGGATCGCCGAAGCGGCCGCGACGGAGGCGGATATCATCCTTTGGGACGGCGGCAACAACGATCTGCCGTTCCTGCGGCCTGATCTGATGATCGTGCTGGTCGATCCGCTGCGCCCGGGTCACGAAGCCACACACCACCCGGGCGAGGCGGCGCTGCGCGTGGCGGACGCCATCTTGATTGCCAAGTGCAATGCCGCCGCCAGCGCCGATATCGCCCGCACGGCGGAAGGTGCGAGGGCAGTCAACCCTGCCGCGCCGGTCATCCGTGGCGCCTCGGTGGTGACGCTCGACAACCCCTCGGTGGTTGCGGGCAAACGGGTGCTGGTGGTCGAGGACGGTCCGACACTGACCCATGGCGGAATGGCCTATGGCGCGGGATATGTCGCCGCCACCGAGGCCGGAGCGGTTGGGTTCGCAGACCCGCGCACGAGCGAAGTGGCCGAGACCGCCCGGGTTTTCGAACTTTATCCGCATATCGGCCCCGTCTTGCCCGCGGTCGGCTACAGTCCGGCGCAGCTGAAGGCACTGGAGATGACCATAGACGGGGTGGACGCCGATGCCGTTGTCATCGCGACACCCTGCGACCTAGCGGCGCTGATCGACATTCGCAAACCGGTGGTCCGGGCGCGCTACGAGTACGAGGCGTTGGGAGAGCCCTCGCTGACCGGTCTCGTTGACGGATTTCTTGCACGTCTGGCGGCTGGTCAGGCCGGGTCCTGAGAAATCATCGTTCCTGCCTCGCCGCGCAGGATGGTGGGAGCGTCAGCCAACGCACCAATCGCGGCAATACGTCCGCCCGCCAGGGTGAACCGGCAGGCGGCCTCGGCCTTAGGCCCCATCGAGCCATCGGGCAGATCCAGCGTGACGGCTTCTTCCGGGGCCATCCGCCGTATTGGCGCTTCGTCTGGACCACCCCAGTCGCGGTAAACCGCATCAACATCGGTCAACAGAAGCAATGCATCCGCGCCCAGCTCGGCCGCGAGCAAGGCGCTTGCACGGTCCTTGTCGATGACTGCCTCGACGCCCTGCAGCGCGCCGTCTGGCCGCTCGGCAACGGGAATGCCGCCCCCGCCGGTGCAAATGACAACCACACCGCGCTCGACCAGTATCCGCAGCACGCCGATATCGGGGATACGTTTCGGTTCGGGCGACGCCACGACACGGCGCCAATGATCGCCGTCCTGCGCGATGCTCCATCCAAGCGCGGCACCCAGGGCTCGCGCCTCGTCCTCTCCATAGAGGGGGCCGATGAACTTCTTTGGGCGTGTGAAGGCCGGATCGTCCGGGTCGACCTCGACCTGCGTGAGCAACGTCGCGACAGGAACCGAATGACCAAGCGCGTTTTCCAGTTCCTGCTCGATCAGGTAGCCGATCATCCCTTCTGTTTCGGCGCCGAGAACGTCCAGAGGATAGACGCCGCCTGTTGCCGTCCGGTCCTGCTGCAGCGCCAGGAGCCCGATCTGCGGTCCGTTGCCATGGGTTACGATCAGGCGATGCCCAGCACGGACAATCCCGGCGAGCGCCGTGGCCGCTTCGCGCACGTTCGCGCGCTGAGCGGCCGCTGTCATCGGGCTGCCGCGCCGCAAGAGCGCGTTGCCGCCAAGGGCCGCGACGACGAGCATTCCTTGGTCAATTTCCTGCAAGACTCAGCCTTTCGGGCCGCCGGTCCGCCAGAAGCAATCGGCACCTCTGGATGCGGCCACCCCGTTCTTGAAGCCGGGCGGCGCACCTGGGAGAGGCGGGCGATATCTTCTCGATCTAGCCAATTTCCCCATCGCTGCCGCGCGCGGCGCGGTCGGTGACGATACGCTCGCGCGCAGCCTTGACTTCGTCGAGACGGGAAACGGGTGTCGCATGGGGCGCTTCACGCAGCTTTTCGGGCGCATCTCTCGCCTCTGCCGCGATCTGCAGCATCGCCTCGGCAAAGGCATCGAGCGTTTCCTTCGTTTCGGTCTCGGTCGGCTCGATCATCAAGGCTTCGCGCACGATCAGCGGAAAATAGTTGGTGGGCGGATGAAACCCGAAGTCCATCAGCCGCTTGCTGATATCGATGGCGCGGGCGCTGGAGCCTTCAGGGCGCCCTTCGCTGACGAATTCATGCATACAGAGCCGATCAAAGGGAACCGGATACTCGGACTTCAGGCGACCGCGGAGGTAGTTGGCGTTGAGCACCGCGTCGGCCGCGTTCGTGCGGAGACCCGCCGCGCCGAGCGCACGAATATAAGCGAAAGCGCGCACCAGCATCCCGAAATTGCCGTGGAAGGCGGTCATGCGGCCGATCGAGCGCTCCGGCCTCGCGAAGCGGTAGCGCGGGTCAGCGGCCGGATCATGCTCGACGACCGGACCGGGCAGATATTCAGCCAGCCTAGCGCCCGCGCCGAGAGGGCCTGAGCCAGGCCCGCCACCACCATGCGGGGTCGCAAACGTCTTGTGAAGATTGAAGTGCATCACGTCGATGCCCAACTCTCCGGGCCTGACGACCGCCGTCAGCGCGTTCATGTTAGCGCCGTCGCCATAGACGAAGCCACCGGCGGCGTGGACGAGTTCGACGATATCCCCGATCCGCTCCTCGAACAGGCCAAGCGTATTGGGATTGGTCAGCATGATCCCGGCAAGCCGGTCGTCGCAGGCAGCGCGGACAGCGTCGATGTCAACATTGCCGCGCGCGTCCGAGGGGATTTCGACGGCGAGGAATCCAGCCATTCTTGCCGAAGCCGGGTTGGTCCCATGCGCCGTGTCCGGGACAAGGATCCGGTCCCGGTGCGCTTGACCGCGATCCGCATGGCAGGCACGGATCATCAGGAGCGCGGTCAACTCTCCCTGTGCTCCGGCGACGGGCTGGAGGGAGGCAGCAGCAAATCCGCCGATCTCTTTCAACGCTTCCTGAAGCCCGTGCATGATCTCAAGCGCGCCCTGAACCGTCGCCGCGTCCTGAAGCGGGTGGATCGAGGCGAAGCCCGGCAGCCGGGCAAGCTGTTCATTGATCTTGGGGTTGTGCTTCATCGTGCACGACCCGAGCGGATAAAAGCCGCTATCGACGCCGAAATTCATCTGTGACAGGCGGAGGTAATGCCGCACGATCTGTGACTCGGAAAGCTCCGGCAGCCCGTTATCGGCTCTGAGCTGGGCGTCTGGCAGGGGCGCATCCGGCACGTCCGCTTTGGGCAGGGTGATCGCCCGGCGGCCCGCCACGCTCTGCTCGTAGAGCGTCCGTTCGAGCGGCTCCGTGTGCTTTGGTGACGTATTGGTCACGAGACCACTCCTGCGAGGGCATGGACCAGATTGTCGATCTCTGCCCGTGTATTGAGCTCGGTCACCGCGAGCAGCATCTGGTTCTCGTGGCCAGGGAATGACCCTCCAAGGTCATAACCGCCGATAATTTCATGATCCTCGAGCAGGATGGCGTTCACGTCCCTCGCGGGCCGCGTGAGTTCGATGACAAACTCCTTGAAGAAATCACGGCCCTGCGCGTTTGCGTTCACCTTCACCTTGGGAATGGCCGAAATCTGCTTGGCTGCGTAATGGCTCTTGTTGAAGCAGAGCTCCGCCACCTCCCGCAAACCCGGCTTTCCCAGCGTTGCCAGATACACTGCGGCGGCCAGGGCACCGAGGGCCGAGTTGGTGCAGATGTTGCTGGTCGCCCGCTCGCGGCGGATATGCTGCTCGCGGGTTGCCAGTGTGAGCACATAGCCGCGCCGTCCCTCGGTGTCGGCGGTCTCGCCAACGACACGGCCGACGAGACGGCGGATATGCTCGCGCCGGGTCGCAAAGATGCCGAGCGACGGGCCTCCGAAATTGGGCGGCAGGCCCAACGGCTGGCCATCGGCGACCACCACATCGGCGCCATAGGCACCCGGTGGTTGGAAGAGGCCAAGAGCAATTGGATCGGAGACGACGATCAGCAGCGCCCCAAGCCCGTGCACGACCTGCGCGAGCCCGTCGATTTGTTCCGAGAGGCCGAAGAAGTTCGGATTCTGGACCACAACGGCCGCAGTGCTGGAATCGACGAATGGCAGGAGCCCGGAAGCGGCGATCGCCGGATCGTCGGGAACTAGAATCTCCGCATTGGTTCCCTGGAGGTAGGTTGTGGCAACTTCGCGGTAGTGGGGATGGACCGCAGGGGACATGACAATCCGGTCGCGTGCATCCCCGGTTGCGTCGAGGGCCAGCAGAATAGCCTCGGCGAGTGACGTCGCTCCGTCGTAATGGCTGGCGTTGCTGACCTCCATTCCGGTCAGTTGGCAGATCATGCTCTGATACTCGAACATCGCTTGCAGCATCCCCTGGCTCAGTTCGGGCTGATAGGGGGTATAGGCGGTGTAAAACTCGCCCCGCTGCAGCACATAGTCGACGGTCGCCGGAATGAAGTGGCGGTAGCTGCCGGCGCCCAGAAAACAGGGCCGGTCCTCGATGGGAGTGTTGCGTCGGGCCTGCCCCCGTAGTTCGCGGGCAAGATCAGCCTCGGCCAACGGTTCCGGCAGGTCGAGGGACGGGAAACGCAGGGGCTTGGGCACGTCGGCGAAAAGCTGCTCGGCCGAAGCGATACCGATTGTGCGGATCATTTCCGCATGCTCGGTTTCGGAATGTCGGGACTCAATCATTCCGCGATTGACCATGGTGGAAACATCCACGTCGGCAGCGGTCCGGGCCTTGACGTGCGTCAACCGACGGGAACCATCCGCCGCAAGTGATAGCCGATGACAACGGAAAGGTAGCCGTTCCGACCGAGCTCCCGGTCGAGAGCAGCGTCCCCGGTGTCGAAGTGAAGCACTGGCGTCCGCTGCAGCTTCGCCGGAGTCGCCACGACAACAATATTTCCCGTGCCAATCCTGCGGATGACCTCGGGACTCAGCTGAAGGTTCCCACGGCCCAGAACAAATCCCTGAGCGCCAATCGGGCTGAGGACGAGCACCGCGTTCTTCTTGTCGCCGAGCAGCCTGAGGATGGCGCGCTCATTCAGATCCCGCTCCACCAATCGACCGTTCAAGAACGCGTCGATCCCCAGCAGCGTCTTCTCGACGCCAACATGTTCTGCGACTGACTGTACGGTCGTTCCGGGGCCGAACAGGAAAACCGTGTCCCGACAAGCGCTGATCTGGTCGCGGAGATCATCAGCGATTTCTGCTTTCGCCTGGGCTTCGCTGGCCTCGACGGCGAAGGCCTTCGCGGTTTGCGTCAAGGTTGGCTCGAAGGGCGTCAGCGCCGAACCGACGGGTCGGATGACCCACTCGCCACAGCGGTAGCGCTCCTCATCGAGATCCAGGAGATCGGCCTCCGCCGCCTGAACCCGGCCTTCCAGAAATGCAAAGACAACCTTTGCTACGCGCTCAGGCGTGATGCCGAATACTCCCGAATACATTTTCACGCCGGACGGTATGCCAAGGATCGGGACAGTTTTCGCGGTCGCGGTCGCGATGTCGCGCGCCGTCCCATCACCACCGCAAAAGAGGATCAGGTCAACCCCGGCCTCAAGAAAGCTCTGCACGGCCTGAACGGTGTCGTCGACGGTGGTGGGTGACGACGCTTGGTGGACAATCTCGATACTCTCGAAACTGGTGATCCGCAGCGCGTCACCACCCATCGCGCCTGAACAGGTTACCCAATCGAGATCCCGCTCCATCCGGCGCCCCGAAATCAGTGCCTTTAACGGTTTCAGCGACGCCAGCGCACGGTCCGCGGCAATCGGCGTTGCCCCCAACCTCACGGCCTCATCGGCGAGCCCATCAGTCCCCTTGAGGCCGATCTTTCCGCCCATGCCGGCGACTGGATTTATCAAAAAGCCAATCTTCACAATGGTTGCAGACAAGCGCCTGTGGCCGTTTCGCGCATCGATTCAGATCAATTCCAAGGTGCGAGGCAAGGTTTGCCTCAGTGCGTCCTTTGCCCCGCGGCCAGAAACAATTCAGAAGCAATATTGCATCGAGGTGAACCGCTTACGAAAGCGTGTGACGTCCTCGCGCCATGCATCCTCGGCTCCATCCCCACCGCCAACGATTGCGGCCAGCAACGCGGCAAGTTCGCGAAAATCGTCCGGTCTCATGCCGCATCGGGTCATCTCCTGAGTGCCCATCCGGACCCCGCTCGCGGCGGCGAAGCCGGGGTCGTCGTAGAAGGCCTGGGGGTTGGTGATGACGTTGTTGGCCTCCAGCCGTGTGGCGACCTCCTCGCCCTTACCCTTCGGTGTGCGCAGCAGAACCTGGTGGGTATCGGTATAATCATTCCCAGGATCGCCCTCGATCGTCAGCCCCTGATCAGCCAGCGCCCGGGCAAAGGCCTTGGCGTTGGCGATCACCTGCCCGGGATACTCGGAGCGGAAGCGCAGCATTTCGTAAGTTGCACCAAGCAGCCCCAGCATAGTGCCCAAGTGATGGTTGCTTACATGGCCTGGGAAGGTGCGCCGCTCGATCAGATGCCAGAACGGATCGAAGGCGGAGCCCGGCGCGATGTTACTCAGAATGACCCCGCGCTGGGGTCCGAAAAAGGTTTTGTGCGTCGAGCCGGTGACGATGTCCGCTCCCTCCGCCAACGGAGACTGAAACGCGGGACCGAGCAATCCCAGAACATGGGCTCCATCATACATGATCAGCGGGCGCCCAGGATTGTCGGCGCCGAATTCAGCGTGGACGAACTCCGCAATTTCGCGAACCGGCTCGGTTTCGATGATCACACTGCGGCCGAACACCAACAGTTCCGGCCGGGCGCGGAGAATTAGTTCCTTGGTTGCCGCAACATCGATCCGGTAGGGATTGTCCGCTTCTGCCGGGAAATGATCGGCAGCCGGACGGCCGGTCTCCGGGTCTGTCGCCAGGTAGTTCTTCAGCGCCCCCATCGGCTGGGCGCTCAGATGCCCGCCCCGGATCAGATCATGAACCAGAACGCGCGAGATCAGGCGCCGCTGGCCACCCGCCTTGCCGCTCCGGAATGCCTTGAACGCATCGTAGACCGTGTCGTTGGCCATCTGGCCACTGATGACCCGGGGCTCGATCCGGGTGCAGTCGAAGAACTTGCGCAACGCCTCCTTGAGCCGTTCCTCCACCTCCATGATGAAGCTGGTGCCCTTGTAGTAGCAAGTGGCGCCGATGTGCTCGTTGTAGCGTCCCGCGGGGTCGGCCGTGACGAGGGCGTCAATGTAGGCGGAGCACGGCTGCTCCGAGGGGATCAGATTAATGCATTCAGCACGGCGCCAACGGGAATTCGCTTGGGCTTCCCCTGCCAGCGCCGCGGCCAGAGTCTCCACGTCCTTTAACAATCGAACCTCCCTAGTCCCTTGCGGCCGCGTTTGTGCGGCGGCTCAGCAAATCCTGCTTGGGCCGGCAGAGACCACCGGCGAGCCATCGCCCATCATCTTGAAGATCCTACCGTCGTGTCTTGCCGTTTCAGGGTCAAACACTTCGGTCCGAAAATGCTTCAGCGCGGAAAGCGTGCCGCTACCTCCTCTTCCATGCGGACTGAATAAAGGCTAGCCAGCCGCCATACGTCAGGAGCAACCAACAATGTTGGTGTCCGAAATCGCGGCTAGGCGGCGCTCCACTGGACGTCTCCCGTAGGAGAAAGATTGGCGGCATGGGCTGGTGGAATCAATCGCAGTCGCGCTGCAACGGAATGTCGGCCTCTGTCACAATCGAGACCTTCGACCGGCTGTGCCAAACGTCAATCATCGAGCGAACTACGGACACTCTGTGCATAAGGTCTCATTCGGCCCGCAGCCGCCGTTCACTCGCTCGATCAGATGACCCTCCACTGTTCTGAAAGCGGCCATCCGTATCCGTTGCAGCAAATCCATGGCAGCGAAGGTCGAATCATTGGCACATTTCAGACCTGGATCAGGCGCAAGCTGAATGCGTACTCATGACCCTAAGATGCCTTATGACCGCGTCCGGCTCGCAATGATCGTTCGCCTCCACCGTCTGTCATCCTAGCCAACTGAGTGAGCGGCGTTGGTTGAGGAGGCTCAACGCCAAACCGCCCAGCCATTCCCCAAATGGCTGGGCGGCATGTTAGAGCCTGATTACCGAAAGGTTTGCGCGCTCCCGTTGCGCATCAGGACTCTCGCCTTTGGCGCGTCAGATCCAGATATCAAAAACGTCTGGTAGGTCCGCGGCAGGAATCTCCGGTAGATCGGCTTGAGCGGCCGCGGTTGCTTCCGGCAGGCTCAGCTCGGGGAACTCCGGCGCAGAGAACTCTGGCACTTCCGCGGGCGTGTCCGGACGGTCCGGTAACTCCGGCAGGTCCATCGAAGGCAGCTCCGGTGCGTGCTCTTCCGGAGTGTTGCTGGTGGCCGCCTCCGGCAGGCTTACCTCGGGGAACTGCTGTGCAGTTGGTTCCGGTAACTCCGTCGGCACTTCCGGACGATCCGGAAGACTAGGCAGTTCTTTCGATGGCAGTTCCGGTGCGTGTTCTTCCGGTACGTTGTTGGCAATTGCCTCTACTGCCTGGCTCGGCGGAGCGATGTTGGTTGGTCTGATCATATCCACCCCCTTATCTTGAATGCAAAAATTACCAAACGGCCCAGAACTGAACAATCGCTTTTGATTCAAAACGATTTTTTCAACCTACAAGTGTATCGCTTTCAGCTGCCCAAATATTTACGACTCGCGCCCGCGCGCATCTCCATCGATGACCCAATCGGGTAAACTGCCGATCTGCTAAATCGCCCATCGGCAGAAGAACGCCGATGTCCGGAAGTGGCAAAACAGGACGTTCCGCGACGGCCGGGCGAAGGTCCGTTGATCGGCACATAGTTGACGCTGGAGGCGAATGTCGGCCTTCCGGCGCATTTGAGGCCTAACCGGCAGCCGCCCTGGATGTCGCCCTATGACCCAAACCAGACGAAGCGTCGATCGCCGGACATTGAGCGATAGGCACGAAATTATTCCTCACTCGCTAACCGGAACGGAAAGGTCTCGGCTGCTCTTGAAGTGATGAAACCATGTTGAACGTCGTCCGATCTGCCTCCAATTTTGAGACCTCACCAACGCCTGATGGCGGTTCTTATTTGGAGCCAAAGAACATTGCTAAGCTTCGAATTCCGCTAATCGAATTGACTGCGCTCAAACGTGTGTGAGAGACTTAGAAGCTGCTTCGCGCGCTTTCAAACGAAACCGCAGGAGGCGGAAAATGATTACCGGAAAATCGAAATGTCTTTTGGCGTTGGCGTTGTCGCTGACCATTGCCGCATGCACCTCTGGGGCAGAGGTGCCTGTGATGATGATGCAATCGCCCTCCAATGGAATTGAGTCGAACGAACTTGTCGTCGATGGAAATCGCGGCACAATCGCGCTGTCGAACATCGGTGCAATTCGGAAAACGCTGTCAGAGTATAGCAGCGTTGCCGGCCACGGTAGCCTCGGCCATCGTATCCAGCACATCCGCACGGCGAACCTCGACTCAGCAGAAAGTGTTCCGGGCCTGACCGGTCTGGGCGGCGTTCTTGGGCACGCTTTCCTCGACCTGACCGAGCAAGGGCTACAGGGTAACAATTTCAACGGTCAGGCCCGTGTCGTCGTCTCGATGAGCGGCCAGATTCTTGATTACGAGTACGACTCGAGCGATGGCAGCGGGCTGATCGAGGCGGTCACCTATATCTCGCGCAGCGTCGTCACACCGGGCCTGGGTGTGCCACCGGCGCGCGTGACTGCCTACAAATATAAGGTCGAAGTCGATCCCGGCGGCTTCACCGTCGTGCCCCACAGCAACAACCGCGATGATCCCTTCCCGGGAACCCTGGCCTTCAGCCCCGAGATGCTCGACCGTGTCGAGAGCCTAGGCTTCATGTATAAGCTTTGGGCCAACGGGACCGCGATCGGGGTCACGGATGTCTGGCGTGACGATAATTTCCAATGGGGCAGTCCGGCGAATTTCACGCTGCTCGATCCGTCCGATCCTGAGTATGCGCGGCTTTATCAGACCGATGCCGACAGCTGCATCGACATGATGTTCGTCGATCAGCCGCCTGCGACTTACGCCGACCTCCAAGGTCCACCTTTCTACTGCTTGGGCCGGTGCGCGGATCCGTTGCTGATCAACACCCGCTGACGATAAAGCACCTGCGTGGCGTCACGGCTTCACTGCCGTGCCGCCGCCATCTGCCTCCTCCAGGCGCTCTCGCAATCTCATGATGCGAGAGTCATAGAAGTGGACGCTCTGGCCCGCGCTTGCCTCTTCGATCTCCTCCAGAGCAACGAGACCATCTCTAATGCGGCCAGAGGTTAGGCAAGCCTCCGCCAGCAACGCGTTCGCGTAAGGCACAATCTGGCGCGAGCCGGTCTTGACATACATCTCCAACCCGTCGCGCAGCCTGGCAATCCCGTGATCTGTCTTCCCGGTCATGGCAGTGGCCCAGCCGAGGAGAATCTGCGACCAGGCCTCCCAATAGGTGAAGTTGTCCCGGCGGCTTAGCTGACGCGCCCGACGCGCCAAATCGAGCGTTGCCTCGGCGTCGCCCCGCGCCTGGCACGCCGAAGCGAGAATTGACAATCCATACGCTCGCGTGAAGTCATGCTGTGCAGCTTCGGTCAGCTTAAGGGCGCGGTTTAGCGTCTTGTCGCTACGCTCCACGCAATCGACATTGATCAGCGCTCTTGCCCAGGCTTGCATGCATCGGCCGACTACTTCCGGATCGGCAACGTAATATTTTTGTAGCGCAGAGTCCGCGACGTTTGCGCGTCGATCGATCGCCCGCTCGAAGCACTTGATTGCCTCATCAAACAGGCCAAGGAAGAAGGACACCATTCCAAGGGCGTGATGCCCGAGGACGATAAACGTCTGGTCATTGTTGCTCTCGGCGATCTCGATCAATTTCAAAGCGTCTTTGCGTGCGAGTTCGATGTTGCCGCTTATGATGTGCGTCCCGCAGAGACCGTGCAGGATCGTGAAAAGTCTTGCCGAGTCACCCAGACCGGCAACCAGATCGTGCAATCGGTTGAGGTTTTCGGCGATGTCGTCGGAACCCCAGCTACGTGCCTCCAAGGGAACGCATAGCATCTCGCGAAGGCGAATTTCCTTGCGATCACTAGCGGCACGATCTGTCTCGTGAGCCAGTTCCTGCAGCGCCGCCTCGATATGTGACACCGCCTCACTGTTGGCTGACCGCGCGATCGCCTTTTCCGCCGCCATTTCCCAATAGTACAGCGCCCGTTCATGTTGATGCGCGCGCGTGAGGTGGCGGGCAGCAACCTCTGGGCGGCTTTCGATGATTTGCGGAAAGCGTTCCTCGATTGTCGCTGCGATGCGCGCATGTAGGTTGCGCATGCGGCTTTTCAGCACGCTCTCGTATGCGACGTCCTGCACTAGAGCATGCTTGAAGGTATAGGTTGCGTCAGGCGGCTCTCCGCGTTGGAAAAGGAGCTCGGCATCGACGAGTTGCCTCAGAGCCGGTGCCAAAACGGTGTCGTCAAGCCCTGTGACCGCCGCCAAGATCTGATGTGAGAAGCGCCTGCCAATCGCTGCGCCTACCGGCATCACCTTCTCGGCCAGCGGCAGGCGATCAAGCCGTGACATAAGAGAATCCTTAAGTGTCGACGGTAGCGCGAGGGGATCGGTGAGCGGGCTCCGACCTTGCGGCTCCGCCGCCGCCTCAATCGCCGCCTTGGTGAGTTCTTCGATGAATAGCGGCACACCGTCGGTCTTCGCGACAATGGCGTCTACCGCGGCGACGAGGTCATCCTTATTCTCGGTGAGCTGGCTCACGATCGTTGCCGACTCCTGTCGGCTTAAGCGGTTTACATCGAGCCGAGTGACATGCGCGAGCCCTGTCCAAGGCGGGGAATATTCGTGACGAAATGTGCAGACGAGCAAAATCCGCTTTCCAGCGAGCCGTTCGATGAACAGGTCCAATAGCTCTTGCGACGTCGGGTCGATCCAATGCAGATCCTCGAAGATGACGAGAAGGGGGTTGCTCACTGCCAACCTCAGCAATCGGTCGATCAGCGCTTTCATCATCTCTTCCCGGCGGCGGCGATTGGCTGCGCCTGGGGCGAACTCCTGCTCGTCGTCGCCGACCGATAAGAGGCGGGCGAAGTGATACAGATTTTTCGAATCCTCCGGCGAGTTTGAAAGTAGCTCGGTGATCTTCTGCAGCTTTTCGTCTGGCGGGTCGTCCGAATTGATCCGTGCTGCATGTTCGAGATGTGCGACCACCGGGTATAGAGCGCTCTGCGTGTGGTGCGCCGAACATTGAAATTGCAAGCGCATCGAGGCTTCACTGCCCGCTTCACCGGCAAGTTCGCGTGCAAGGCGCGACTTTCCGATCCCAGGTTCGCCCGAGAGCAGAACGACATTGCCTTTACCGCCGCACGCCTGCTCCCAACGGCGGCCGAGCAGATTGCGCTCCTCCTCTCGGTTCACGAACGGTGTCCAGCTACCGCGCTGATGCGCCTCAAAGCGCGAGACCGAACGCATGATTTCGCGCACTCTGAAAACCTGAAGTTTTTCTTTGAACCCTTTGATATCTTGAGACCCTACGTCGTCACATACAAACTCGTTTCCCAACAAACGCCTGGTTGTCGAACTGATCAGGACCTGACCCGGCTCCGCGAGCGCTTGGAGCCTGGCAGCAAGATTCGGAATTTCCCCCATGGCGGATCGAACGGTCTCGACACCCTCGTACACCAAGCCATCGATCACGACCTGACCGGTAGCAATACCAACACGCGCGGCAAGGCTCCGCGGTAGCCCGGTCGGCGTCGCCGAGACCTCTTTGACCACGGCAAGACCAGCAACGACGGCCCGCTCCGGGTCATCCTCTTGCGCGCGCGGGTAGCCGAAATAGGCCATCACACCGTCACCGGCGTATTGGGAAACGAAACCTCCATGGGCTGTGACCACGCGAGTGCAGGCGACATGATAGCCACGGATCAGATCCTTGTAGGTCTCTAGATCAAGACGCTCGGAGAGTTCGGTTGATCCGACGAGGTCGATGAAGACGACTGTGATCTGGCGGAGCTGCACCGGTTCAGGAATTTCTTCAGAAGGATCTTTAAGTCGGTGCTCACTTGCTGCCTCTTCGTTCGCATCCTCCGGGGTCTCTGCGAGCGACGCAATTGCGCGCAAAATGCGCTTCCGGTCGCCGAGTGGTATCTCGAGCTTCTCGAGATCATCTTCCGTTAGATCCGGAAGCAAATCGGTGCTGATCCGTGCGTCAAGGAACCGCTCCGAATACTCTTCGAGCTCAATCGATTTTAACCATTCCTGGATTGACGACATTGCCGGCTGAGCCCCGAAGTTTCTCTTTCATGAATTTCTATCTTACTCGAACTGGTGGACGCATTTCCGCTTCAATCATTGATCTTCTATCGCTTTGCTCCGACCTCAATGACATCGTCCTCACGGCCGCGGAATACGGCAAAGTCGGGGTTGAAGACGCGAACCGCATCGTCGGTAAAGCGATCAAGCGTATCGTCATCATGGGATGGGTCGTGATGAAATGGAACGAACTTTTTTGCACCAATGGAGCAGCCCCATTGAAGTGGTCCGCTTGGAGGGTTCGGATGAGCCCAATTCAGGAGAGCCGGAGAGGGGCCGCACAGCATCTTGATTTCGGTCAACAACGTTCGGCGCGGCGCTTGCGAAATGTGGCTGAAGATCGCTCTGGCTTGTCAAAAAACCGCCCGAAAGTAGGGTCTAGATGCTCCTGCTGCTCGCGTATTCTAGATTTTGCGTTTCAGTTTTATGTGGGATTTGCTCAATCGGCTTGAAACGAATGGGGGTGGGGGTTCTCAGATGAAGCATCCGTTTGATGTCCATGTCGGAGAAAAAATCCGGCAGAGCCGGCGCAATCTAAAGCTTTCCGAGGCAGAGCTTGCAGTGATGCTCGGTGTCTCGCCGTCACAGATTCAAGCGTTTGAGGCGGGCATGGTACGCGTCGACCCGGAGTTAATGCGGCAGGTCGTCAACGTCCTCGACGTTCCGGCAACCTTCTACTTCGAAGGCCTCGCGACCGCACTTCGAACGGCCGCCTAAACGCCGGAAAGCTCGCCTCCGAAGGCAATTCGGATTGCGCACTAGCCGGGCCATAGGCAATGCAACCAGATTGCTCGGAGCCCGGCTGCGGAACAAAGGCCCAATGCTGCCCGTTTACGGTCCCGGCGATCGCGCAGATGCATCGGCCAATATCTGACGAGAGACAGGCGATCCGGGGTTGTGAGCCTAAGCCGCTTTCTGTCGACATGCGTGGATCATTCCGTAGACTGACCCCGCCCGGCCTTCCAGCGCGTGGGAGAAGTCAGATGATGAAAAAAGAAACGTTCGTGGTCGCAAATATTTATGTCCCCGCGAAGCGTCGGGGAACACTCGAACCATCCAGGGTCGCGCAGCTCGCTGAGAGTATGCTTGAGGATGGCCAAACCACGCCGATCCAGGTGCGCGCTGACGGCGATCGCTTTGTTCTGGTCGAAGGTCTGCATCGATTAGAAGCCGCAAAAGCCCTCGGCGAAGACACCATCGAAGGGTATCTAGTACAGGCCCGCAGACATTGATGGAGCGCTAAGCCGCCGAAATAGGCGAATACCTGCCGTCCAACCGTGACACGGAACTCGCAGGCGCAGAGGCACACCTATCGTGGAGCCGTCCCCCATCGGTTAGTTGGCGCCGCGTTTGCTGCGAAGAACGTCACCCGGCTTAGCGTCCTTCCGACCGCTCCGAGTTGTTCTGTCGGTATCGTGACCAACGTCGGCATAGCGGATTGCCGGGCAGCCTCACCCGCGCGCGGCGGCGAAAGTCAGCGACGCCCAATGGCTTTGCCACACCACAGGTGGTTTGTCTGCGGGCTCGAGGCGCACTGCGTTCAGAAGATAGGACCGGCCAGACACGAGCGCGATCGAGGCGCGACCCGTCGCGTCGGTCATCACCCTGTGGCGCCGGACCGTTTCGCCGTCCTCGGAAATCACGGTGATTTGGTGATTCGCGACCGGCCTGCCCCGCCAAAGCAGCGTGACCTGCAGCGCCCGGGTGGCGGCGTCGAATGGATTGCCGCCGGCCACCAATTCGAGGGCCAGGCCCAACGCCTGGTCCCGATCGCCAGGCCGCACCGGGAAGGCGGGTGGCTTGCTGCCGGCCAGCGCCTTACGGTCGAGCTAGTCCGGCACCGCTGACGCGGCGGAGGAAGATTCAAAATCGAGCAACATTCTTACGTTTCCATGCTCCGAAATCCCAAGGTCTGGAAACGATTTTCGAAAGGGCCAGGGTAAGGGCGTGGGCGCGACCCGTGCCCCAAAGACATTGGGAGGATCAATTGCCTATTTCGATGCTCATGCTGGGGGCGTCCTACGGATCATTGCTTGCGACAAAGCTGGTTCTCGCCGGACACGACGTCACATTGGTTTGCCTGCCCGAGGAGGTCGCGCTCTTCAACGCCGATGGCGCGCGGGTGCGCATCAAACCTCGTGGGCATGACGATTTCGTCGAGCTGGACAGCCGGGACGGCCCGGGCCGTTTGTCCGCCGCCGGACCCACCGAGGTCGATCCAAAGTCCTTCGACATTGTCGGCCTGGCTATGCAGGAGCCGCAATACCGCGCGCCCGAGGTCAAGGATCTGATCGCGCGCATCGCCCGGTCCGCGCGCCCGACCATGTCGATCATGAACATGCCGCCGCCACCGTTCCTGGCGCGTATCGCGGCGATCGATCCCGACGGCCTCGCCAGCGCCTACACCGACTATAGCGTCTGGCGCGGCTTTGCGCCCGGCCTGATGACGCTGGCCAGCCCCGACCCCCAGGCGATGCGCCCCCCGGGCGAGCCGCTCAACGTCCTGCAGGTGAACCTGCCAACGAACTTCAAGGTAGCCCCGTTCGCCGATGACGCCCACACGGATCTGCTGCGCCGGATGGAGGCCAATATCGAGGCGCTGCGCTTCGGTTCCGGCCAAATCGAGTTGCCCGTCAAGCTGCGCGTCCACGACTCGCTCTTCGTGCCGCTGGCGAAATGGGCGATGCTGGTCACCGGCAACTACCGCTGCGTGACATCTGGCGCGCCGATCTCGATCCGCGATGCGGTGCACGGCGATCTGGAGCTCTCGCGCCGGATCTACGCCGCGGTCGGCACGCTCTGCGAGAGGTTGGGCGCAAAGCCCGGAGATCTGGTTCCGTTCGAGAAATATGCGAAAGCGGCCGAGAGCCTGATCCGGCCCTCCTCCGCCGCACGGGCCTTGGATGCGGGCGCGCCGGCAATCGAGCGGCTGGACAAGTTGGTCCAGCTCCTGTCGCGGCAGACCGGCGTGGGGGTCCCCGCCGTGGATGAGATCGCCGCCCTGGTCGACGCCAAGCTGCTGGAGAACGCGGCCCCGATGCCGGCCTGAGGGCAGACGCCAGGGCGCCACTGGGCGCAGGCGGTGCGGCTTTCGCCCTCGACCGGGCCCTCGCACCGACATTATGGTTGGGGCTCCGAGAACCAGGATCCCGCCAAATGAACCTTGCCAAGTTTGAACGCTATCCCCTGACCTTCGGCCCGACCCCGGTCGAGTTCCTGCCCCGCATGACCGATGCCTTGGGCGGCAAGGTCGAGATCTGGGCAAAGCGCGACGATTGCAATTCCGGGCTTGCTCTCGGCGGCAACAAGCTGAGGAAGCTCGAATACATCGTGCCCGATGCGATCGCCTCGAACGCCGATACGCTGGTCTCGATCGGCGGGGTTCAGTCGAACCACACCCGCATGGTCGCGGCAGTCGCCGCCAAGCTGGGGATGAAATGCGTCGTCGTCCAAGAAAGCTGGGTGCCCCACGAGGATGCGGTCTACGACCGGGTCGGCAACATCATGCTGACCCGGCTGATGGGCGCCGACAGCCGCATCGTCGAGGACGGGTTCGATATCGGCATCCGCAAAAGCTGGGAGGAAGCGATCCAATCGGTCAGGGATGCCGGCGGCAAGCCCTACGGCATTCCGGCGGGCGCCTCGGTCCACAAGCTGGGCGGGCTCGGCTATGTGGGCTTCGCCGAGGAGGTCCGCGCACAGGAAAAGGACCTCGGCCTCACCTTTGACTACATCATTGTCTGCGTCGTCACTGGTTCGACGCAATCGGGCATGATCGTCGGCTTCGCGGCGGATGACCGGGCCGACCGGGTGATCGGGATCGACGCCTCGGGCACGCTCGATCAGACCCGCGCCCAGGTGCGCCAGATCGTCGACAACACGGCGGACCTGGTCGAGCTCGGCCGCGCTGTCCGCGACGGCGAGATCGTCATCCTGCCGGACTACGCCTATCCCGCCTATGGCGTGCCAAGCGCCGAGACCAGCGAGGCGATCCGGTTCGCCGCCCGGACCGAAGCGATGATCACCGACCCGGTCTACGAGGGAAAATCCATGCAAGGCATGATCGATTTGGTGAAAAAGGGTTACTTCCCGGAAGGCGCGCGCGTCCTCTACGCCCATCTGGGCGGGGCGCCGGCCTTGAACGGCTATGCCTATACCTATCGCAACGGCTGAGCGATTGCCCAGGCCCCGTGATCGGGCTACCCAATTGGCCTGAGCATTTGCTGGGGGAAATATGGGCGACGACGCATCCGACAAGCCGCATGGATTCGCGCGCGGGCTGACCAATTACGGTGACCGGGATTTCTCGATCTACCTGCGCCGGTCGTTTGCCAGCTCGATGGGCTATTCCCGCGAGATGCTGGCGAAGAAGATCGTCGGCATCGCCTATACCGGGTCCGGTTTCAACAATTGCCACCGCCACTTCCCAGAGCTGCTGGAAGCGATCAAGCGAGGGGTGCTGGCCGCTGGCGCCCTGCCGGTGGAGTTTCCGACCGTCTCGCTGGGCGAAGTGTTCCTGAACCCGACCAGCCTCAAGTTCCGCAATCTGATGGCGATGGACACCGAGGAGATGATCCGCGCCCAGCCGATGGACGCGGTTGTGCTGATGGGGGGCTGCGACAAGACCGTGCCGGCGCAGTTGATGGGGGCGGCGTCGGCCGATCTGCCGGCGATTCAGCTGGTCGCGGGACCGATGATGACCTCGCGGCACGGAATGGAACGTCTGGGCGCCTGCACCGATTGCCGCCGCTACTGGGGCAAGTTCCGCGCCGGTGAGGTGGATGCCGACGAAATATCCAAGGTCGAAATGCGGCTGGCCACCACCGCCGGCACCTGCGCGGTGATGGGCACTGCCTCGACCATGGCCTGCATCGCCGAGGCTTTGGGCATGTCGCTGCCCGGCACTGCGGCGATCCCGGCGGTCCACGCCGACCGGCTGCGGGCGGCGGAGGCAACCGGCGCGGCTGCGGCGCGGCTTCTGGAGAACCCGGTCCGGCCGAGCCAGGTGATCACGCAGGCCTCGGTCGGGAACGCGCTGCGGGTGCTGCTGGCCCTCGGCGGCTCGACCAACGCCATCATCCATCTGACCGCGATCGCCCGGCGGGTGGGGGTCGAGGTTGCGCTCGACTGGCTGAACGAACTCTCCGGGACGACGCAGGTTCTGGTGAACCTCAAGCCCGTCGGCACCGGCTACATGGAGGATTTCTTCTACGCGGGCGGCCTCGGCGCGGTGCTGCGCGAGCTGAGGCCGCTCCTGAACCTCGATGCCCTGACCGTGACCGGCGAAACCCTGGGCGACCGGCTGGACGCGCCCGCCGAGCCAGTTGACCGGACCATCATCGCCAGCGCGGCCGAGCCGGTCGAGCCCGTCGGCGGGCTGGTGGCGCTTTTCGGCTCGCTGGCGCCCCGTGGCGCGATCCTGAAGCGTTCGGCGGCGACCAAGGAGCTGTTCGAGCGCGAGGGCCGCGCCGTCATCTTCGCCTCGCTCGAGGACCTGGCGGCGCGGATCGACGACCCGGACCTGGACGTGGAGCCGGACGATTTCCTGGTCTTGCAGAACGCCGGGCCGACCAGTCCGTCGGGAATGCCCGAGGCGGGTTACCTGCCGATCCCGAAGAAGCTGTCGGCCAGGGGCGTCAAGGACATGGTGCGGATATCGGACGCCCGCATGTCCGGCACCGCCTTCGGCACCATCGTGCTGCATGTGACGCCCGAGGCGGCGGCGGCGGGGCCACTTGCGCTGGTGCGCGACGGCGACCGCATCCGCCTTTCGGTCAGCGATCGGCGATTGGACCTGCTGGTCGACGAGGCGGAACTGGCGCGCCGGCGCGAGGAGCTGGTAACCGCCGCCCGCGACCCGGCGGCGCTGCGCGGCTATGACCGGCTCTATGCGACAGAGGTGCTGCAGGCCGATCAGGGCTGCGATTTCGGCTTTATGGGGCCGGTGAAGCCATGACAAACGCCCTCCATATCGGCTGCGGTGCGGGTTTCGCCGGTGACCGCTACGACGCGGCCGTGCCGGTGGTGCGGCACCTGAGCGAGCAGGACGACCCGCGCTATCTGATCTACGAATGCCTGGGCGAGCGGACCCTCGCGCTCGCACAGCTTGACCGGTCCCGCGATCCCGAGCGGGGCTATTCGCCGTTTCTTGGCCGCTATCTGGAGCTGGTGCTGAAGGACACGCTGGCCCATGGGGTGCGCATCGTTTCCAATCTGGGCGCCGCCAACCCGGTGGCGGGCGCCCGGCGGGTGCAGGCGCTGGCCCGCGAGCTGGGTCTGACCCCGCCGCGCGTTGCCGTCGTGCTGGGCGATGATCTGCGAGAGACCATCCAGGACGACACGCTTCGGACCTATCCCCGGCTCGACGGCGCGGCGCTGTTGGACCGCCAAATCACCGCCGCCAATGTCTATCTGGGCGCCGTTCCGGTCCGCGACGCGCTGGCGACCGGGGCCGATGTTGTGCTGGTCGGCCGCACCACCGACAGCGCCCTGGTGCTGGGGCCGCTCATGCACGAATTCGGCTGGGACGAGGACCAGCTCGACCACATGGCCGCCGGCACGATCTGCGGCCATCTGCTCGAATGCGGTGCTCAAATGACCGGCGCATATTTCGCCGATCCAGGCTTCAAGGACGTGCCGGATCTGGCCCATGTGGGCTTTCCGGTGGCCGAGGCCGCGCCCGACGGCAGCTTCACGGTCTCGAAGCCCAGCGGCACCGGCGGGGTGGTCAGCCGGGCGACCGTGACCGAACAGGTGCTCTACGAGATGCACGACCCGGCCGCCTATCTGGTGCCCGAGGCGGCCTGCGACATCACCCAAATGACGCTGACCGAAACAGGGCCCGATCGGGTCACGGTCGAGGGCGTGCGCGGCCATGCCCGGCCAGAGATGCTCAAAGCCACGATCTGTGTCGAGAACGGCTGGATGGCCGAGGCCGAGCTTTCCTATTCCGGCCCGAACGCTCTGGCGCGTGCCGAGCTCGCCGGCCGCATCGTCGAGACCCGGCTGCGCGAACAGGGGCTGAACGCCCCCATCGCCATCGACCTGATCGGCGGCGGCGCGGGGCTGGACCGGGGGAACCTGGCCGAGACCCTGGGGCGCGGACTGCCGGCGGACGGCGATTACCGGGTGCGGCTCGCCATGATCCGCGACGACAAGGCGCAGGCGAACGTGCTGATCGAGGAATTGCAGGCGCTCTATTGCTCGGGCCCCGCGGGCGGGGGCGGGTTCCGCAGTTCGCTGACCGCCCAGCTTGCGACCGGCTCGATCCTGATCCCCCGCGCCGAGGTCGAGCCGAATATCCGGGTCGAGGTCGTATCCCCATGATCGAGCGGCCGAACACGTTGCGCGTGCCGCTCCACGCCATCGCCCATGGACGCGCGGGCGACAAGGGCGACACGTCGAATATCTCGGTCATCGCCTACCGGGCGGAGGCCTGGCCATTGATCCGGGACGAGGTCACCGAGGCCCGCGTGCACCAGGTCTTCGCGCCGCTCGGAGCCACCAGCGTCAAACGCTATATGCTCGAGAACCTGCGCGCGCTCAACTTCGTCATCGAGGACACGCTGGGCGGCGGGGTGAACGCCTCGCTGGCGATCGACCGCCACGGCAAGGCGCTGTCGTTCCGGCTGCTGGGCGCGATCGAGCTCAAGGTGATGCGGGACATGCTACCCGACGGGTCGCCGTATTTGAGCCAATAAGACCAATGTCCCGGCCTCGAGCCGGGACCTCGATGATTTCCGATGATCGTCGAGGCCCCGGATCAAGTCCGGGGCAGCGGGCGTGGCTCTATCCCCCGAACACGAACTCCGGCGCCAACTGGCCTTCGAAATGGTCCAGGATGTTCCGGGCCGCCCGGTAGGCCATCCGCCGCACCGCCTCCTCGCTGAGCGCCGCGGAATGTGGCGTCAGCAGCGAGGGATTGTCCGCAAGCAGCGGGTTCCCCGGCTCGATCGGCTCGGCCGAGAAGACATCCGAGGCGAAACCGCCCAGATGACCCGAAGCGGTCAGCTCGGCCAACGCCGCCTCGTCGACAATGCCGCCGCGCGCGCAGTTGACGACAAAGCTGCCGGGTTTCATCGAGGCCAACTCCGCGCGCCCGATGATCCCGCGCGTCAAGTCGGTCAGCGGCACATGCACGGTCAGGAAATCCGCCTGCGCCAGGCCCTCGGCCAGGCTGGGCGCCACGGCAAACCCGTCGCAGGCCGTGCCCGGTTCCAGCAGCAGGTCGTGCAGCAGCACCTCCATGCCGAACGCCCGGCACAAGGGCGCGACCAGCTTGCCGATCCGGCCATAGCCCAGCACCAGCACGCGCTTGTCCGCGACATCGACCACGCGAGTCTGCATCCGCCGCGAATAATCCTGGCGCACGGCCCGGTCCATGTGGCCCAGGTTCTTCGCCAGTCCCAGGATGAACATCAGCGTGTGCTCGGCGACCGAGCGGGCATTGGCGTCCGCCGCGACCGCGAGCGTGACGCCGCGTGCGCGCGCCTCCGCCTGGTCGATGTTGTCGCATCCGACCCCGTGTTTCGCGATGACGCGAAGCTTCGGCGCTGCCTCGATCATCCCGCTCGGCACCCGGGCGATGCGCACCAGGATCGCCTCGATCCCGGCCAGGGCGTCGGCCATCCCGGCATCGTCCAGGGTCCACCCTTCGATCACCGCGCAGCCACCGGCTTCCAGCGTCTCGGCGGCAATCGGATGGACCGGCTCGGTCAGCAGGACCTTCCGTCGTTCAGTGGACATCTTGCGCCTTGCCAATCGCCGCCTTCAGCTTTTCGATGTCGAAATCCGGTGCACGCGCCGCCCCCAGGATCACTGCCTCGCGCCGGGCGATGCGCTCGACCGCTTCCGGGATGGCGGCGACCGCGTTAGCGGGGATCACCACCGCGCCGTGGCAATCGGCATGAATGACGTCATCGTGCTGGACCTCCATCCCGTGCACCGTGACCGGTTCTCCGAACCCCGCCGGGCGCACATAGGCATGGCTGGGGGCCAGCATCCCGCCCAGCACCTGGAAGCCGGGCGCGCTGTCCGCCACGTCGCGGTAGGAGCCGTTCGTCACGACGCCCAGCGCACCGAGGCCCTTGTGAACGGCGGTGTGCACCTCGCCCCAGAAGGCGCCGGTGCCCGGGACCGGGTCGATATCCTCGATCACCATCACCTTCGGCATCTCGCCGGAGGCGGCATATTCGTAATAGGCGACCCGGTCGGGCAACGACCCCTTGCCCTCCATGTCCGGCTCGGCGGCACGGATCTGAACGGTGCGGGCCAGCCCGACGATGGGAGCCATTTCGGGATAGAGGCACGAGAACGGCGCCTTGGTGAAGCCGTGACCCCGGCGCTCGGGGCAAACCACTTCCAGCGCGTTGCAGATGGTCGGCGTGTCCCAGCGCGCCAACGCCGCCAGGGCTTGCGTCGTGATCCCGGTCATCGCCCCTCCTCCGGCAGTTCGTGCAGATCGGCGGCCACTTGGCGCGCGCCAGCCAGCATGAAGGCGTGCTCGGAGGCGATGAAGAACATGGTGACGCCGATGGCGCTCAGCTCACGCGCGCTCGCCGTGTTGGGGGCGAAGGTCACATAGGCCGCGCCTTTTGCATTGGCCGCCGCGCCCACCCTGCGCATGGCGTCCTTGAGGTCCGGCGAATTCATGTCGGTTGCCCCGTAGCAGACCGAGAGGTCAGCCGGGCCGATAAAGACCCCGTCGATCCCTTCGGTTCCGGCAATGGCATCGATCGCCGCCACCCCCTCGGGTTCCTCGATCTGGGCGATGACCACGGTATCTTCCGTCAACTTCAGCACCTCCGCCATCGGCTTGCTGGCGAACCCGGCCCAGCGGGTCGAGCCGGCGAAGCCGCGTCCCCCGTGGCCGAACCGGCTCCAGCGGGCCACGTTGGCCGCCTTCTCGGCGGAATCCACGTGGGGCACCACGACGCCCGTGGCGCCGCTGTCGAGGGCTTTCAGGATCTCATCCGGCGTGCCCGCCGGCACCCGGACCAACGTTGGGAAGTCGAGCGCCCGGGCGACCGCCAGGCAGGCATCGAGCCGCCCCCGGTCGAAGGGCGCGTGCTCGGCATCCAGCGCAATGAAATCGAGCCCGGACATCGCCAGCACCTCGACCATCTCGTGCGCCGGGGTCTTGACGAAGGTACCGGCCAGGATGTCGCCGCGGCGCATCCGCGCGCGCAAGGTCTCGGTCATGTCGTTCTCCTCCCCCAGTTCGTTCGCCGGTTCGTTTGCATTCGCTTTGCGTTTTTGCTCTGGTCAGCGGGTCAGCAGCAAGGGGCGAGCCTCGTCAATCAGGGGAGCGGGCGCAATGATCACCTATCTGAAACGGGGCAAGCCCGACGCCGCCAAGGCCGAGGACGATGCCAAGGTCCGAAAGACCGTCGAGCGGACACTGGCCCAGATTGAGGCCGAGGGCGACGCGGCCGTGCGCGCGCTCTCCGAGCAGTTCGACGGCTATACGCCGGAGCGCTTCCGCCTGAGCGAGGCCGAGATCGCCGATTTGATCGCCCAAGTGCCTAAGCGCGACATCGAGGATATCAAATTCGCCCAAACTCAGATCCGGGCGTTCGCCGAGGCGCAGAAGGCCTCGATGACGGATATCGAGGTTGAGACCTTGCCGGGCGTGATCCTGGGCCACAGAAACCTGCCGGTGCAGTCGGTCGGCTGCTACGTGCCGGGCGGCAAGTTCCCCATGGTCGCCTCGGCCCATATGTCGGTCCTGACCGCCGCGGTGGCGGGCGTGCCCAGGATCGCCGCGGCAACACCGCCCTTCAAGGGCAAACCCAATCCAGGCGTCATCGCGGCGATGCATATGGGCGGCGCCCACGAGATCTACGTGCTGGGCGGCATCCAGGCGGTCGGTGCCCTCGCGCTCGGGACCGCGACCATCGAACCCGTCCACATGCTGGTCGGCCCCGGCAATGCCTTCGTGGCGGAAGCCAAGCGTCAACTCTTCGGCCGGGTCGGGATCGACTTGCTTGCAGGCCCGACCGAGACCATGGTGATCGCTGATGAGACCGTGGACGCCGAGATGTGCGCGACCGATCTCTTGGGCCAGGCCGAGCACGGCTACAATTCGCCCGCCGTGCTGGTGACGAACTCCCGGAAGCTGGCCGACGGGACCCTGGCCGAGATCGACCGCATCCTGGCGATCCTGCCGACCGCCGAGACCGCCAGCGCGTCCTGGCGCGACTATGGCGAAGTGGTCCTGTGCGACAGCTACGACGAGATGCTGGCGGCCGCAAACGACATCGCGTCCGAGCATGTCCAGGTCATGACCGACCGCGACGACTGGTTCCTGGAGCATATGACCGCTTACGGGGCGCTGTTCTTGGGCCCCCGGACCAATGTGGCCAACGGCGACAAGGTGATCGGCACCAACCACACCTTGCCGACGCGCCGGGCCGGGCGCTATACGGGAGGGCTCTGGGTCGGTAAGTTCCTGAAAACCCACAGCTATCAGAAGGTGCTGACAGACGAGGCCGCGGCCGAGATCGGCGCCTATTGCTCGCGGCTCTGCATGTTGGAGGGTTTCGTCGGCCATGCGGAGCAGGCCAATCTGCGCGTGCGCCGCTATGGCGGGCGGAATGTTCCTTACGGGGAGGCGGCGGAGTGAGCGCGCTGCCGAAGACCCCGTCTTTCCGGCTGGACGGCAAGCGGGCGCTGATCGCCGGCGCCTCGTCCGGAATCGGGCTCGGCTGCGCCGCTGCGCTCGCCGAGGCCGGTGCCCATGTGGTGATGGCGGCGCGCCGCGAGGCGCCGCTGCACGAGGCGGTGGCGGCCGTGGCGCAGGCGGGCGGCAGCGCCGAGGCGCTGATCCTCGACATCGCAGACGTGGCTGCAACGGGCGCGGCGGTGGCCCAACACGGCCCCTTCGACATTCTGGTCAACAGCGCCGGCCTGGCGCGGCATAGTCCTGCCGCGGAGACAACGCCCGAGGACTATGACGCGGTCATGGGGGTCAACCTGCGCGGCGCCTATTTCCTGGCCCAAGCGGTGGCAAAGGGGCTGCTCGCGGCCGCGCGGCCCGGCTCGATCATCACCATCTCGTCCCAGATGGGCCTGGTCGGCGGCATCGACCGGGCGGTCTATTGCGCGTCGAAGCATGGCCTCGAAGGCATGACCAAGGCGATGGCGATCGAATGGGGGCCGAAAGGCATCCGGGTCAACACCATCTGCCCAACCTTCATCCGCACGCCACTGGCCGCCGTGACGCTGGAGAACCCGGAGCGGCTGGCCTGGGTGACCTCGAAGATCCAGCTCGGCCGGGTCGGCGAGATCGAGGACATCATGGGCGCCGTCGTCTACCTCGCCTCGGACGCCTCGGCGCTCGTCACCGGCACCGGGCTGGTGGTCGATGGCGGCTGGACGGCGGATTAATTACTCGGCAGCGATCGCCTTGCCGGTCAGCTTGTCCAACGCCCCGGCGGCCTTCATCAGCGCCGGGCTCGACGCGCCGTGATCGGCGGCGACCGCGTCCATCTTGCGGTAGAAGACCCGGGTCTTGCCGTCCTCGCCCCGGTAGACCTGCACCTTCAGCGGCAGGTCCAGCCCCATGGTCGGCGCCGACTGCATCATGGGCGTGCCGAGCTTCGGATTGCCGAAGATCAGCAGCTGGTTCGGCGCCAGATCCTGACCCACATTGGCCGCCCCCGCCGCATGGTCGATTCGGGCGAAAACCGTGGCCCCGGCCCCCTCGACGGCGGCCTGCAGCCGGTCCATCGTCGTCGCCACATCATGCGGGCTGACCTTCGAGACAAAGGTCTGGGCGCCTGCCACGGCAGGAACCAGCACCAATGTGAGAACAAAGATGAAAGCGCGCATCGAATTTCCTCCTGGTCATCTGTTCCGGCGGAAACGTTCCGCCTTGTTCTAGGCTCCCGCGCAGCTTACTAGGTCCACCAGCAAGCCGGAAGAGCCGATCCCATGCTAAAGACCCGCATCATCCCCTGCCTCGACGTGAAAGACGGGCGCGTGGTCAAGGGCGTCAACTTCGTCGACCTGATCGATGCGGGCGACCCGGTGGAGCAGGCGAAGGTCTATGACGCGGCCGGGGCCGACGAGCTTTGCTTTCTCGACATCACCGCCAGCCACGAGAACCGGGGCACGATCCTGGACGTGGCGCGCCGCACCGCCGAGCAATGTTTCATGCCGCTGACCATCGGCGGCGGGGTGCGGACGCTCGAGGATATCCGCAACCTGCTGCTGGCGGGCGCCGACAAGGTCTCGATCAACACGGCCGCCGTGAAGGATCCGGATTTCGTCGCCCGGGCGGCCGAGAAATTCGGCTCGCAATGCATTGTGGCCGCGATCGACGCTAAGTCAGGGGGCGCGACGCCCTCGGGCTTCGAGATATTCACCCATGGGGGCCGCCGGGCGACCGGGATCGACGCGGTGGATTTCGCGCGCCTGGTCGAGGCCAAGGGCGCGGGCGAGATCCTGCTGACTTCGATGGACCGGGACGGCACCCGCGCGGGGTTCAATTTGGCCCTCACCCGGGCGATCGCCGACGCAGTCTCGATCCCGGTCATCGCGTCCGGCGGGGTCGGCACGCTGGACCACCTGGTCGAAGGGGTCACGCAAGGCCATGCCTCCGCCGTGCTTGCCGCGTCGATCTTCCATTTCGGCGAGCACACCATCGCCGAGGCCAAGCGGCATATGGCAAAGGCCGGCGTGGCGGTCAGGCTATGAGCGATATCCTCCACCGCCTGGCCGCGACCATCGCGGCCCGCCGGGGCAACGACCCGGCCACGTCGCACACGGCGGCGATGCTGGCCAAGGGCCCGGCCAAATGCGCCGGGAAATTCGGCGAGGAGGCGGTCGAGGCCATCATCGAGGCGGTGCGTCTAAACGATGTCGGCGGCGACCGGGCCGCCCTGACCCGCGAGGCGGCGGACGTGCTCTACCACTTGATGGTGATGCTGGAAGCCTCCGGCGTGACGCTGGAGGATGTGCTGGCCGAGCTCGAACGCCGCGAGGGCACCTCCGGCATCGCGGAGAAGGCGTCGCGATAGGTCGGGCGAAAAGGTCGGCGCCGCGGGACATTCCAGACATTCACACTGCCCGCTGCAAAGGTCGTCTTCTGTCCCATTCCGGAATTTCCGCATTGCCCTCATAGAGCGTTCGCCGGGCAGGCATCTGCCGGAATGAAACCGCCCGGCACGCATAGTCGGGCGGATTGTTGTCTGAGTGCCCGCGATGGCATTGGTAGCAATCCGCAACCCGTTACAATCCGGTCATATTTTCGCACTACCGCAGGTTGTAAAAGCGTCAATTCACACTACGTTGGGAGCGATTTATATGCAGTCACGATTTTTTCCGAAAACCGTTCGCGAACTCCCTGAACAATGCGCTGCCTTCGCACGGGCAACGAACGCGGCGGAGAACCCGGCCATGGTGATTTCGCGGATGAAACGGGCTGCGATACGGAGGGCGTTCGTGTGAGATCGATGATGTCCGGCATGCGAAGGACCCTTCGCATCCACTTTCCCTTTCCCCGGATTACCGGGTTTTCCGGGGAAGACGGCGAGCTTTGGTTCGCCGGCTCGCAAGAACGTGCCGCGAGCGTGGCCGAGGTGTTTTGCGGCGGGAACTGCCACACCACCGACCGAAGACGCATCCATCGGTCGCGTCTCCTGTCCCGAAGCGCCGATCTAGCCGCGGGCGGGGCCGTGTCCGTCTTCTGTGCGCATCGCGGTGCGCCCGGCCTTCACGATCCCGCCGGCCGGGCCATCGAGGCACCCCTGCTGGTGGCCCTGACCAGGGAGCTCCCCCCCACCGTGACCGCGCTCATGGAGGGGCTCGGGAATTCCTCGGTCCGGGAAGATATCCGGCGCATGCGGAAGGCCGGATTCACCTACCGCGTCACCACCGATCCCGGGGCGGTCCGGGAATTCTACGGCCACCATTATGAGCCCCTCGTTCGCGAGCGCTTCCCGGAAGATGGGGCCGTGATGTCCCTCGATCGCATGCTCGCCAGGCTCGGACAGGGCGGCGAACTCCTGTGCGCAGATCTCGACGGGGACTGGGTCGCGGGAATATTCAACTCGGCGCAGGCGGACATCTACGCCATGGGCAATCTCGGAATCAGGGACGCGAACGAGAGCGTGCGGCAGAAGCGCGTAGCCTCCGCCCTTATCCTCCGGAGCCTGCAGCGCGCCGTGGAACTCGGCCGGCCCGCCGCCGCCATGGGGGCGTCCCTGCCCTTTCTCGGCAAGGGATCGATCTGGTTCAAGGCGAAGTGGGGCTGCACGCTCCGGGCCGACGGCGATGTGCCAAGGATGCTGGCCTTCCTCGACCTGCGGCACGAGACGGTGCGCAGGGCCCTGACCGAAAGCCCGGTCGTTCATTTCCACGATGACGAACTGGCAGCTGTGGCATGGCTTCCACCCGAGGAAGCGGCCGCCAGAGCCATCGTGCGAGAGGCTGGACGCTATCCCGGCATCTCGAAATGGTATGTCCTGGGAACGCAGGACACGCTGACGACCGCGGAAGAAACGCTGCAAAGGAACGGCAGGGTTGTCCCGATCCCGGTCGAGGTTCGTGCCGATGCGCCGCTCTGGTTGGGGCAGATCTTGAGAGGTCACACCTAGACGCTGTTTCGCGCGCAAAACGATCCTGGCGCGGCTCAGCAGTCCCGGTGAAGGGCGCGGGCGAGTTGCGACCCCCAAGACCGGGACCGATCATAGAGATGGCCACGCGCGCCAAGCGTCGCTGCGCGCATACTCATGGCAGATCCCAAATAGACAAGGGCGGGGTTTACCCCGCCAAATTGGCCATACGAGGACCGGCCAATGGCGGGATGGATCCCGCCCTACCGCACTGCGCGCACCGTTTGGGAGTCAATGATGGGTGCAAAGCACCCACCCCATAGCCCGTTGCGCGTGGCAGGGCAGTAGCGCGCGCCATCCGTAAACAACGGGTAAATCATGAAAAATCATTGTTTTAAGTCAGCCACTTAATCGGAGTCTCACATGTGAGACACCACCCCTCTCACACCCCATCACCCAGATGCCGGGCAATGAACCGCCCCGCCCGGACCACCGTCTGGTCCGCCTCGCGGATCAGGCCGGCGAAGAACGGCCAGGCATGGGGCATGTCCTTCCACAGCTCCAGCGTCACGTCGCCGCCGCCCGCGCGCAGGACCTCGGCCAGCGCGACCGCGTCGTCGCGCAGAATCTCGGATTTCGAGGCGGTGATCAGCGCCGGCGGGGGCGCCTCGAAGCGGCCGAGGACCGGCGAGGCCAGCGGTTCGGCCGGCGGCGTCCCGCCCAGATAATACTCCGCCACCTCGCGGAACCGGCTGATCGGCAGCATCACGTCGCGCCGCGCATTGCGGCTGAGGCTGTCGCTTGCCATGGTCATGTCCACCCAGGGCGAGAACCCGGCCAGGCAGGCGGGCGGCTCGAGCCCCAATTCCACCAGCTTGAGATAGAGCGCAAAGACCAGCCCGCCCCCAGCGGAATCCCCGGCCAGCGCGATC
>JAOTXT010000094.1 GCA_029862205.1 Paracoccaceae bacterium
TCGATCGTCTGCGCGTCACCGATCCGGTGCCGGGCGCGGCTCGGGCAGTGCTGATCATCGGAGGGTCGGGCGGTGTCGGATCGATCACAATCCAACTTCTGCGCGCTCTGACGGATTTGACGATCATCGCTACGGCATCGCGGCCCGAAACGCAGGCCTGGGTCACCGAATTGGGCGCACATCACGTCGTCGATCACCGAGAACCCCTGCCGCCTCAGATCGAAGCGCTGGGGATTGGAGCGCCGGGCTTTGTATTCTCCACCACTCACACGGATCAGTATATCGAGCAAATCGCCGAGCTGATCGCGCCTCAGGGCCGGTTTGGGTTGATCGACGATCCTGAAGTGCTGACAATCCAACCACTCAAGCCGAAATCGGTCTCGACGCACTGGGAGTTCATGTATACCCGCTCGATGTTTGGCACGGCGGATATCGCTCGGCAGGGCGAAATCTTGAACGAGGTCGCGGCACTACTGGACTCCGGGAAAGTCCGCTCGACCGCGACCGAGACCCTTGGCGTGATCAATGCGGACAATCTGACGCGCGCGCACAAGATCCTCGAAAGCGGCAAGGCTCGCGGCAAGCTGGTTCTGGAAGGGTTCTGATTGAAGGCCGCGCTGAGACTGTCTTCAGTTGGCACTTTGTTGACATGGCCCCAACGGCAGCAATCGCGATCAAACCGGACACTTGAAATTTTGCGCTAAGGGCAGGTTTGTCTGAGCATAGCTGCCGACTTGCCTAGGCGATGTGAATATACGCTTTGGGTCAGAAGCACGCGCTCCCGGTCGCTCAGCGTCAGGTCGGTTATCCGGCGTAGAACCGCCGCAATGTTCTTAACCGCTCACCTATCCTGGTTCCATTGCTGCGCCCGCGTTGCAACTTGCCCTGTTGGCTTGGGCCGGTAAGTCGAGGCAGGGATTGCGGTCGAAAAAACCGGACGGCATCAGCTTGAAGCCGGAGCTGATGCACGGCTGGACAGGAAAATCCTCCAATCGTGGCTGGTGGTGCAGACCAAAAGTGTGCCAGGCGACGATGTCGGTGTCCTCGACATTCCCATCATCCGCGATAAAGCCGACAAGGCCGTCTGTGCCGTCGGAATGGTTCATGTATTCGCCCGCCGGGTAGCGCTCTTCGGGGTTGTAGGCCGTGACCCACAGGTGATTTTGCGTGAATGCCGCCCGCTTGCCGGACGGCGAGTCCTCGGCCATGAACGGCATCACACAGTGAGACGGGTCGAGCTTGTAACCGACAGGTTTGCCCATGAAGTTCGTCTTGCCTGAATTGATGAACTTCCAGTAGCGCTGATGCTCGGGCTTGATGCGCCGGGCGGCAGCCTGCTCGGTCTTCAGGACGGTCTCCTCCTCGTAGAAGGCATTGCCGTATGGATTGTCATCACCGGGCGGCTCGGCATGAGTGTTGCATTCAACGACTGAGTTCTCATCACCGTCGATCGCCAAGTCGAGACGCGCGCAGAACACGTGCTGATGGATCTGGCCGAACACGCCTGGGGCGACTTCGGTCGCATATTTGTCTGGTGCGCTAGGTTCACCGGCAACTGTGTTCAGGATACCGGTCGCCTTCATCTCGAACTCGATGGTGCCGTCGAGATAGAAGTACCAATACATGGCGTATTCATAGTTGCCGACGGTCGCAATCGAGGAGATGACCAGCCGCCGTGCACGCCTCACCTCGGTGACTTCGGTGCGGAAGTCAGTATGCTTCCACAGGATACCATGGTCTTCCTCATGGATGCAGATTGCTTTGGGTATCCGGAAAATCTTGCCGTACATATCGTTGATATCGACATCGAGATACTGGATCGCGCCCAGGCAGTCGCAACCGAGCTCGAGCGAATTGACGAGCTTCCCTATGCCGTACTCCCCGACATCAAACACACTCTTGCGGAAATGGCCGTTCTTCGGGCTGCCGTATGGCACAACCATTTCGGCCAACGAGGCACGGTAAAGAACCGGCCGGTCACCGAACCGGATGTCATGCAGGCTAAGTGACTCACGTACGTTGAAGCCAATGACCATCGACCAGTCATGCCAGGTGATATGCCGGCCGGTCAGCTTAAAGCTGACTCCT
Organism: Paracoccaceae bacterium; assembly: GCA_029862205.1. Lineage (GTDB taxonomy): Bacteria > Pseudomonadota > Alphaproteobacteria > Rhodobacterales > Rhodobacteraceae > Thermohalobaculum. The sequence continues at coordinate 2,089 of JAOTXT010000094.1, forward strand.
TCGGGCTGGACAACATCGATCGGTTTCAGGTGGTCCCGCACCTGTGACTGAAAACGGCTCTCATAATTGTGCTCTGCCATTGGCACCGGGGTCACACCGTAATCGTCGATGCGGATTACCTCACCGGTCTTGATGTCCACGACCGCATTCAGCCCTTCAATCGGATGCGCGTAGAGATTGTCAAATTCGCGCGTGCGCAGCCAAGCGAAGGTGTGGCAAAGGTGGCGGCCTTCCTCTCCCTCGATGCCGAAATTGCCCGCCGACCAGGGATCGACACAAACCAGCGAGAGGTCTCCGACGCCGCGCTTCTTGCAGGCCGCGATAAAGTCCGGGTCTGACTTTACCATGTCCTCGATGACCATGAACTCTTCCAACTGAATCATCGGCCGCGCATCGGGCAAATGATCGATCGAGACGATCTCTTCTTCGGCGATTGAAACGACCAGCCGCCATACCCCAATGCCGCCTCGGCGAAACACCGCCGCCCTGGCTTGGCGCTTGAACCTATCCCCCGGATTGAAAGCGCGAACCTCGGCTTTGGTCGGCTCTCTCAGTTCAACCGTCTCGAAGAGCACGTCGGTGCCAAATTCCGGGTGATTGTGCACGACTCTGGTGACGGTCAGGATTTCGTCCGCAGTGAGCGAGTCGAGCGGATGCGTCGCCTTTCGGTGTGTCGCTGAATGGGCACAGGCGTGTGATTGTTGATTGGCGGCGATATCGTCCATTATCGAATCTCCCAGGCGCATTTTAATGGGAGGTTAACGACCGCATCAGCGGCGGTTGGCCAAAGAACCATCTTTTGCGCTGGATCCAGCCTACAACGCAGGTGAGGTCATGGTAAATGATTGGGACTCTTCGGATGTAAGACCTGGAGGTCTGATGCCGGTCTAAACAGACGCTCAGCGACACCTCTAGCCATGTGCAGGCGAAAACAGACGCTGAGCATTGAGCGTCGGTTTTGCGGCGCGAACCTGACCCTCACGGCGCGGGTGTCGAGCGTCTGGTTTGTGCCAGATGCCGTCATTGGCGGATGTCGCAACGAAGGGCCGCTTTGAGCCCGAACTACCCGATGTTGCACTGCGTTCGAATGGCAGCAATGTGGGACAGTCCCGACCTTCAATGAGCTCGCGCTAGGGGTATTTCTGACCCAAAGAAGACAAAAGTGTCTGCAATTCTCGCAAGCATTTAATCCGGTAGGCCTGCCTTTAGTAGACCGCTTTTAAACTTCGCGATGACCGTTGGGTCCTTATAAGACAACCCCGATAAATAATTCCTAATCGAAAAACTTGGGTCGATCCGCAGTATCTCGGAGACGGATCTTTTGGCTTCGTCTTTCCGCCCAAGCTCGCCGAGGATCGAGGCGAGGCCGACATGAACGGCCAGGAACTCACCTCCGCGCTTGACTGCAGCTTGAAATGCGGCAATTGCGGAGTCGTTTTGCCCCAAAACTCGGTAAGCGTTCCCGAGCACTGAACAAAACCAGACTGGATTGACCGGACAAAGACGAAATGCCTTCTTGATCAGCTCCAATGCGCGCTCAGGTCGTCCTGATTTGAGCTGAAGCATCGCTGCGATTCCTAGGATTTCGGCATTACCGGGCGCCAGTTCAACCGATTTCTCCGACGCTGAAATCGCCGCTTCGTGATCTCGCTTCGACAGGTGGCAGAAGCTCAATAGGGAAAATGCGTCCGCACAGAGTGGATCCAGATTGAGTGCCCGATTGGCACAGTCCAATGCTGATGCGATTGCCGTCTGCCGCTCTTCCTGTGACGCCTGGCTCACCGACACATCGACGCGGTGGTGATGCGCCCACCCAAGCGTGACCCATCCAAAGGCGTAGTCTGGATCGAGCGCGACCGACCGCCCGCATAATTCCATTGCTTCGCGGAGTGTTTTCGGCGTTCCGAGATTGGTGAGCTCGATGCCTTGACGTGCGCAGCTCCAGGCCTCCAGGTCCGTGGTCCCGCTGGACCAGACGCGGGCCTGCTCCCCGGCGCTCAACTTCACGTCCAGCGCAACGACGACTTCCCGGGTGATCTCGTCCTGGACTGCAAAGATATCCTCGAGTTCCCGGTCATAACGGTCCGCCCAGAGGTGCATCCCGGTCTTGGCATCGATGAGCTGGACGGTGATCCTCACGCGGTGGGCCGCTTTACGGACGCTGCCCTCCAGGACAAAGCGCACGCCCTGATCGCGACTGACCTCTTTCACATCTACTGCTTTGCCCTTGTAGGTGAAGGTCGAGTTCCGCGCGACAACCAGGAGACTGTCGATCTTTGACAGGGCCGTGGTGATATCTTCGGCGATCCCGTCGGCGAAGAATTCCTGCTCTGGATCGGCACTCATAACAGTGAATGGAAGCACTGCGATCGATGGGTAATCGGGAGGTGAAAAGTCTATGCCTAAGGGATAATCGGAGATCGTGGGTGAACCAGCATCTCCTCTTGCTCCGACAGCGACCCGATAAACCCGCAGCGGTTCCGCGATGTTCTTGACCTGTAGCTCGCCCAGGTCTTCGAAATTTGCTTCGATCTTGCCACGAACCTGACGAAACGCATCGCCTGAGAGATAGATCCCTCCGGGCTCGGCTAGCGCCTCGAGGCGAGCAGCGATATTTACACCGTCTCCATGGATATCCTCGCCGTCAACGATCACGTCTCCCAAGTTGATACCCACGCGGAACCTGATCTGATTCTCTTGATCGGAGATCGCCTCGCTCTCGGTTATGCATGTCTGCCAGGAAACCGCACAGTTAACGGCATCGACCACACTCTGGAACTCAACCAGCAGACCATCACCCATGAGCTTCACTATTCGGCCGCTGTGCTGCTCAATAAGCGGCTCTAAGATCGTCTCGCGCAGTCTCCCAAAACGAAGTAGGGTTCCTGCCTCGTCGGCGCCCATAAGACGTGAATAGCCAACCACATCGGCGGCCAAGATCGCGGCAAGTCGGCGTTCCAATCTCGATCCTCCCTTGCGGTGAGCCTATCGACCGAGGGCCATAGAATCTACGCACCATGGATTTCTGATGGATGGCGGTTCTTGGCACAAAGCGGACGCCCTATCCGCACCGCCGTCGCTGCAATTAAGTCCGGTGCCCACGATTATATCGCGAAGCCCGTGACGGCCGACGAGATTGCTGCCGCCTTGTTGGCCGATAGGCGCGGAAAGCCGGAATTGCCGGAAAACTTTATGCGCCCGAAAGAAGCCAGATTGGAGCATATCAACAATGTGCTCAAATCCTGCCGTGGCCAAGTTACGGAGACGGCAAGGCAACTGAATATGCACCGCCGGACGCTCCAACGGATCCTTCGACGAACCCGGCGCACATGAGAGTCCAGGGTCAAAGCGGTGCACAGAAGACGGTAGATTTAGGCGGATCCTGAGCACTCGCATTGCGTCCGATCTTGGCACGAGGCTGACATCACCTCAAAGTCTGCAATCGCGATCAAACCGGACCTTTGAAATTTTCCGCGAACGGCGGGTTTGTCCCGCCTAGCCGACATCGGCTCATCGAAACGCTTCGCCATCGCAGCTAAGGTCTGCTCTGAGCCCTGAGCGGACCTTCCAATCCAACCCAGCGAGCGTCCGATTTGTGCCAACTGCCGACATAGCTGGAATGACCCCATTGAAGTGGTCCGGATGGAGGGTTCAGATGAGCCCGATTTCAGGAGGACCAGAGAATGTCAGGGAAACGCCCGAAGCCGGAGGAGATTGTCTCGAAGCTGCGCCAGGTTGAGGTTCTGCAGGGACAGGGAATGCCGATCGCGGACGCGGTGCGGCAGATCGGCATCACACAGCAGACGTATTACCGGTGGCGCAAGCTCTACGGTGGGATGGGCCGGGAACAGCTCAAGCGTTTGAAGGAGCTTGAGAAGGAGAACCTGCGGCTCCGACGCGCGGTCTCTGATCTGACGCTCGACAAGCTGATCCTGGAGGAGGCGGCCAGGGGAAACTACTGAGCCCTTCACGCCGCCGGCGCTGTATCGAGCAGGTGCGGCAGGTTCACGGTGTCTCCGAGCGCCGGGCTTGCCGCGTTCTCCGGCAGCACCGCTCAACCCAGCGCAAGATCCCGCGAGGCCAGCCCGATGAAGAGCGACTGACCGAGGACATCATCGAGCTGTCGCGCCAGTATGGACGCTATGGCTACCGGATGGTGACCGGCCTGCTCAATCAGGCGGGCTGGCACGTGAACCACAAGCGGGTCGAGCGGATCTGGAGGCGTGAGGGGCTGAAAGTCCCCCGGAAACAGCCAAAGAAGGGCCGTGTCTGGCTCAATGATGGCTCCTGCGTCCGGCTCCGGCCGGAACGCCCCAACCAGGTCTGGTCCTATGACTTCGTCCAGGACCGAACCCACGATGGCAGGATTCTCCGCATGCTCAACATCATCGACGAGTTCACCAAAGAGGCGCTGATGATCCGCGTCGAGCGCAAGCTCAACTCCACCGACGTGGTGGATGCCCTGACCGATCTCTTCATCCTACGTGGGCCCCCGGAATACATCCGCTCCGATAACGGCCCCGAGTTCATTGCTGAGAAGGTCAGGCGCTGGATTGTCGCCGTCGGCGCGAAGACCGCGTTCATCGAGCCCGGTTCACCTTGGGAGAACGGCTACTGCGAGAGCTTCAATGCCAGGTTCCGAGACGAGCTCTTGAACGGCGAGATCTTCTACTCTCTCCGCGAAGCCCAGATCCTCATCGAGCAATGGCGTCGCCACTACAACACGCTCCCTCCACACAGCGCCCTCGGATACCGCCCGCCGGCGCCGGAAAGCATCATCCCAATGGACCCGAGGCTGGTCATGCACTAACAATCAACGTGGGCCACTCAGTGGGGGCTCTCCATCTGGACCTGGTCCAGCATTGGTTCTGACAGCAAGTTGATCTGCAACTGGCTCGTCGGCGAGCGCGATGCCGCCTTTGCGCGCCACTTCATGCTCGACTTGGCTAATCGCCCGGACAACCGTGTCCAGCTTACGACCGATGGGCACAAGCCCTATCTGACCGCTGTTCCCGGTGCTTTCAGCAACGACACTGACTATGCCATGCTGGCCAAGCTTTACGGCGAGACTAAAGTGGCAAGAGCTATGAGCGGAAGTATTCCCCGTCCACCTTCACCGGCACGAAAACCCAGGACCGGCCGAGTGCGCCAAACTGGTCCAAGATTTCCACTTCCTGCGCCGAGCGTGACAGCCTGACCATGCGCGCATGCTGGTGCGCCGCTTTAACGGGCTGGCCAACGCGTTCTCAAAGAAGTTCGACAACCTCTTCCATGCCTTGGCGCTCTATTTCGTGTTCTACAACTTCTGCCGGAAGCACGAGACGCTTGGGACTACGCCCGCCGTTGCCGCTGGCCTGATTGGACCGGTGCATGACGTGGCTTGGGTTGTTGGGCTGATCGACGCGGTCAATCCCCCTAAGAACCGCGATCCCCCCAAAGAAATGAAACTCAAATTTAGACACTGCCAGAAAACGAAGCAATGGAAGAAAATCGGTCTGAGCGAGGAGTGTCTTAATTGTAGGAGTGCCGGTCTGACGTGCCAGAAAGATGGATCAAAAGGGGGATTGCCTTCTGCCGAAATCAACGAATCTAAAGGAATCAATTATTTATTCCATAATGTGGTGCCGGTGATAGGACTCGAACCTACGACCCCATCATTACGAATGACGTGCTCTACCAGCTGAGCTACACCGGCCCCGTGCGAATTCCCCGCGACGGTCCCTGCGATTTCGCAGGCGTCCTGGACGAGAGGCGCCAGAACGACGCGGAACATAGTCGCTGCCCGATTTTTTGGCAAGGCAATGCAGTCGAGCGAAAAATCACGTTTGGGCCGCCCGGTGCCCGGCCGTCAAGCCGCGTTCGAGCGGGGCTGTTCGTCGGGTTCGGGCGCGCTTGGCGCTCCGGAGGCTTTGGCCTCTTCGGTCTCGACACTGCCCCCGCCGTCCGGGGAGTCTGAGGCCTCATCTGCTGTCTCGGCGTCCTCAGTCTCGTCGTCGCCGCCGATCAGCAGGGGCAGCATTGCCGCATGGCTCAGATCGCTGTCGAGCGCATCGCCGCGCGGGGCGTCGACGGCGCGGGCCAGCCAGCCGCGGACCTCGGCCTCGGGCGCGCCCTCGCCGCGGGCGATCGCCGCCATCACAACGCAACTGCGCGCCGTTGGCTCGTCTTCCTTGAGATCGGCAATTGCGGTGCGGGCGGCGCGCCAATCCTCGGTGACGAGCGCGAGCTCGGCGGACAAGAGCTTGCTCTCGGGATGCGCCGGGTTCGCCTTCAAGAGCTTGCCGAAACGCTTGCGCCGCTCGTCCGGGCTCTCCTCCGGCTCGATCGCCGCATAGGCCCCGGCCAAGGTCGCGCTCGGGCTCCGGCGCCAGCCGTTGATCAGCATTTTCGCGGCCGCGCGTTTCGATCCGGCCGCGGCCAGGTGGCGCGCCGCGGTGGCGGCGGCCTCCGCATTCGCCGGATCCAGCTTCACCGCTTCCAGCGCCAATTTGCGCGCATGCTCACCCTGGTCGACTTCCTCGGCGTCCTCGGCCTGGGCAAGGGCCAGCATGGCATCGCGCCGGTCGGCCTCGGGTTTGGGCAAAAGTGCGGCCCGGCGCTGGGCGTCGAGCGTCTTGCGCGCTCCGGCCCAGTCGAACTTGCGGCTTTGCAGCGTGTAGAGTGTATCGAGCACGCCTTCGTCCTTGGGGTGCAAGTTCGCCGCGCTTTCGGCGAGTTTGAGCGCGCGCTCGTCGTCCTTTTTCTCCAGCGCCCGGTTCAGGAGGCCGCGAACCCCGATGAACGAGGTCGACGGATCCTCGGCTAGCGCCCGGTAATAGGTCTCGGCGCGCAGATCATCGCCAGCCAGCTCGGCGGCCTGGGCATTGATCAGCCGGGTGAGCTCCGGCCGCTGAAGCAGCAGCTCGGCCTTCTGAGCCTTGGCCCGCGCCACCTTGGCGTCGCCCGCGGCTAGAGCGGTCATGCTGCGGGCCATTGCCTCGAGCCCCCGCCGCTCGCGCGAACGGTTGAAGAACCGGCTGATAGCGGTCTCGTCGCCATCGACGAAGCGCAAGATCGCCAGGAAGAATCCAAAGACCTTGAGCGCCAACCAAACGGCGATAAAGGCGGCGATTAGGATTCCGGCGAAGATCGCGGGTTTATAGAAATACTCCTTGCCGCCGAACTGGATCGTGATCCCGCCGCCATCTTCCAGGAGGTGGACCAGGCCCCAGACGCCCGCGGCGACCAGGCCCAGGAACAGGATGGTGCGAATGGCCGTGGTCAACATGGTGTTCCCTCCGCCCTTAGCCGCCGGCGCCCAGTTCGTCGCGCCAGGTGTTCAACGCCGCTTCTGCGCCGACCCGGGTCCGAAGCCGCGTCAGCCAGCGTCCCAATCCGTCCTTGGCGTGATCGGGCAGGGCCTCGGCCTCGGCCAAGGCCGCCGTTAAATCTCCGTCATCGATGCGTGCGCCGATCCGCGAGGTCACGGCGCCTACGCCATCGCCTTCCTGCTCGTCGATCGGCCGCCCGGCGAGTTGCGAACGCAGCCAGCCGAACGCGCCCGCCGCGCCCGCCGCCTGAGCCTCCACGTCCGCTGCGACCGCCGCATGGGCGTGGCGACCGTAGCTGGCCTTGAGGTCAGTCGTGGTGGCAACGCCCAATTCCGCCCCCGCCGACAGGGCCTCGGGAGGGGCTTTGCCGGTCATCCCGGCGATCTCGTTCAGCTTTGGCCCATAGGGCAGGCCGCCGGTCAGCCGGCTCGACAACAGATCCAGCGCTGCCTGCAGCCGAGCCGCCTCGATGGCCGTATTGACCTCGCTTAGCGCAGCGCTTTGCACATCCCGGACAACTGCCGCCGTGCTTTCGACCGCATCCAGCCGCTCGCCAAGCGCCGCCAGTTGCGCCTCCAATCCTTTGTTTGCCGCGCCACCCTCGACCGCTTCCGAGAGCGAATCGAGCCGCGAGGCCATTGCCGCCAGCTTGGCCGCGATCTCTGGTGTGGTCGCTTCCGCGCCGTCGGCCGCGTCGCTCAAGGCGGTGGACATCGCCGCCAGTTCCTCGCGCAGGCCGACAAGGGACTCGTCCACCGTAGCGAGATGCGCGGCCAGCGCGGCCGTATCCGCCGCCGCGCCATCGGCGGCCTCTTTCGCCGCCGCGGCGAGATCCGACCCAGTCCCCTCGTCGACGCGCTTCGAAAGCGCGGCGAGCTCGGCTTCCAGCGCCGACACCTTGGCCGCAGCCTGCTCGCGTTCCCCGGAAAGCGACTGTTCGAGGGCGGCTAGGCGTTCCTCGTTCGCGCCTTGCCCCGGTGCCAGGTACTGCGCGATGCCAGCGGGCATGTGCGGCGCAAGCTTGGGCGCCGCCCACAAAGTCAACCCGGCAACGACCAGGACGCCAACCAAGATCGCAAGCGTGGTCGCCGCGAAGGAACGATGATGCTCATCCTCATGGGGGTGATCGTCTAGGATCGCTTCAGCGTCGTTGCGCATGTCAGTGTCATCGGAATTATCGTCGCCGCTATAGGGATCGTAGGGTTCGCTCGGCCCGTCCCGGTCGGCCGAGGAGGGGCCATCCGCGCTAATTTCGGCGTCCGTCGAGACCGCTGCGGCGGGCTCCTGTCCGGCCGGCGCCGCGCCAGCGGGTTCGGTTGCCGTCTCCGCCACCGTTTCCTCCGGGCCGCCGGAGGTGGATTTCGATTCGGTCGAGTCGGAACCCTTGCGTCCTGCCATGCGGACATTTCCTTCCAATTCAATGCCTTGGTGCCGCGCCACGACCATGCCGGGCCACAAATAGATGGCCGACCGATCAGACTCGGGCAGTCTTATATTATAGCTTAGGAAGCGCCGCGGGTTCCCGCAATCGCCAAACGGAAATTAGTGGGCGTTGCCATAAGAATTGCGGCGGATGGCCGCGATCATCGAATTGCCGCTTGGGTGTTCGGCAATGATGATCCGCGCCCAGCCGGCGTCAGAGAGTGGCGTAGCCGCGTTCTCGGATATCGCGATAAGCGTGACCTGTCCGAGGGGCGCATCATCGAGATACGGCGCGATGATTTCGGCGGCGCGCGGCGACCAAATCGTGATCGGGTTCAGGCTGCCGTCCAGAAGCGCGGCGGCAATGGGCGCGGTGGGCGGGCCGGTTTCCTCGGCGCGGTAAAGCACCGCCTCGTCGACCGTCACGCCGTCGCTCGCCAGCCAGGTGCGCAAATCCCCGGCGGTCTCGGCACCGCGCGCATGGAACAGCGCCTTGAGGCCCGAGCCGCGCGCCAGGGCCGCCACCGCCTGGGCGTCACCATCGGCCGACCGAACATCGGCGAACCCCGCGTCCCGCGCCGCCGCGTCGGTCGCCGGGCCGACGCAAAGCGCGGGCAGATCGCGGTCGGAAGAGAGGCTGGCGAGGGCGCGCACCCCATTGGCCGAGGTGAAAAGAAGGCCGTCCGTTTCCGCGGGGATTTCAATCGCGTCGGAGGTAAGAACGATCTTGGTCAACGGCCAGATTGCGCAGTCGATCCCGTCCTCGGCCAGGGCTCGGGCGACCGCCTCGTTTTGCGCGGCTGGGCGGGTGAGGAGGACTGGCATCCTATCCGTCGAAGAAGCCGGGCCCGGCATGGCTGCGGAGCTCCTGGGCAGCGTCCTGGCCCATATCGGCAGCGCCCTCCAGCGCGCCGCTGCGCTCGGCTTTCAAACGCTCGGAGCCGTCCGGCCGGACAATCTCGCCCCTGAACCGCAGGCGGTCGCCGTCGATTTCGGCCAGACCGCCGATCGGCGTGCGGCAGGATCCGTCAAGCGCGGCCAGGAAAGCCCGCTCGGCAGCGAGTTGCGTTGCGGTCGGACCATCGTGGATCGGCGCCAGCAAGTCGGCAGTCGTTGTATCGCCCTCGCGGGTCTCGATCCCAATTGCGCCTTGGGCGCAAGCCGGCAACATCTCCGATGGCTCGATCGCGGCGCGGATCAACTCGGCTTGGCCGAGGCGCCGCAATCCGGCGCAGGCGAGAAACGTCGCCTCGGCGACGCCCTCCTCGAGCCTTCTCAGCCTGGTCTGCACATTGCCCCTGAACTCGACCACCTTCAGGTCTGGCCGGCGATGCAGCAATTGCGCCCGGCGGCGAAGCGACGAGGACCCGACCACCGCGCCCTGGGGCATCGCGTCGAGGCTTTCATGGATCAGGCTGACAAAGCCGTCGCGCACATCCTCGCGGGGCAGAAGGCAGGGGATTACCAAGCCATCCGGCAATACAGTCGGCATGTCCTTCATCGAGTGAACTGCGATGTCGATATCGCCCGCCAGAAGCGCGTCCTCGATTTCTTTCGTGAACAGCCCCTTTCCTCCGATCTCACCCAAGGGCC
>JAOTXT010000095.1 GCA_029862205.1 Paracoccaceae bacterium
TGGTGCTGGCGGAGGCCGGGTTGCTCGACGGGCGGGAAAGCGCGGCGCACTGGGCCTACGTCGACCTGTTCCGCCGCTGCTACCCAACAGTGAAGATGCGCGAAGATTCGGTGCTGTGTCTCAGCGCCGAGGATGCGAGCATCGTGACCGCCGGTGGGGTTTCGTCGTGGCAGGACCTGGCGCTTTACCTGATTGCGCGCCTGTGCGGGCAGCAGCAGGCAATCCACACTGCCAAGGTGTTTCTGTTCGCGGGGCACGAGGACGGGCAGCTGCCGTTCTCGGCCATGACCCGGGCGGTCGGTACGTCCGACGCCGTGATCGCCGAGTGCCAGAGCTGGATCGCTAAAAACTACACGGTCGAGAACCCCGTCCACCGCATGGCCGAGCGCTCGGGCCTCAACTCGCGCACATTCGCGCGCCGGTTCCGGTCGGCGACGGGGTATCAGCCGATCGATTATGTGCAGGCGCTGAGGGTAGAGGAAGCCAAGCAGATGCTTGAGATGAGCGAGACCGGACTGGACGAGATCGCCGTGGGAGTTGGCTACGACGACCCGGCCTCGTTCCGGCGATTGTTCAAGAAGAAGGCCGGGCTCACCCCGTCGGCCTACCGACGCAAGTTCCAGGGAATCTCAGCGATCCGGCGGACGATTCAGTAGATAATTCGCCGCCGTCCGCAACGATTGCATCCATTGTGTACCTGAAGTGATCAAAGGACGGAATTCGACGCCGTCTTCCATCTTATGCCGAAGCGTGAGCTACTTTGCTTTGCGGTAAACAATCGCAGTCGTTGCCGATCGACACTAGGTCCGATCATCGGCAGATCTCTGATTACCACGCATGAATATTAGGTTTGCGGCGCTGTTGAGTCCCAATTTTCAACTGCGGCGATTGTCTACAGACGATCCAAATGACATCGCGGGATTTGCCAAATCGCCTGGAACTGACCCATGTTACAGTTAGGGAGGATTGGCAGTTCTGGTATTTACGCAATGAATGTTGACGCCTGGTTGAGAGGGCTTGGCTTGGGAGAATACTCCGAAGCGTTCTGCCAGAACGGTGTGGACGCCTCCTTGCTTCCCGAACTTAACAATGAAGACCTGAAGGACATCGGGGTTGGGCGGCTTGCTGACCGCAAACGGTTGCTGGCGGCCATCGCGGAGCTGGGGGCGGAAAAGCTGGAGATGCCCGCCACACCAGAAGCGCCCGCAGAGGGTGAACGACGACAGGTCACGGTTCTATTCGCCGATATCGCCGACTTCACGGGAATTTCCGAACGCCTCGGTGCCGAAGCGACCCATGAGATCCTGAACCGATATTTTGAGGCCGCTGACCGCATCGTCGAGGAGTTCGGCGGTGCGGTCGACAAGCATATGGGTGACAATGTTATGGCGGTCTTTGGCGCGCCGACGGCCCACGACAACGATCCCGAGCGCGCTGTGTGCGCGGCGTTGGCGATTCACGAGGCGGCACGCGGGATCGGGTTACCCGGGGGCGGGGCCCTCAGGCTCCATATCGGGATTGCCAGCGGCCAGGTAGTGGCCAGCGGCACCGGTAGCGATACCCATCGGGAGTACACCGTCACCGGGGACTCGGTGAACCTCGCTGCGCGACTGCAGGGACTGGCGGGGCTGGGGCAGACGCTCGTCTCTGAGGCGGTGCAGCGGCAGACCTCCGGTAATTTCGCCATCGCCGGGCTTGGGCCGCGGAAGCTGAAGGGAATCGACCGCTCAGTCACGGTTTGGCGCATCGACGGGACGCTAGACGACGCGGGCGGGGGGCGTAGCACCCCCTTTGTCGGGCGGCGCGCCGAGCTCGGCCAGTGCCGGGCGATCTTGGACGAGGTGGCGGCGACCGGGGAGGGCCAGACCATCCTACTGCGCGGACCGGCTGGGATCGGCAAGACCCGGCTGGCCGAGGAGGTGGCGCGGTTTGCGCGCAAGGCGGGCTTCGCGGTGCACCGCAGCCTGGTGCTTGATTTCGGCTCGCGTAGGGGGCAGGGGGCAATTCCGGCGTTAGTGCGCAGCCTGATCGGCTTGTCCTCCTCGTCGGCCGAGGAGGACCGTGCCCGCGCCGCGGATGCGGCTTTCGCCGTCGGGGCCTTCGCCGAGACCGACTGGGTCTTTGTCAACGACCTTCTAGACTTTCCGCAGCCGTTGGAGCTGCGCCGGCTCTACGACGCGATGGACGACGCTGCCCGGCGCGCCGGACGGGGACGGCTGGTAGCCGGGCTCGTCGCCTGGGCCAGCCACGCTGCGCCGCAGCTGATCTTGGTGGAGGACCTGCACTGGGCCGATGACCAAACACTCGACCGGCTGGCCGCCGTGATGGCGACCGCCAGCGAGAACCCGGTGGCGCTGATGGCGACGACCCGGCCCGAGGGCGACCCGCTGGAAGGTGCCTGGCGCGCCGCGAGCCTCGACCAGCCGGTGAGCATCATCAACCTGGGCCCGCTCCGGGCTAGCGAGGCGCGAGCGATGGCGGCCGGCTTCACCCGGGCCAATGAAGATTGGTTGACCGAGTGCCTGCAGCGCGCCGCGGGGAACCCGCTGTTCCTGGAACAGCTGTTGCAGAACGTGGCCGAGAGCGCCTCAACGCTGGTCCCTGGCTCGATCCAGAGCCTGGTGCTGGCACGTATGGACCGGCTCGACCCGCTGGACAAGCGGGCACTGCAGGTGGCCTCCGTCTTCGGCCAGCGTTTTTCATCCGCGGCGCTGCAGCGCCTGCTCGAGACTCAGGAATTCGACTGCGCGGAATTGTTGCGCCATCAGCTCATCCGACCTGAGGGGGAGGATTACCTCTTTGCCCATGCGCTGATCCGCGACGGGGTCTACGAATCGATCCTGACCGCGGCAAGGCAAAGGCTGCACCTTAGGGCGGCCGAATGGTTCGAGGGCGGTGACCCCGGGCTCTATGCGGAGCATTTGGACTTGGCCTGCGACCCGCGTGCGCCAGGCGCCTACCTGGAGGCGGCCCATGCTGAGCTAGCCAACTATCGCTACGCTCAGGCGATTGCACTCCTGATCAAGGGCAAGGCGCTGGCGGAGGATCCGGCCGACAGGGTGGTACTGGCGCTGGCGCTGGGCGAGGCGAAGCACGACATCGGCGCGCTGGCGGAGGCCAGCGCTGAGTTCAATGACGCGCTGCGGGCCGCACCAGATGAGACTTCACGATGCCGGGCCCTTCTGGGGCTCGCCGGGGTCAAGCGGATCACAGAGGATGTCGTGGGGGCGTTGGCTGATCTGGATACAGCACAGGAAATGGCGGATCGACTTGGTCTGACTGCCGAGGCGGCGCGGGCGCACTTCCTTCGGGGTAACCTGTTGTTCCCGCGCGGCGACACGGAAGGTTGCCTGCGGGAGCACGGGCTGGCGCTGGACCTGGCACGGCAGGCAGGCTCGGCCGAGCTCGAGGCCGCCGCCCTGGGCGGGCTGGCAGACGCCGAGTATTTGTGCGGGCGATTTCGCACCGCCTGCCAGCTTTTTACCGAGTGCGTCGATGTGAGTCGGGCGCATGGCCTCGGCCGCATCGAAGTCGCCAACCTGCCCATGGTGGCGGTCACCGCCGAATGGAGCGGCGACTCCGACCGGGCAATGGCGGTCGCAGTCGAATCCATCGAGGCGGCGCGGCGGGTCCATGATGCGCGAGCCGAGCTCATCGGGCACGATATGGTGTTTTTCGGCTACCGCTCGCGCGGCGACCTTCGCCGTGCGCGCGCACATATTGAAAAGGCGCTCGAGATCGCGCGCCGCCTTGGCGCGCGGCGCTTCGAGGCGGAGGTCCTCGCCTTTTCCGGGCATATCGACCACCTGGAGGGGAATCTTGGCGAAGGGTTGCGGAAAGCCCGTGCCGGTCTCGCGATTACCCGCGAGATCGACACTGGTATGGCGTTCATGGGCCCGACCCTCCTCGGGCTTCTGATGCTGACCACGGACGACCCAGCTGAACGAGAACGGGCCCGTGCTGAGGCCGAAGAGCTGCTCGCCGCCGGCTCGGTCAGCCACAACCAGGTCTATTTCAGGACATTCGCGATCGATGCCTGCCTCGCCGCCAGGGAGTTCGATGAAGCCGAGCGCCACGCTAACGCTCTAGCAGATTTCTGTGCCGAGGAGCGATTGTTCTTGATCGAGTTCCTTGCGGGCCGAGGCCAAGCGCTCGCTCGCGCCGGACGAGGCGAGGCGTCGCCGGAACTTGCCACCGAGCTTGATCGTCTGATCGCTGCAGGCACGCGGATGCACCAAGAAGTTTGGCTCGGCGCCTTGCGGCAGGCGCGGGAGGCATTGGCGGCTTAGGGAGGGTCAGAGCGCCGATTCCCCGATCTTGAGCTGGGGCATAAATGCGCAGCGCGCCGAACATCCGGTAGAAAAGTCGTCCTACGTCTGTTTATGGCACATTCGAGAAATAGCCCCTACGGCAGCAATCAGGATCTAACCGGACCTTCGAAACTTTGCGCTAACGGCAGGTTTGTCCCGCACTGCTGACGTTCGAGGCAGTACGAGGCGCCAGAAGCCTTACAGAATTTATCAGATGACGGGTTTGAGCCCATTCTGACCGATTTCTGCATCGCGGCGAACGTCTGCTTTTCCGTTGTGTCGCCCCAAGACGGGTCTCTTCGACGGGTTGCTGAATGTCTCGACAGAACTTGATAACCGACACAGCCTGACGCATATCAATTCGGCTCTGTTGCCACGGATTTTCTGCATCTCCGAACTCACACTTTGGCGGCAAGAAAGACACCGGCGTGAACCAACCGGCGATCCACCTTATCCCGCCGCCAAAATGGTCCAGAAAGCAGGACCACCTCTAATCGTCAACGCAGCTGCGCAGCCGCCGCGGCATATCCGCCATCCCCACCATCTACGAAGTGCATGTGATCGGACGTCTGAACCGACGGTGCGATACAGGTCATCAACGCTTTGTCCTGCGTATGGAGGCCGTAGCGCACCGTTCCCTCGGCGACGGCCCGATCAAGAAGATCACGCAGATTTTCGATCACGTCCGACGCGCAATCGACGGTCAGCATCAAGGAATCATCGAACTTGCGGAAATCGGTATTGACCGCCATCTCCCGCCGGTAGTCGGAGGGGTCAAAACCTCCGATGCGGATGCCAAGTTTGAAGACGAGCCAGACGAATGCGGCACTCGCCGTGACCTCGAGGCGCCGCCACCAGAGGGACCGGCCCCGCCGAGCGACGCGGGACTGCAGCCCGATCGCGGCGGCCGGCCACCGCACATTCGGGCCGTCCGATGGCACCGGGTTGAGATCTGTGGTCGCCGACAGCAAGGAAATTGCCCGGGAGGCGACATCGGCAAAGCGCTGTTGCGGCACGCCCGGCACCGGCTTGAGGATCAACGAAAGGATTCTGCCCTTTTCCGATTCGATCGGCCCCCACTGGCAAGACAAACCGGTGAGATTTGGTTCTTCATCATCTCCAGCCGGCGCGATCTTGATCGATCCATTCTTAAGTTGTGCCTCGGCCCACTCGAAGCCTCCTCCCATGAACGCGGCGTAGCGAACATGATCGGACGCCCGCCAGAACGCGGCGCGCACATCGAAACCGGCGGCGCGAACTTGCGCGACGGAGGTTGTGGCAACCCGCAGTTCCAGGTTCAGATCCCGTTTCGCCCACATGGCGGCGCGAGACAAAGCATTGGCGGCGTCCTCGGCCCGTGCGGCGGGGACAGCGAAGCGGGCGCCGTCGCCGCCGAAGATAAAGAGATTTAGACCACCTTCCAGCTCGTTGGCGACGGCACTGATTGTTCCGGCCCCGGCCAGGTTTACCGCCTTGTAATAGCCCGCCTTGATGGCGGCGGTTGATTTCACAACATCGGCGACCCCGATCCACCAGTCTCCGGGCAACGGGACATACTGCGAGGGGTCGATGATCTGGGAGAAATCATCCAGGACCGGTAAGGTCTCGTGCCAATGGTCCGTCATTGCTCAACTCCTGGTGCGTAGTCATCCGAGGGACCGGTTGTGAGAACGCCGGTAGAACCGCATCAGCATGTCCGGCTTGGCGCAACGCCAAAGTCGACAATTGATCAGATCAGCGGATCATATGACCATTGAAGAAGCGCTTGTCTTTGACGCGGGCGGCAGTAAATGTCGCCGCGGTCGCAGTTGGCGCGGATCTGGCCGGCATGCCGGGCAAACGCCTTCCAGCGCTTGATTTGGGTGCGGTCGACTTCGGGCAGGCGCCTGCCGAGATAATAGCGGCAATACCATTGGAACCAGCCGCGCGGGTCCGGCCCATGGATCCAGCCTTTCTTTTGCCAGACGCTTAGCGGCTGGCGGCTCTTGACGCGAAAATAGTTCAGGGCCGGGTCGGGTGTTGGGCTGGTTTTTGCCCCTTCAAACCACTCATTCGGAAACTCGTTTGCGCAATCATTGCAGTATTTTCCCTCGAAAACGCCCATTGCGAGCATTTCTCGTGGCGCATATTTTGGTGAGAAACCACTGGGGAAACCCCGCCCGACCGGCGCAACCAGCTCGTAGCGATAGCCAGATTGCATCCGGTCGTTGACTTCGATGACATCTCCGACGGCCATGATGGATTCCTGCTGGTTGGTCATGTTGGCGGGCCGCCCGCGCCAGTTCGCGAGCACGCGAGGGTTACTCGGGTTTTTGGATCGGTGTGCCGACCGAATATTCAATCGATACGGACCGGGCAGCGGTTTGGATCATGTTGCGAAGACAACCGGCGTTTTTCGCCCCCGGATCTCCCTGGCTCAGTTCAGCGCAAAAATTGCGGCGTTGAGCAGAGATGCGAAAGCGACCCACAGGGTGTAGGGCAGGAAAAGCATCCCCGCGAGACGGTCGACGCGCCAAGACAACACCATTGTGATGATGATCGCGACGAGCAGGACAATGATTTCGGCAAGAGCCAGGCCGATTGCCTGCAGACCGAAGAACAAGATCGACCAGAGGAGATTGAGCGCCAGCTGAACGTAAAAAACCGACAGCGCGTGGGTCCGCAACTGCGCGTTCGGCGTCCGCCACACGCGCCAGCCCGCGATCGCCATGACGATATAGAGCGTCGTCCATACAGGAGCGAACACCCAGTCCGGAGGGTTGAAGGAAGGCTTCGCCAGGGTCGGGTACCATGTCCCGACGCTGCTTGACGTCGCCAGACCACCGAGCGCCGATACGGCGAGGCAAAGCAGTAGGAAGCCGGCAAAGCCGGCAATTTCCTGGCGCCTTGTGCGGTTCATCGGCGGATCACCTTTGTTCGGAGCCAAGGCGCGCGCGGCCTGGCTCCTCTGCAGGGCCCGGCTGCCCGGCAAAACGCCGGACCAGCCAGAAATAGAGCGGGCGGCGAAGCCAGGACAGCGCCTTTAGGAAAAGGGAGAAGCCGAACGGAAACGCGATCTCGAAGCGGCCCTGTCTCATGCCCCGCAATACTCGCCCTGCGGCGTCCTCGGGGGTGGTGATGAACGGCATGTTGAAGTCATTCTTGTCGGTCAGCTGGGTTTCGACGAATCCGGGATTGCAGATCTGCACGTTGATGGGGAGTCCACGGAGATCGCAGCGCAGATTCTCGGCAAGGTGGATCAGTGCCGCCTTGGTGGCGCCGTAGCCCCAGGCATCAGGCAGACCCCGGTAGCCAGAGACCGACCCGAAGAGAACAATGTGCCCGGCGCGGCGCTCGACGAAGGCCGGCACCACGTAGGCGAGCACCCGGAGCGCCCCGGCGAGATTGACGTCGACCATCTGTTCCAACGGCGCGATGTCCGGCTTGCGGGCGGACATCGGCTCATACGCTCCCGCGCAATAGACGACGCCGTCGATTACCCCGACTCGACCAAAAGCCTCAGCGACCGATTGGCGGTCGGTGACATCGCAGGAGATTGCTTCGTGGCCATGCCCCGGCAGTTCCGCGGCGAGAGTGTTCAGCTTATCGGCGCTCCGGGCTGACAGCACCAGCTCAACCCCCGCGCGGGCGAGTTCGTAGGCCAGCGAGCGGCCGATCCCGGCGCTGGCGCCGACCAGCCAGTAGCGCTTTCCCGCAAGCGTGTTCATTCCGGCTGCTTGCGAAAGGCGATCACCAGCTCACCCACCGTCAAGCCGTATTTGCGCATCTTCGTCTTGTTGATCAGGGTCCCGTCGTCCTGCAGATAGAACCAGTCCTCCATCGAAACCACGATCTCGCCATCCTCGCGTGGAATGCGCAGTCGGTAGGTCATTGTCGCCGCATTGCCTGTCTGCATTCCCTGCGCCTCGCCGACCACGTCGTCGGCGGTTCCGGTGAAGCGCTCGCTGTCCTGAAACCGAAGGGCCCAGACTCGCTCGTCCGTGCGCCCGTCACTGTATCGGAACTGCTCGGCCAATATGCCGGTATTGCCTTGCCAGGAACCTTCCATATCGACAACGAAATGCAGCTCGGCACGACCCGCGCGGTCGAAGAAGATGCCGGAGGCGGTCAGGGGCCCGTTCAGATAGTCGCGCAGGTCGAGTTCCGGCTTGCCGTCTGCATAGTCCTCGAGCACCTGCGAACCGCATCCTGAGAGACCCGCAACCGCCGCGAGGGCAAAAATGAACTTACGTTTCTGCAAGGGTTGTCTCCTTTCCGGATGGGAGAAAGCCAAGTGCGCCTATGGCAAAGAGCTTGAGCAGACATGGCACCAGGGCGTAGGCGACCGAGAGTGCTTCACGGCCCTGCTCCGTCACCGACTCCGTTGGAACAAAGCCCGCCAGCGCGACCGTGGGGAGCGCAATGCCCGCGGCCAGCGCCAGGGCAGACTTCTGCAAAAATGTCCAGAGCGCAAACACGCGGCCGCCGTCGTCTTCGATCCGGGCGGCGAGCATGGCAGGCGCCAAGGTCATGTCGGCGCCCAGCGAGGCGCCGGACGCGATTGCGACTACGTAGAAGGGGGCGATGTCGCCCGGGCCAAGAAGATAGGCCCAGGCGAAGGCGAAGATCGACAGCGACATCGCGGAAGCGAGCGTAAAGCGGCGGCCAAAGCGGTCGGCAAGGCGGGCCCAGCCCGGAGCGGCGCCGGCCGCAGCGGCGAAGAACAACAGCAGCAAGGGTCCGGCATGATCTTCCGCCTCCAGCACATGGGAAACGAAGAACAGGAACAATGTCGAAGTCACGGCTGTGGGCAGCGCATTGACGAAGCCGAAAGCCAGTATGGGCAGTATTCCGGGAGACGCCAGCGCCCGGCGGAAGCTGCCCGGACCCGCGTGGACCGATCCAGAGGCGCGCCAGTGCCCGGCCATAACCAGCGATGCAGAGGCGGCCACGGCCAGGAACACAAGCGCGAAACCGAGGAATGCGCCCGCGGGCCCCATTGTCGTCGCGAGTACTGCGGGGGCCATGGCGGCAAGGCAGATACCGCCAAGGCCGCCGGCCTCGCGCCACAAGGCGACGCGGGTATGTGCGCCCTGGGCATTGCCCGCCAGTGCAAGCCCATGATCGTAGATCGCGATTTGTAGGGCACTGAACCCAGTGAAGGCGGCAAAGAGGCCAATGGCGAGACGCGGCAGCGGCGCGCCCCAATCTGGCGGCGCGAACAGGATCAGGAAACCTGACGCAAGCAGCGTCATTCCCACGATCGCCCAGATCTCGCGCACCCCGCGCCACCGGTCGGCGAGCCAGCCGATGACCGGATCCTGTATGCTGTCGAAAGCGCGGGCGGCCAGAAGAACCGCACCGAGCGCCGGCAGGCTGAGCGCCATCTGCTCGGCATAGAAGCGCGGTACGTGAACGTAGAGAGGCAGACCACCGAAGGCGAGGGCGGCGGCCAGAAGGCTCGTTCGCGATAGGGCACTGCGGGTCAGGACAGCGTCAGCCATCGCAGCGGCCCGAGAGCAGCGCCTGGCGGCCTTCCGGATGGCGCGTCTCCTCGCTAAGCCAGATCGCCAAGAAAAGATCGACCTCGCGGTTTAGGGTGCCGGTCTCCTCACCGTTGACGAACAAGCGAAGCTTTTCCGCTCCGGCGCGCCAGGCGGTGATGCGGTCTCCGGGCTCGACGTCGCGGAAGATCTGCTGCATCTTAATTCGCGCCTTGGCGAAGCTGGCCTCCGGTTGTCCCGAGATACGGACCATCTCGTCGATCGTGCTCTTGACCAGGGCGTCGCGCGAGAAGTCCGACAGATAGGTAAGCGATAGCCCAAACTTCTTGCCCGGCAGGTCCGGGTCATCGGTCCAGAGCTCGGCACGGTAAAAGTCCCAGAACATGAAGCTGTATTCGCTGCAGCCCGCGGGATTCGGCGCATCAACGAGATCACGCAATTCTGGCGGACGCGCCTCGGCCTTGCCGGCTCCCCAGGCGAATGCAACGGCAAGCAGCAGGATGCAGATCGGACGTCTCATGATACGCGCTCGCGCGGCGGCTCGGGTCTCGACCGGTAGCGCACCCCCTTCAAGAACAGCTTAAATGCCTGCCAATGAATTAGGGCAGTGGTCATAGCCGCACCCAAGGGTCGGCGAAGCAGGGCGCGCAGCAGTTCTGTATCGCAAAGCGGCCTCCGCTCGCCGATCAGCGAGGTAAAGAGGCCACCGCCATTTCCGTCGTCATAGCGGATCCACACCCCGATGTGCCGGTCCTTGAGCACGAAGCGGAACCGATAGCGTCCTTCGACCGCAAAAAACGGCGAGACGTGAAACCGCTTGTCAGCGTCGATCCAGTCACCCGGCCGGATCGGCCCGCCATCGGCGCCGCGGCAGAGATAACAATGGCGGTCGCCAAACGTGTTGTGGACCTCCGACAGCACGGCCAGCAGGGCGCCATCCGGCCCGGACATAAACCAGAAGCTGACCGGGTTGAAGGCATAGCCCCAGTAGCGGGGGTGGGTCAGGAGCGCGACCTCGGCGACCTCCCCGACCCTCGCCTCGGCCGCGATCCGTCGAACCCAATGTACGCCACCTTCGCCAGAGAAACCGTGATCGTCCGGATAGAGCGTAACCAGGTTACGCCGTCCGAACGAGAACAGGCTTGGCTTGGCGCGTCCGGCAAGCTGTTGCTCGCCCAACAGCACATAATCGACGCCGTAGGTGAAGCTGTTGCGCACCGGAACGGTCCGCGCATGAGTGACGCGTGCCTTGAGGACGGAGGGGCTCAATGCTGCCATGGCGGCGTCACCCCCAACCTCTCCGCCACGGAGACGGCACTCGCGAGACCGTCCTCGTGAAACCCATTTCGGGTCCAGGCCCCGCAGAACCACGTGCCGCGACGTCCCTGAACTGAAGGCAGTTCGGCCTGAGCGCCTAGCGCATGCAAATCAAATTGCGGATGATGGCAGATGTGCTCGTCGAGAATCTTGTCCTCGGGGATCGATCGTGTCGGGTTCAGCGTCATGAACAGCGGTGTGTTGTTCGGGATGCCCTGCAGGCTGTTCATCCAGTAAGTTACCGAGGCGGTATCTTCGTCATTCTGGCTCGATGCCTGATAGACCCAGCTCGACCAGCAGGCGCGGCGCCGCGGCATCTGCGACGCATCG
This sequence comes from Paracoccaceae bacterium, assembly GCA_029862205.1. Taxonomy (GTDB): domain Bacteria; phylum Pseudomonadota; class Alphaproteobacteria; order Rhodobacterales; family Rhodobacteraceae; genus Thermohalobaculum. Next base: position 11,441 of record JAOTXT010000095.1, read on the forward strand.
GAGTGCAAGATCGCATGGTTTGGCTGGTAGCGGACTCGCTCGAGCACACGCCGCTCGGGCAAGTCGGCGTCGGCCAGAAGGCGCAGCGTTTGGTCGGAGTGGCAGGCAAAGACGACTTGGTCGAAGCGCTCGGCCGGCGCGCCAGCGGCATGAACGGTCACGCCGTCCGTGCTGCGCTCGACCCGGACAACCGGCGCTTTCAGCTGCACCTCTGCGCGCATCGTCGCCGCCATGCGGCCGACATACTCCCGCGACCCGCCGTCGACGGTCCACCATTGGTGCTGGCCATTGAGCGACAGGAGGCCATGGTTCTCGAAGAACCTGGCGAGGGCAAGTGCCGGAAAGTTCCGCATCTGCTCGCGCGGGGTCGACCAGATCGCCCCGCTCATAGGCAGCAGGTAGTAGCGCGTAAACCAATCGCCGAGGCGCTGTCGCTGGATCAATCCATCAATGGTCATATCCGGGTTACTCTGGGCAACCGCGAGCGCCGTCTGGTTGAACACCATGATGTCGCGGATCATGCGCCAGAAGGCGGGGCGCAGAACATTCGCGCGCTGCGCAAGCACCGCATTCACAGTCTTGCAGCCGTACTCGATGGCTCCATTGTCGGCGCTGACCGCGAAGGACATGTCGCTCTTCTTCGTAGCCACGCCCAAATGCTGGAACAGGCCAGTGAGGTGCGGGTAGTTGATGTGGTTGAAGACGATAAACCCGGTATCGACAGGTATCGGACCCTCTGG
>JAOTXT010000122.1 GCA_029862205.1 Paracoccaceae bacterium
CCCAGGGGCGCCGCAGCGGCGAAAAGCGCGAGCACGCTGACGCGTGCGATCGCGGCCGAGATCGGCTTGGTGCAAGAATTCTGAAACATTTCGTCTGCCCTCCAGTGAGTTGGCTTCGTTCTTACTCGGGCTGTCACGTCACGCATATTCAGATGCGGGAAACCAATGTATCGGGGGTTACTGAGAGCGCATCGCAGGCGCAGCCGTCGCGTTCGATCCTGCTGCAAGCCGTCTGGATCATTCGATTTCGATAAACGCCCAAGGACTGGCGCTCCACCCCACCTCTTGCGTCACACTATCGCCCTATTTGGCTCGATTCGAAATAGAGAATTGATTGTTGTGTGGGATTATTCACGCTGAAACCCCTTTAATTAAGTATTGATTTGAAACCAACCTCGCGTAATTCGGGAATTACATACTCTCTACTCGCCTTTAGCCCGATTCCGCCAAGCGAATCGTGTGGTCAGTGGGTTGGGTAATGACGGACCGCGTGGCGCAGGCCATTCTTGTGCAAAGAACGCGCATCCCTTCGCCATTCTGCTCAATAAAACAGCAATCATGAAAATTCTGCCTGGATGAGGGCAGCATGCTTTTGCGGCCCGCGGCAGCCGCACCTATAAGCGCGGCAAGAGCCATGGAACGGCTTGTCAGATTTTGGGGGAAAGTCGAATGAACGGAGCGGACACCGCCTGGATCATTGTCGCGACCGCGTTGGTGCTGTTCATGACGTTGCCGGGCCTGGCGCTTTTTTATGGCGGGCTGGTCAGGGCGCGCAACGTGCTGAGCGTACTGATGCAGTGCGTCTCGATCGCCTGCCTGATGTCGGTGCTGTGGCTGGTGGTCGGCTACTCGATCGCCTTCGGAGACGGGGGCGGCGGGAACGCCATCTGGGGCGGCCTGGGCAAGGCATTCCTGGCCGGCATCACGCCCGAAACGCTGTCGGGCACAATCCCCGAGGTGCTGTTCTTCGCCTTCCAGATGACCTTCGCGATCATCACGCCGGCGCTCATCGTCGGCGCTTATGTGGAGCGGATCGGTTTCGGCTTCGTGATGCTGTTCTCGGCGCTCTGGATGCTGTTTTGCTACGCGCCCGTGGCCCATTGGGTCTGGGGCGGCGGATGGCTGGCGGCGATGGGCGTGATGGACTTCGCCGGCGGCATCGTCGTGCACGAAACCGCTGGGCTGGCAGCCCTGGTGATCGCTTTCTTCCTGGGCGGGCGGCGCGGTTTCGAAAAGAACGACCTGACGCCGCCGCACAATCCCGGCATGGTGATGATCGGTGCATCGATGCTGTGGGTCGGGTGGTTCGGCTTCAACGCGGGCTCGCAGCTGGCCGCCGATGGGGGCGCTGCGATGGCGCTGGTGGTGACCCATATCTCGGCCGCGACCGCCTCGCTCAGCTGGGCGCTCTACGAGCGGATCAAGCACGGTAAGGCCTCGATGGTGGGCCTGGTGACCGGCACAATCGCGGGGCTTGCCTCGATCACGCCGGCATCGGGATTTATCGGGCCCATCGGTGCCCTGATCATCGGCGCGGTGGCAGGCGTGCTCTGCCAGATCGCGGTCGGTTTCGTGAAGGAGAAGATCCGCATCGACGATACGTTGGACGTCTTCGCGGTTCATGGCGTCGGCGGCATCTTCGGCACGATCATGGCGCCGATCCTGGCGATGGGCACGCTGGACGAGGGCCAGGGCCTGGGCACCCAGCTGATCGCGCTGGCGGCGGTCGGCGCCTTCACCCTGGTGATGACCACGGTGCTGGTGAAGCTGACCCAGGTGGTGTATCCGCTTCGCGTCGACGAGGAGGTCGAATTCGACGGCCTCGACATCTCGGCCCATGGCGAGCGGGCCTACGACATGGCGTCGTAGGCGATCCAGCGGCACGGCGGTCCGACCGATCGCCGATAGCCGTCTTTGGTTCTCGCCGAGGCCCTCGATCAGATGCTAGCCTCGCCCGGCATCACGAACGGAAGGAGACAAGGCATGCACTTGGATGGCTCCTGCTGTTGCGGCGCAGTCAGGTTCTCACTCGAGGCCTATGCGCCCGCACCCTATCTGCGCTGCTATTGTTCGATCTGCCGCAAGACCGCCGGTGGCGGCGGTTTCGCGATCAATCTGGGCGGCCAAGCCGATAGCCTGGTCGTGCAGGGTGAGGAGGCAATAACCGTATTCAACGCAGCGATTGATGGAGAACCAAGCCCCGTGGAGCGCCGGTTCTGCTCGCGATGCGGGTCTGCGCTCTGGGCTTGGGATCCGCGCTGGCCGGACCTCGTGCATCCCTTTGCGAGCGCCATAGACACGCCATTGCCCGAACCGCCGGAGAGCATCCACATCATGTTGGCATCGAAGCCCGATTGGGTGCGGGTCGATGATGGCGGGTCCGAAGAGCGCTTCGATGAATACCCCTCGGAGTCGCTCGAAGACTGGCACCGCCGCCACGGTTTGCTGAGCACCGACCAATTCTGAGCGGCTTTGGACTGGCCAATCCATCAACGGTTGAGGGACCGGCGGGCCGCGCCTTGTAAGCGAGAATCCCGCCATCGTGAAAACCTTTCGTTTCGGATCACCACCACGCCACTCCCCAACCAATCGAAGGTTTGCATCCGCCCCCGACCCGAGGCATTAGAGGGCCGGTTGGCGATAACTCTGGGAGGGGGAACATGGCCCGCAGTATTCTGATCCTTGGCGCTTCCTATGGCTCGTTGCTGGCGACGAAGCTTTTGATGGCCGGTCACAACGTGACCCTGGTCTGCCGGAAGAAGACGGCCGAACTGATCAATCGCGACGGCACGGAAGTCCGCATTAAACTGCGCGACGAGGCGGTGCACCGGGCGATCTTTTCGCGCGATCTGCCTGGGACCCTGGACGCCGCTCCGCCCGAAGAGGTCAATCCCTCGCGCTACGGCTTGGTCGGCCTGGCCATGCAGGAGCCGCAATACACCAACCACACGATCCGGGTTCTGATGGTCAAGATCGCCGAGGCGAAATTGCCTTGTCTCTCGATCATGAACATGCCACCCCTGCCCTATCTGCGGCGGATCCCGGCGCTGGCCGGGATGGACCTGGACGAGGCCTATACCAATGCCCAGGTGTGGGAGCGTTTCGAGCCGGGGCTGATGTCGCTCTGTTCGCCCGATCCACAGGCCTTCCGCCCGCCGGAGGAGGCGCCGAATATCCTGCATGTAGGTCTGCCGACGAATTTCAAGGCGGCGACGTTCGCCGATGAGGCGCACAATGCGTTGTTACGCGAGCTGGAGGCGGATATCGCAGCGGTGACGCTCGACGGAAAGGACGTCCCGGTGAAGTTGAAGGTGTTCGACTCGCTGTTCGTGCCGCTGGCGAAGTGGTCGATGCTTTTGACCGGAAACTACCGCTGCATCACCCCGCACGAGCCGCGCTCGATCCGCGATGCGGTGCACGAGGATCCGGACCTCTCGCGCTCGATCTACGCGCATGTCGACGCGATCGCCCAACAGCTGGGGGCCGACCCAAAGGATCAGGTGCCGTTTGAGAAATACGCCAAGGCGGCGGAAAGCCTGCTGAAGCCCTCGTCGGCGGCCAGGGCGGTTGCCCGGGGAGCGCCGTTCATCGAGCGCGTCGACCTGCTGGTGAAGCTGATCTCGCGGCAACTCGACATGCCCAAGGCGGAGATTGACCAGACGGTCGAGATCGTGGACCGGAAACTGGACGAGAGGATCGTGCTGGGCTGATTTGGCCCCACCTACCCCGCCAACTTCCACTTGATCGAGCAGCCCATCGAGGGGTGCTGAACCGAGGGGCCGCGGCCGTCGCGGGCGATGCCCTTCATGGCCTCGAACAGCTCGCGCTCCATGTCGCCGGCATCCGGTTTGTTGCCCGCCGCGTCAAGCCGCCCCCGGTATTGCAGCCCGAGGCCTGAATCGAAGCCGTAGAAATCGGGGGTACAGACCGCGTCATAGGCCTGAGCCACCGCTTGGGTCTCGTCATGCAGATAGGGGAAGGTGAAGCCGTGTTCCTCGGCGAATTTCCGCATATTCTCAAAACTGTCCGCAGGATGCGTCGCCGCGTCATTGGCGCAGATCGCCGCCACACCGATCCCGAGCTCCTGCAGCGCGGTGGCATCACGCACGATCCGGTCGATCACCGCCTTCACGTACGGACAGTGGTTGCAGATGAACATGATCAGCGTGCCCTTCGAGCCGCGGATGTCTCCCAGGGTGTAACGCTCGCCATCGGTCGCCGGCAGGTCGAAGGCAGGCGCCTCCCAGCCAAAGTCGCAGATCGGGGTTTCTACAGTCATCTTGCCTCTCATGCGCGGATGCGGATCGGGGAAAGGTAGCGCGGCGCAACTTTCCCCTCAAGAGATCGTGAACGGGTCTCACTGGCCGGAAGTGGCACCCGCAGGTTGGCGGACAACACCGTGGAAATTGGGGAAATGCGTCATGCGCGACCATAGAAAGTCGCCATAAACGAAACTGTCGCCACCATTTTCCGGGAAGAGAGGCTCGATCAGTGCATCGACCGCGGGCTCAAAGAAGAACGGGACCGAGAACCGCTCGGCCAGGCCGCCCAACACCCGGTGCGGGGTCGCCCGGATCCGGCCGCCGGTCCAATCGCCCAGCATTTGGCCGAAATTGACCGCCATCGCACCAGGTGTCGGCGGCACGTCGATCCAGGTGCCGCCCAGGGCCTGGGCCTGGAGCCCACCGGTCGGGTCCTGCCAGAGAAGCGTCACGAAGCCGGAATCCGTATGCGGGCGGGTGATGACCCAGGATTTGGCCTTGGGCGTCTCGATCAGGCGGTCGTCGGGCAACGCATCCGCCTCGCGTGCGGAATGGTGTAGGACGCGCAGCGTCGAGATCGAACCGTCGAACAGCCCGTCCCAGCGCGCCGCGTCCGCGTCCAGCCCGCGCAGCAGCCCAGCGACCACGGCCCGGCCCAACCGCTCGAGCCCCCGGTAATAAGCCGCCGCAGCATCGCGCCAGCCCGGCAAGCCGGGCATTGGCGTCGGCTCGGTCAGGGGATCGGAGCCGTCGCCGCATCGCGCCGGGTCGGCCACGTCGGGGCCGATGTCGACGCCCTCGGACATCACGCCCTTGTCGGGCTCGGAGGGGAAGAAGCCGCGATAGACGTTCTTGCGCGCGGGATCGTATTTGTTGCGCAGCATCTTCAGCCGTGGCTTGTCATCGGGCCGAAGAGCCCGAGCAGCCCA
>JAOTXT010000042.1 GCA_029862205.1 Paracoccaceae bacterium
GCGCGCACCACTCCGCGCGCGCGCCAGGCCCAGCGCCTGATCGACGCCCGAGAGCATCAGAAAGCCCGAGCGACGACCGCCCTCGGCCAGCGCCGTGTCCGCCTGACCCGCCAGAACCTCCTCCACTGGAATGATCGGGATCATGCCGCCCTCTCTCCATGATGGCGCCGGATGGGGAAGCGCCGCGCGATCTCGTCCTCGATCTTGGCTGGCACCAGCGGCGCGGAGGAAGCCAGAATTTCGCGCACCCGGTCACCGGCACGCGCGCGCATGGCCGGGCGGCCCGCCTGATCCCAGGCATCCGGGCTGTCGCGCCCGCCGAGCACCGGATAGACGTATTCCGAGTTCATCAGCTCCAGGGTCTGGGGATGGCCCAGGAAATGGCCGGGGCCGCCCAGGCAGACATCGCGGATCACTTCGACCGAGAGGCTATCATCGGTCACCTCGATCCCTTTCACGCATTGCCGCGCGTTGCCCAGCATCTCGTTGTCGATCACCAGGCTCTCGAGCGAACAGCCGATCAGGCTGCCCAGCATTCCGGCGGATTCATAGATGATGTCCGGCCCGGCCAGCCCTGTTGCGAGGTCGGTGACGCCCTTCTCCCATCCGTATTGGGCATCGGGCTCCTTGGCGTCGGTCATGCCGGCGGCGGTGGCGTTTGGCAGGCCGTACCAGCGGGCAATCTGGGTGGACGCCGCGGCCATGACGGCGATCTCACCACCCCCGCCCGAGAACGAGCCGGTGCGGAGATCGGAGACGAAGGGATAGTTGGCGAAGATCACCGGCGCGCCCTTCTTGGCCAGGTGGACGATGGCGCAGCCGCCCAGCGTCTCGGCCACGGTCTGGACCAGGGTGCCCGCCAGCGCCGCGGGCGCCGTGGCGCCCGATTGCGCGGCGACCACCATCTTCACCGGGAAGCCAGCACGGGCACCAGCGATCGCCACCTCGGTGTTCTCAAAGCCGTATTTCAAGGGCGGCACGATCGAGCAGCAATTGCAGGTCGAGAACGGACGCTTGGCGAATTCTCCCTCGCCGCCCAGCACATGGTCGAACATCGCCACTCCGTCGGCCACGTGAGCCGCGTCGTAGAAGCCGGTTCCGATCGGCTTGGTGGTGCCCGCGATCAGGGAATAAGCGGTGCAGATATCGAGCGTGAGGGGATCAGTGATGTCGCTGGCGACGACCGTGCGGTTGAAGACATGCAGGTTCTCGCAGGCCTCGGCGACACGGGCGCAATCGTAGACGTCCTGGAGGGTCGAGGGGCGGAAGCCGCCGGTCTCCATGTCCAGCATCCGCACCACGGTGCCGCCGGTGGCAAAGTGGGTCAGGCCGGCGCCGAGTTCGATCTCGCGCCCGGGCACACGGCCGTGCAGCGTAAAGCGCTTCGGCAGGGCCGCCACCATGTCCTCGACCCAGGCGCGGGGGAAGCGCAGGCGGCGGTCATCGCCCAGGATCACGCCAGCGTCGACGGCAAGGCGGGCCAGTTCGGGAGTGGGGTCGCCCATGCCGACCTCTTCCAGGACCGTCAGCGCCGCGTCATGGATGCGCTCGATCTCGGGGGCGGCGAGCGGCTGGTAGCCGCCCCCCGCGACGGGATCGGTCTGATCCGGGGTCACCGCCTTCGCGGCATGGCGTGCCGCGCGTCCGCCATCACGCCGGTTCTCGCGTCTCGCCATGGCGCTCTCCTATTCTGGCGTTGCCTCCGATGCCTTACCGTCGCGGATCCGCTGCCGGGTACCCTGCGTGATCTCGGCATTTCGCTCGGCCCCGTTCACCTCGGCCAGGGCGTCGAGACGCAGGCGCGCGGTATGCGGCACCAGCCGCCCCTCGGCCGCCAACCCATCGAAGCGCGCCTGGACCGCGTATTTTTTTTCCTCTGATGCGGTTGCACATCGTTCATGAAGTTTGGATTCACCTCGTCCCCCAACACTAGTGCGCCGTCGGAGGCCGCCGCCTCAACCAGATCGGCCCCAGCCTGGGTTCGGATCACCAGGGCATTCGTACCTGGATCGGCCTCCGAGTCCACCCGGTCGGGCGAGCCGCCGGGCCAGGTGTCGGCAGCGGCAATGTCCGCCCCCTCGCCGATGCCGTCGGCGCAGACCTTGCAGCGGTGCGGCAGCGACCAGGAGCTTTCGTCCTCGCCCCAGAAGTCGAGATAGTGGAAGTCGTGGACCTGTCCGTCCGCCGTCTCGACCCGGGTCGGGCCCGGACAGCCGTCGCCGCGATAGCTGAAGCGGGAGACGGTGGCGGGATCGATTCCGTGGCCGCGCAGGAAATCCGCCATCGGTTCCGGCGGCATGAAGCCGCCGCAGACCGGGGTCAGCCAGTATTTGATCAGGGCATCGACGCGCGGGTCGAGGGTGGCGAGGTTCCTGAGCGCCGAGATATCGCAGGGCTTGCCGACAAAGGCGAAGGGCTGAGCACGGGCCAGGGCTTCGTTGATCGCCACAAGCACAGAGGCGGGTCCGTAGATCGACCGGGCGCCCGCCAAAATCTCCTCCTCAGTCTCGCTGACATGGGCCTGTCCGAAGGTGGGCTCGATGTCGCTGGCCCTGGCGTGGAGCACGAACGCGGCCCGTCCCGAGCGCAGAAGATATTGCGCCAGCGCAGTCAGCACGCCACCGGTGGCGCCCCGGTGACGCACCGCCGGATCGCCCGCCCAGCCCAGCACCATCCGCCGGTAAGGCCCCCAGACCAGGTCTTCCCGGGCACCCTTGGCCTAGGCGACAGGCAGGCCTTCGAGCCGAGTGCTGGGACAGGTCTCATAAATGCGGTCCACTGTCTCGTGGTCGAGATCGCCCACGGCCACGGGGTGCAAATAGCCGCTGGCGGTCTTGCGCACTTCGACCTTTTCACGACCCGCCACCGCCTGGCAGAGGCCGCAGCCGATGCACATCGCCTCCTCGACGATCCGGTAGAGGCGGTCCTCGGGACTGTCGCTCACAAGCCCATCTCGCGGCGGTAGAGGTCCTGAAAGACCTTCACGCCATGTTCGCTGCGGTGGGAGTTCACTTCGTCCACCATGATCAGACCGGTCTCGAAGCCCCGGCTCTCGAGCCCCGCTTGCACGGATTCGACCAGTGGGATGTCCTCGGCGAAGGTGGTCTCGGCGTGGGCGCGGATCAGCTCGGCCTCCTCCGGCGTCGGCTCGGCGGCGGGAAGCCACCAATCGACCTCGACCTTGGTCTCGTTAATCGAGAGCGGGATCCAGCGGAAGGTCATGGCGATGCCGCCCGGGTAGGATTGCAGCGCCATCAGGGGCCAGACGCGCCAACCCTGGAACCGGTCCGTGCCATCGCGGCTGACCGAGTCATGCAACTCGCAGAAGCCGCGTGGCACCACACGGTAGCTCTCGGGCTGGACCACGCCCTGGACGAAGGTCTTGTGGACGGTCTGGCAGTGGTAGCATTCGGCGAAATTCTCGATCGCAACCTTCCAATTGGCCTTGAGCAGCGCCTCGGTCCGGTGGGCGAAGACCCGGGTTTCGAGGCTCGGCAGGGCCTCGGCGATCTCGGCGTCCGCCGCGCCGGTCTGGGGGGCGAAGGGCTGGGCCCCATCCTCCAAATTGACGAAGATCAGTCCGTGGAAGACCTCCAGCCGCACGGGGCGGAGGCCATGGCAGGCCGGATCGAAGCCTTTCACGTTCTCCATGTTGGGTGCGGCGCGAAGCGCACCCGTGTCGTCATAGGTCCAGGCATGGTAGGCGCAGGTGATGCGCCGCACCTGACCGGCGCCGATCAGCAGCGCATGACCCCGGTGGCGGCAAAGGTTGTGGAAGGCCCGGATCTCGCCATCCTGACCGTGGATCACGATGAGATTCTCGCCCGCGGCACGGCAGGTGAAGTAGTCGCCTGGCGCGGCGACTTGCGTCCGGTGACCGGCGAAAAGCCAGGCGCGGGCGAAGATGCGGTCCTGTTCCTCGGCGAAGACCCCACCGTCGGTATAGAGCCGGGACGGCAAGGTTTCGTAAGCGCCCGATGGAATTTGAGCCGCGCCGTTCATCACATCCTCGGTCTTTCGCTCCCCGCGTCGTAGGCCGGTTCACCAAGCACGATTGCGGGGCGTTCTTCGTTCAGGATCAGCACGTTATAGCGCGATCCTGTGGTGTCCGGCACGTCCTTCACATAGCCGAAGGCTAGGCTTTTGCCGGCCGCGTGACCGTAGCCACCCGAGGTGATCATGCCGACGCAGCGGCCATTCTCCATGATCGCCTCGCCGCCCAGCGGGTCGGCGTCCACCGCATCCACTTCCATATAGACGATGCGCCAGCCGGGCTGGTCCTGGCGCGCCAGGCTGGCCGCGCGGCCGATGAATTCGCGGTTGTCGGGCTTGAAGAACCGTGTCAGCCCGGCCTCGAAAATGCCAACCTCGGGCGTCAATTCGCTGGTGCCCTTGTAGGCCTTCTCGAGCCTCAGCGTGTTGAAGGCCAGGCTACCGATGTCGGCTAGGCCGTGGGCCGCACCAGCCTCGGCCATTCCGTCATAGAGCTGACCGAGCTGCGCCTGCGGGCAATGCAGCTCCCACCCCAGCTCGCCGGTGAACGAAACCCGGAGCGCCACGCAGGGCGCCCCCCAGGCGGTGATCTCGTGCGCGCTCAGCCAGGGAAAGGCGGCGTTCGAGAGGTCGGCGTCCGTGCCCTGCGCCAGTATCTGGCGCGAGGCGGGGCCCGAAAGCGCCAGCATCCCCCAATCGTTGGTGAGATTGGTAATCGCCACATCCTCGCCCTCGCGTCGCAGCCCGTCGAGCCAGTCCCGGTCGCGCAATTCGGCCGCGATCGACGAGCCGAGGAAGAACCGCTCGTCGCCGAGGCGCGCGATTGTCATCTCGGTCTCGATGTTGCCTTTCCGGCTCAGCAGATGGGTCAGCGCGATCCCGCCCAGCTTGCGCGGCGGGCGGTTGGCCGAGACCCGGTCGAGAAAGGCCGCCGCGTCGCGTCCGGTCACCTCGTATTGACTGAAGGCGGTCAGGTCGATGACGCCGGCCCGCTCGCGCACGGCCTTGTGTTCGGCCGCGACGTTCGCCTCCCAGGGCTGGCGCCGCCAGCCGTAGCTGTCCTCCACCGCCCCCGAGCCATCGCGGAACCAGCGCGCGCGTTCCAGCCCGTGGATGTCGCCCATGACAGCGCCCTTGGCCACCAGCCGGTCATGCAGCGGGGTCGGCCGCGCCGGGCGGCAGGCGGGCAATTGCCGACCGGGCAGCGGCGTTTCGTGGCGGCGCTCGAACTCCTCGGTGGTCTTCTCGACGATGTAGCTGTCGTCGGCCCAATCGCCGTAGCGGCGCGGGTCCATCGAGCGGATCGAGACCGCGGTCTCGCCATGGACCATCTGATCGGCCAGGCACTTGCCCGCGCCCCCGCCCCAGGCGATGCCGATCGAGGCGCCGCAGGCCATCCAGACATTGTGGTGGCCGGGGGCCGGGCCGACCAGCATGGCGCCGTCCGGCGTGTGGGTAATGGCGCCGCGGACGACACGCTTGATGCCGAGTTCCGAGAGGATCGGCATCCGTTCGAAGGCGCGCGCGATCAGGTCGCCCGAACGGTCGTAGTCGACGTCGAACAGCTCGTTCTCGGCCTCCCAAGGGCAGCCATCGGTCCAGATGGTCTCGGCGTTCGCGTCCTCGTAGACGCCGATCAGGCCGAAATTGCGCTCCTGCCGGATATAGCCGTTGTAGTAGTGGTCGCGGACTACCGGGATCTCGGCGTCGCGCGCCTCGAATTCGGGCACCGTGTCGGTGACCAGATAGGTGTGGAGCAAAGCGCAGGAGGGCACGGTCAGGCCGAACCAGCGGCCGACCTGGTTGGCGTAGGTGCCGGCAGCGATGACCACATGGCTCGCGGCGATGTCGCCTTTCTCGGTGTGCACGATCCACTCGTCGCCCTTGCGGGTGGCGCCGGTCACGCGGTTCCGCCGCTCGATCTTTGCACCGAGCGCGCGTGCCGCCTGGGCCATGGCCTGGGTCACGCCCGAGGGGTCCGCATGGCCGTCGCGGGTGGTGCGGAGCGCGGCCTTGACCCCGTCGAGGTTGTAGAAGGGGTGGACCTGGGCGATCTCGTTTTGGCCCAGGATCTCCATGTCAACGCCGTATTGCCGGCCGGTGCCCATATGGACCTTCAGCCAGTCGACCTCGTCGTCGTCATAGGCGATGCGGAGACTGCCCGGCTCGTGCCAGCCGACCGATTGGCCGGTTTCCTGCTCCAGCCGCTGGTAGAGGTCGATCGAGTATTTCACCGTCCACATCGACAGCCGGGTCGAAAGCGCCAGCCCCATCTGACCCGCCGCGTGCCAGGTGGAGCCCGAGGTCAGCTCGGCCTTCTCGCAGAGCATCACGTTGGTCCAGCCATTGGCGGCCAGGTGGTAGAGCACCGAGCAGCCCATCACGCCGCCACCGATCACCAGGACCCGGGTATGCTGCGTCATGCGGCGATCTCCTTCGCGGCTTGCTTAGGCGGGGTCAGGCTGGCGCGTGCCCCGAAGCGCTCGCAGGCAATCTCGACTTCCACGGCGAGGCCGGGCTTGGGCACATCGCCCGGCAGGGAAACCAGTGCCAGGGCGACCGTGCGGCCAAAGCCGTAGCCCCAGGCGGCGGATGTGACCTGGCCGACCGCATCGCCGCCCACGAAGACCGGCTCGTCATGGATCGGGATCGCGTCCGGGCCGTCAAAGACCAGCGAAACGATCCGCCGAGCCGGGCCAGCCTCGCGCTCGGCCAGCAACGCCTCGCGGCCGACGAAGCCGCCGGGCTTGTCCCAAGCGACGAAGCGGTCGAATCCTGCCTGCAATGGGGTGATGCCTGGCGTCAGATCGTGCCCCCAGGACCGGTGCCCGGCCTCGAGCCTCAGCGAGCCGACCGCGTGGCTGCCGCCGTGGCGGAGCCCCCTGCTCTCGCCTGCCGCGACCAGCGCAGCGTGGGCAGTCAGCGCCGCCTCGGCGGGAATGTAGAGCTCGAAGCCCGGCTCGCCGGTATAGCTGAGGCGCCCCGCCATCGCGCCCGCATAGCCGATTTCGACCTCGGCCATGCGGAAGCGGCCAATCTTGGGCAGGATCGCGTGGCTGGCTGCCTGGAGAATTTCTTCGGCGCGGGGGCCGGCCAGGCCCAGGATCGCGCTAGCCGACGTCTGATCGACAATCACCACGTGCCGGTCGCCCTGCTGGCGCTCAAGATACTGCTTCATCCGCAGCGCCTCGCCCTGGCCGGTGATCATCAGGTAGCGGTCTTCCCCGTGGCGCTGGACGGTCACGTCGCTCTCGATCCCGCCACGGGTGTTCAACACTTGGGAGTAGACGATGCGGCCGGGCTCGATAGACATGTCATTAGCGCAAAGGCGGTTCAGGAACGTCTCGGCATCCGGACCCTCGATCCAGAACTTGCCGTAGGGCGACTGGTCGAAAAGCAGCGCCCCTTCCTTTGCCGCCCGGTACTCCTCGCCCACCAGATCGCGCCAGGGCGGCACGCCGAAGGTCAGTTGCCAATCATCCCGCAAGCCGCCCGGGGCGAAGAATTCAGGCCGCTCCCACCCGCCGCGGGGCGCGAACTGCGCGCCGGCGACAGAAAAAGCCGCGTGGCACGGGGTGCGGAACTGGTCGCGCACCGTTTGCGGGTGCACGCCCGGATAGGTGATTTCGTAATGTTTCCCGAGGATTTCCGGAATTCGTTCATGTAGCGCAGAGAGGACATCCACCCCCGGCGCGAAGCGGCGCACATCCGCCTCGATCAGGTCCATGGTGGGGGTGCCCTCGATCATCCATTCGGCCAGTGCCCGGCCGACCCCACCCGCGAGCGCGATACCGGTCGAGTTCATGCCGCCCATCAGGAAGAGGCCCGGCACGTCCGGGCTCTCGCCCACCATGAACTGATTGTCGAGGGTGAAGCTCTCGGGGCCATTGAGCAGCATCCGAACCTCGGCCGTCTCCAGGGCCGGGATCCGGTGGAGCGCGTTCTCCATCATCGGGGCGAAATGATCCCAGTCCTCGTCGAGCAGGTCGAAGGAAAAGTTGGCGGGCAGGTTCTCGACTGGTAGGGGCTTGGCATGGGGCTCGAACGAGCCGACCAGCAATCCGCCCACATCGTCGCGAATATAGAGGAAGTCGTCCTGGGCGCCGAGATTGGGGTAATGGCCATCGATCCCGTCGATGGGTTTGGTAAGCAAATAGAGGTGCTCGCAGGCATAGAGCGGCATATGGGCGCCCGCCAGCCGGGCCATGTCGCGCGACCAGAGCCCGCAGGCGATCACCACCTCGTCGCAAGCGATGCGGCCCTTCGCGGTGAGGACGGCGGCGATGCGGCCCCCGGCCTTCTCGAACCCGGTGACGGGGGTGTCCTCGAAGAACTGCACGCCTCGCGCGCGGGCGCCCTTCGAGAGCGCGAGCGCAGTGTCGGACGGGTTGACCCGGCCATCGGCGGGGGAATGGATCGCCGCCTCCACATCGGACATGTTGGCGATGGGCCATAGCTCCTGCGCCCGCTTGCCATCGACCAGCTCCGCCTCCAGCCCGAAGGCGCGCCCCAGCGAGACCTGGCGCTTCAGCGTCGTGGTGCGGTCCCGGTTGGTCGAGATCGACAGCGACCCGCACTGCAGCCACCCGCAGGACTGGCCGGTTTCCTCCTCCAACTGCCCGTAGAGGTCGATCGAGTAGTTGATCAGGTTGGTCAGCGTGCCCGAGGGCCTGAGCCGCCGCACCAGGCCCGCTGCGTGCCAGGTGGTGCCCGAGGTCAGCTTCGAGCGTTCCAGCACCACGATTTCGGTCCGCCCGGCCTTGGCCAAATGGTAGGCAGTCGAGCAGCCGGAGATGCCGCCGCCGATGATCACCGTGCGGGCGGTCGAGGGCAATTCGTTCATGTGATCAGCCCCTGGGATTGGAGCACGCCAAGCGTGTCATCGAATGCTTCCAGCGACTCGGCAATGTCCTGATTAGAATGCGCCGCCGAGGTCACCCCGCTCATGGCGCTCATCAAGTCGATGCCGCGGGCGTTAAGTTCATCGCGCAGCGCGGCCACCAGCTTTTTTCCGGTGCCCCGGATCTGTTGGGCAGTCAGCCCGGCGACCGAGCGGTTCTCGCAGGCGCCGAAATAGAGGTGGAAAACCGAGCTTTCGCCGTAGCAGGTGCCCTCGATGCCGCGGCGGTCCATGATTTCGGTAATCCCGTCGCGCAGCGCCGCCGCTAGGGCGTCCGCATGGGCCTGTGGCGCGCCGGTCTTCAGATCCTCGAGCGCGGCAAGCGCCCCGGCGGCGGCCAGTTGGCAGCCATTGAATGTGCCTTGGTGCAGCACCGGGGGCGAGAAGCCTCCCCGGCTCTCGCCCGGGTCGAGCATCGCCATGATGTCACGCCGCCCCGCCAAGGCACCGCCCGGCAATCCGCCGGTCAGGATCTTCGCCATGGTGAAGAGGTCGGGGGTCACGCCGTCCCGCGCCTGTCGCCCGCCCGGGGACCAGCGGAACCCGGTGATCACCTCATCAAAAATCAGCACCCGGCCGAGCCGGTCGCAGAGAGCGCGGACGCCGGCCAGGAACCCATCCGGCAGCGGCACCGCGCCGTAATTGGCGCCGGCGGCCTCGACGATCACCTGGCCGATCGTTTGGTCGCCCAGGGCTTCCTCCACCGCCACCAGGTCCGCCGGCACCACGGTGACCAGCGCCGAGACCGCCTCGGGCACGCCCAGCGAGGGCGGGCCGTCGTTCCCGGGCCGGGCGCCCTTCATCACATGGTCATGCCAGCCGTGGTAATGGCTTTCGACCCTCAGCACCCGGTCGCGGCCGGTGAAGGCGCGGGCGACGCGCAGGCCCAGCATGGTCGCCTCGGTCCCGGAATTCACGAACCGCACGGTCTCGGCTCCTGGATAGAGATCGCAGACCTGCTCGGCCCAAGCGACCTCCAGCTCGTGGCAATCGGCAGTAAACGGGGTCAGGGCGACCTGGCGCTGCACCGCCTCGACCACCTTGGGCGGGCAATGACCCAGCATCTGACTGGCCGAGCCCATCTTGTAGTCGATATAGCGCCGCCCGTCGGCGTCCCACTTGTAGGCACCCTCGGCCCGCGTGACGTAGAACGGGTACGGGTCGCGATAACGGAAGTAGTGGCTGACGCCACCGGGCATCACCGCCTTGGCGCGGTCGTAGAGTCTTTCGGACTGGCTGCGATTCGAACGGGTCTCGTCCATGGCTGCCTCGTTGATCTGGACAGCTCTCAATAAAGCGCGCTGGCTGGCGGATGACAAACCGGGATTTTCATGCAAATGAACAAATTCAGCTTATCCATTGGGTCAAATGAAACGCCAGCTCCCGCCCCTGCCCGCGCTCCGGGCCTTCGAGGCCGCCGCCCGGCGCGGCAGCTTCAAGGATGCCGCCGAGGAACTGGGGGTCACGCCCACCGCCGTCAGCTACCAAATCAAGCGGTTGGAGGAGCAGTTGGGCGCGGCCCTTTTCGAACGGCGGGTGCGCCAGGTGGACCTGACCTCGACCGGCGAGGCGCTGCATCTGGCGACGGCCCAGGCGCTGGACCGGATCGAGAACGAATGGGCGCGGTTGCGCCACGACCGCTCGACCGTGGTGCTGCTGATCGGGCCAATGGCCGCGGGGCGCTGGCTGGTGCCCCGGATGACCGATTTCTGGAAGGAAAACCCGAGGATAGACCTGCGGCTGCACCACTCGGCCCGGACCTATAACCTGGAGGCGGCGGACGCGGACCTGGCGATCGCCTATGGCGAGGGCAAATGGCCGCAATACACGGTCGAGCCGCTGATCCAGGTCGAGATGACACCGGTTGTCTCACCAACGTTACTGGACGAGACGGGGCCGGTCGGGGGTGCGGACGACCTGATGCGCCTGCCGCTGATCCACGAACGCGACCGCCAGGACTGGGACCGCTGGATCGCCGAGAATTGCAGCGCCGGCACCAGCCCCAAGACCGACATCATGATCCAAGACGCAAACGTGGCGCTGCACGCCGCGATCAACGGCCAGGGCGTGGCGTTGGGGATAATCCAGTTTATCCATGACGACCTGGCCGCGGGCCGCCTGGTGCGCCCGGTCGAGACCACGGTCAGGCCCACCCGGGCCTATTACCTGCTGACCCGGCCCAACTGGCCAATGAACCCGGCAATGCGCCGGGTCTATGAGTGGCTGAAGCAAGCCGCGGGGTGATTTGCGCTCGAAAATTCGGGCCGCGAGCCCAGGCCCATCGGCCTAATCGGGCAAAAGGCCATCTGAAATATGCTTAACGCCGGGAAAAAATTACGTAGCGTCAGCGTGCCGGATTGTCGCATCGCTTTCTACTTCGCGGAAATCCAGCCTCCCCCCCTCTCGAGCGGTGGGGCGCTCATCCAGAACAATAATAGCGGGCGTTTTCGGGCCGTCTGCGATGGGAAAACGGAGGAAACGCCCGTTGACATCAACTGGCAAAGGCACAGAGCAGACCATCGATGACTTGCGTGCGGAAAACCTGCACTTGCGTGAGACACTCGATGGCATACTGGGCAAGGAACGCAGCACGATCTCGGGACTGACGCCGACGCCGACGCGCATCGTAAGAGCGTTGCAGAAGGCGCGTGGCCGAGATGTATCGATCGAGGCGCTGTGCGACGCGCTCTACTGGGACAAGCAGGATGTAACCGGCGGCCCGGGCGCGATCCACGCCCATGTCTGCTACATCCGCAAACGCCGTCCCGACATCAGTCAACGGCTGCAGCCGGTGCGCGGCTTCGGCTACCGGTTGAAGCAGGAGCTGGTGCTGCGGGATTGACACAAGACACCTGTGATGGCGCCTTCGGGCGCCATCACTTCTTCGTTTCAGCAGCGCTGGGCTCGAACCCGCGCTTATGCACCTGGAACAAAACCTAAAAACCAATTGTCAGCGTCTTGTCAGTAGCGGCCTTATAAGCTGCCCAAGATGACGAGTGCGGACGAGTTTGACCGAGCCCGGCCCGCAAGCTGGGATAGTCGGCGTGGGTTTTGCGTGACGGCGCTGGCCGGTTTGGCTGGTGCGTTGCTGGCCGCGCCACCGGCCGCCGCGCAAACCGATCGCGGGTTCGGGAACCGCTGGCGCTCGCGCCGGCAACGCTGGCGCGAGATGCGCGAGGCGGTGCGGCGGGGCGAGATCCGGCCGCTGCGCGAGATCGTGCGGCACTTCAAGCGCGAGATCGGGCACGACATCATCGACATCCGCTACCGCCGCGCCGGCCGGCATCACCTCTATGGCTTCAAGACGCTGACCGACAGCGGCCGTCTGCAATGGTATGTGGTCAATGCGGCGACCAAAGAGATATTGACGCTGGAGGAGGCCAGGCGGCGGTATGGTCAGTAGCGGCCGCCAGCCGAAAGCCGCGAGGGGACAGAGATGCGCATCCTCATCGTCGAGGACGAGCCACGCTTAGCCGAGGATATCGCCCGGTCGCTGGGGGATGCCGGCTTCGTCACCGAGCACGCGGCGGATGGCGAGGAGGCGTGGTTCAAATGCGATACCGAGGATTACGCCGCAGTGATCCTGGATCTGGGCCTGCCCCGGCTCGATGGCATGACCGTGCTCAAGCGCCTGCGCCAAGCGGGGGTCGAGACGCCGGTGCTGATCCTGACCGCGCGGGCGAGCTGGAGCGAGCGGGTCGATGGCATCGATGCCGGTGCGGACGACTATCTGCCCAAGCCCTTCCAGATGGAGGAACTGCTCGCGCGGCTCCACGCGATCCTGCGCCGCTCGGCGGGCAAGGCGTCGTCGCAGCTTACCATTGGCCCGGTTGCCCTCGATGCCCGGCAAATGCGGATCAGCGTCGAGGGCAGCAGTGTCGCCCTGACGCCGCTCGAATACCGGGCGCTTGCCTTCCTGATGTATAACGCCGACCGGATCGTGTCCGCGCACGAGCTTGGCGAGCATGTCTATGGGGTCGATGGGCTCCGCGAAGCAAACACGCTCGAAGTGCTGATCGGCCGGTTGCGCCGCAAGCTGCGGGTGCCGCTGATCGAGACCAGGCGCGGCTACGGATACATTGTTGCGACACCCGGGGGAGCATGATCCGCAGATCGCTGAAACTGCGCATCCTGGCCCTTGCGGCACTGTCGACTGGCGGGGCGCTTCTGTTCCTGTGGTTCCTGCTAACCCAGCTTTTCGAGCAACAGATCGCGGCGCGGTTCTATTCCGAGCTGGGGCCGCATCTGGAACAGTTGGCCCGCGCGGCCGAACCCGCCCCTGATGGCGGAGTCGAGTTGGTGGGCGAGATGAGCGATCAGCGGTTTCAGAGGCCGTTCAGCGGGCTCTATTGGCAGGTCAAATTGACGGATGGCGCACCTCTGACCTCGGAATCCCTCTGGGACGAAGCGTTGGACCTGCCCGGGGCCGGCGCCCCGGCCGGAGAGATCGCGCGGCACGACCGGGTTGCCTTCCAGGATACGGCGCTGATGGTGCTCGAGCGGACGGTCGTCCTCGGCGGGGATGTGGCCGATATTCCGCTGCGGATGGCCGTCGCGATCGACCGGACCGAACTGGAACGGGCCAAGGGGGAATTCGGTGACCGGGTTCTGATGCTTGTGGCGCTGCTGGGTGCCTTTCTGATGGCCGCGGCCGCGGTTCAGATCGGGTTCGGGCTCAAGCCGCTCGCGCATCTGAAGGCTCGGCTGAATGCCGTCAGGGCGGGCGAGGCGCAGCGCTTGGACGGTAATTTCCCCGCCGAGATCGAGGAGCTGGTCGGCGAGGTGAACGGCTTGCTGGCTGGCCGCGAGGAGATGGTCGCGCGTGCCCGCGCCCGCGCCTCGGACCTGGCCCATGGGCTGAAGACGCCCCTGGCGGTGCTGGCGGCCGAAAGCCGCCGGCTGGCCACGCAGGGCGAGACGGCGGCGGCCGACGAGATCTCGGCGCAGATCGAGCGGATGAGCCGCAATGTCGAGCGCGAATTGGTGCGTACCCGCACCCGGGGCGCCGGGGGCAGGCTCGCGTCGCGCACGGCGCTCGAACCTGCGATCGAGCGCCTGCTCGGGGCCTTTGCGCGCCTGCCGGGTGGCGACCAGATCAATTGGCACAACACGGTCAGCCCGGGCGCGGCGATTGCGATGGACCAGGCGGATTTCGAGGAAGTGGCGGGCAACCTGCTGGACAATGCGCGCAAATGGGCGCGCAGTGCGGTGCGGGTCACCGCCACCGCCACCGCCGACGACGGCGCAGCGACGCTGGTGATCGAAGATGACGGCCCCGGGGTTCCGCCCGAAGACCTGGCCGAAGTGGTCGAGCGGGGCCGCCGGCTCGATCAGGCGACCCCCGGCTCGGGGCTGGGCCTGGCGATCGCGCGGGACATCCTCGAGCTCTATGACGGCCGCCTAACCCTCGAGGCCGCGGCGCCGAGCGGACTGCGCGTGGTGGTCACGGTCCCCGATCCGGCGACGCCCGGGCGTCCAGCCTGACCCCGCGTTCCCATCGCTCTCCAAGCTGACGAATTCCTGACAGGCCGGGTCAGGGGCCGGTCAGCGCGATTCGGGTATCCCAAGACCCATGGAAGCGGCAACGGGACCGTTTCGAGGGAAAGGAGACTTCAAATGCGCAATTCCATTCTCGCCGTGGCGGTCATCGCTGTCTCCGCCGGCCTGTTCGCGACCTCGGCCTCGGCTGGATCGAACACGCCCGGGATCGACAAGCGCGAGCGCCATCAGGCGGGCCGCATCTATCACGGAATCCAGGACGGATCGCTGAGCCGCCGCGAAAGCGGCCGACTGATCCGCGGCCAAGTGCGGGTGCGCCGGGCCGAACACCGCGCCAAGTCCGACGGCGTGGTCACCAAGCGCGAGCGCGTGCGCCTGCACCGCGGCCTGAACCGCCAAAACCGGCGGATCTACCGCGCGCGGCACAACTGACGCGCCACCTGCGGGCCCGGCGCTGGCGGAAGCGGCAGTCATCCCCCCACCCCCGACACGCTTCGCCGATGCTGGGCCCGTAGACACCCCGGACAGGATACAGACGCGACCCCCCAGCACCTTCGACAGGGCTGGGCGGACCCAATAGTCCAACGAATTTCTTCCAGAAAGATCTTGGCGACCCCGGCAGGATTCGAACCTGCGACCATCGGCTTAGAAGGCCGAATTGTATCGTTCGTTTACAATGACTTAGCTAACTCTTGTTGCATACATGTTGCATACATCGGTTGAGACTCAGTCGACCAGTAAGGCGCGCTCCATCCGTGCCATTGCGGCCTGGTCGTCGTCGGCAGACGGGAACAGATGGCCGTAACGGTCGAACGTAATCTGGATACTCGCGTGGCCAAGGATGCTCTGGATCTTCTTGGGCGGCCATCCTTGTTCGATCATTAATGAAGCCGCAGCATGCCGCAGTGCGTGAAACGTGTATTTCGGCGAGCCGTCCGCCTTCACAAGTCCCGCGCGCTCCTGGATCGGCCCGTAGACCCTGCTATGCAGATTGGACGGGTTGAAGGGCCGGCCGTTGCGGTTGGCGAACACCAAACCGTCGCGGCCAACCGGCTGCGCCGCCCGGTGCTGCTTGAGTGCGCTGACAACAATTGGGGCGAGCGGTATATCGCGACGCCCTGCTTTGGATTTCGGCGGTCCCATATTGCCCCACTTGTCGGCTCTGGCGCGGACGCCGACAATCTTGTTGTCGAAGTCCACGTGGCTCCAACGTAGGCCGCGAAGCTCCGACTGGCGAAGGCCCGTGAAAATTGCTGTCACGATGAATGCGCGCCAATCGTCTGGCGTGTTCTCAATCAGCGCGCGGATCTCACGCTTTGTCGGGATGACAACTTCGCTAGCTTCGTTGCGGACGTCACGAGGAGCTTTGACCGAGCGCGCAACATTCTGGCCCGCCATGCCGTAGTTCTGTGCGTAATCTAGGCCAGTCTTCAGCGTAGTCAGCGCCTTCCGTCGCATCGCCAAGGAAGTGCCGCCGTCGCGCAGCCTGTCCAACCAGGCGCGGACGTCTGGCGCGGTTAAGTCGGAGAGTTTCACAGCGCCCAGTTGCGGGCGGATGTGCAGCCGCGCATGCTGCTCCCGCTGCTCGACCGTGCTCTTTTCCAACCCCTCTTTCTGGCAGTGGGCCAACCACGCTTCAAGCGCTTCAGAGACGGTGGCCGAGACTGAGCGGGCAACGTGAGTCCCGGCAGCAAGATCCACCTGCGTTTTCGCCAGCCAGTCCTTGGCCGCCCGCTGCGTTGGGAAGGTCCGGGCCCGACGTTTGCCATCACGATCACGGTAGTCGGCTAACCATGCGGACTGTTCGCCTTTCGCGTTCGTCCAAACTCGCTTACGGACCGACATCTTTCTCTCCTCTTGTTCAACTGCAACAAACCACGTTGTGAAATTCCTGGCCGTCAGACGCGCTTATCTTTCTCGCGGTTTCGCTGTGCCATCGCAGCAACTCGACATCTATCTGCGCAATACTTCGCCGTTGACCTTCTTCCGGTCAGATGTCCGTAAACAAATAGCTTTCTGCAACGTAGGCAGGGTTTGCTCCGCGCGCCCGCATCAAGCATTAGGAATATCTCCATAAGCATGAATCCTAGCAGAGATTGAGGGCTTAGACCGAAGTGTGGGGCGGACCTGCCGCTCGTGAATTCCAGACGCGGAGCAAGAGAAAAGTTTGGATGGCTGGCGATTAGGCGGTTAATGCGGCGCCCAACCTTTTCCGCACTCTCTTCGTAATCAATTTGCAGCAATTGGGTGCGCAGATAACTCTGGTTCGCCTTCACCGTGGACCACTCCACTTCCCGCCCTCCGTCCTGCGAAGACCAGCCGCCAGTCGTCAAACCATGAACCGATAGGAATCCGAGCAGCTCAGCATCAGTCTTCGCGTTCACAAACTGCAAGACCAACGGCGCTTCGAGATGATCAATCTTCCAATTGGCCCATTCTCGACGGTTGGTCTTGTAACGCACATGCTGGCCGGACAGTTCGCCGGAGAGGAGCGGGCCTCCGTCGCTCCTTGGCCCGTAGTCATGAAGTTCCACGCCGTCCGGGCAGTATGGCCATTTCAGGGTAAGGCGGAGCATCATCGAATCCTTACGCTATTTTCATATTATACGGTATATGGAAATTGAAGCCATTGCAAACCAAACCGAAGTCGCCGAGAATTTTCGGGACCAACCGGGGCTCTTTGAACTCCCCGGTTCATCAAGAGAGTTAGCCAGTCACGAGGTAAGTAATGGCAAGCGAGAACGGTGACTTCATCCACGGAGCTGATGGTTTGGCGGAGTATCTCGGCGTGTCGACCCGGCGGTCGTTTTACCTGCTCGAGTCTGGGCAGATTCCGGCGGCGAAGATAGGTCGGCGATGGGTAACGCGGGCATCGGCAATCGATGACTACATCAATGCCCAACTTCAAAAGGACGGCGGACAGTCGGCATGACTGAAACGGCATGCCCCGCCGGTGTGGTGACCGACGGGGCGGAAACTGATCCTGAGCAAGTAGAACAGCACTCCAAAAATAGCCGCAATGGGCACGACCTTCAAGCCGGACTCCGCGCCGTCAAGGCCGCACTTAGAGTCTTGGCCGACCCACGCGACCTGGCGCGGATCCTTCCACGCGACCTGGCGCGGATTCACCCACTCGACCTGGCGTGGATCCAATCGCGCCGGTTCACTCTTGAACAAAACGAATTGCTCGCCCGGTCATCGCTTGGCGCTTTGCGACGGGCG
This sequence comes from Paracoccaceae bacterium, assembly GCA_029862205.1. Taxonomy (GTDB): domain Bacteria; phylum Pseudomonadota; class Alphaproteobacteria; order Rhodobacterales; family Rhodobacteraceae; genus Thermohalobaculum. Next base: position 17,615 of record JAOTXT010000042.1, read on the forward strand.
GACACCGAAGCGGTTTGCGAAGAAATGCTTGGCCTGGTTCGATTCGGTGAGCCGATCCCGCCCCTCTTTAGCTATCGCGATGAGGCACGCACCTGGGCGTTTTTCGCATCGCCGGCAGAGCGCCGCGCCTACATGGCGGCGATCTGGGACCAGCTTGATGATAATGATCGCCGCTGTTTCCTGAAGAGGGCGCTCTGATGAATACGCCCTTCACAGGAATCTCTAGTGCCTCCGGCATCTTCAACGCGGCGGATCTTCAGACAAAGGAGTTTCCACCAATCCAGTGGACAGTGCCTGACGTGCTCCCAGAAGGCCTGACGATCCTCGCGGGAAAGCCGAAAGTCGGCAAATTTTGGCTTGCATTGGATATTGCATTCGCCGTGGCCGGCGGAGGCGCAGTGCTGGGCCGAGAATGTGACCCTGGTGCAGTGCTCTATCTGGCGCTTGAGGACAACGAGCGCCGTCTGCAACGCCGTCTGAAGCTCTTGGAGCCTTGTGAGACTTGGCCCGCAGAGCTGGAGTTCAAAACAAATGCACAGCGTCTCGACCAGGGTGAGATCAAGCACCTGGAGGACTGGATCAAGACCAGGGACAATCCACGCCTCATCATTGTTGATACCCTGGCGCTCGTGCGCCCTTGCGGACGCGCGAACGACAGCGTGCATACGAGCGACTACGCGGCGTTAAGAGGCCTGCACCGGCTCGCGAGCGACACCGGGATTGCTGTCCTCGTGATTCACCATCTCAGGAAGATCGAAAGTGACGATCCGCTCGATGCAGTCTCTGGAAGCACAGGGTTGACGGGGGCAGCAGACACGACCCTCGTCCTAAACAACCGCCAAGCGGATGGCGGTTGCATCCTCTATGGCCGGGGCCGGGACCTTGAAGAGTTCGAAACGGGGCTCGACTTCGACACCGAGGCTTGCCGCTGGAACGATGTTGGAGATCCCATCGAAGCCTTTGCCAGTGAGACGCGCGCGGCGATCCTCGATGCAGTTCATGCAGGTTGTCAGACCCCCGCTAAGGTTCGCGACCACACGGGCCTCGACCATGAACTGGTCAAGAAGACGATGCAGCGCATGGAAGGTTCCGAACTTAAGAAAACGGGGCGCGGGATTTACGCAGCTAGCCATGACCCCCTGTCCCCGGTGTCCCCGTGTCCCCGATCAGACGCAAACGGGGACAAAGGGACAGAAGGGACACTCCCCAGAAAAGCCAATGGCCCGGACCCCGACGCGCTTGACCCAGAGGCATGGCGATAAATTTGCAGCAAGGGCGTAACCGCCCGTTCAGCGCATGGGCGAGCGGCGGACCGCCTCGGTATGTCATGACGCTTGCTCAAAATATCCCCTCGGTCACTTTTTCTGATCGGTGGTTTCACAGACTACGAATGTCTTATTTGGCGAGATCAAAAAAGAAAATCGGAGTATATATCCGACGGTCAGCCGTAATAGATTGATATATTTTGTATTTAAAGGTCATGTTGCGTCCATGTCGCCATAACAAAACAACTTCCTTGCCAGCCTACCTGCCGAAATGGTAAAGAACAAACCATGAACAACCATGTAAAGATATCCCACGATAGCAGCGTTGAAAGTGTGAAGAAACCGACGGCTCGCTCTCGCGTGACAAACCGCAAGCAGACGTTCCTGCCTGACGTGGACGGTCGCACGCGTGAGGCCCGGCGCTACAGGGACGTTTATGCGGGGCTTGTCGCTCATCTTGGTGGGGAAAATGAGATAACCGACGCTGAGCGGCACTTGGCGAAACGTGCTGCGTCTCTGGTGGTGTGGTGCGAGGTTGAGGAAGGCAAGCTCGCGGCAGAGAACGGTGACTTTGACATCGGGCCTTATGTGACCGGCGTAAATGCGCTGCGCCGCATCCTCGCGGACCTGGGACTCGAACGCCGCGCACGCGATGTAACGCCCACGCTGGAACAGTATGCAGCCGAGCGTTATGGCCGGAGCGAGGGTGCTCGATGACCGCGCTTACCTCCATCGGCATCGATGAAGCATTGACGGATCCTCAGCTTCTTGGTGCCGCGCTTGGTGAGGCTGAGACCTGGGAGACCTGGCTGACGGTGCTGCGCGCGGCATTTGGCCAGGCACTCGGGATTGACGAACAGGAGGTGTTCGCTGAACTGGCCGGCGGTAGGGCGCCTCCCGAGAGGCGCGTCGAGGAGGCGTGGTTCATCGTTGGCCGACGGTCTGGCAAATCACGTATTGCAGCGGCCGTTGCGAGTTATCTCGCGGCCTTCGGCGAGCACAAGCTGGCGCCAGGTGAAACGGGAAGTGTTCTCGTCCTCGCAGCATCGAAGGCACAGGCACGGGCGGTCTTCGGATACATCGAAGCGTTCTTCGAGGAATCCCCGATCCTGCGTCAGTTGGTCGAGGAAAAGCGGGCCGAGGAGATCGTCCTTCGCGGCAACATCGTTATCGGTGTGCACCCAAACAACTTCCGGACAATCCGAAGTCGGACAATCCTCGCAGCTGTGTTCGATGAGGTCGCTTTTTGGCGCGACGAGACGAGCGCAAGCCCGGACTTGGAGGTTTTCCGAGCCGTGACGCCGAGTCTCGAGGCGGCTGGCGGAATGCTGGTCGGGATAAGCTCGCCCTACGCCCAGCGGGGCCTGCTCTATACCAAGCACCGCGAGCACTTTGGGAAAGATGACGAAGAGGTGCTCGTCATCCAAGCGGAATCCCGCCGGCTCAATCCGACCCTGAGCCAGGAGCGCATCGAGCGGGCACGCCTCCGTGATCCGGAAGCTACCGCATCGGAATGGTTTGCGGAGTTCAGAGGCGATCTCTCAACCTGTGTCGACCGATTGGTGGTCGAGCAATGTGTCGAGCCCGGTCGCACTGAACGCTGGCCATCTCGAGGGCTTCGTTATGTTGCCTTTGCGGACCCGAGTGGCGGCCAGCGGGACAGCTTTGCGCTTGCCATTGGCCATCGCGAAGAAGAGTCCGTGGTCCTCGACCTCGTGCGGGAATGGCAGGCGCCGTTCTCGCCGGAGGATGTAGTAGAAGAGGCCGCACGGGAACTGAGCGAATGGCGCGTCGTGACGATCCACGGCGACCGCTACGCAGGCCAATGGGTTGAAGACGCGTTTCGGCGTTATGGCATTCGATACGCGCCGACGGAGAAGAACAAATCTGCGCTCTATCTCGAGGCGCTGCCGCTGCTGACGAGCCGCAAGGCCGTGCTTCTTGATGACTCCCAACTCATCAACCAGATCTGTCAGCTCGAACGCCGCACATCCAGGAGCGGGCGGGATTCAGTGGATCATCCAATTGGGACAATGGACGACATAGCGAACGCGGCACTGGGATGTCTGGCTTATGTGGCATCGGAGCCAGTGCGACCTGCCACCCCCCGCGTCGTCGTTGTCGAGGGCCTCGACTCCAGCAATTACGATGTCCTCGGCTGGTAGAACCCCAAAAGTATCGATCTCATCACCCATGCCTTGTGGCGGCATCAGATTCTTCAATCACAGAGCGCGATCATTCGCTCGATAGGTCAACCTACCTGAAACCCCGAGATCGCAATCTCGGCTGTTCATTTGGGCTCGTTCGGGCGGTTTGTGATCGACGGCACGGGGCTTACCGGTCAAGCGACCGTTTATTCGGGTTTCATGGTCATTCTAGGTGCCTCCAATGTCGGCTGTGCGGACAAAGCTGCCATTTGAGCAAATCTTCAGATGTCCGGTTTGACCCCGATTGTTGCCTTTGAGGCTACGTCGAGAAAGTGCCAACTGCCGACTTAGCCTCAACGCGTCACAGCCTGACCGACGGTCGGTTTAGCACTCACTCAACTCGAACGATGAAATCTGACTTCGATTTCTCTTCTGGATCGAATTGCGATCTGCTGGAGTGGTTGATGTGCTTGCCGTAAGTATGGAGCGATAGGGTCACGCGGTCGCTGTTGTTCTGCACGGCGTGGATCCCCCCGGTCTTCATGCAAATGAGCTCGCCCTCCGCTGCGTCGAAGGCATGCTTTTCCGTCAGCTCCGCGTAGGCCTCGCGCGACCCGTCGTCGTGCCGCGAATATCTGGTGTTCCGCTCGGTGCCCTCGACCCCGGCTACAACTGCCCAGGTCCCGTGATCATGGGGTGGCGCACCCCGCCCTGGCAGCCAGGCCACTACGAAGACGGCCAGGGAATGATCGGGCTCCTCGTGCAACAGGTGGACCCCGAAGCCCTGTCCGGGATCGGTCTCGTAATGTCGCTCCTCGAGCCAGCTCTTATCCAGCGCCAGGCGCTGCGCCAGCGGCCCGACCTCTGCCAGAATTTCATCCTCGTCTCGGGTCGCGCCGGTGATCCTGCGCAAGTCCGCGACATATGCGTCGAGGCTGTAGCCATGATCGTTCATCTTTCTCCCCTTCTTCATTTTCATGTCACGGCCAGCATGGCAGATGCGCTTGGCGTTGGCGTTCCGGAACGCTTCGGGATAGCTTCTGATTTTCTTGTTTTTCGGGTCTTCCCACCCGCGGTCAGGAGTTCAAGGTGCTCTTCCGCCTGCGCGACATCGAACTCGACACCGCGTCGATGGAACTCCGCTCAAATGGCGCACCGGTCTCGGTCGAGCCCAAGGTCTTCGATCTTTTGCGCCTCTTGATCGAGAATCGAGACCGTGTGGTGACCCGGGATGATCTGATCGCCTCGGTCTGGAACGGGCGGATCGTCTCGAGGCAACGATCTCGGCGCGGATGAACGCCGCGCGCCGGGCGGTCGGTGACGATGGACGCCGTCAGGAGGTGATCAGGACGGTTGCGAAACGGGGCTACCGGCTGGTCGCCGAGGTCCGGACTGGCGCATTCTATAAGGGGGTCGAGATTCCCGCTGACGACGCGGCGCGCGTCGCTGCTCTCAGAACCTACCGGATCATGGATACGGCCCCCGAGGCGGCCTATGACGACATCACCGCCATGGCGGCCCGCATTTCGGGATGCGGGTTCTCCTATATCAGCTTCTGCGACGAGACCCGGTTCTGGCTGAAGTCCAAGGTCGGCTATCCCGAGGGCTTCACTGAACGTACGCGCGAGTTGTCGATGTGCCCGGCAACGCTCCTCCAGAGCGACCTTCTGATCGTCGAGGATATGCGCAAGCACCCAAATTACCGGGATCTTCCGTCGGTCAAGAACCCGCCTCACACGCGGTTCTATTGCGCGATGCCGCTGATCAATCCGGAGGGACACGCCCTAGGCACGCTATGCGTCTGGGATCCGGGGAAAAAGTCCTTGGATCATGATCAGCAGCAATCGATCAGGCTGCTGGCTCGCCAGGTCCTGGCCCTGCTCGAAATGCGGCGCCGCATCAACGACCTGGAAGCGCGACACGAGGAGATGGTTCGCCTGGTCGCCCGGATGTCGTCGTTGATGGAACCTTGACTCTGAGTTTCTAAGCATCGGGTCTATGTCGTAGCGGGGTCAAAAGCACGTGCTCGAACTGGCTCCGAACCGGGTCGGCCATCGGGTGGTAAATTGACGTTCCGGCCCGGCGGTCGGTTATCTCCCTGATTCTTGACCTACGTCCAGCAAACCAGGAACTTCCGGAACGTGCCATCTACCGACATTGCAGACTTCGGCTTCTTCCTCGGCGTCGCAGAGGTCGAGTTGGCCAAGGGCAATCTCGAAAACGGGTTAAGCATGAGAATAGGTCCGGGAGAGCCGATCTCAGCGCGTAGTCTCAGCTTTCCAATGCAACTATGGCATCCGTGCTTCAGGTCTACCGCGACCGGAGCGTAACACGCCCAGAGAGCGACGAATCGATATTGCTTGAACACCCGCGTCCGGCAACCGTAATCTCTGGAGAGGCACACACAGAGGGGAAAACGCCTGTGGAAAGCCATTCCAGCGAAATAAAAAAATGGGAGAGTATTGCGCGAGGCCGCCTTATCGCCGCGCTGCCAGTCGTTGTCCTGCTTGGCATTGCCCAGACCACGTCGGCGCAGGCCGAGACCCTGTTAGAGCGTGGCACATATCTGATGCGCTCGATCGTCGCTTGCGGAAACTGTCACACCCCACAGGGACCGGACGGTCCAATTGCAGGCATGGAGTTAGCAGGCTGGGCGCCGTTTTTCGTGGAGAGAGACGTTTTCATCGCTAACTCAGCCAACCTGACGCCGGATGCCGAGACCGGCATCGGCAGCTGGACCGACGAGCAAATCATCACCGCCATCCGCGAAGGCCGCCGCCCGGACGGAACTATAATAGGTCCTCCGATGCCAATCGGGCTCTATCGCGGCATCTCGGACCGCGACGCGCAGGCAATTGTCGCTTATCTGCGCCAACTGCCGCCAGTAAAGAACGATATTCCGCCTTCGCAATACTTCATCCCTCTGCCGCCGGACTATGGACCGTCGATCGGCTCGGTGCCAGATGTGCCGCGCGACGATCCGGTCATCTATGGCGCTTATCTTGCTGGGCCGCTTGGCCACTGCATCGAGTGCCACACGCCGATGGGCCCCCAGGGTCCGGACTTCGAGAACAGCCTCGGCGCCGGTGGCTTCGAGTTCCACGGTCCTTGGGGTGTCTCGGTTTCGGCCAACATCACGCCAACTGGGCTGGTCGACCGGACCGATGAAGAGATCGTCCGGATGATCACAACCGGCACTCGGCCCGACGGCTCGCATATGATGCCACCAATGGCTTATCCCTATTACGCTAATATCACCGACGAGGATCTGAGGGCCATCGTAGCGTATCTCCGCACCCTGCCACCGAAATAGTTGTGGAGCGGTTCCTGAGGCGCGAGATGAACGCGCGATTCCGGGGCCGAGACACGCTCTTTCCGGAGCGGCTAAAAGACTGGCTTGGCGAGAACGATCCGGCCCGAGTGATCCATCTATTCGTCGACGAGGTTCATCCGAGTCGGGTCAAAGGCACGCGCTTATGGCCGTCCAGGGTCAGGTCTTTCATCCGTCGGTAAATTGACCCTCAAGCCTGAGCGTCGGTAATCCAGCGGATGACGTTCCACCGAGACGAAAGGACGAGGTATGCAAAGCAAAACCATCGACCCCACCGACATCGTCAGCCTGGGAGTACCGAACTACAGCCATGGGGCTTTAACCAGCAATGCAACCGAATGGCTTCATCTTTCCGGACAAGTCGGCGTCAATCCGGTCGGCTCCGTTTCCCCTGATTTCGAAGATCAGTGCCGGCGGGCATTCTCGAACATTGCCGCGTGCTTGCGGGATGCGGGTATGGGGTTCGGCGATGTAGTCATGCTCCGCATTTACCTGATCGATCGCTCCGATCTACAGATGCTACGCAACATCCGGTCAGAGTTCTTCGGTGACCGGTGCTTTCCTTCGACGTTGGTCATCGTCAGCGGGCTGGTGGACCCTGCCTGGCGTGTGGAATTGGAGATCATCGCAGCCGTTTGACTACGGTGAGCCTTTGCTTGGACTGCGAGGTTCGCAGGCCATAGGCTTTGACGACGTGACCCAATCAGAGGATGCCGGATGACGATCGCGACGCTGACCTACTTTGCCGGACGCGGGCGGGCGGAGACGACGCGCTGGATGCTCGGCGTCAACGAGATTCCCTTTCGAAATGTCGGCCTGACCGAACCGGAGGATTTCGAGGCTCTCCGCGCCTCCGGCCGCCTGCCCTTCAATCAGCTCCCGCTGCTCGAGTTCGAAGGGCTCGAGCTCTCCCAGTCCAGCGCAATGATCCGCCACCTTGCCCGGCGCGGCGGCTTCTACGGAGACGAGGATATAGAGCGCACCATGATCGATATGGTGGCAGGCGCCGTGGCTGACTTCGCCGAGCCTGCTCTCTCCGCCCCTTTTCAGCGGACTGCCGCGCAGGCCCGCGCAAATCTCGAGGCCGCGATGCTAAAATTCGGCGAGCGTTTCGAGGCCCGCCTCGCCGATGGCCGGGAACATGTTGCCGGCGGCCGGCTCAGCTTCGCCGATGTGGTCCTCGCCGAAGCCACCACTCACTACACAGAGATCGCGTCCGATATCCTCGATAAAACCCCGTGGCTCGCCGCTCATCGGGAACGGGTCACGACACATCCTGGCATTGCCGATTACCTCGCTTCGCAGCAGCGCTGGCCACTCGCGGATGCAAACTACGTTATCTCGGTGGCAAAAGTCCTTAGCCGCGCACTACCGCCGCACTTTCCGGATCCGGACCGCTTCGTCCCGGTGTGAGATGCAACAGCTCGGTACCCCCTATATGACCGCCGGACACGCTGACCAGCCGCTATAAGCCTCTCGTGGAGATCGACTCCGTGTCACGAAAACACCTAGCGCGCACTTATTAAGCGTCCGGATTGACTCACATTGCTGCCGTTCGAACGCTGCGCAGCATTGGGGAGTCTGGGCTCAAAGCCGTCATCTGACGCTTTCGCCCGGGTATCATCGTTGGCTTGAAACGGGCGAGCGTCAGCTAAGCGGGACGAACCGGACGTCCAAGCTAGTATTCGAACGTCCGGTTAGATCCCGGGTCCTGCCGTAGGGGCTATTTCTCGAATGTGCCAAAGAGCGAACCTCGCGACTTTGCCTGAATAGGTCGGAAAAGCGAGTCAGACCCGACGTTTCTGACGGGCTCTAGATTGATCCAAATCATTGAGAAGCCTGAATTCATATAACGTGCTGTTGAAATCGACGTGTTTGTATTGCAGGAGGTCTTGGCATGGCGGTGATCAATGGAACGGAGGGAAACGATCTCCTCCGCGGCACTCCGGATTTCGATGTGATCAGTGGGTTCGGGGGAAACGACGTCCTTTTCGGCATTGGTGACGACTGGCTGTTCGGCGGCGATGGAAAGGACAAAATCTTCATCATGGACAACTCGGTCTTTTTTTTGGGTGGTGACGGCGATGACGTAGTCGTTTCCCGTGGCGATCGATCGGCAGACGGCCAGCTTGGAAGTGGGGACGACAAGTTCATTTCTTCTGGAGGTGGCCTCTCGGCTCCTATCAATGGAGGCGACGGAGACGATCTGATGATTGCGGGCCGCGGCCCAGCGAACTTCGAAGGTGATGATGGCAACGACCGGTTGATTGGTGGTCCCGGTGAAAACGATCTAAGCGGGGGCGCCGGGGACGATTTCGGCCTCGGTCGCGACGGCCCTGATTGGTTTTTCTTCTTTACAGGTGACGATATCGCAATCGGCGGCACCGGCAATGACTTATACGGAACGAGCCTTTCCGGCTTTGCGGGCATCGACCACAACCGAATAATCGGCTTTCAGCAAGGCGACGACACGATCTTTTCTTTGTCAATGCACAGTCAGCCACTCAGAGTTTTGCTGATCTCGACGACAATGGAAACGGCGTGCTCGATGCGGAAGACAAGAATATCTCAATCAAAGGACGCACAATCATCGATCTCTCCGCCGAATTCGGCAATGCGCCGGGGACAGACACATTCACAGTCGTCGGGCAAACAGGGCTTACCGAGAGCGACTTCGTCTTTTTCTAACATGATCCTCTCCGAGTGCGCCCGTTTAGGGCACGTCGACCCACGTGATCCTACCTTCGCTTTGGGTCAGGGGCAGAGTTTGGTCTCGGGTGCGACACGGTCCCAGCTACATCAAGCTTCTTGATCTCGCATCCCCTTTCTCGGTCCTCCTATTCGTAACCATAGGGGTGGACCAATTCACTCGGGGATGCTCACAACCCCTATCTAACTAGCAATATAGAGCTTGGCCTGTCCTCCGTCAGCGCCTTTGGGCCGTTACGGAGGATTTCTGGCGCATCGTAACCACCGAGGAGTGGAGATGAGACAGAAATCCGGGACGCAAAGAGTAACGGCCGAACAGGTCGTGAAGGACATCCGTGCCACCTTGCGAAGCCCCTGCAAATCAATCAGGTCGGACCATGCTCTAGGATAACGTCGTGCTGCAATTCACCCTCCGATTCTGCGAGCAACTTGACCCAATTGACCCCTTCACTCTTGCGACCGCACTCCCAGGGCACCGCGGCGAAAGCCTGTTCAAATTGAGCTCGATTTCCCTTTACTTTGATATATTTGGCCAAGCTACGCTGCATCTCCGAGGCCTAGCAGTGTGACGAAAAAGAAACGGTTTTAAATCATATGGTTAAGAAGTCTTGCTGCTCTATTTTATTAGATTTAAAGATTTCTCGAGATCTGGTGGGGGAATGGATGAGAATTCTGTCTGTTGTTGGCACGCGCCCTGAAGCGATCAAACTTGCTCCGGTCATATGGGAATTAAATCAATGTTCCGAAATCCAGCATGCCGTTTGCGTTTCAGGTCAGCATGATGACATGGCCCGTCAAGCACTGAATGCGTTTGATCTAGTGGCCGACTTCGAACTCCGGCCCGCCTCTGGCCATACTCGAACCCTGACGGAAACGGTTGCCTCGCTGGCTTTTCGTTTGGAGAGGACGTTAAGGGGGTTCGCACCTGATTGCGTCGTTGTGCATGGTGATACTGCGACGTCATTGGCAGCTTCGCTCGCATCATACTTCAACCGCATTCAGATCGCGCATGTCGAGGCTGGATTGCGAACAGGCGACAATTTTTCTCCGTGGCCAGAAGAGGGCAACCGGAAGATGACGGGCGCGTTGGCGGATATTCATTTCGCGCCGACAGAGCGAGCACGTGGTGCACTCATCAAAGAAAATGTTCCGAAAGACAGAATAATTGTAACTGGGAACACTGTAGTCGACGCGGTATTGATGATAAAGGAGCGGATCGAAAAAAACCCTTTGATGGAAACGCTCCTCGATCAGAAATTCAAGATGCTCAGTCCGTACGAGCAGATCGTCACTGTCACAGCGCATCGAAGAGAGAACATCGGCGACCGCCTAAAGCAAATTTGCGAGGCGGTAAGGGAACTCGCCCGAACGCTTTCAAATACGGGATTCGTTATCCCAGTCCACCCGAATCCTGATGTGAGATCGACGGTTCGGGGAATCCTTTCCGAGATTAGGAACGTCATTTTGATCAAACCAGCGGATTATACGGAGTTCGTCTACCTGTTGATGCGATCGAAGCTCATTTTAACGGATTCCGGAGGCATACAAGAAGAAGCGCCATCACTCGGCGTACCAGTCTTGGTTATGCGTGATGTGACCGAACGCCCTGAAGCAACCAGTGTGGGTGCAGCACGATTGATCGGCACAAATGCGAACGCAATCCGACAAAACGTGACGGAATTACTTTCCGACGCTGAACAACACAACCGTATGGCTAATACAAAAAACCCCTTTGGCGACGGAAAAGCCGCTACGAGAATCAGAAGTCACCTAATTGACCGCTTGCGTAACCAATCCCGAAAAACCCGATCCAATCCCGTTGAGGTCGTAGCCGCGACTCGAACAGCCTGACGGCGACACGCACTTCGAAAGGTTCAGTCATGAGATCACACCTTCATCACTTGAGCGCAGGATTTTGCCTTGCGGCGGCGTCTGCATTGAACGGAGGTTTAGCTCTGTCCGACGAAGGACCTGGCCATCCGACTGGCGATGTCAGCGTCTATGCTGGTGCGCTCGGAGTCTCCGACAATATTGAGGACAGAGTCTTCGCCGGCATGTTTGCTAACGCGTATTTGGAGAGCGGTATAGGATTTCATCTCGATCTATCGGGTCAATGGCGAGAGGAGGATGCCGGCTTCGGTGCGCTCGGTATTTCAGCCGAGCTTTCTCCAGGAATTCGGCCGAAGATCCAAATCGGCACATCGACGGACAACGATGGCATCTTGCCGGAGCTCTTTTTGGATGGATCAGCTCGCGTGGATCTTGGCTCGGCGACAGGAACAATTCTTGACGTCGGCAGCGCATACAGGGATTTCCGCAATGGAGTTGAGGAAATTTCGATCCGTGGCGAGGTTATCAAGTATTTCTCGCCGTTCTCCGATGGCTCATTCATGATTGGACAGGCTTACGTCTCCGGCATCCATGCCGATCCAGGTTCAAATATTGGTTGGGAGGCGCGGGCGGGCGTGACCTACGTTGTCCCGTCCGCGTGGACAGTCGGTGTGACGGTCGCAGGCGGCCAGATGGCGTATGATGACGTAACAACGCTTGTCGGAGTTGAGAATGATTTCCTGGCGCTTCGCCCACACATCTCATTCTCCCTTTCTGACCGGCTCGAATTGTTCACACAGGGCGAATTTCTGACCTCGGACGAATATGACATTGCTGGTGGCTTAGCCGGCATAAAGATCAAGTTCTAATTCGCCGCTCAAAATGGAAATCCTCGTATCGATTGTCGTGATTGTCTTCTCGACTGTCATTACTTTCGTTGTTGTGCGGCAAATCTTATTCACCTGCTCGTTTCTGCTGCTAAGGCACCCTGGACGACAGTGGAGCGATCTCGAAATCTGGCCAAGTGTCACCGTACTGATCGCAGCACACAACGAGGAATTGGTCATTGACGGGTGTCTGCATGCGATGCGGCAACTCGATTATCCGGAAGGTAAGATCGAGATTGTGGTTGTGAACGATAGGTCCACGGACCGGACAAGAGATATAGTTGAAAATCATGCCATTGAAGACCAGCGCATAAGACCGGTACACCGGCCTGCAGGTGCAAAACCCGGCAAGCCAGCCGCCCTTAAGGAAACTATAGACACATTGACGTCGGAGATCGTCGTCTTTTTTGATGCCGATTATCTTCCTTCGCCTGGGCTGCTGCGTCGACTGGTCGCCCCATTTCAAGACCCCCTGATTGGTGCAACGATGGGCCGGGTCGTGCCGTATAACACCGACAAGAACTTGCTGACACGATTGATCGATCTTGAACGGCGCGCCGGGTATGTCGTGGATCAGCAAATTCGAGGAACGTGGGGTTTTCTTCCACAGTTTGGAGGAACGACTGGCGGCGTAAGGCTAGCGGCGTTGCGTGATGTCGGCGGCTGGCACGATGACGTCCTCACGGAAGATACTGATCTTACTTACCGATTGTTCTTGGCTGGATACGACGTCGCATATCTGCGAGATGCCCTGTGCTATGAAGAGAGTCCTGAGGAATGGCCTGTTCGATTTCGCCAAGTCCGACGATGGGCGTATGGGCACAATGTTTGCATGTTCAGATACCTTTTGCCGGTCTTACTGACAAGTAGGCGTCCAATCATTGCACGTTTGGACGCGGGAATGGTTCTGCTTTTTTATGCAGTGCCATTCTTAGCAATACTAACATTAATCATCTTCCTAACAACACCATTCCTTTGGTCGCAATTTGGGAGTATTGTGCTCGGAGTCCCAATAATTGTGTCCTTTGCTGGTTTCGGGAATTTCGCGCCATACTTCCAAATCGCAGCGGGGTGCATCTACGATCGCCAGCCGAATGCGTTCACTGCAGCACCTCTGATATTTCTCTCCTCGTTCATTAGTATGATTGCGTCCACATCGGCAATTCTCTCAATCGTGCGTGATTGGGCGCTGCGCCGCACGGCGCATTGGGACAAGACACTCCGATTTCGCACATGATCATCGATGGGAAAATATTTGAGTATTGGTCGGCAATTGCCGCGATCACTTATTTCCTGGCAATTGCCTTTGTGTACTTGCTCATTGCGTTTCTGGCATTGAAGTGCAGGAGCGTTCTAGTCATCGAACGATATCGTGGAGCAGAATGTCCGCCTACAGCTCTTGGCTCTACCAACACGGTAGCTCCAAGTGCCAATCCGACCGACGGCGATAATCTAACGACCAAAGAGAGCGGATTCGGAAACGCACAAGGCACGAATCCATCCTCATTTACGTCTATTCGACGTTCTCGAGCGCATTTGACAGAATGAAGAAACCAATGGCGATATCCTCCCATGGCCTTCGGAGCGAGTTTCCATTCAGAGCAAGATTAAGAGCGGCTCAGATCTTGAGTGGCCTGAAGTTCATGGGGCTTGAAACTATAATTTTAATTCTAATTATTTTTTCTTTTGCACTTGTTACGAGTCAAGTGCTTGCGGACTTTGGGATTCCAGTTTCTGTATCATTCAATGGTTATAAAATTATTCTGATATCGGACGTCTTACCAACAGTGTCGTTACAATCGAGAATCATTGTGCTCGGACTAACAGTTTTTGCAATCTTTGGAATGGTCTACTGCGGGAGGCGAAGTGTAGCTTTCATTTTCATAGTATCCAATCTAGCAATGCTATTTCTTTGCCTCATCCTTGATTTTTTTGCTTATAAAGAGATCGATACGTGGGGATCAATCGCTAGTGGAGCAATTAATTTCTTTATGGTTGTGATCTATATAAGTATCATGTTTTTCTCAATGTTTATCCGCTGGTCAGTAATCAATCTTTTGCGGTTATGTCTCTGCGGCGCTCTCTCGTATTTCTGGCTCTTTTTATCGGTGATCGTTCTCTCAGTGATTTCGACGGGTTTTTCAGGCGCAAGCTTGGCCTTTTTCTTTTACGCAGTGTTGGCTTATGGAGTATTCGGACTCCATATCTGGTCGCTGTCATGGTTGCTTGGAAGCGCCGAGCTTGTGGGACACTTCTATGGCCATCAGAAAGCGCGAGAACTCCCCTGAAAGTAAATCTACACAATGAAGATATCTGCCGCTGGCATAATAGCTGCTCTGATCTCCAGACCGGCGAGGTCCGCGACTGGGCGCCGCGACTCGAAGACGGAATGTCACCGGGTTGGGAATTCCTCGGCGAGATGTCGAAGAACCGGACTGGCCTTCAGGCCTTCCCCTGCCAGATTATTGACGGCGATCTCTGGGTCGCTCTCGACTGGCGTCGCTGACTGCCTCGTTGCTGCCTAGCAGTTGCGGCATCTTTCAGCCGTACGCGGCGCTCCAAGAAAAGTCGGGATGGGGTCACGAATACGCATAGCGCGCATCTGCTAGATGTCCGAATCCTCCCCAATTGCTGCCATTCGCATGCGGTGCAGCATCAAGTAGATTGGGCTCAAAGCCGTCATCTGACGCTTTCGCCCGGGTATCATCGTCGGCTTGAAACGGGCGAGCGTCAGCTAAGCTCAGACAAAGCTGCCGTTAGCGCAAAGTCTCGAAGGTCCGGTTAGCTCCCGATTGTTGCCCATGGGGCTATGTCGGCCACGTGCCAAGAGACGATGTAGGTATAGGTGCCGATCCCCGCTACGTAGCTTTTCCCCCGCCCCTTCGGTAGTCTTTCGTAGAAATGGGGGAATGCGCATGGAGCGCCGTCTTTCAGCAATTCTTGCCGCCGACGTCGTCGGGTACAGCCGCCTGATGGGTGAGGATGAGACGGGTACGTTGGCCGCACTGCGTGCGCATCGCGAAGAACTGATTCACGCGAAGATCGCGCAACACGGTGGCCGCATCGTCAAGCTGATGGGCGATGGCCTCCTGGCAGAATTTCCGAGCGCCATTGAGGCGGTCGTCTCTGCGGTTGAAATTCAGATTCTGATGGCGGAGCGCAACACGGATGTACCGGAGCAACGCCGGATCGTTTTTCGTATCGGGATCAACATCGGCGATGTAATCATCGAGGACGACGACATTTATGGAGATGGCGTGAATGTTGCCGCACGCCTCGAGGGGCTGGCTGATCCCGGCGGCATCTGCGTAGCGCGAAATGTGCGCAATCAGATCCGCGACAAGTTGGATTTGCATCTGGAGGACCAAGGGGAAATCGCGGTCAAGAATATTGCCCGGCCGATCCGCGTTTTCAGTGTAATCCTAGATGAAAGCGCGTCCAGACTGGTGACTGCGGTGCAAGCGGTTCCGGCGAAAAGAGCGCGATCGCGCTGGCACGCGCTTGTGACTGGTACGGTCGTTTCGATCGTGGCGGCCGCCGGGCTCGGCTGGTGGCAGCCATGGGCGCCGCAACCCATACCGGACCTAACCGAACCTGCCGCCCCGGCGCTGCCAGACAAACCGTCGATTGCCGTGCTGCCATTCGACAACCTGAGTGGTGACCCCGAACAGGAGTATTTTGCCGACGGGCTGACCGACGACCTGATCACCGATCTCTCGAAGATTTCCGGTCTTTTTGTCATCGCCCGGGACTCCGTGTTTCGCTACGATGACCGGACCGCCGAGCTGCACCAAATCGCGCGCGAACTCGGCGTGCGCTATCTCCTCGAGGGCAGCGTGCGCCGCGCTGGTGAAACCGTGCGCATCAATGCGCAGTTGATCGATGGCGGGACCGGAAATCATCTCTGGGCAGAGCGCTACGACCGGCAATTTGCGGATATCTTCACGATCCAGGACGAGGTGATCGAAAGCATCGTCGAAGCGCTCGCAGTCCAGCTGACCGAGACGGAACGGATCGAAGTCGCCCGCCTGCCCACCGACAATCTCGAAGCGTATGACTACTATCTCCGCGGGGAGAAACTGGCCTATCGTGCGGATCCCGCCTCCGCGGCGAATGCCCTGAGCCTCTACCAACGGGCAATTTCGCTCGATACGGAATTCGCAAACGCCTATGCCGGCTACGCGCGGGTTGCGGTGGATGTGCTGACTTACGGGTATTTCGACAGCCTGCCGTCCGCTGTCGCCCGAAAGCGCGCTTACGAGGCCGCCAGCCGGGCCGTCTCGCTGAATCCCCGGCTGGCCCGCAGCTATTCCGTGCTGGCCCTGTTACAGATGCTTGAAAGCGAGCATGAAAGCGCGGTGGCTTCCGCGCAAAAAGCGCTGGAAGCGAACCCGAATAGCGCCGAGGCCCATCTCAACCTTGCCGTCGTGCTGGTCTTTGCCGGGCGCCAGAACGAGGCACTCGAGGCGATGGAGACGGTCCTTCGGCTGAACCCGAAGCCACCGGGCTATGTCTACGAATATCTCGCCCTCACATTGTATGTGGATCAGCGCTATCCGGAAGCGCTTGCGGCCCTGGAACGGGGTCAAGGTGCTTCAACGAGCGATCTTAGTCTGGAACTTCAAGCCGGAATCAATGCCCGGCTGGGCCGGATCAAAGTGGCAAGGGATGCAATCCAGGACATATTGACGAGATGGCCGGAGACGAGTGTCGCCGGGTATCGGACGCTGTTCGCCCACCATGCCCTGGAGGAAGATCTGGAAGCCCGCCTGGACGGGCTCCGGCTCGCCGGATTGCCGGAGTGGCCTTACGGTTTTGAGGGCGATCCCGCGCTGCGGCTTGACGGCGCGTCGATCGACGCCTTGACCAAGGGGCGAACGTGGATCGGAGAGCGCGTCGGCATCGGGCCGTTTACGCAGTTCACGCAGGCCGACGGCGGCTTCATCGAACGGGGGCCGGATTACCAGATGATCGGAACAGCTTCCCGGCAGGACGACCTTTTATGCCTGCGGTCGCCAGCCATGCTGATGGGGCGCCAGGCTTGCGGTCCCATCTTCCGCAACGCCTCCGGTACCGCGGAGAACCAGGACGAGTACACCTATCCCAACGCCTACCGCTTGAAGCGGTTCTCGGTGAAACCGTGACCCTGGCCGGCAGGAAAGAGCGCCGCCGCTACTCGATCAAGAGCCGAGCCTGTACCTTGGCCCAATTCCCGTCCGCTTTTGCGACCCACTCCTTGGCGTTCTCTTCGAACACTGCCGCGTAGCTGTCGTCATAGAACAGGTACAGCTTGCCGTCGATGATACGCCAGGCCCTCGGGTCAATGTTGGTCGTGATTCCGGTGGAGACATCGGCGTAGAGCATCTCGCCGGAGCAGAAGCCGCCATATTGCGGTGCGTAGGCGACCGGATCGGCGGCGAAGGCATTGCGGTTCTCGGCGCTGGCGAAACGCCAGGTCTCGCCGAGGAAATCGTGCTGGAACTCGGGCGAGCCCTTCACGGCCCGAGCCTCGGTGAAATAGGCGACCGGATCGTAACCACCGATCGCCATGCCGCCGAAATACCCGGTGTTCACGGTGCTGCCGGCCAAAGCCTGGCCGCCAAGGGCGACGGCAAGCACAGCGGCTGCAATCACGCCGGTGGCGCCGGTTGCTTTCGCTCGGAACATTGTCATTACTCCTCTTGCTGGTGCCCGGGCGGCCGTCGGCCGGGATCGGGCTATGGCTGTCCTTTCACGCATTCCGAATAGGCGGGCTCCTCCAGGATCTCGATCGGCTGGCATCTTGCGCCGCGCTGCTGGAGCAGCGAAACGACCGCCTGCTGGCCACGCCAGATCGCCCGCGTCAGCGGCGTGTAGCCGTTCTGCTCCGCCGCCTCGACATCGGCCCCGTGGTCGATAAGGACCTGCGCGACTCCGACATGGCCCTCTTCCGAGGCAATGGACAAGGCGGTGACGCCGGCCTTGTTCGCCTGATCGTTGACGTCGGCTCCGCGGTCGAGAAGAAGCGCCGCGATCTCCGCCGCACCGGCAAAGGCAGCAGCGTGCAGCGGCGCGAAGCCGCCCCGGTTGCGTCCCTGGATGTCCGCGCCGAGATCGATCAACAGGGACGCCATCGAGAGATGGCCTCCAACCAGTGCCGTCGTCAGCGGAGTCTCGCCATTACCGCCCTGCGCGTCGGGGTCCGCACCCGCATCGATCAGCGCCCGCACCTTCTCGAGATCCCCGTCGACGGTCGCATCGTACAGCGGTCCGGCAAAGACAATCGACCCACTGACGGACAGCAGGAAGAATGCTACTGCAATTCGAAGCATATCGTCTCCTAGCCGCAAAGGAGGCTACGCCAAGCGAGGTGCGAGTTCAAGCTGATCGCCCAGGGTTCGCTGCCCCAGCAACGCGAGATTGCCGATGTCTCGGCCGGGTCAGGAATACGCGTAGCGTAAGCTCGCCCAACGTCCGGCTTGCAACGCATTGCTGCCGTTCAAACGCAGCGCAGCATCGTGTAGTTTGGGCTCAGAGCGGTCATCTGACCATTCTACTCGAGCTTCCTGGCCGCTCTAGGCGCATCCAACGTCGGCTGCGCGGGACGGAGCTGACGTTCGAGCTAGAATACGAACGTCCGGATTGATCGCGATTGCTGCCGTCCGAGCTATTTCTCGAATGTGCCATATTGCGACGTTCCTCTCCAACGCAACTCCCATAGATTCCGTTGGCCCATGCCGCTATTGACCTCGCTCCAGAAAGCTTCAGAGTGATCACGCACATGCATGTGACACAGCTCCCGGCCGCAGGTAGGCATTGACAATCGATTCGAACGAGTTGGACGCGGCCTTGCTGCGAGATCAAGCGTCTGCCAAGATATCAGCTGCCACGGGTAACGAAATCACCTAAATACCTGCATAATCACCGACCTGAAAGATCAATAATAACATCGTTACCAGTAACTTGAATAATTTAACTGATGTTGACTTAGTTGAAAAATAATTAATATCTTTTTCATATTATTTATTCTATAGTGATAAATAGATAAAATAGGAAGGGAAAATTGTTTTCCCTCACCGGAGGAAACACACATGAATACTCCCGAATGGCTGAAACCTGGGCTCCTCGGAGTCGGGGTCGGTGCCGTCGCACTGGCGATCACCGGCTTTACATGGGGCGGATGGGTGACTGGTACCAAAGCCGAGGTAATGGCGACGAACCTGGCGAAGGCCGAAGTTCTCGCCGTCCTGGTGCCGATCTGCATCGAGCAATCGAGGCTGGACCCGCAATCCATAGCTACGCTGGCAGTGCTGAAGGACACCAGCCGCTATCAGCGCAACGACATCCTGATGGAAGCCGGCTGGGCGACAATGCCAGGCTCGAACGAACCCAATAGCAACGTCGCACGCGCCTGCATGGATCAGCTGGCAACGTTGTTCTAACCACCCGGTCTGTTCGTTCAATGTAAACGAAAGCCGGGCAAAATGCGGCGCCGACTTCGAGCCTGTCCGACATCTGCGCCAGTGCTGACTGTGGGACTGTTTGTTTGCGCCATCCTAATTGGCCACAACGATCGTTGTTTGGCGACGGCTGGCGGCGGCATGCCCGACGTGGGCGGCATG
>JAOTXT010000035.1 GCA_029862205.1 Paracoccaceae bacterium
GCATGGCGCGCCACGGACAGGGGCATTTTCAACTTATCCGCCATTGCCGCCTCCATTGCCGTTGCCGCCGCCATTGCCATTGCCGCCGCCATTGCCGCCGCCAATAATGCCCGCAAGGTTCGGATCTGCGCGCATCACGACGGTCGAGACAAGGTCATCTCCGATTATCGGGAAGACCAGCGGCCCGAAAATCGCAACCTCGTTGACCGGAACCTTGATTTCGACACCTACCATATTGTCCGCGTCGACCGCCGCGTTGACGGTGTAATTGTAGCCGAACCGGTAGAGCGCGATCTGCGCATCACTCTCGGCATCCGTGGTCGAAATCGTCGCGCCCGACGATAGCCGGCGCGCCTGGTCGCGCGCGACATTGGTCATCTCGGTATGGGTCAAATAGAGAAAGCTGACATCCGTCACCGTAATGATCAGAAAGGCGAACAATGGAAGCCACGAAACGAACTGAATCGTCTCGGCTCCCTGCTCGTCTTTCAGGAAATGAATCCAGCTACGCATGGGCGGACCCCCTTTAACTCGCGCTTCAATGCGCTTACACCAAAAACGCGAACAATTGCGTTTAGTTGCGACATAACACTGAAAGAGTATAGCGCGAAATAACAGTCAAAGTCGAGTCTCGTTTACACATTCGAAACCATCCGCAAGCTGTTAATAATAAACGGAAAAACAGTTGCAATAGCGGACCTTTGAAATGGGGCGTAAATGCGACTCGATAGAGGCGCTTGAGAACCAATCGCGAACTGTCGCAACCGGGAGGAGAAACGCCTTATGCGCGGCGGGGTTGAAGGCCCTGCAGGCGCCGTTGAAATCGCGCTATCGAGAGGAGCCGGCAGCGGCCCTGATCCGGCTCTCGGCCGAAGGCGGGGTCGGTCCCAGCGGCATGACCTGCGGGATCGAGACCGGCAAGGCGCTGAATTTCACGATCGGGAACGATGCCGACGCATTTGAAGCTCACCAAACGCTATTGCGTGATCCTGCAGACGCTGCGCCAGGGTCACGACGTGCAGGCCCGGATCGCCCGGGGTTGAGCGTGCTTGCACCCGGCGCGGCAGGCGACTAGACGGAACCGGATGCTGGAGAGCGCACCCGCCTTCCCCGAATTCTCGGATGACCAGACCGCGGCCTGGACCGCGATCACCGCGCGCATGGCCTCTCACGGCATCGCGGTCGCCGAGGGCGAGACCACGCCCCGGACCGAGCATTCAGGGCCCGGCGAGGTGGTCGCGGTCACCGGCAAGGCAGGCTCGGGCAAGACAATGCTGCTGGCCCGGCTTGCGGCACGGCTGAAGGAGATCGGGCTGGCCGCGGTCACCGGCGACTACGAGCCGAAACGGCGGACGCGGCGCTCGTTCGCGGTGCTGGCCCCCACCAACAAGGCGGCCAGCGTGCTACGCGGGCATGGGGTTCAGGCTACCACGATCCACCGGATCGTCTACACGCCGGTCTACGATCCCGAATATCAGAAGGTCGCCGATTGGCTGGAGGGCGAGCGCAAGACCCGGCCCGAGATCGACGGCATGACCCAGGAGGCGCTGGACCGGGCCGAAGCCTTCTACAAGGCCCACGGTTCGGTGCCGGGCGCACTGGCCGCGGCCGGCGTGCGCGGCGCCGATTTCATCACTGGCTGGACCCGGCGCGATGACCCGCTGGACATCGCCCTGGTCGACGAGGCCTCGATGGTCGATGCCGAGCAGCTCGATGATCTGAAGGAGATCTTCGGGCTGATCGTGCTTATAGGCGACCCGGCGCAGCTCGCGCCGGTGGGCAGCCGCGGGCAGATGATCTTCGAGACCCTGCCCGAGGCGCGCCGAAGCAATCTGGGCCGGATCCACCGTCAGTCGGGTGATAACCCGATCCTGGACCTGGCCCATGCGCTGGGCGAGCCGGATCTGAGCTTCGAGGCGTTCGAGGACCGCGTGCGTGCCGCCGCCCGAGATGACCCGCGCGTTCAGATCGCCAGCCGTGCCGATGCCGAATTGATGTGCGCGAGCCCAATCCTGGTCTGGCGCAACAAGACCCGGACGCGCCTGATCAAGGCGTTCCGGGATGCACATGATATTCCCGAGACCGAGCTGGTCCCTGGCGAGCCCCTGATCTGCGATGGGCTGGAGTTGCCGCTGAAGCAGCGCAAGCAGCGCATTGACCTGGAGGCGCGCGGGCTCATCAAAGGGGCGCAGGCGACCTATCTTGGCCCTGGCCGCAAGCCCGGCTTCGTCAAGGTCGACATCGCGGGCACCGAGGAGCCCGGCATCTCGGTTGCCTCGATCGTGCAGATCGAGCGCCCGGACGAGGATGAGCCGGTGCTGGTCTCGGCCGCCCGGTCCGGCGCGGTCTTCCTGCACGGCGCTGCCTGCACGATCCACAAGGCCCAAGGGTCGCAATGGCCCCGGGTCCAGGTCTTCGCCCCGGATCTCTTCGCCTCGGCGCGGGCTGGGCAGACCGAGGCGGGGATCGCGCTATGGAAACGCCTGGCCTACGTTGCGATAACCCGCGCCGAGGAGGAATTGGTCTGGGTGACGCGCTATATGATCTCTCGTCCGCCCGAACCCCTTGGCAGTGCCGCGGCGGAGAACGAATGAGCGACCACGTCCCAGCCCTAAAAGAAAGGCTTCGCCGATGAAGAAAATTATCCTGGCGGTTGCCGGCATCGCCGTTCTAGCGGCCGCCGGCTGGAGCGCGCTCTGGTTCACCGGGCGCGGCGAGATCGAGTCCCGGCTGGACGCGGAGATCGCGGCCTTGGCGGCACAAGGGGTCGAAATCACCCATGGTGCGCGGGAGATCGGCGGCTTTCCGCTGGCCTACAGTGTCCGACATTCGGATGTGACGGTCAGGAACCCGGAACAGGGCTACGCCTATATCCTGCCCGAACTGACGACCGAGGTGACCGCCCAAGACGTCGACCGTCTGGTCACGGCCTTCCCGGAGAAGTTCCGGGCCGAGGTGCAGGTGCCCAGCGAGGACGGATCCGGGACCCGGACCATCGCCATGGATATCGAGGCGGAGAACCTGATCTTCATCACCGACGGCCTGCCGGGTGCCGAGCAGGAAATCAGCTCGACCTCGGACCGCACCCTGGTGGTCAGCGCCGGGGCGGACCAGCCGTTCAACTTCGCGATCGACTTCATCGGCTCGGACTACCGTGGCAAGCTGCCGGCCCAGGGCAGCGCCGAGCCGCTAAGCGGCGTGGCGACGATCGAGCGGGTCGATTATGCCTATTCGGTCGAGGCCCCGACCGGCGGCACCGTCAAAATCGAGGGATCGGTGGACGACACGCGCGTCACCGCCAGTTCGAACATGCGCGATCAGGCCGATTTCGCGGCTATGTTCTCCAGCGGCGGCGACGCGCTGATGGAGGCTGTCTATCAAACCGGCGCCGCACGGTTCGCGATGCACTCGGATGACAGCGAGACGGGACAAGGCGGGGTCTATTCCGGCGACAGCGGCAGCACCGCGGGGACGTTCTCGATCAAGGACGGCCGGCTCGAGATCGCCAGCGAGAGCCGGGCAAACCAGATGACCTTTGCGCCCGAACCGCCGCTTGCCGCGAGTGGCGGCAAACCGATCGGCTGGTCGATGCGCACAATCGAGGGGATCTACGAGACACCGCTTGTGCCGAGCGACGCGCCCTCGCCGCTGACCGTGCGGTTCGCGCTGGACGAGGTGGTGCCCGACGACGCGCTTTGGGGCATGATCGACCCGCAAGGCGCGATCGAGCGCACCCCTGCCCGCCTGATCATCGATCTGGACGGAAGCGCGCGGATCACCCGCGAGCTAAGCACCGTCAGGCCCGGTGAGGCACCGCCAATCGAAATCGGCAACATGTCGGTCAAGGCGTTGGATATGAGCGCGCTCGGCGCGGCGATCACCACCCGCGGGGATGTGGAGTTCCTCCAGCCAATGTGGATCCCGGAGGGCAGCCTAACGGTGACCCTGACGAATGTGATGGAGGCGATCGACCGGCTGATCGAGGCCGGGATCCTGGTGCCGGAATACAAACAGACCGCGGCCGTTCTGACCGCGATCTACACGACGCCGGGTGAGAACCCCGGCGAGCTAGTTTCCGAGGTGAAATTGGGACTGGACGGAATCACGGTGAATGGCCAGCCGGTCTCGGCTGGCCAGTGATCTCGCCGAAATGGTCGGAGATTAGCCGGTATAGCCCTGCCGTTCCGCGTTGGCCTGGGCGTCCTTCTTGGACTTGTAACCCTCGGATGAGGCGCCGACGACGTTACCGTTCGAGGCTTTGCGGCGCCAGCGATGCTCGCCCCGCTTGTCCTTGTAGAATTCCCACTTGTCGCTTTTGTTCCGACCGCGGTTCATATTGGCCTCGCAGTCCTTCTTTGCCTTGTAGCTCTCGGACGAGGCCCCCACAATCTGTCCATTCGACGCCTTGCGGCGCCAGCGATACTCGCCCCGCTTGTCCTTGTAGACCTCGAACTTATCGTTCCTACCGGCCATTGATACTTCCCTCCTGGATCAATCTGTCAGCAGCGATCCGCGCAGGCGCGAATCCCAGCGACTATGCGCATGATCGTGGCGTTGAGCAACTATAAGGCGCGCGCAATGGGGCGATTGGTAAGAAAATTGCCGCCCGGTCAGGTCGCCTTGGGATCAACTCGCGCGGATTCCGGGGGATTCCGGTTGTGCCGGGCGCCGAAACTTTACTAAAGTCCGCCGCAGAAACGGTCTGGCGAAACCAAGACCGGAGAAATGGAACGAGTCATCAAGGGAGGAGACTCAAGAGATGAGTGTCATCACGAAATTCACCACTGCCGCGGCGTTGGGTGCGGCCCTCGTTTCGATGCCACTGAGCGCATCGGCCGAGGAATTCATCACGCTCGGCTCGGCGATCTCGCTGACCGGCAAATACTCGACCAACGGCCTGCACGCGCAGAACGGCTACGATTTCGCGATCAAGAAGATCAACGATGCCGGCGGCGTTGATGTGGGCGGCACGAAATACAAGCTGCGCGTTATCTACTACGATGATGAGTCGACCCCGGCGCGCGGCGCTCAGTTGGCGGAGCGACTGATTGCGCAGGACGGCGTGCAATACATGCTTGGCCCCTACAGCTCGGGTCTGACCAAGGCGATCGCGCCGGTGACCGAGAAGTACCAGATCCCGATGGTAGAAGCAGAAGGCGCATCGCGCTCGCTCTTCAACAAAGGATACAAGTATCTCTTCGCCGTGCTTTCGACCTCGGAGCAGTATTTGGCCTCGGCTATCGATCTCGCCGCAGGCATGGCCGAGAGGGAGGGTAAAAGCCCGTCGGACGTGAAAATCGCCATGGCGTTCGAGAATGATCCCTTCTCGCTCGACGTGCGTGCGGGTGTCGCCGATGACGCCGCCAAATACGGTATGCAGATCGTGGTCGACGACAAGCTGCCGCGCGACCTGAGCGACATGTCCGCCACCCTGACCAAGGTGAAGGCGCTGAAGCCCGACCTGCTGGTGGTCTCGGGCCACTCGAAAGGTGCCGCCACTGCCGTGCGTCAGATTGGCGAGATGGGCATCTCGGTGCCGATGCTCGCAGTCACGCACTGCGAAGCCGCGGATGTGACCGGCAAGTTCGGCGACACGGCGAACGGCATTCTGTGCTCGACCCAGTGGGCCGAGACGCTGACCTACGAGGACCCGTTCTTCGGCTCGGCGGCGAACTACAACGAGGAGTTCAAGGCCGCCTATCCGGAATACGCGGACAAGAAGGTGCCTTATCAGACCGCTCAGGCCTCGGCCGCGGTCTGGGTGTTCAAGGACGCCTTCGAGCGTGCCGGCACGCTGGACAAGGAAGCGCTGCGCGACGCGATTGCCGAGACCGACCTGATGACCTTCTACGGCGGCATCAAGTTCTCGGCCGCGGGCAACAACGTCGCCAAGCCGATGGTGCTGCGCCAGATCCAGGACGGGATCTATAACGTGGTCGCGCCGCCGGAGTTCGCCAGCCACGAGCTGCAGTGGCCACGCCCGTAAGGCCGAGCGACTGAAACGGACAGGGCCGGCCCGGAACCTGGGCCGGCCCTTCTTGCAAATCCGAGCGCAATACCGGAGGGGAGCCCATGTGGGCCAATATCGACCTGTTAATCCAGGTGCCGAAACTGGCCGCCGGCCTTTTCCTCGAAGGACTCCTGATCGGCGCGGTCTTTTCGCTCATAGCCTACGGTTTAGCGCTGGTCTGGGGCGTCATGAACGTCAAGAACCTCGCTCAGGGACCGTTCGTGATCGCCGGCGGATACATCTGCTGGTATCTGAGCACGCTGGGGCTGCACCCGGTGCTGGGCATGTTCGCCGCCGCCGTTGTGATGTGGGGGCTGAGCTGGATCTGCTTCAAGTTGGTCGTCTCGAAGGTCCTGGAGCTGGACATGTTCGTCTCGCTGCTGGCGACCTTCGGCCTAGCCTACGTGCTGGAGCAATCGCTCAGCCTGGCCTTCACCCAGGACACCCAGACGATCAATCTGGGCTGGGGCTCGCTGGATGTCTTCGGTGATGGTCTGGTGCTGCTGGCCTGGCAGAAGGTCATGGCTTTCGCGATTTGCTGCGTGCTGGCGGTGGTGCTGGTCCTGTTCATGAAGCGCAGCCGCATGGGTCAGGCGATCCGCGCGACCGCGCAGAATGCCCGCGCCGCGCGGGTGATGGGGATCGACACCGACAAGGTCTATTCCTTCACCTTCTGCCTCAACGGCGCGATCTGCGGGGCCGCGGGGGCCCTGGTGGCGATGATCTGGGTGATCCAGCCCTTCTACGGCATCACCTACTCGATCCGCGCCTTCGTGCTCGTGGTCGCGGCGGGCCTCGGCAACCTGCCGGGGGTGATCCTGGCGGGACTCGGCATGGGCGGACTCGAGCAATTCGGCGGCTTCATCATCGGCGCGGAATACCAGCAGGCGCTGGTCGTCGGCATGTTGCTGGCGGTGCTGGTGGTGCGGCTGTTGCAGCAATCCCGTAAGAGGCAGGCTGTCGCATGAAGTGGCTCGTCTATATTGCGTTTATCGCAATTTCGCTGGCCGCGCCGCTGGTCTTTCCGGCCTATACTCAACAGTTCTCGGCCCTTTGGGTGCTGATCATCCTGGCCATGACCTGGGACATGCAGGGCGGGCAGATGGGCTATAACTCGCTGGGGAACATCTTCTTCTTCGGCTTTGGGATGTATGTGAGCGCGGTCGTGCAAGTCTCGATCGCCCACGATATCGGCGAATACACCTATGCGGGCGGCATCAACGTCTTCCAGTTCACCGATGGGCAGTATTTCACCGGCCTGGTGCTGGGGGTCGCAGCGGCTGGGATCCTTTGCGCACTGTTGGCCTTTCCGCTCGGATGGATTCTCTTCGGCCTGCGCGGACCCTATTTCGCCATCGGCACGTTGGGCGTCGCCATCGCGGCCGGCGAGATGGTCGGCACCTGGGAATGGGTCGGCGCCGGCCAAGGAATCTCGATGCCGCCTTTCCCGGGCAATCCCGACACCGCAAAGTTCGTCCTCTACATCATGAACATGATTACCGGCATGGTTTGCTTCGCGGTCATCGCCTGGCTCTATTCCACGCGCTTCGGCCTGGCGCTGAACGCGATCCGCGACGACGAGCAGAAGGCCGAGGGGATGGGGCTGCAGACTCTGTGGATCAAGCGGGTCTGCTGGGCGGTCGCCGCCTTCTTCGTCGGCATTTGCGGGGCGATCTACGGCAATACCGTGGGGTTCATCGAACCCCTGGAGGTGGCGTTCCAGACCATCTATCTGGGCATCTTCATGGTGGTTGCCGTGCTGCTGGGCGGCAAGGGCACGCTCTGGGGTCCGGTCGTGGGAGCGATCGTTTTCCATACGCTGAAAGAGGTCACCTGGACCCATTTCCTCGGTTGGCAATGGGTGGCGTTGGGCGTGCTGATCGTCGTCATCGTGGTCTATTTCCAGGAAGGCATCATGGGCTGGCTGCAGCGCCAGCGGCCTGAATGGTTCGGCATCCGGGTCGAGTCTCGAGAGCCCGAGGCGGAGGCGGCCACATGAACGTCGTCAACGGACATGCCGTCATCGAGATCGACAAGGTCACCAAGACCTTTGGCGGGGTCGTCGCCAACAAGGACATCTCGCTGAAGGTGCAAGAGGGAGCGATCACCGGCATGATCGGTCCGAACGGTTCGGGCAAGACCACGCTCTTCAACTCGATCGTCGGCTTTCACCCGATCGATACCGGCTCGATCAAGTTCGAAGGCAACGAAATCTCGAAGCTCCGGGTGCAGGAGATCGCCCGCCTGGGCCTGCTGCGCACGTTCCAACAGACCCGGATCTACGGCAAGATGAACTGCGTCCAGAACATGCTGATCTCGATCCCGCACCGCAAGGCGGGGCTTTTGGATATTTTCGCCGATCACCGCGCCGAGGACCGCGAGCGCGCCGAGCACCTGCTGGAATTCGTCGGGCTCTACGAAAAGCGCTGGCTGATGGGCGGCGATCTCAGCTTCGGGCAGCAGAAGCTGCTGGAGTTTGCCATGGCGCTGATGAACGAGCCCTCGGTGCTGATGCTCGACGAGCCGACGGCGGGCATCAACCCGACGCTAATTAATGGCCTGATCGACCGGCTGAAACGCGCCAACGAGGAGTTCGGCATTACCCTATTCGTGATCGAGCACAACATGCGGGTGATCATGAACCTGGCCGAGCACATCTACTGTCTGGCCCATGGGGAACTGCTGGCCGAGGGCACGCCGGGCCAGATCCAGAACGACCAGCGCGTTATCGACGCCTATCTGGGAGCCCATTGATGGCCGCAGAGAACGAAACGGCGAACGAAGAGGCCCGGAAGAAAGCCAGCGGCTATCACACCGGTGCCGTCGATGTGGTCATGTCGGTCGATGCGGTGGCCCGCGAGGCGGCACAGATCGCGGCGGAAGCGCCGAAGGCCGAGGAACTGGCCGCCCTGGCCAAGGGCGAGGCGTATCTGACCATCGACA
This sequence comes from Paracoccaceae bacterium, assembly GCA_029862205.1. Lineage (GTDB taxonomy): Bacteria > Pseudomonadota > Alphaproteobacteria > Rhodobacterales > Rhodobacteraceae > Thermohalobaculum. The sequence goes on from JAOTXT010000035.1 coordinate 8,954, forward strand.
AGTTGCGCGCCGGCTATGGCCGGATGGAGATCCTGCACGATTTCGACCTGAGCGTCGGCAAGGGCCAGTCGCTGTGCCTGATCGGCCCGAACGGGGCCGGCAAGTCGACCGTGCTGCATTCGATCTTCGGGTTCACCAACATCTTCAGCGGCTCCATCACCGCAGGCGGCACTGATGTCACCAAGCTGAAGCCGAACGACAAGCTGAGGACCGCGGGCATCGCTTATATCCTGCAGGACAACTCGGTCTTCCCGGACATGACGGTCGAGGAAAACCTGCTGATGGGCGGCTACCTGAAGGACACGACCGATCAGGCCAAGGAATCGGCCGAACAGGTGTTCAAGAAATACGACCGGCTGGCGGCTAGGCGCGGGCAGCCGGCGCGGGTGCTCTCGGGTGGCGAGCGGCGCCTGCTGGAGATCAGCCGTGCCCTGGTCATGGGGCCGGAGGTGCTGCTGGTCGACGAGCCCTCGATTGGCCTCGAGCCCCGCTTCATCGACATGGTCTTCGAGATCCTGGACGACCTGCAGCACGGCGAGGGCAAGACCATCGTAATGGTCGAGCAGAACGCCAAGAAGGGCCTGGAATTCGCCGATCTGGGCTACGTCCTGGTCTCCGGCCAATTGGCCAAGGCGGGTCCGGGGGATGAACTGTTGGCCGACCCGGATGTGGGGCGGCTGTTCCTGGGGGGATAGTCCAGGACTTTGGACGTCGCTCCGGCTGGAGGTCTTTCATGCAAACGATCTGCGTCTTTTGCGGCTCGGCCGAGGGTATCGACGAGCGGCACAAGCAATTCGCTCACGAGGCCGGGCGGCGGCTTGCGGCCATGGACATGCGCCTGGTCTATGGGGGCGGCGATTTGGGGTTGATGGGCATCCTCGCGCGCGGATGCGAGGAGAATGGGGGCGAGATTGTCGGGATCATTCCAGAATTCCTGAACAAAGCCCACATCGTGAAGACCAAGAAGAACAACCACATCGTCACGATCGACATGCACGACCGGAAGATGAAGATGTTCGAGATGGCCGATGCCTTCGTCGCCCTGCCCGGCGGCGTCGGCACGCTGGAAGAGCTGATGGAGGTCATCACGCTCAAGCAGCTCGGCCAGCACGCGAAACCGATCCTGATCGCGAATATCGGCGGGTTCTGGGACCCGCTGATCGATCTGATCTCGCATATGCGGGCGCAGGGTTTCGTCAACAAGGATTACGAAATCGACTTTCAAGTCATTCAGTCGATTGAAGAATTTGGCTTCGCGCTCCGTGAGATTTCAACGCAGAAAGGCGCCTCGCCAGAGGCCGCGGCCCTCTAGACATTTGTGCCCCGGCGTTACCCGCCAGCAACGCGGGTCTCGGTCGTTGCGCCGCCGGACGGGTCGAACCGGTGGAGATAGTAGATCGGCCGTCCCTCCATCTGCGCAGGGTAGTCCCCCTTGCGAAGCGTCGTCGCAACGGCGGTCGCGACGGTGACCGGGATATCGCCCACATGGCCTTCGGTCGGGCGATGCACGTGGCCGCAGAATAGCGCGCTCACGCGCCCCGATTGCCGCAGCGCGTCGCAGAGCCTCGACATGACCTCCTGGCTCTCGAAATGCATCCGCTCGGGTCCGACCAGAACCTCGAACGGCGGATGGTGTAGGAAGACGGCAACTGGCCGCACGGGGTCCGCGCCGATCAACCGGTGCAATTCCTCGATCCGCCGGGCGCAAAAATCGCCCTTGTTGCTGCTGATGCTGACGGTGTCGAGCATGACCAGGCGCACCGGATGGCCTTCGACGGCGTATTGGATGAAGTCCGATCCCGGGTCAAAATACCCGTCCGCCGAGAACGCCGCGCTCAAGTTCCCCCGTTCGTCCTTGTTGCCGGCCATTGCATAGACCGGCGCCTGCGCCCGTTCCAGGATCGCACGGGCCTCCGCGTATTCCTCGGCCAGGCCGTTATGGACGATGTCGCCCGAATGGACGATCAGATCGGGCGCCGGGTCGAGGGCGTTGATATCGGCGACCACGGCGGCGAAATCCGCGCGCCGCCGGTCCGCATCGGGCGTGTCCAGGGCGAGATGGGTGTCGGAGATCTGGGCGATGAGCACGGGGCGAGCCTCAAGCCGAATTCAAGCTCGCGTAGTATTCCTTCAGGATCGCGACCACCTCGGGGCGGCTGAACTCGGGCGGGATCTCGGCGTCGTTCGACAGCATCTCGCGCTGTTCGGTGCCGGAGATCTGGATGCGGTCCTTCGCGCCGTGCGGGCAAGTCTTGCCGGTGGCCATACCGTAGCACTTGCGGCAATAGAAGGTGATGTCGATCTTTAAGGGCTGGGTCAGCAGCGCCCCGTCCCAAAGCTGGTCGAAGATGTGATGCGCGTCGAAGGGACCATAGTAATCGCCCACGCCCGCGTGGTCGCGCCCGACGACCAGGTGAGAGCAGCCGAAGTTCTGGCGGATCAGCGCATGAAGCAGCGCCTCACGCGGGCCCGCGTAGCGCATCTCGATCGGATAGCCGGCCTGGATCACCGTTCCGGGCCGGAAATAATTGTCGATCATCGCCTGAATCGCGCGGGTGCGGACTTCCGCCGGGATGTCTCCCGCCTTCAGCTTGCCCAGCACCTGATGGATGAACACCCCATCGGTCACCTCGACGGCGATCTTTGCCAGATGCTCGTGGCTGCGGTGCATCGGGTTGCGGGTCTGGAAGGCGGCGACGGTTGACCACCCGTTCTCGAGGAACATCGCACGGGAGTCCGCGGGGCGGATATAGAGGTCCGGGTAGTTTGCCGGATAGGCGCCTTCGCTGAGCACCGACACCCGCCCGGCCAAGTTCACATCACCCTGGGCCAGCACCTTGGCGACGCCGGGATGGGCCGGGTCGGTCGTACGGTAGACATGCTCCGCCTCGACCCGCTTGTCGATCGAGTAGGTCTCGGAGACCTCCATAATCGCCAGGACCTCGCCGGTCTCGCCGTCGGTCAGCGCCACGTGCTCGTCCGCGCCCACCGCGCCGGCGACCTGAGCATCGATCGGCAGGGTGATCGGGATCGGCCAGAAGACGCCGCTTGCCAGGCGCATGTCCAGGCAGGACCCGCGCCAATCGTCATGGCCCATGAAGCCGTCGAGCGGCGTGTAGGCGCCCATCGCCAGCATGAAGACGTCCGAGACCGCGCGGGAATCGAGCACGATCTTGCGCAGCCCCTCGGCCCGCCTCAGCTCCTCCTCCCTTTCAACCTCGGGTACCAGCAGGGGCTTGACCGTATCGGATCCGTGCGGTGGTACGAGTTTGGACATTGGCAAGTGCTTCCGGAAAGTGTCGGGTCTCTTGAGAGGCGACCCGTGAACGTTCGGTTGGCGTGGGCTTGGGTCAGGAACCCGGATCGGACGCGCGATGCCCACGCACGGCACCGCCAAGCACTCGCGGGGCCCGCCCCGCCTGTGCTCAGGATAGTGCCCGGGATGCCGCCTAGGGCCGCTTGGGGGTCTCGTAGGGTACTTCCGTCTGGAACTCTTCCCAGACGGTTTCGTATCCGACAAAACCCTTTTCGTTCGGTTCTTTCTGCCGTGTCACGTAGTAAGGCGTCTTGCCGTCAGGAACTTTAGCTTTGGAATCTACGTTACCCATGGGTCACCTCTCGTCGTTGCTGTTCATACCATTGCTTAAGTCGGTGCCTCAAGTCGGCCTCATCAACGACGGGTCGACTTGCGGATCGGCAACGATCGCCCCGCCTGCTTGCATTTCTTCATCGGTTGCGTTGCGCACCGTCAGCACCTCGAGCGTGAAGACGACCTCGCGACCGCAAAGCGGGTTGTTGCCATCGATGGTCAGCGTCTCGTCGTCCATCCGCGTAACCAGGAAAGAACGGGTCTGGCCGCTTTCGCTTTCCATGAGGATCGAGTTGCCGATTTTCCGGTATTCTTCGGGCACGTTCTCGATGCGGTCAGTAAAGACCAACGACTCGTCCCGGTCCCCGTAGATCAGGTTGCCGTCGATCGGCACGTCGATCACGTCCCCGGCGCTTTTGCCTTCAAGCTGCCTATGGACGAAGGGGGCGAGGATTTCATTGTGCCCGTGGATATAGCCGAGCGGAAATTCGACATAAGTCAGGACCTGGCCCGACTTCTTGTCGGTCACCTTGTAGGTCAGTTCGACGAATTTTCCGTCCTCGATGGTGTCACTCATGCCAATACACCAGCCCAATGCCCCCGCGCGCCTCAGAAGATGGACGCGCCGAAGATGCGCACTTCGTCATTTTCGAACCCGAGGACCAGACGGCCCAACCATTCTCCAGGTTTCGAGGTGCTCTTCTGTCGGTAAAGAACGGTCACATGCTCACCCCTGCGGATGGTTCCAATGAAATCCGCATCCTCCGCCAGGTTCCGCGCAAGCTCGCTATTGGCGAACTGGTGCCCCGCCTCGACCTGGTTCATCGCGCGTGCGAGCGAGCTGGAGAAATTCTTTGCGAACTCTCCGTATTTGCCCTCGTTCGAGTGCTTGACGAGATCCAGCCACAGCGGTTCGGCGATCGTCATGATCTCCTCGTCGGTTTTGAACACAATGCTCACGCGATGTTCTCTTGGGCTGTGTCATACCGGGACCGCTGGCGGCGGCAGAGGCAGGCCCACTGGGGTCTACCGATCTTGATTTGTCTCCACCGGCAGGGGGTGCCGGCGGAAAGCTTGGCTATTCGCCCTCGCCGACGAGGTGGTAACAAGGTGCCTTTTCCATGGTGTATTTTCCCGATTCGGGATCGCGCCGCGACACCGTCAGAACGTGCCAGTTTTCGTCGTCCACCTTCATGTGATCGCCGCGGTAATAGTAGCCCGGCCAGCGCGTTTCCTTGCGGAAAAGCGTATGCTGGGTCACACATTCGGCCGCGCGGTGGCGGTGCTTCAGCTCCCAGGCGCGCAACAGTTCGTGGATATCCTCGGCGGCAAGTGACTCGAGGTCCTCTTCCATGATCTTGAGCTTCTTGAGGCCGATATTCAGGAGCTTTTCGTTGGTCATGTAGCTGACGGTCACGCCACCGCAATATTCGTCCATCAACTTCTGCAGGCGGTCGAGCCCCTGTTTTGGGTTGATGTAGTGTGGGTTAACGTCGCCCGCGACAATCTCGTTGCGGTAGATCCTGTAGTGCTCAAGCGGCTTATAGATTTCTTCCTTGCGCCCTTCGATCTGCGCCTCGGAAACCACAATGCCCTCGCCCTTGCCGTCATCGATATACTGGCACGCCGCCTTTGCGGCGAGGCGACCTTCCGTAAATGAGCCGGACGAAAAAGCGTGCGGGGTTCCGCCGACGGCGTCCCCGGCGCCGAACAGACCTTCGACCGTCGTCATCCGGTTGTAGCCCCAGAAGTACTCGTCCGGTGATACATCCTCCGGACCCGAGCACCATGCGCCGCTGCCGGTCGCATGAGAGCCCATGACATAAGGTTCCGACGTGGTCAGTTCGGGGTTCTCGTTCTTGGGGTCCACATCCGTGGAGGCCCACAGAACCGCCTGGCCGATGGTCATGCCGAGGAAGTTTTCCCAGCCGACCTCTTCCAGGTGCGGGTCCTGGAAGGAATGCATGGTCACCATGTGGATCGGCCCGCGGCCCGCGTTCATCTCGCTGATCATCGCATGATTGCGCAGACAGGTCGGAATAGGCCGGTGTGTCAGGTGTGATGCTTCCGGATCCAGGTACTCCTTGCCGACCATCTTCTGCAGCTCGGGGAACCACTTGGATTCGTACTCCTCGCCAACGCCGTTCTGGGTATAGGTCTTGAGGTGCAGGAAGTAGGCACCGACCGGCCCGTAGCCGTCCTTGAAGCGCGCCAAAACGATCCGGTTTTCCATCTGGGTCATCTTGGCGCCAGCGTCGATCAACAGCCCGTAGGCCGAGGCCGACGACCACGGCGCGTACCAGGTCCGGCCCGAGCCTTCGCCAACCGAACGCGGCTTGAAGATGTTGGATGCGCCACCGGCGCTGCAGATCACGGTCTTGGACTTAAAGACGTGGTAGTTTCCCGTGCGCACGTTGAAGCCGACAGCGCCGGCAACCCGGTTCTCCTTGCTTTCGTCCATCAACAGGTGGGTGACGCAAATCCGGTTGAAAACTTCGTCAGCCGACTTCTTGGCAGCCTCGGCCACGATCGGCTTGTAGGACTCGCCGTGGATCATGATCTGCCAACGGCCCTCACGAAGATATTGCCCCGTTTCCGGATCCTTCATGATCGGCAGGCCCCATTCTTCGAACTGGTGCACCGTGCTGTCCACGTGACGCGCCATGTCGAAAAGCAGGTCCTCGCGCACCAGACCCATCAGGTCGATGCGGGCGTAGCGGACGTGGTCTTCGGGATTATTCTCGCCCCAGCGCGTCCCCATGTAGCAGTTGATCGCGTAGAGGCCTTGAGCGACGGCGCCCGAGCGGTCGATATTGGCCTTCTCGGCAATGACGATCTTCTTGTCCTGGCCCCAATAGCGGGCCTCGAATGCGGCACCCGTGCCGCCCAGACCCGCACCGACCACCAAAATGTCGATGCCGTCCTCGACAATCGTTTTGTGAGCCATCAGTAGTACACGCCTTTTTTCATCGTGAGCCCGTTCGATTCCAGCGTGTGTAGGTCACCGTCATCCATGCGTAGGTAGTTGGGCTCGCTGTAAAGAAGCTGGCTGTCGCGCATTTCCTGGCTGGGCCCGGGAGCCTCGGCAAGCTGCGGGATGTCGCGGCCCCAGGGCTTCGTAGTGATCGGTGAAAGGAAGTTCTTTTCGGTCCCGTCGCGGAACTTGATCCGCCAAGCGATCGTGCCTTTTTGCTCATCACGATCGACGCGGACGCTGTGACCGAGCGGTGCGAAATCCGCATAACCGCGCACGTCAATTGCATTCTGCGGGCAAGCCTTCACGCAGGAATAGCACTCCCAACACATGCTGGGTTCGATGTTGTATGCGCGGCGCGTGGTCTTGTCGATGTGCATGATGTCCGAGGGGCAGATGTCGACGCAATGTCCGCACCCGTCACATCGGGTCATATAGACGAAAGTTGGCATGAACCGGTTCCCTGTCTTTTCGGATCGTTGTTGCGATCAGCCGATTAGTAGTGGCGCACTAGTAGTGACGGGGGACTTCGCGCTTGATGCCAAGCCCCATATCCATCGGAGCGTCGCGCAGAAGTTCCATCGAATGCCGCCGCTGTTGCTCGGGATCGTCACGGGTCAGTGTTGGCAGGTTCATCGCCGAGCCGTTGGCCTTTGCCACCCGCTTTTCGAATGCAGCTGCAGGCTTGAAGAACATATGCGCGAACTTCGACCAAGGCACCGAGCCAAAGAGCACCGTAGCCGCGATCACGTAGAGGATCAGAAAGATCACCGTCAGCGCACTGCCACCGACGCTCTGGCCGATACCCCATAGGATCCCAAATGTGACCGTGCCGAGCAGCGACAGGACGAAAAGATCCGCCCGGACCAGCCGGAACGGCGAGTGCCCTTCTGCAGCGACATCGACCCTGATGAAGAACCAGAACCAATACCCCCCGCCGCAGACCATCAGCGCGCCGACATACCAGAGGAAGATCATGAAACTGGACGCCTCGGCGCCCCCGAAGACCAGGCTGATCGTTGCGATCAGATACAGAATGAAGCCATACATGGTCAGCAGATGGGCGATCCGGCGGTCCCGGTTGCAGAACTCGGCCGACGTCAGCACATCCTTCGCAACGGTCTGAACCGCCAGCGAGGCCACCTCGCCGCCGCCGATCGGGCGGGCTCCCTTGTCCTGGGTGCGGTTCCAGTTGTCGAAGAAATATTTCGCGCTGCCCTTGTGCCAGACATCGTAGAGCGTGCCGCCCACGACCAGCAGGATCATCAGGATCACGTAGGCCTGCATGAGACCGCTGGGAATCGTGGCGGAAAGCTCGGCGAAGGGATTGGTCGTGAACATTCTTTGATTTCCCGAAGAGGGTTCCCTGATTGGGCGCCACCTTAGCCAGTGGGTCTCGTGGCGGCAATCTGGAAATCCAACGTTTTGGTATCGATTTTTGCGTTTCCTGAAGGATATATGGAGCCAATTCTCAATGTTGTGCAGGGCCACTTGCGCAGCCGGGAAAACCAGGGCGCCGAAAGCGTGCGCCGGTTAGAGGCGGCCCCGCGATCAAGCGGCGGCCGACCGGCCGGCGATGGCGCCGAGCGCCACGGCAGTCAGCAGGCCGTTGCCCGACAGATACCCCTCGACCCGGGCGCCCGAGACACCACAGGCAGCGCCGCCGCCCGCGTAGAGATTGGGGAGCGCCGTGCCATCGGACCGCAGCACCCGCGCAGCGGCGTCGATCACCAGGCCGCCCTGGGTGTGGAACAAGGCGCCAGTCACCTTGACCGCATAGAATGGCGCTTCGAGGGCCGGCTTGGTGCTGAAATCGCGCCCGAATGGGTCCGGCGCATCGTCCGCGCGATACGCCGTCACCTCGCCGATCGTCTGCCTCAAAGCATCCTCCGTCAGGCCCGTGGCCTGGGCGAGTGCCGCCGCGTCCGGCCCGGAGTGGATGGCCCCCGCCTCGGCCGCCGCACGGTAATCGGGGAAGCCGAGACCCATTTGGTGCAATCGTTCGTCGTAGATATTCCAGGCCACGGCGCCGGGCTGGGAGAGCACCTTGACCGCCTGTTCGGAATAGCCCTCGTGCTCGTTCGAGAATCGGCGCCCTCGCGCGTCGACCTGGATGCCCCCCTCCATCATCAGCGCCCAGGTGATCAGGATGCCGTGGGGATGGGCCAACGACCCGTGGCCCTGATAGGCGGTCAGGTCCTTGGTGGCGGCGCCCAGCGCCCTGCCCCAGACCACTGCGTCACCGGTATTGCCCGGATGACCGAAATAAAGAGCGCCGGCGATCTCCGGAATATTCTCCGACACCAGGCCCGGGTTACCGCCATAGCCGTTGCAGGCGAGGACGACGGCGCGGCAGGCAATGCTCTCGGTCGCGCCGTCCGGGCGGGTCAGGCTGGCCCCGGTGATGCGGTCGCCATCGGTATGGAGCGTATCCGCCCGCGCACCGGTCACCACGGTCAGCCCCGCAGCTTGCGCCGCTGCCATCAAGCGCGTCATCAAGCCGATACCGGTCTTCTCGGGCACCGCGTGCATCCTGTGCGTCGAATGGCCGGGATAGAGGAAATCGTCCAGCACCTGCCATTCCAGGCCATGGGCGTCCGCCAGCCATTCCAGCGTCGGCCCAATCTCACGGGTCACCGCCTCGACAATGGCCGGATCGGCGCCCATCGCCGCCTTCTTCTGGATGTCGCGGGCGAAATCCTGTGGCGTTTCCTCGACCCCGATGGCCCGCTGGAACCGGGTGCCGGGGGCGGGGATGAACCCCGAGGACATCGAGGTCGACCCCATCGGCCGAGGGTCGCGTTCAAGAACGATGACCTCGGCCCCAGCTTCAAGCGCGCGCAGCCCAGCGACCAGGCCGCAGGCGCCGCCACCGATGATGACAACGCCGGTCTCGATGTCATGGGTGTCGAGCGGTGGGGCAATCTCTACCAAAGTGCCCGCTCCCGTGCCGTAGGGTGGGCTCGCACGAGCTCACCTTGCAGGGGCTTACGATTCGACGGTGGGCTCTGCCGAGCCCACCCTACGGCGGCAGCGCGCCGCTCATCGAGATCCCGGGGCAAGCCCGGGACATTTGGAGAGATCACCATCACCGCCCTTCGATCCAGGCCAGTGCCTCGGCACAAGTCATCACGTTCGAGACCGTGCCCAGATCGGCAATCGCGGTCTCGTGCACCTGCGCGTTGAAGGCGGCGCAGCCGTCGGAGAGCACGGCGGTGCGGAAATCCCGCACATGGGCGTCGCGCACGGTCGAGGCGACGCCGCCATTGGTGACGATGCCGCCGAAGATCAGTGTCTCGATCCCGGCGCGGCGCAGCACGAATTCCATCCGGCTCATGTAGAAGGCGGAATAGGCGACCTTCTCGACGTTCAGATCCGCGGGCTGCAATTCATCGACCAGGGCGTGCCCCCAGCCGCCGGGCTCGAAGTCGCCCTTGGCCAGGAAGGGGCGGAGCTTTTTCAGGTGATCGAGGATGAAGGGCTCGCCGTCCTTGCCAGGGACCAAGGTAAAATGGGTCGAGACGATCCAGCCATCGGCCTGGCGCAGGGCATCGGCCAGGAGGCCAAGGCGCCCGGGCAAAGCGGCGATATCAGCCGAGGTCTGCCCAGCCCGGCCATAGGCGCCTTGCGGGTGAAGGAAATCGTTCTGCAGGTCGACCAGCACCAGGGCGGTGGTCGCGGCATCAATCGGCTGCATCGGCGTCTCCCCGGGTGATTGTGATGTTGCCGAACCGGTCGATCCGACCGACAAGCCCAGGATCGATGAAAATCGTGGTGTCCGGCTGCTCCAGCAAGGCCGGTCCCGGGATCGCGGCGCCCTCGGGCAGGTCGAGCCGCTCGTAGACGGGCGCGGACATGTCGGCTCCATCGAAACGGATCTGGCGGGTGCCGCGCTGGCAATTCTCAACCCGGCCTTCGGGCGGGGCGAACACGCGCATGTCGAAATGGGGCCGCCGCCCGGTCACCGAGACACGGTAATTCAGCACCCGGGCCGGGATCGCCTTTAGAAGCCGCCCATAGGCGCGCAGGTAAGCGGAATCGAACGCCTTTTGCACTGCGTCTGGCGAAAGCGGTCCGTCGAGGCTCAGCGGCACCGCCACCGTGTGGGTCTGGCCCAGATAGAGCATGTCGAGCTCGAAGTGTTGATCGATCCGCTCGAACCCGACGCCCGCGCGGCCAAGCAGCGCCTCGGTCTCCTCGGCGACGGCCCGCATTTCAAATTCGAGCGCGGCGCAGTCCAGATCGCCGAGCAAACGGTTGACCGTCTGCACCCGGTCATGGCGCATGTCCGCCACCACGCAGCCGAGCGCCGAAGTGACGCCCGGGAAGCGCGGCACCAGGGCCGCGCCCAGGCCGACATCGTGCATCAAAGCGCCTGCGTGGAGCGCACCGCTGCCGCCAAAGGGCATGGCCGCGAATTTGGCCGGGTCATGTCCCCGCTCGATAGACACCAGCCGGATGGCGCCCGCCATCTTGGCATTGGCGACCCGCAGAACCGCCTCGGCGGCATCCAATGGGTCGAGGCCCAGCGGTTCGGCGATATGGGTCCGGATCGCGGCCTCGGCCGCCGCGACATCGAGCCGGTCGAGCTTGCCGCCGATGGGCCGGTCCGCGTTGATCCGGCCCAGCACCAGGTTCGCGTCGGTCACGGTGGGGCGGTCATTACCGAGCCCATAGCAGGCAGGCCCCGGATCGGACCCTGCGGATTCCGGCCCGACCTGCAGGATGCCGCCCGCATCGACCCAGGCGATCGAACCGCCACCCGCGCCGATGGTGGTGATCTCGATCATCGGTGTGCGCACGGCCATGCCGAAATCGATGGCGGTTTGCGCGGCCAGCGCCGCCTCGCCATCGGCGATCAGCGAAACATCGAACGAGGTGCCGCCCATGTCGCAGGTGATCACGTTCTCGAAGCCGGCGGCCTTGGCGATGGAACGGGCCGCTATTACACCGGCCGCGGGGCCCGAGAGCGCGGTGCGCACGGGGAACCGCTTCGCGGTCTCGACCGCCATCACGCCGCCATTCGACTGCACGATCAGCACGTCGCCATCCGCGCCGCGCCCAGCCAGCGCGCCCTCGAGCCGATCCAGGTAGGACGAGACGACCGGTTGGAGATAGGCGTTTAGCGCCGCGGTCGAGGCGCGCTCGAATTCTCGGATCTCGGGGATGATCTCGGTCGAGACGGTGACGTAAGCGTTGGGCCAGACCGCGCGCACGGCCTCGGCCGCCGCAGCCTCGTTCGCGGCATTGGCGTAGCTGTTGATGAAAAAGACGCAGACCGCTTGGCAGCCCGTGTCGCGCAGAATCGCGGCCGCGTCCGCCACACTTTCAGGGTTTATGGCAGTGTGCACCGTGCCGTCCGCGTGGGTGCGCTCCGGGATTTCCCAGCGCAGATCGCGGCTGATCACAGGTTCGAACTGGCCCCACAGGCCCCAGGTCCGGGGCCGGTCACGGCGGCGCATCTCGAGCACGTCGCCGAAACCGGCCGAGGTGATCAGGCCGGTCTTGGCGCCCTTGCGCTCCAGCAGCGCATTGGTGCCGACAGTTGTGCCGTGGATCACGGTGGCAATATCGGCCATGTCACCGATCTGAGCCGCGATGCCTTGGATAAAGCCCTGCGACTGGTCTTCCTTTGTCGAGGGAACCTTGCCGGTCCGCACCGCTCCCGCAACCTCGTCCCAGACAAATATGTCGGTAAACGTGCCGCCCACGTCGACGCCGATGACGTAGCGGCCGGTCATCTGGACCGGCTCACGTAGCCGAGTGCCTGGTCGTGGTCCCATGCCTCGCCGGGCCGGTCTGCCGGATCGCCATAACCGCCGCCGCCGGGCGTCTCCAGCCGCACTCGGTCGCCACGCTTTAGCGGCACGTCGACGATTTTCGAGGCCATCGGCGGGTGCGTTGGTCCATCCGGCCTGGGGAAAGTGAACCGGGTCATCGCGGCGTCGCCACCGCCCACGACGCCGCGCGGGGGGAACTTTCCCCGGTCGCCGAACAGGAAGCAGGTCGCCTCCTCCTCGAGCAATTCGATCTCGTAGATCGCGCCCAAGCCCCCGCGATGGCGCCCCTGCCCGCCCGAATCCGGCCGCAGCGCCCATTGGGTGAACTTCACCGGATAGGCGGCCTCCAGGATTTCCAAGGGCGGGATCGTCGCGGTCGAGATTGGCGCGTTGCCGTGGTTCAGCCCATCGCCCTGAGGGTGCCCCCCATGGCCGCCGCCGAAGAACGAGAACATGACCCAGCGCCGCCCGTCCTGGCGGTGCCCGGCGATCGAGAGCGCGTTGATCGTGCCGTAGGCACAGCCGTTCGAGCGCTCCGGCGCAATCTGGGCCACGGTCTGGAACACCAGATCGATCAGCCGCAGGATCGTCTCGGTATAGCCGCCGACCGGCTTCGGCGCCTCGGCCGCCAGGATCGAGCCTTCGGCGATGCGGAACTCGATCGGCTCGAGCACCCCCGCATTCGCCGGCACGTCGCCAAAGACGTGCTTCAGCGCCACGTAGCAGGCGGCGATCGTGGTCGAGCGCGAGATGTTGACCGGTCCCCGGCAGGACGGCGCCGAGCGGGTGAAATCCATCACCATCCGGTCGCCGTCGATGGTCAGGTCCAGCGCGACCTTCAGGGGCCGGTCGACGGTCCCGTCATTGTCCAACCAGTCCTCGGCGGAAACCGTGCCATCCGGCAGGGCCGCGATCTCGGCCCGCATCAGTTGCGCCGCCCTCGCCTTCAGCTCGCCCAAGGCTCCGGCGACCGTGTCGTCGCCATATTCCCCGAGCAGGGCGTCCATCCGCTTGACGCCCAGGTCCAGCGCATTGATCTGGCCGTTGAGATCGCCATAGGCCGAGCCCGGCAGCCGGGAATTCGCCATCAGGATATCGACTACGTCCTGGCGGTAGTCGCCCCGGTCGTAGAGCTTTACGGGCGGGATCAGCACACCCTCCTGGAAGCACTCGGTCGCGGCCGGGTTGTAGTTCCCCGGCACGTTGCCGCCGACGTCATGCCAATGCCCGACCGAGGCGAGCCAGCAAAAGACCTGGCCGTCGCGGAAATAGGGGCGCACCAGGCGCAGGTCGCTGAGATGCGTGCCGCCGTCATATGGGTCGTTGAAGATCCAGACGTCGCCATCCGCCGGGCCGCCATCGCGCGCGGCCTTGTCGATCACCGCCTTGACCCCGAAAGCCATAACACCGACGAAGATCGGCAGGCCGGATTTGCCCTGAACCAGCGTTTCGCCGGTTTCGGCGTGATAGATCCCGTGGCTGGCGTCATGGGCCTCGGCGATGATCGGGTTGAAGGCCGAGCGGAAGAGGGTCGCGTCCATCTCGTCGGCGATCTGCTCGAGCCGGCCCTTGAGCACCGCCAGTGTGACGGGGTCGAGACTCACGTCCCGGCCTCCGGGTCGTATTTCCGGCCGAGCTCCAGCATCTCGTCCGTCCCGATCAGGCCCTGCAGGCCGCCGAAATCGAACATAGCTTCACCCATCTCCGCATTAGAACCGCTGGCGAGCAGGCTGGCATAGTAGCGCTGCGCCTGGGCGGCAAGCGCGCGCACCGCACCGCCCGGGAAGATCACCAGGGAATAGCCGAGGTTCTGCAACTCGTCCGCCGGCATGACCGGTGTCTTGCCGCCCTCGACCATGTTGGCCATCAGCGGCGCCACGGCCTTCAGGCGGGACATGATGGCGCCGATCTGCTCGGCCGATTGCGGCGCCTCGACGAAAAGGATATCGGCTCCGGCCTCGGCGTAGCTGTCGGCCCGGTCGAGGGCGGCGTCGATGCCTTCGACTGCGATCGCGTCGGTCCGGGCGATGATCAGGGTCTCGGCGCTGTCGCGAGCATCCAACGCCGCGCGGATCTTGCCCTGCATCTCGGCGGCCGGGACCAGGGTCTTGCCGTCCAAATGCCCGCAGCGCTTGGGCAAGGTCTGGTCCTCGAGCTGCAGCGCATTGGCGCCCATCCGCTCGAACAGCCTGACAGTGCGCTGCACATTCAACGCATTGCCGAATCCGGTATCCGCGTCGACGATCAGCGGCACCTCGACCCGGTCGCGGATCGCGGCCACGGTGTCGGCCACCTCGGTCATCGAAACGAGGCCGATATCGGGCCGCCCAAAGCGGGTATAGGCGATCGAGGCGCCCGAGAGGTAGAGCGCCTCGGCCCCAGCCTGTTCGGCGATCAGCCCGGTCAGCGCGTCGAAGATGCCGGGCGCGACCAGGATACGGTCTTCCGTCAGCCGTGTGCGCAGCGCAGCCATCGCCGGTCCTTTTCCCGGAGTTGTCGTCTCCGAACGGTTATGAGAATTTTTTGCACAACGTCCATGGCATGGCACCCGCCTGCCGGAAATGGCGGCGATCGGGGAGGATAAGAACGTGGATTATCTGACGGAAATCGCCGAGTTCGCCGCGAGTTTCCCCAGTGCCGATCTGCCGACGGACGCGGTGAAGCGCACCAAGGTGATCATGGCCGATTGTATCGGCGCGATTGCCGGCGGCGCGGCCGAGGCGGAACCGGCGGCGCTGGCCCGGCGCCTGGCGACCGGCGGCACGGCCAGTGTGATCGGTACCGGGCTGACTGCGCCGCCCGCTCAAGCCGCGCTTCTGAACGGCACGGCGGGCACCTGGCTGGAGATGGACGAGGGCAATCAGTTCTGCCGCGGCCACCCCGGGATTCACGCCTTCCCCGCCGCCTTCTCCTTTGCCGAGGCGCACGGCGCCACTGGCCGCGACCTGATCGCCGCCGTCGCGATCGGCTACGAGATCGGCGCCCGGATCGGCATCGCCGCCAGCCTGCGCCCGACCATGCATCCGCACGGCACCTGGGGCTCGGTCGCCGCGGCGGTCGCGGTGCAGCGGCTGGCCGGTGCCGACGCGGGCCGGATGCGCGCGGCGATGAACGTCGCCTCGAATCTGGGGCTCGCTACCAGCCGGCGCACGATGCTGGAGGGCGGCACGGTCCGGAACCTTTTCGCCGGGGTGTCGGGGCAGATGGGCGTGCTGGTGCATGACCTGCTTGACGCCGGTGTTTGCGGCGAAATCAACGGGATATCGCATGTTTTTGGCAAAGTCGTTTCGGAACAGCTCGACGAGGCGGCGATGACCGACGCGCTTGGCACGCGGTGGGAAGTGCTGCGCAATTATTTCAAGATGCATGCCTGCTGCCGCTATAACCACGCCGCACTGGATGCGCTGGAGATGATCCAGGCCGAGGCCGCCCAACCGCTGGACCCCGACCAGATCGACCGTATCGAGGTCGAGAGCTACTGGCTGGCGGCCGAGTTGTCTGACCAGCGCCCTAGGAACGTACTGGCGGGCAAGTTCTCGGTCCCCTTCGCGCTGGCCACCACGATCGTAAACGGCAACAGCAGGGTCGGCAGTTTCACCATCGACAAGGTGACCGACGAGGCGATCCGCGCGCTGGCCGCGCGCGTGACCGTGCGCGAGGATCCGGCCATGTCGACAGCCCTGCCCGACTTCCGCCCGGCACGGGTCACCGTGCATTTGACGGACGGAACGACGCTTGCCGCCGAGACCGAAACCAATCGCGGGGATTTCGAGGACCCTTACCAGGTCGATGAAATCAGGGAAAAATACCTGTCGTTGACGACCCGGCAATGGCCCGAGGCGAAAGCGGCGGAGGTCTGGGACGCGATGATGGCGCTCGATGGAGCGGAGAAGATCACCGGGCTAAGCCAGACGATCCGCGCCTGAACCTCAGCCCTTATGGCTGGCTTCGATCTTGGCGCGGATGTGGCCGCCGGCGGTGATCGGCAGGTATTTCGGCTTCTCGCCGGGGGCCAGGCAGGTCGGGATGCAGGCGATCTGGGCATCATAGTTCGGATGCATGAAATAGCCGATCGACATCCGCCGGCTTGCCGCGTCGTTGAGGTTTTCGGGCACCGCCACGCGATGCAGCGTCGAGACCCAGCGGTCATTGGTCCAGCGCTGCATCATGTCGCCCAGGTTCACCACCAATTCGCCGGGGCCCGGGATAACGCTGAGCCAGGTGCCGTCCGGGCTTTGCGCCTCCAGCCCGCCGCGCGCCTCGGTCGCGGCCAGGATCGTCAACGCTCCGTAATCGGTGTGCTCGCCGGTGCGCAGCTGGCCCGGCAGGGGCGGCTCGCTGAGCGCCGGATAGTGATGCACGCTGAGGATCGAGAAATGCCGGTCGATCAGCGGCGCGAAATGGTCCTCGGGCATCTCCAGCGCCACGGCGAAGATGCACAGCAGGTCGGCGGCCAGGCGTTCGTAGGCGCGATAAATGGCGATAAGGGCATCGTCGATTCCGGCGGGCTGGTCCGGGATCAGGTTCGGCGCGTAGGCTGTGCGCGCTTCCGGGATATGGGCATAAGCCGCCGCGTGGTCGTCGAGCGGGCCCAGGAACAGGCTTTCGCGCAGATCCTTCGGTGCATCCTTGCCCAGCGTTGCCGAGAGGCCGCGCGTGGCGACCCCGTGATAGCCGCGCTGCTTGGCGTCGCCCGTCGGGTGCCATCGCTGCTTTACCTCGTCCGGTTGGTCGAAAAAGGCGAAGCCCCGCGTGACCATCCTCTCCACCGTCTCGGCGGGCAGGCCGTGGCCCGAGATCACGAGGAACCCGATCTCCTCGCAGGCACGGCGGACCTCGGCCGCGACCGCGCTCTTGCCCGCTGGATCGCCGGCCAGAAACGGGCCGATATCGATCGCGGGGATACGTCCGGTCATGACACGTCCCCCAATTCCGCGGCGCGCCAGAGCGTATCGTCCACGATCCGGTCATAGGGAACATCCCGCGTGATAAGCCCGCCGGACAAGAGCGCGGCCTTGAGTGCGGCAACTGCGTGGACCGGGAGCTCAGTGCTGTGCGCCCAAAGTCCGGAATCCCGGTAGCCCCGGATTGCGCGGGTCAGGACCGGGCGCGGCAGGTCCGGGAAATAACCCGCGATGGCGGCGACAGTGGTCTTCAGGGGCTGGGTATAGAGCGCGTCAACGGCCCGGTGGATGCCGCGCAGAAGCCCGATGCAGGTCCCGCGGTTCCCCTCGACGAAGTCCCTCGTCGCATAGAACGACGTATATCCCAGATCCCCACGCGTGGCGAAACGCCGCCAGAGGTGGCCGACCGCATCATGCTGGGCAATCGCTGCGTAGGGCTCGAAGACCTGCACCACGTCGACCTCGCCGCGCGCGAGCCGTTCGAGGTTCCGCGCCATCGGCGCGTCGGCGGCGCGATTGATCGTGGCTGGATCCATGCCCGCCCGGCGCAGATCGTCCTGGAAGCACATCCAAGGCGTCGGCACCTCGCTGGCGACCGCGATGCGCAGGCCCTTCAGGTCGGTCAACTGAAACCGGCGCCGGAAGCGGCGCCCGACCAGCATGAACGGATCGCGGGCCACCACCTGACCGAAGCAGACCAGCGGACAATCCGGGTCGCGGTCGTGATGCAGCAGCACCCGCATCGGCCCGCCCCATGAGACATCGGCGCGGCCGTCGAGCAGGCCTTGCGCGGTTTCCACCGGCTCGGGCGAGAGGCGCACGTCGACCTCGACCCCCTCGGCCGCCCAGTCACCACGCTCGATCGCCAGGTAGAAGGGCGCATAGGCGACCGTGCGCAGGTTCTCGTAGAGGATGATTGGCCGGGTCATGGCCCAAGCTGAGCCGCGTGGGCGGGCGCCTGTCAATAACGAGCATGCTTGACCGGCGGACGCGCACTGGCCCTCAATGGCAGGCGCACGGTGGGTGCGGAGCACCCACCCTACATGGGGATTGAACGCCGTGACCGAGATCGAACTGAAGTTGACCAGCGGGACGGTTTTGTTGCCGGAGCGTGGGCTGGCCGAGGCCGATATCCTGATCGCGGACGGACGAATTGCCGAGATCACCGCACCCGGAGCGGGCGCCGCCGCAGTCGAGGAGGTGCGGCTTACCGGCCTGACCGTGCTGCCCGGCGCCATCGATGCTCACTTGCATCTGGGCCATGACAACGACATTTCGCGGCCTCGGGTGCCGGAAGACGCAATCAGCGAAACGGGCGCGGCAGCGCTGGGCGGTGTCACATGTTTTATCCCTTATGTGATGAGCGCCGAGCCCTATGGGGCGGTCTTCGACGAGCTGATCGCCGTCACGCAAGCCGGGGCGCGGATCGATTTCGGGCTGCATTTCGTCATCGCCACGGATGCGCAACTGGCCGAGCTGCCGGACTACATTGCGCGCGGCGTGCCGACCGCGAAGCTGTTCATGAACATCCGGGGCGACGAGGGCGCGCGGCTGGGGCTGCCGGGGGTGGATGACGGGTTCCTCTACCGCCTGCTCGAGCAGCTGGCCGCGCACGGCGGGATGCTTTGCCCGCATCCCGAGAATATCGAGGTCGCCTGGGTGCTGCGCGACCGGGTGCTGGCGGCAGACCCCGAGGGCAAGGGCGGGCTCGCCACCTGGAACGCGACCCGGCCACCCTTTGTCGAGGCCGAGGCGCTGAGCCGGGCCTGCTATTTTGGGCGGATCACTGGGACGCCGGTCCACGGGGTCCACACATCCTCGGCCGAAGCGCTGGAGGCGGCGCTGCGCCAACGTGGCGCCGGCAGCCAGGTGAGCATCGAGACCTGCATCCACTACCTGACCCATGACGAGACCAGCGAGCTGGGTGCGATCGCCAAGGTCAATCCGCCGCTGCGGACGGCGCAGGACCGCGAGGCGCTGTGGCGCGGAATCGCGGAGGGTCATATCGACACGATCGGCACCGACCACATCCACCGGCCCGTCGCCTCGAAGGAGGGCGGCATCTGGAAGGCACAGCCGGGCTTCCCCGGTCTCGACGCCTTCCTGCCGGCGCTGATCACCGAGGGGCATGTGAAGCGCCGAATACCGCTTGAGCGCCTGGTCGAGATGGTGACGGCAAACCCGGCGCGGGTCATGGGTCTCGCGGACAAGGGCGCGATCCGGCCGGGCGCGGATGCGGACCTGACCTTGCTCGACATGAACGCCCGCTGGACGGTCGACAAGCCGGCGCTGGCCACCGACGCCGGCTATTCGATCTACGAGGGCCACGAGATGGCCTGCCGGGTGATCCATACGCTCAGCCGTGGCCGGTTTGTCCTGCGCGACGGCGCCTTGCAGGACGACGCGGTCGGACACGGTCGGTTCGTCGCCCGGCGGTTGGGGTGATCCTCTCCTTGCCCCGGACTTGATCCGGGGCCTCGCCAAGCTGTTGGAACGTTGCCCATCGGCGTCCGGGATCAGGCACGGGAAATTGGAGGCGGCCCACCATAGGGTGCGCATTCATGCGCACCCTCCCCAGCGCACCATGGTGCGCATGAATGCGCACCCTACGGGAGTTATGGACGGATACATCTGGCGGCGAAGAGGCGGCCGAAGAAGCGGCGGTTTCCGGTGAGCATCTCGGCGTCTTCCACCGCCTGGCGGCCGATGCCGACTTCCCTTTCGATCTGGAACCGGGCAGCGAGCCATTTCCGCAGGCGAAATGCGGGGATCGGGTGAAACGGCCCTTGGTTCGGGATCTGGGCCCGCCGCTCGATCCGCGCCCACCGCCAGCCGTAACGCGACAGGAGGTTGCGGGCGCTGATCACCAGCGCGCCGCCGGGTTTGAGCACGCGGACGGCCTCGTCCAGCATCCGCTCCGGCGCGGGGCAATGCTCCAGCACCTGAGGTAGGATCACCGCGTCCATCGAGACGTCGGCCAGGGGCAGCACACCGTTCTTGATCAGCCCCTCATGGCGTACTGGCTCCAGCCCCTCCTGGCGCATCCGTTCGTCGATGAAGCTCAAATTGTGCTGGGACAGCTCGGCTAGGTGGATGTCTATGTACGGCCCCAGATGCCGGCGAAGCGCCGCCGTGTAGGTGCCTCCCCAGGGCATGACCTCGGCGATCGCCGCGCCCGGTTCGAAATGTGGCAGCAAGCCCAGTTCCACTTCCGTCGCCGCGCCCTGGCGGCGCGAGACATAGACGCCGGCCAAAGGTGACTTGGCCCAGACCGAAAGCCCGCGAAAGTCGCCGAGCGCCTCGCAGCTCCACGACCCTGGGTTCCACTGGGCGAAAGGGTTGTCATCGTTGCGGATGCGAAAGAACGGATAGCGCCGGGCCGGTTTCACTGGATAGACGGAGCGCGAGGGCCGCTTGAACCGTTCCCAGGAATGGACCTCGGCAAAGGGCCGGCGCGGGGCCTTCATCGGTGGGGCGCTGGGTTTCGCCCGGCCAATGGCCAACGCGCCCTGCAGCTCGAAGATCTCCGGCAGGTCCAGCATCCGGCGCAGCGAGCCGTGATTGCCGATCCCAGCATTCCAGATGCATTGGAACCCGCGCAGATGCGCGCTGAGCATCATATGGTAACACGCGCCCGCAACTGATTGGACGATCGAGAAATTTCCGTGCGTCCAGCCCTTCTGGAACGTCAGATAGATCAATGCCGAGCATTCGGCGAAGTGGTGGTTCCCGCCGCTGATCTCGCAGGCCTCGGTAAGCCGGTCCCGGTCGGTTATGATGATAAAATGCCAGTTCTGCTGGTTGCAGGACGACGGCGCCTCGGTGCCGTCGCGCACGATCGCCGCCAGTGTCTCTTGGTCGATCGGCGAGCCATCGAAATCGCGGCAGGACCGGCGCTGGGCCAGCCGGTCGAGGACAACCCGCCAATCGACTTCTTCGCTGTTCACATCGCCCTCGTGATCGGTGCGTCCCGCGTCTTTTGCATACCCGGCATTGCGTTGACAGAGGCACACAAGCCTCGCAAGACTGTCAACCCAACAGCCGCTGCCGTGCCGGACCAGGCCGGCTCGCGCAGCGATGTGCCGGGTCTAAGGCCCCAAGGACCAACAGAAAAAGGGAGAGAAACATGATCACGAAGACCATGAAGGCCATGGCCGCTTTCGGTGCGCTGGCGATTGCCGCAAGCTCGGCACACGCTCAGGAGTTCAAACTACGCTGGGGCCACTATCTGCCGAACACCCCCTTCGTCCAGGTCGAGAAGGACTTCGCCGCCGCAGTCAAGGAGCGCACCGGCGGCCGTGTCGAGATCGAGATTACCTTCGCGGGTGGCCTCGGCAAGGGCAACGAGCTGATGACGCTCGCCGGGCGCGGCGCCATCGACATGGCGGCCGTGGTGCCGGGCTATTACCCGGACCAGCTTCTGTTCTGGAAAGCCTACCAGGTGCCCTTCATCTTCAACTCGCCGCGCCAGGCGATGGAGGTCTCGGCCGCCGCCTACAAGGCGTTGCCGGTCTTCCAGGAGGAGCTCGACAAGTTCAACGTAAAGTTCCTTTTCCATCAACCTCTTGGCTCTTACTACATGACAGGGCCCGATGGGACCTGTGATACGGTTGAAGGGCTGCAGGGAAAGAAAATCCGCAGCTTCGGCGCCGACATTCCGAAGATCTTCGAGGCGGTGGGCGCGGTCCCGGTTTCGGTCGGCTTCGGCGACATCTACGAGGCGGTGCAGCGGGGCACGCTGGACTACTCCTTCATCAACCGCGGCAACATCAACGCGATCAAGGTCTACGAAGTCGGCGAGTTCAGCTGCGGCCCCGCCATGTCGATCACCGGTCACCTGCTGGTCATCGGTCAGAAGACCTGGGACAGCCTGCCGGCGGACATCCAGGCGATCATGCTGGAAGAGGCCGAGAAGGCGGGCAAGGCCTATATCTCGGACATCGAGGCGGCCGAGGAAGCGGCGGGCGAGGCGATGATGGCCGCTGGCGCCGTGATCAAGCCGATGCAGGACGGCGAGATGGAAAAGTGGCGCGCCGCCGCGCCCGACATGCTGCAGACCTGGGTCGATGCCCGCGCCGCCGAGGGCGAGGGCGATCGGGCCCAAGAGGTCGCCGACTTCTGGCGCGGCATGATCGGCAATTGAGCGCGCTCGGATGAAATGGCGCGGCGGCCCGGTGTCGCCGCGCTTTTCGTTCCGATGAACGAAATCGCGAGTCCAACATTGTTGCCTGGCTTGACCGGGCAATCCGGGATGCCCCGGTCAAGCCGTGGCATGACGTGGTGGGGCGACCTGGCCCCATGAAGCTGATCTCCGCAATCATCGAGCGCGTGGCCCTGGTCGTCCTCCTGATCGGCGGGCTGGGAATGCTGCTGTCGATGTTCCTGGGCGTCGCCGACATCGTCGGCACGCAGGTGCTGCACGTCCCCGTTCCGGGCCCCTACGAGATCACCGAATCGACCATGGTGCTGATCGTCTTCGGCGCGCTGACCTATGCGCAGATCCGGCGCGCCCATATCCGGGTCGAGCTGCTGCATGCGCGCGTGGGGCCGCAGGCCCAGGCTGCGATGGACGTGTTTGCCGACGTCGCCGCGCTGGTCTTTTTCGGGCTGCTGCTGTGGCAGGCCAAGATGGAGGCGGAATACAGCTATCAGATCAACGAACGCACGGTCGGCCTGGTGCGCTTCCCGCTCTACCCAGCGCGGATCGTGCTGGCGGCGGGGACGGCGCTGTTGATGTTGCGGCTGGCCCTGGACCTGATCATCGACATCCGGCGGGTCTTCACCGGCGAGCCGCTGGAACAGGACGAGTCGGTGATTCCGGGCCTTGAACCCGGCGGGCAGGACTGAGGCGCATGCTCGACCCCGGCACAACTGGCGTGATCGTCCTTGCCATGATGGGCTTTATGCTGGCCATGGGAGTTCATATCGGCGTGGCGCTGGGCCTGGGCGGGCTGACGGGTATGTATCTGACAATCGGGCCAAACGCGGCCTGGGCGCAGCTCGCCACCCTGCCCTTCTCGACCACCAACAATTTCGACCTGGCGGTGATCCCGCTTTTCATCCTGATGGGGGCGCTGGCGACCCAGGCGGGGTTGACGACCGACCTCTACAAGGCCGCGCATGACTGGCTGGGGCGGTTCCGGGGCGGGCTGGCCATGGCGACGACGGTGGCCTCGGCCGCCTTCGGCGCCGCCTGCGGCTCGACCATCGTGAACGCCGCCGTCTTCACCAAGATGGCGATGCCCGAGATGACCAAGTTCGGCTATGATAAACGCTTAAGCGCGGGCTGCATCGCGGCCTCCGGCACGCTGGCCTCGCTGATCCCGCCCTCAATCCTGATGGTGATCTACGCGGTGATCACCGAGCAATCGGTGGCGCCCTTGCTGGTGGCGGGGCTGATCCCGGGCCTGCTGTCGGCGGCAATCTATCTGGGCGGGATCCATGTGCGCGCCCGGCGCAACCCGGAGATCGCACCGGTGCCGGACATCCATGTGACGACCGCCGAGAAGTGGCGCTCGCTGAGAGGGGTTTGGGGGATCAGCTTCCTGTTCCTCTTGGTGATCGGCGGCATCTATCTGGGCTGGTTCGTGCCGACCTATGCGGGCGCGGTCGGGGCCTTCGGGGCGTTCCTGATCGTGATCGCCAAGCGCCGGTTCAACCGCCGGACCCTGCTCGAAACCTTCAAGGATGCGGGCATTACCACCTCGACCATTTTCATCATCGTGATCGGGGGAATGCTGTTCGCCCGGTTCCTGACCTATACGGGGCTGGTGGCGGATATCTCGGACTGGCTGCTGGCGCTGGACATGCCGCCCTTGCTCTACCTGATGGCGTTCGCCCTGATCTACCTGGTCCTGGGGATGCTGATCGACCCGATCGCGATCATGGTGATGACCCTGCCAGTAATGTTCCCGATCATGACAGGCGTCGGCTACGACCCGATCTGGCTGGGGGTGATCGCGATCAAGCTGGCGGAGATTTCGCTGATCACCCCGCCGGTGGGGTTGAACGTCTATGTGGTGCGCTCGGCCTCGCCGGTGCCGCTCAGCCTGGAGGATGTCTTCGCGGGGGTGCTGCCCTTCCTGCTGTTGGACGTGATCACCTTGGCGCTGTTGATCGCGTTCCCCGGGATCGTGCTGTTCCTGCCGAATCTGATGATGTGACGGGCCGGGGCACCAACCCCGGATCGCGAGCGACCCTATCCCTTGGCTTCCGCCGCGGCGCGGCGGCCAGCGATCCAGCCGAGGCCAAGCGCCGTCAGTAGCCCGTTGCCCGAGGCATAGCCTGCCGCCCCCGCGCGCCCGCTTATCCCGGCCGCAGCACCGCCACCGGCGAAGAGATTGCGGATGATCCCGCCGTCGGCGCGGCGGACTCTTGCGTGTTCGTCGACCAGAAGCCCGCCCTGGGTGTGAAAGAGACCCGGTTTGACCGCCGCGATGCCGAAGGGCGGCTCCAGCGGGGCGAGCGCGAAGGCCTGGCGCCCGAACGGGTCCGGCAGATGGCCACGCGCCGCCGCGTTGTAGGTAGTAACCGCCTCGGTCAGGCCGAGTGGGTCGATCCCGGCATCCTCGGCCAGCGCGCGGGTGTCGTCGGCCCAGCGGATCGCGCCCATTCCCGCCATCTCGGCGTATTCCTCCTCAGCCAGCGCCACCTGGTGGATACGCTGGTCGATCACCGCCCAGGCCGTCTCGCCTTGGCCCATGACCTGGGGCGCGAAGCCGGAATAGCCCGCATCCTCGTTTCCAAACCGCCGCCCGTCTTCGCCGACCAGGATTCCGCCCTTCTCGATCGTGGTCCAACTCAGCAATTGGCCCTGCGGATAGGCGACCGCCGCATAGCCCTGATAAGCGGCCATATTGCCCAAGGCGGCGCCAAGCCGCATGCCCCAATCCACCGCCTCGCCGGTGCTGCCGAGGGCGCCGTAATAATCCGCCTCGGCGATCTCGGGGCAGTTCGCCCGCACCATCTCGCGGTTCGCCGCGAAGCCGTTGGTCGCCAGCAGGACCTTGGCGGCACCGATCGCCTCGCCTGCAACGATGGCCCCGGTCACGGCGTCGCCGTCATCGGTCAGCCCGTCGACCGCGTTCCCGACCGCCAGGGGAACGCCACGACCCGCGACGCAGGCCAGGAGGTCATCAACCAGGTCCTGCCCCCGGCGCGAGCGCGGCGCGTGCAGGCGCTCGACCGAATGGCCCACATGGCGGTAGGCGGTGATCAGCTCCATGCGGCAGCCCAGATCCTCGATCAGCCATTCGCAAAGCGGTGCCGAGATCCGGGCCATCAGCCGGGTCAGGCCGTCCGCGTCGTGGGGACCGCTGACCGCCATCAGGTCGGCGATCATCCGATCGGGGGAGTCCTCGATCCCGGCGGCGCGCTGGTATTTTGACCCGGCCCCGGGGATCGATCCGGTGGAAAGCGCCGAATTGCCCCCGGGGCGGTCGCGCTTCTCGACGATGGCGACGCCGAGCCCGGCATCATGGGCCGCGATGGCCGCGGCCAGACCGCAAGCCCCGGCGCCGATCACCAAAAAGTCGAGGTCGGTCATTCAACCATCGCATCGACCGTGTCGCGCCAAGGCTGCGCCAGGACCGTTTGGTCGAGTGCCAGGAGTTGAAGCAACACCGGGCCCATATTCGGATAGGGCTGCGCGACGATGCCGGTTGCCTTCCCGGCGATCTCCCCGGGCGCGAACGGCCGGTCCGGTCCGCCGCGCGCGCTGAGGCACTCGGCCGATAGCACCCGCCCATCGGTCAAGTGCCAGCTCACGCGCGCGGGGCGATCGTTCGGCGCGGGGAGCTCGGGCTCCCAGGCACCGATGCTGATCTTGGCGCGCAGCGCGGCGATGCGGGGGTCGTCGAGGGTCGCCGCATGGAACGACTCGGCGCCCGCATGGCCGTGGATGGCCGTGGTGGCGAGCGCATGCTGCATCGAGAACTTGGCCGCCAGGGTGGTTGCCGGTTCCACATTCTCCAAAGTCCGGCCACGCCAATGTGTGTCGATGTGGATGCGGTCGATCTGGTCGGCACTCGCCTGTGCCAGAAGCTCCAGTGTCGCCTCGACGGCGGCATGGGCATACTGACAGCAGGCATGGAGCTTGTGATAGCCGTCCGCCAGCCCCCATTCGGTGCCCAGATCCGCGCTCAGCGCCCGTGGCGCGCAGGTGCCGCCAAAGGCGCCGGCGAAGACGTCGTGCAGGCTGCCGGGGGTGCCGGTGATCCCGGCCTCGACCCAGTCGACGGCGCGCATCCCGGCCCAGGCGCCGATGCCGGGCCAGACGTTGCGCACCAGTGCGCCCTTGACCGCATGGCTGTAGGGCCCGGGCACGACCAGGGTCGCTGAGGTGTTGATGATGGCCGCCATCCGGTCCGCCGGCAGGCGCCTCAGCGCGCCCACCGCCGTCGCCGCCCCCACCGCCGCGAGGCTGCCATGGGGGTGCAGCACCAGGCTGTCCCACGAGAAACAAAGCGCGATCCGCGCCACGGTTTCGTAGCCGATGACAAGCGCCCGCAGCAGGTCTTCGCCGCTGGCACCCGTCGCCTCGGCCTCGGCCATCAGCGCGGGCAGGCAGTAGATGCCTGCATGGCCGATGGCGCGGCGGTAGCCCTCGTCGAGCTCGCACCAATCGGACGCCCCGCCATTCGCCACCGCCGCCGAGTAGCGGTCGAGGCGCGTGGCGCGCGCGTTGAAGACGGTCGCCTCGGCCGGTCCAGATGACCGTGCCAGCCCGTCCTGAAAGGCGATCAGTTCAGGCTCGCCGCGCGCCGCGACGATGGCGGCGAGATCGTCGCAGAGGACAAGCGCGGCGCGGCGGCGGATTCCCTTGGGAACGGCGGTCCATTCGAGTGCCGTCGCCCAGTGCGCGAGGGCGATCAAACGCTCGCCAACATCGCCTTCAATTTCGATGGCGCGGTCCACTCTGTATCCCCTCCATTGGCTGTAGGGTGCGCGTTCATGCGCACCGTCTGGCGAAACGGGTGGTGCGCATGAATGCGCACCCTACGCCGGAATCGCCTCCAACAGTCCCATCGCTTCGGCCACCGGCATCACATCCGCGTATTTCGCGTTCATGTCCCAGAGGTTCACCGTGTGGCTGGTCAGGCTGCGGTCGTAGACACATTCCTCGGGCACGACGACCTTGAAATTATAGGCGAAGGCGTCGGTGACCGAGGACCGGATGCAGCCGCTGGTGGTGCAGCCGGTGACGAAGAGCGTATCGACGCCCAAGTCGATCAGGTGGCTGGTCAACGGCGTCCCGAAGAAGGCCGAAGGGTGCTTCTTGGGCAGCAGCACTTCGCCCGGCCGGGGCGCGACCTGCTCGACGAAGTCATAGCCCTTGGCATCTATCCCCATGATCGACGGGATCTTTTCGGCCAGCCGGCCCGCGTCGGTCTGGGCATTCTTCGGCGCCACATGCGGGTAGAACACGGGGAAGCCGCCCGCCCGGAAGGCCGCCAGCAGCGGACGGATGGCCTCGACCGCATTCCAGCCCTCGTCGCCGCACGAGGTCGGGTATTCCTCGATGGCCTGCCAATAGGGTTTCGGCTTCGTCCCGACCGTCCGGTATTGGACGTCGATGATCAGCAGACCGGGCCGGGTGCCCACGCCGCCCGCGCCGCCGAAGCCCGCCGCCTGGTAGCGGCGCTCCTCCTCCTCGGTGATGATGCCGGACCAGGGGCGTTTCGGGGGGCGCATGTGCCGCCTCCGTCGTTCGGAATTCCGCTGGCCAGTTGACGAGCCGCATTTCCCCTTGTCAAGCTGGCCACATGGAGCTGAAGCGCCACGACCGCTATGCCTACAGCGCCCTGCCCGCCCGACCGGTCTACGCCTGGCCCGGCGGCAAGCGGCTGGCCTTCTTTGTGGGCAACAATATCGAGCATTTCGCCTATCTGGACGGGCTGGGCACCGATCACACGGTGGTGGCTGCGCCGCAGAGTGCGCGCAACTATGCTTGGCGCGACTACGGCAACCGGGTCGGTCAGTGGTATCTGTTCGACATGCTCGACGAGCTGGACCTGCCCGCCTCGCACAATGTGAACACGGCGGTACTGGATTACTGCCCGGATATCGTCGCACGCATCAAAGAGCGGGGCGACGAGGTGGTCGGTCACGGCCGCACCAATTCCGAGCGCCAGGACGTGCTGCCCGAGGCGGAGGAGGCGCGGCTGATCGCCGAGTCGACCGACGGGATCGTCCGCCATTTCGGCGCGGCGCCCAAGGGTTGGCTGGGGCCCTATCTGGCGCAATCGCCGGTCACGCTCGATCTGCTGAAGGAGGCTGGATACGACTACGTGATGGACTGGCCGGCGGATGATCAGCCGTTCTGGATGCGGACGAGGTCAGGACCGATCCTGTCGGTCCCCTACTCGATCGAAGTGAACGATTCCCCTGCCCTGGTGTTCCGCCACTTGAGCGCGCGGGACTTCGAGGAGATGCTGATCGACCAGTTCGACGAGCTGCTGGCCCAATCGTCCAAGTATCCCCTGGTATTCAATGTGATCACCCATCCATTCGTGGTGGGCCAGCCACACCGGTTGCGGCCTTTGAGGCGAGCGCTGGAGCACATGATGACCCATCGCGAGCGCCTCTGGATCACCACGCCCGGCCGGATTGCGGATTATTGCGCGGAACTGCCTGCGGGGACGGTTCCCTAGGGTCAGGACCCATCAACTTAGCGAAAGCGTCGGATGACTGCTCCGAGCCGATACTGTTGAAAAACTCCCTTTCCAGTCCGGATTGGAGAATTTTTCGGCCGTGCAGGCGCAGCACTGATTTTTGGCCGAGGGGATCGCAAATTTATGGCTCTCGCTATGTGGGATTCGCTGAGAGCCTGTGGGGGTGAATCCAGACCCAATTCTCGGAAACTCATTCTTCGAGCGGAAATTCCGACGCCCTCAGATTTCCACTTTTCCAACAATATCAGCCGAATGAGACCTTACGCACAGAGTGTCCGTAGTTTGCTCGATGACAGACGTTTGGCACAGCCGGTCAAAGGTCTCGATTGTGACAGAGGCCGACGTTAGGAGGGGCAAGACTCTCCGTCCAAAGGGCTAATCACCTCGTAAGCCGGACTAGATCGGAACGAAATCGTCGGCATGCAGATCGTCCGCGTCGACGCCCAGCAGCGTGATGCTGTCATCCACGTTAAAGGTCAGGACCGCGTTGCCACCCGCGTCCTCGCCGAGCACGGTCCCGAAATTGCTGCCATCGATGCCGTAGTCGGTCACGTCGAGCATGTCATCGCTGCCGGCGCCTGCCCGGAAGTCGGTGATGACATCCTCGGCAGATCCCTCGAGGAAGAAGAACGTGTCGTTCCCGGCCCCGCCCGTGAGCAGATCATTGCCACCGGTAATCGTCGAGACTTCGTCGACCGACGCGGCCTGAAAGTCGCCGACGATGAAATCGTCGCCGGAGCCGCCGTTTATCGTGTCGGCACCGGCCTCTATTTGCGCGCCGAAGTTGTCACCAACGGTGAACGCATCCGCGGACAACGCATCACCGAAGAGAAAATCATTCCCAGACCCGCCGGAGAGGGTGTCGTCTCCTGCAAGAAGATCAAACGGAGTTTCGGAGGCGCTGATGTGTTCGCCGTCGCCGAAGATCCAGTCATCACCTCCCCCGCCGGACAAGCGGTCATTTCCAGCGGTATAAACTTCCACCAGGACGCTGGAACGTAGTTCACCCCCATCCCCATAAAGTTCGTCGTTGCCGGCACCGCCCCGCAGATCGTCATCGCCCAGAATGAATACACTATCTTCACCAGCAAACAGATCGATGCCGTCGCCGAACAGCATGTCATTGCCAGTGCCGCCGAACAGGCGGTCCGAGCCCGTTGTTAGACTGCCACTTTCGTCGACACCGTTCATGCGCTCGACATCGCCGGACAATAGGTCGTCCCCGCTCCCACCCCTCAGCAGGTCGTCTCCCATTACCACGTCCTCTGCACCGACCATGCCAGTAGCGCTGATCCGAACATCACCGAAGATTTGATCATTCCCCCTCCCGCCACTCAGAGAATCGTCTCCTCCAGAGAAAGTGGCGCCGATGAAGAACGCGCCAAATTCGACATCCCCGATCAAAAGATCAGCGCCTGCGCCACCGGACAGGACATCATCCCCGCCGCCGAAATGCTGCTGGGTGTCAGGAGTGCCAGAATCGACGACGTCGCCAACCAGATAATCGCCGCCATCTCCGCCAGACAGACGGTCATCACCACCGAAGTAACTCTCGCCCGAAGGGGGGAAAGCGAAGGTTACATTCTCCGAGTCGCCGACTACGATGTCGTCACCCTTGTCTCCGGTGATACTGTCATCGCCGGCCTGAAAATCCGCACCGTCCAACACGACGTCCGGTTCTCCGAAGAGATCGTCATCG
This sequence comes from Paracoccaceae bacterium, assembly GCA_029862205.1. Classification (GTDB taxonomy): domain Bacteria; phylum Pseudomonadota; class Alphaproteobacteria; order Rhodobacterales; family Rhodobacteraceae; genus Thermohalobaculum. The sequence continues at coordinate 39,572 of JAOTXT010000035.1, forward strand.
CCGTCGCGGCCCTTGATGAGATCATCGACGAGCGTGCCGATGAGAATATCGTTGCCATTGGTTCCTGAAATCGGTTGGGCCATTGTTCAAACTCCTGCACGCACAGAACTTCTTTGGCGCGTCTGAAATGCGCCACGCGAACGTCACCCTCGCTGAAATGTTCGCGACCTAGTCTCGGTGTTGGCCGGAAGCCTTTGGTTGCTTCGCAAGCAGCTCGACTGTCCCTGTACACTCCCCACAAGCTCCGGCTCATGACCAAGATCAATTCAAGGCGCCGGCCCAGATCGAGGCCGATGCTTCCGGGTATGGAAATGACAAGAAAGCCGAAGGGCCGCCGAGGCCCTCCGGTCGAACTAGCGGAAAGTGTGGCTCAGTTCCCCGCCGCCGCCATCTTGCGGCTTGCGAGCGCCTTTTCGAGCCAGCCGAGTTCCATCTCGGGCACGGATTTCAGCAACAGGTCCGTGTAGTCGTCGAAGGGCGGGTTCAGAACCTTCGACTTCGGCCCGAAACGCACGACCGAGCCCTTGAACATCACCGCGATCGAATCCGAGATCGCACGCACGGTCGCGATATCGTGGGTGATGAAGAGGTAGCTGACCCCGGTCTCGGCCTGCAATTCGAGCAGCAGCTTCAGGATCCCCTCCGCAACCAGCGGGTCCAGCGCCGATGTCGGCTCGTCGCAGATCAGGAGCCGTGGCTGTGCCGCCAGCGACCGGGCGATGCAGACGCGCTGCTTCTGCCCACCGGAAAGCTCGGCCGGATAGCGGTCGGCGAAGGGGTCGCCCATCTCGATCAGGTCCAGAAGTTCGGTCACCCGGTGGCGCCGCTCCTCGCCCTTCAAGCCGAAATAGAAGGTCAGCGGGCGCCCGATGATCTCGGCAACCGTCTGGCGCGGGTTCATCGCCACATCCGCCATCTGGTAGATCATCTGCAGCTCGCGAAGCTGCTCCTTCGTGCGGTCCTTCAGCGCCGGCGGCAGGGGCTGGCCGTCAAAATAGACCGTGCCCTTGGTCGGCGGCAAAAGCCCGGTGATCACCCGGGCCGTGGTCGACTTGCCCGAGCCGGATTCGCCCACCACCGCCAGGGTCTGGCCCTTGGGCAGGTGCATGTTCACGTCGAACAGGACCTTGGCATTGGGGCCGTATTCGGCATCCACGCCCTCGATCCTGAGAAGCGCGTCGCTTTGATCCGGCGCCTCGGGCTTGATGTCCGAGCGGATCGAGATCAGTTCGCGGGTATATTCCTCCTTCGGCGCCTCGATGATCTGTTCGACCGACCCGTATTCGACCGTGTTGCCGTGCCGCAGAACCATGATGTCGTCCGAGATCTGGGCCACCACCGCCAGGTCATGGGTGATGTAGATCGCGGCCGTGTCGGTCTCCTCGATCGCATGCTTGATCGCCGCCAGAACGTCGATCTGAGTGGTCACATCCAACGCGGTTGTCGGCTCGTCGAAGATGATCAACTCCGGCCGCGAGCAAAGCGCCATGGCGGTCATCGCCCGTTGAAGCTGGCCACCCGAGACCTGATGCGGGAACCGCCGGCCGAAATTGTCCGGATCGGGCAGTCCCAGCACGCCAAAGAGGTAGCGCGCCCGCTCGAGCGCCTCCGACCGGCTCATGATGCCGTGGAGCACGGTCGCCTCGACAACCTGGTCGCCGAGACGCATGGCCGGGTTGAATCCGGCCGCCGCGGATTGTGCCACATAGCAGACATGGCGCCCGCGCACGTCGCGGATGCCGGCCTTGGTATAGCGCAGGATGTCCTTGCCTTTCAGCAGGACCGTGCCGCCGGTGATCCGCACCCCGCCACGGCCATAGGCAAGCGCGGCGAGGCCGATGGTCGACTTTCCGGCGCCGGATTCACCGATCAGGCCGATGACCTTGCCCTTTTCCAGGTCGAAATCGACGCCGTGGACGATATCGATGTCAAAGGGGTCCTCGCCCGGCGGATAGACCGTCGCGCCGATCTGCAGGTCGCGCACTTGAAGCAGAGCAGCCATCAGCCACGCCCTCCTTTAAGGCTGGAGGTGCGGTTCAAGAGCCAGTCCACCACCATGTTGACACTGACCGCCAGGATGGCGATCGCGGCGCCGGGATAGAGCGCCGCCGGCACCAGGAAGATGATGCCGTCCTTGTTGTCCTTGACCATGCCGCCCCAATCGGCCTCGGGCGGCTGGATGCCCAGGCCCAGGAACGAGAGCGTCGAGAGGAACAGGATCGCGAAGGCGAAGCGTAGGCCGAACTCGGCGATCAGCGGGGTCAGCACATTCGGCAGGATCTCGCGGAAGATGATCCAGAACCAGCCCTCGCCGCGCAGCCGCGCGGCCTCGACGAAGTCCAGCACCACAATGTCGACCGCCACCGCGCGGCCCAGGCGGAACACGCGGGTCTGGTCGATGACTGCCATCACCGCGATCAGGATGAAGATGTTCTGAGGCAGCGCCGCCAGGACGACCAGGGCGAAAATCAGGGTCGGGATCGCCAGCATCAGGTCGTTGAACCGGCTGAGCACCTGGTCAACCCATCCGCCGATCACAGCGGCCGTGAAGCTGAGGAACATACCGATGGCGAACGACAGCACGCCCGCGGCCAAGGCCACAGCGATGGTGGTCTGCGCCCCGTAGATCAGCCGCGAGAACATGTCCCGGCCAAGATTGTCGGTGCCGAGCAGGAAGGTCGCATCCGCCGATTGCCATACATCGCCGACGATCTGGCGTTCGCCGAACGGAGCGATCACGTCGGCGAAGAGCGCCAGGATCAGCATGACGATGATGACGAGAAGGCCGAACGAGGCCGTCAGAGGCGCTGATTTCATGAATCGCGATGCGCCGTCCGGCAATAGCATTACCATATAGGCGCGGAAGCAGTAACCGAGACCCGCCGAAGCGAAGATGATCATGAAGATAGTCGCGATAGCCCAGAACGCGACCTCGCCCCAAAGG
>JAOTXT010000140.1 GCA_029862205.1 Paracoccaceae bacterium
CCGTGTAAGCGCCTTCGGGCAATGAGATGACTGCCGCCTCGCGCGGCTCGGTTGCAAAGGCCTGAAACCGTTCGGGCTCCTCCAGGGTGAGTTCCGGTGGTGGGGGCGGAAGGAACTTTGGGCGCTCGGCCGCCATCCGCATCCAGGCGGCGGCCGCTGCATGGCGCTCGGCGACGATCCGTTGGTATTCCTGCGCCGCCTCCGCGGCAGAACGCGCATCCTTGACGTAATCCTCATAGAGCTCCAATGCCTCGGTGCCGCGCGCCAGCACGGACGGACCCGCGCCGACGCCTGCCGGATACCACAAGACGTAGGGTTCGGGCGCGACCACGGTTATCTTGCCTGACTCATCGACAATCTCGATATTGCCATTCGCCAGCCGCAGCTTTTGCGAGAAGTCAGCCAGATATTCCCGGGTGATCGGCCAGTAGGACACAGGGGCGTACCGGGCTTCGATAACCACTTCTTTATCGGCAAGCACGACCAGCGACCCGGCCTGGTTCGGGTAGGAAATCCGGCGATACTCGGTACCATTCGTGACCAGCGGCCAGTAGACCAGCTGTTCTTTGGCCCGAGCCGGTACCGGCGCCAACAGGGTGAGGCAGAGCATGACCGACAACATCACGGCCACCGCGCCAATCGGGCGTGCCATATTCACTCTCCCCTGCGATGCACGCCCCTGCGGCGCATCCAGTAGGCCGCCAAACAGATCATGACGGCGGTGTAGGCGACCGCAACCGCCAGGCTGATCAGTGCGGTTCGCCAGGCGCCGGTCACCGCGGCGTCGACCACCCGCTCGAGGTAGGCGAAGGGCGAGATCCATCTGACGCCGGCGTCGAGGGCGGCGAGAACGTCGCGCAATGGCAGCACCGGGCTTGACGGGTCCTCTATCGGGATCAGCAGCACCATCGAATATGCAACCGTGATGCCGAGCAACACGACGGTGATGCCGATCAGCAACAGCACTGCGGTGCGGACCCGGTTGGTGCCGATCGAAAGCAGCACACCGAAGCCGACAATCTCAGCCGCCGGCACGATTGAAAGTATGAGGCTCGCCACGATCACCAAGGTCAGCGAAAACCCGGTCATCAATGCGAGCAGAGAGAGCGAGGCGAGCAAAAGCGGCAAAGCGGCGAGGTAGGCTAGAAGTAGCCCGCCGATCTTGCCGAGAACGTAGGAAATCTCGTCGACCGGCCCGTAGAACAGGACTTCAAGCGTGCCGCTCTCGCGATCGCGAGCCGCAGACACCGCTGCCGACACCGCGAGAAACAGCGCCAACACAAGCATGGCGATGGTCAGCGGCGGACCGAAGGGGTCGGCCAGCACCAAGTGGCCGCCGGCCTCGAGCGCCCGCACGTCGACCAGGAGGATCCAGGTCGCCACGATGAGCGCAATCGTTATCGCGGCATAGCCGCTGATGCCGCGCATGGTTGCTTTCGCTTCCCGCCAGGCAATCACGCTGACAACGGTCCGGCGGCTGGACTGCGAACCGGCCGTGCTCACACGACAAGCTCCGCAGCCGGGGCTGCCTCACCGGTGATCGATATGAATGCCTCCTCCAGCGTTGCATAACGCGACATGACGCCCTCGATCGTGTCTTCGAACACAAGCTGGCCCTGGTGCATGATACCGATCCGGTTGGCGGTTCGCTCGACTTCAGAAAGCACATGGGAGGAAAAGAAGATCAGCCGGCCCCGGTCGCGTTCGCGACAGATGATCTCACGAACCTCGCGGATGCCATGTGGATCGAGGCCCGATACCGGCTCATCCAGTATGAGAACCGGTGGATCATGAAGCAACGCCCGTGCGAGGCCCAGTTTCTGCTGCAGGCCCTTTGAGAGCTCGATGGCCAAGTCGCCGCCGCGGTCAGCAAGTCCGACCTCGTCGAGTGTCCGGGCGACCCGTTCCTCCGCGTCGCTGACCCGGAAGAGCGAGGCGAAGAAGCGCAAATATTCCCGACAGGTCATGTCACCATAGAGGTATTGCACCTCAGCCACCGCGCCCACCAGATGGCGGGCCGTGCGATCACCGCGCCTGACCGCTCGGCCACAGATTCGCACCGTTCCCGCATCCGGCTGCAGGATCCCCAAAAGCATCCGAATGGTGGTCGTTTTTCCGGCGCCGTTTGGCCCGAGGAAGCCGTAAATCTCTCCCGGCCGCGCATTCAGGTATAGCCCATCAACCGCCAGCCGCGACCCGAAACGCTTGGTCAGACCCTCAACTTCGATCACACCGAACCCTTCATGACCCCCGTCACGACCTAGCCGAGGCGCCGTTCCGCGCGCCGGTAGACCCAGAAATAGAAATTGGTGAGCAATGCCACAAGGATGAGCATGACCACCGCAACAGCGGCTGCGTGCCCGATATCGCCAAACTCAAAGGCAATGCGGCGAATGTACACCGGGATGGTCGTTGTCTCGAACAATGGTCCACCGCCCGCCGGCAGATAGACCATGTCGAATTCGTTGAACGCCCAAATGCTGCGTAGCACAAGCAGAACGATGACAACCGGCATGATCCAAGGGAGGGTGATGTGGCGGAATCGCTGCCAGGCATTGGCGCCGTCGATCTTGGCCGCATCAATAAGATCGGGCGGCAGGGTCTGCAGTCTCGCCAACACGAACAGCGCCCAGTAGGGCAGGTATTTCCATAACGACATGATGATGATCGAAACCATCACCCAGCCGGGATCGAACCATGGAACGGGTTGCTCGATGACGCCCAGGAAATCCACCAGGAACCAGTTTGCCACGCCGACGGTATCGCTGAACACCCAGCGCCAGATCAACACCGCAACGATCGCCGGCACGAGGTAGGGGAAAAGCACGAGCCCGCGGACGAACGAGCGTCCCCCGATCGATTTGTGAAGGACCAATGCGACTGCGATGCCTGCGATCACCTGCGTGCTGATCGCCCCGATCGACCAGATCAGCGACCTTTCAAACGATTCCCAGAAATTGGGGTCTGACAGCAATGTGGCATAGTTGTGCAGCCCGACGAAGGTCTCCTTCCGGGTAACGGTCACGATCCGGTAGAAGCTCGATTGAAGGGCTACGAAGGCTGGATAGAGCAGAACGAAGACGAGGACCGTGAGAGCCGGTGCCACCATCGCCAGCCCGAACACGGTCCTCGAGTTACGCCATTTGCGCCGCTTCGGCCCAACAGTTGCCACAGATTCTGTCTCCCCGCCA
>JAOTXT010000096.1 GCA_029862205.1 Paracoccaceae bacterium
TCTACCAATTCCGCCATCCGGGCCCCGAGGCATCGTCACCTAGACGTGATGAACGCGGCGCACTATAGGCACCGCGCTGTCCAGTGCAAGGGCACAAGCGGCCGATTCCCCGCTTGTCGCCAGTGTCGGTCCTCTGGCGCATTCCGGGCGTATTCACAGACCTGGGTGAGTGTGCACTTCTTGTCCCAACTCCGACACTTGGTAGACCTATTCGATTGGCGGCAATCACTCGGTCTTGATCAGGGTCTTCAGGTATTGCCGCGTTTCCTGGTCCCAGGAGCTAGGATCTTCGCCATGCGCGACGACCGCATGAAGCTCCATCAGTTTCCAAACTTCATCCTCCGTTGCAGCGACGACCTTACCGGGGCAAGCCTCCATGCCCTCGCAGTCCTTGCATGCATATGAAAACGCAGTTGCCATCTTGATCTCCTTTCAGATCGCTGACCCAGGCCGCTTAGAATTCTGGGAATGTCGGTAAACCGTCCGCGAGTTTGATCCAGGGCTGCTGGTGGGACACGTAGACATGGGTTGCCGGCTTGGCGATTGAGGGATTGTCGAGCGATGCCGCTGAGAACCACGCATCCGCGCTCCAGTCCTGGCCATCAACCTCATGCTCTGCCGCGTAGGTCAGAGTCGTTCCGCAGTCAGCACAAAAGCCTCGTTTGATGCCTGGCGATCTTTCGCAGAATTTGATCTCGCCCTTTGTGACTGCGAAGTCCGTGCCTGCTACCTTTGCCCAGGTGACGAAGGCACCACCAAGCGCCAACTGGCATGAGCGACAGTGACAATGCCCAGACCACACAGGCGGCCCGGCAATCTGATAACGGACCGCACCGCAATAGCATCCGCCTTCGAATCTTTCTTTGGCCTCACGCATCATTGAACCCTTTCGAAAACATGCCAAACTTGTGGCGATTGCAGAAAGGAGCTGTCGCGCCAATCTAAAGCATTCCTCTGTTACTATTGCCATTTTTGCCAATAAGTGCGACTCAAGAAAATTGCTGGAATGTTAGAAAACCTCTCATATGGATTGGATGAAACTCCCACCGCTGAACAGCCTGCGTGCGTTCTCCGCAGTCGCCGAAACCGGCAGCTACACCTTGGCCGCGGATCGGCTGAACGTGACGCATGCCGCTGTAAGCCAACAAGTAAGGGCGCTTGAGAAGCGCCTGGGGATCCCTCTTGTCACACGCGTGGGGCGAGGGATTGAGCTTACCGGTCAAGGCGCCCTCCTCGCCCGGGAACTGGACGTGGGATTTGGTGTCATCGCTCGCGGCATTGACCGCGTCGCCGAAGGCACGGCCAGTCGCCCCGTGCAGGTCACAATGTCTCCAGCCTTCGCGCTGGAATGGTTGCTGCCGAGAATTGCCGAGTTTCAACACGAGAACCCGGAAATCACGCTGATGCTCAACCCGACGTCGGAAGTGATGGAGCTGCAGCCAGGCGGGATCGATGTGGCAATTCGCTATCGCGACCGGCGCCGATTGGACCTCGACGTGGAGGCCGTCTTGATCTCGGATATGATCGTCATCGGAACCCCAGCACTCGTTGATGGTCGTGATCTGAGCGATCCTACGTCTCTGGTCGATCTCCCTTGGCTACAGGAACTCGGCACGAATGAAGCTGCGGAATGGTTCACCTATCATGGCGTCGTTCCGGAACGACCTTTGACTGTGAATCACATGCCGGGGAACCTGATCATGAACGCGGTGCGTCGCGGCGATGGATTAACCTATACAGCACGCGCATTCTTCAGAGAGGATCTTAGATCCGGGAGGATCGTAGAGCTTTTTTCTGAGCCACTGTTCGGCGTCTACTATATCGAAACACCACCTGAACAACGGCGGCCCGCAGTCAAGACATTCTTGAACTGGTTGATGTCAAAAGCGGAAACGGTAACAGCCTAAGTCAAATACGGTTCGGCAAGGGCCAGGGCGGCCCCCGGGCGAATTACCGCTTGTGGCACATAGCTGCCATCTCCGATCCATGGGATGAATGTCCGTCAAGTTCTCGAAGCAGACAGCATCATATCGAGACCCCACCGAACGCCGCATGCGGAGCATCCGCCCAGCTTGCCGGCCGCCCCCAAAAAAATATGGGGGGCTTTGTGCCCCCCAGTTTATTTTCAGACCTTCATATTCTTTTTTGACTGCCCGTTGGTCTTTCGCCTGCGGCCTGTTTATCCCGATTGGGGCCGGCCACGGCCGGCCCCGAATTCCATTAGCTGCATCCGCTGGTCGCGCCGCAGGTGTTGCACTTCATGCAGGTGCCGTTGCGGACCAGGGTGAAGTTCCCGCATTCTCCGCAGGGATCGCCCTCGAAGCCCTTCATGCGCGCCTCGGTCACCCGGTTCATCACCGCGGTCGCGACCGTGCCGACGGCGGTTGCCGCCGCCACGGACGCACCAACCGATTCCACCGCCATGCTGGCCACCGCCTCCGCGCGTTCCGGCACCGCGCCATTCAGCACCACCAACTCGCTCGGCAGGCGCTTGCGCAGATAGCCGGTCGACGAGACCTGCTTGATCATGGCGATCGCCGGATCGGCGACCTCGTTGCCCGCGGGCTGCACATTGGCCCGGCCCTCGTCCTCGCCGCCGCCGATCTCGTCGAAATGGGTGCCCTCGGGCTCCACATGGGCCAGATCCGTGCGGTCGAGATACGAGATCGCCAGCTCGCGGAAGATGTAGTCCAGGATCGAGGTGGCGTTCTTGATCGAGTCGTTGCCCTGCACGATGCCCGCCGGCTCGAACCGGGTGAAGGTGAAGGCCTCGACAAACTGCTCGAGCGGCACGCCGTATTGCAGGCCCATCGAGACGGCGATGGCGAAGCTGTCGATCAGCGCGCGGAAGGCGGAGCCCTCCTTGTGCATATCGACGAAGATTTCGCCGAGGCTACCGTCCTCGTATTCGCCGGTCCTCAGATAGACCTTGTGGCCGCCAACGACCGCCTTCTGGGTGTAGCCCCGGCGCCGGTCGCTGAGTTTTTCGCGCTTGGCCCGGACCTCCTTGACGATCACCTTCTCGACGATCTTCTCGGCGATGATCTGGGCACGCTCGGCGGGTGCGGCCTCGGCCAATTCCTCTTCGGCCTCCTCGTCGATCAGCGCGGCCGAAAGCGGCTGGCTGAGCTTCGAGCCATCGCGGTAGAGCGCGTTCGCCTTCACCCCGAGTCGCCAGGACAGCAGATAGGCCTCCTTGCAATCCTCGATGGTCGCGTCGTTCGGCATGTTGATCGTCTTCGAGATGGCGCCCGAGATGAAGCTCTGCGCCGCCGCCATCATGCGGATGTGGCTCTCGACCGAAAGATACCGCTTGCCGGTCTTGCCGCAGGGATTGGCGCAGTCGAAGACCGCGAGGTGTTCGTCCTTTAGGCCCGGGGCGCCTTCGAGGGTCATCGTGCCGCAGACATAAGTGTTGGCGGCGTCGATTTCCGAGCCCGAGAAACCGATCTCGCGCAGCAAATCGAAGCCGGGGTCGGCCAGCTTCGCCTCGGTCAATCCCAGGGTTCCGGTGCAGAACTCCGCGCCGAGCGTCCACTGGTTGAATACGAAGCGGATGTCGAAGGCGGTGCCGAGGGCGGCCTCGACCTTCTCGATCTGCTTGGGCCCGAACCCGGCATCGGCGAGACGCGCCAGGGTCACGCCAGGCGCGCCTTTCAGGGTGCCTTGACCAACCGCGTAGTCGATGATGCCGCGGACCGTCTGGTCGTCGTAGCCCAGCGTCTCGAGCGCCTTCGGCACCGCCCGGTTGATAATCTTGAAGTAGCCGCCGCCGGCCAGCTTCTTGAACTTCACCAGCGCAAAGTCGGGCTCGATCCCGGTCGTGTCGCAATCCATCACCAGCCCGATCGTGCCGGTCGGCGCGATGACACTGGCCTGGGCGTTGCGGTAGCCATGCTCCTCGCCCAGTTCCAGCGCCTTGTCCCAAGAGGCCCGGGCGCGCTCTACAAGAGTCGCGTCCGGGCAGTTCGCCGCATCAAGCGGCACAGGGAGGGTGTTGAGCTCCTCAAAGCCCGCGGTCTCACCATGAGCCGCGCGGCGATGGTTGCGGATCACCCGCAACATGTGAGCTGCATTCTTTTTGTAGCCGGGGAAGGCGCCGAGTTCGGCGGCCATCTCGGCCGAGGTGGCGTAGGAGACACCGGTCAGGATCGCGGTCAGCGCACCGCAGAGCGCCCGGCCCTGATCCGAGTCGTAACTGAGGCCCAGCGTCATCAGCAGACCGCCGATATTGGCATAGCCGAGGCCCAGCGTCCGGTATTCGTAGGAAAGCTGGGCAATCTCGGCGCTTGGAAACTGCGCCATCGTGACCGAGATCTCGAGCGTCACGGTCCAGAGGCGGACGCCATGCTCGTAGGCCTTGGCGTCGAAGACCCCGTCTTTCTGGAAGGTGAGCAGGTTCAGCGAGGCCAGGTTGCAGGCCGTGTCGTCCAGGAACATGTATTCCGAGCACGGGTTCGAGGCCCGGATCGGCCCGGAGGCCGGACAGGTGTGCCAGTCGTTGATCGTGTCATGATACTGCACGCCTGGATCGGCGCATGCCCAGGCCGCATGTCCCACCTCGTCCCATAGATCGCGCGCCTTGACGGTCTTCGCGACCACGCCGTCGGTGCGGCGCACCAGCTCCCAATCCGCATCCTCTTCGACCGCCTTCAGGAAGCTGTCGGTGACCCGGACCGAGTTGTTGGAGTTCTGGCCCGAGGCGGTGACGTAAGCCTCGCTGTCCCAATCGGTGTTGTAGGTGGGGAATTCGATCGAACCGAAACCCTGGGCGGCGTATTGCAGGACGCGCTTGACGTAAGTCTCGGGGATCATTGCCCTGCGGGCGTCCTTGACCGCCGCCTTGAGCTGGGGGTTGGCCTTGGGGTCGAAGGCGTCCTTCTCGGCTCCGTCCCAGGATCGGATCGCGGCGAAGAGCGCGTTGAGTTTTTGCTCGTGCAGTTTCGAACCGGCGACCAGCGAGGCGACCTTCTGCTCTTCCTTGACCTTCCAGTTGATGAAGGCCTCGATGTCCGGGTGATCCATGTCGCAGATCACCATCTTGGCGGCGCGCCGTGTGGTGCCGCCGGACTTGATGGCGCCGGCGGCGCGGTCGCCGATCTTCAGGAAGCTCATCAGGCCCGAAGACTTGCCGCCGCCGCCGAGCGACTCGTTCTCGGCGCGCAGGCGCGAGAAGTTGGTTCCGGTGCCCGAGCCGTATTTGAAGAGCCGGGCCTCGCGGGTCCAGAGGTCCATGATCCCGCCATCGTTCACCAGGTCGTCCGAGACCGACTGGATGAAGCAGGCATGCGGCTGAGGGTGCTCGTAGGCCGAGGCGGACTTGGTCAGCTCGCCGGTCTTGTGATCGACGTAGTAATGGCCCTGAGAGGGGCCGTCGATGCCATAGGCCCAGTGCAGGCCGGTATTGAACCACTGGGGCGAATTCGGCGCCGACATCTGGCAAGCCAGCATGTAGCGCATTTCGTCGAAATAGGCCTGCGCGTCCTCTTCCGCCGAGAAGTAACCGCCCTTCCAGCCCCAATAGGTCCAGGCGCCTGCCAGCCGGTCGAAGACGTCACGCGCCGAGGTTTCGCCGCCAGAGCGGCCGTCCTCGGGCAGCGCCTCCAACGCTTCTTTGTCCGGAACCGAGCGCCACAGGAATTCCGGCACACCCTTTTCCTTGACCTTTTTCAGGCACTTGGCAACGCCAGCCTTGCGGAAATACTTCTGCGCCAGCACGTCCGAGGCGACCTGCGACCAAGCCTTGGGCACATCGAAATTCTCGAGCTTGAACACCACCGAGCCATCCGGATTCCGGATCTCGGACGTCGCCTGCCGGAAGGCGATGGCGGCGTAGGGCGACTTGCCCGCTTCGGTGAATTTGCGCCTGATCTGCATTATTCGTTTCCCTGTTCCCGCGCCGATTTCGGCGACTCACTCCGCGTCCCAGCGGGCACATTCCCGCCGTTCCAGAGGTGTGCTCCTCCGGTTGAATCATCCCTTCAGCGATGGGAATCCTGTCCCAAGCCCCCGGTTTGCGCGCCTACGGTTTCTATCGGCGCCGTTCTCGTAGCGCCACCACATGTTGTGGTTTTCAGCGCGGCAACCACCACTTTATGACGACCACCGGTGCCGTCAACGGAAAAATGCACCGGTTTTGCCATATTTTGTAGTTAACGAACCTTCATGCACCACTTCTAGTGAGAACAGGGCACGAACGTTTGCTGCGCGTTGCGCGCGTGCATCGGCTAAAGACCGGAGGTCAGACGCGCGCGACCGGCCCGGGAGGCGGGTGGGCGAATCGCCGCCCCTAAAGCAAAACCGGATCAGACCGATTCAGTCTGAAACGGTTTTGGTCTAGCCTTCTGTCAGCTCGTTCGCCGCTGGCGCTTCGGGGATCAGATACGGCTTGGTGCCCGGTTGGGCAGTCTGGTCAGGTGCCCTAGGGGCACGAACCGGGCAGCCTGCGGCAGTCCAGGCGTTGAGCGCGGCGAGGGTTTCGTCACTCACCTCAAACGGCCCATCCAGCGTCTCTTCCGGCAGGAACCCGGTTTCGGCCAGATCGACCGCAAGGGCCGCAGCACCCTCCTCCGGCGCGCCGGCGAGCCAGACTTGCCAATCAACCGAGGCCGCATCGGCCTGGCCATCGGCACAATGGGCCTGTGCACGGCCGCGGTAGGCCGCAGGGTGCGCCGCTGACTGATCAGGGTCCGAGAGGATCCGGTCGTATTCACCGACCGCCAGGCCCGGCCGGCCCGCATCCATCAGCGCCCCGGCCCGCTCGGTGCGGATCTCCGGTGCCGCCAGCCCGGCATTGATCGCCCGGCGATAGTCACGCGCGGCGGCGGCGGGCAGGTCTTGGCCGACTCGGACCCGCGCGCGCCCCAACAGGGCCTGCGCATAGGCGCTGTCAATCTTGATCGCGGCCGAATAATCGTCGGCGGCGTTGTCAAACTTCTCCAGTGCAAAAAATGCATCGCCCCGGGCCGTCAACAATTCCGGCAGGCGCCCGGCCGAGCTTGGGAATGACGCGATGATCAGGGTGCAGGCACGCTGCGCTTGGGCAGGCGGGTCGTTGCGTTTGCAGATGCGTTCGAGCTCGTCATAGGAGCGGCTGGAGAAATCCTCGCCCGCATCGTTGTCTTCCGTTTCGCGGCGCTTTCCTTCGGTGCGCGCGGCGAGCTTCGCCGCCCGGCCGGCCGCCCGCGCCCGGGCATCCGCCTTGAGCGCGAGTTCAAGTTCGACCAGGGCGCCCTCCGGCTCGCCCGCCGCTTCGAGCCCCGCCGCCAGGTCGCGATGGACCGAAGCGGTTTCACGTTCGAGTGCGACGCGGTCAGCCAAGGCGTCCGAGGCGGTTTCAGCCTCGGCCGGCGCCTCGGCCTCCGCCGTCTGCTCGATCGACAGCACGTCGAGCCCAGCCTCGGGATTGCAGGCGCTCAGTCCGGTCAGGACCAGCCCAGCCGCCGCCAAGCGTCCCCGTAGCCTCATCGTCGTTTCATCCAGGGTTCCGCGCCGAGACGACCCAGGAGCTCGAGTCCATGTAGACCCCGTCCTCGGTCACATGCGGGCTCAGGAGCGCGGTCAGGTCCGCGACAAGCGCGTCGTGCGCGGCCTCTGCCTTGTCGCCCGCCTCGCGGTAGACCTCGCCCGCGGGCCCGAGCGCGAGCTGGAAGCCGATCGCATCCTCGATGTTGTCGCCCATGCGCACGGGCGCATCGACCCGCTCGAAGACGATATCGGTGTAGCCCGCAGCCTTCATCTGGGCAGTGACCAGCTCTTCATCCGCCATCGAGAAGGGTCCCGGCCCACAGGTACGCGCATCCGCCCCCGGCTGCGGCAGATGCTTCAATGCCACGGCTTTGGCCGCGCCCAGCCAGGGATTGTCGGCGATGTCGCGCCAGACGATCATGGTAAAGCGTCCACCCGGTTTCAGTGCCCGGCGCATATTCTTCATCGCGGCCACCGGGTTCTCGAAGAACATGGTGCCGAAGCGCGAGAACACCAGATCGTATTCCGGCTGGAACGGGGTGAACTGGATATCCGCCTCGATGAAGGTCACGTTCTCGGCGCCCGCGGCGGCGGCGTCGTTGCGGCCGTAGTCGAGGAAGGCATCACAGCAATCGATCGCATCAACATGGCCCTCGGGCCCGACCCGCTTGGCCAGCATGATCGCAGTATCGCCAAAGCCTGCGCCCGCATCCATCACCTTCTCGCCCGCATTGACCTCGAGCTTCGGGAAGATCGCGGCGCTGTGCTTGCCCAAGCCGCCGACCAGGACGTGCTTGTACTTGACGAATTTCGGAACCAGGATCTCGTTCCAGAATTGGACGAACTCCGAGGGCGGCGAAACCACGGCTTCGGTCATCGTATTCTCCATTCTTGGGATCGCGGATCGTGCGAGATTCGCGGCAGCCTAGAGCAAAACCGGGTCAGACTGAAACAGTCTGATCCGGTCTTAGTCTTGCAGATCACGGCACCGGACGGGAGGCAGCGGGGCAAGACATCGCCGTCCACGAAGGCCCATCCTACCGGCCCTTCCACCAGTGTCGGAGATGTGAGGCGACAAAAGCGTGATTTTCACGTAAGATAGCGTCAGTGAAGGCGTCTCGGCTCGTCACGACCGGGGTAATCGCTTCAGGCCATGATCGGGCCGCGGCCGTCTCTTTCTCACGGCGCGGGAGGAGGATCATGGCGACAATCCGCAATCCGGTTGAATGGTCGGCTGACCAATTGAAGCACGCGGCCCATGCCGCCGGCGAGATGGGCCATTCCATCCTGGGCGACCGGCGCGACGGTGCGGCGCCATCGATCCGCGAGATCGAGATCGCCGAGCTGCGCGGCGCTCTGGAGAAGGGTATCGACGACCTGGGCATCTTCCGCTCGGATATCCTGTTCCTCTGCATCATCTACCCCTTCATCGGACTGGTGCTGGTCTGGTTCGCGCTCAATGCCGAACTGCTGCCCATGCTGTTCCCGCTGGGCGCGGGGTTCGCGCTGATCGGGCCGGTCGCTGCGGTGGGGCTCTACGAGTTGAGCCGGCGGCGCGAGCAAGGGCTGCCGGCGAAGTGGAGCAACGTGCTGGACGTGATATCGTCGCCCTCGTTCGGCGCGATCCTGACTCTGGCGCTTGGGCTGATGTTCCTCTTCCTGCTTTGGTTGGGCGCGGCGCAAACGATCTTTGCGCTGACACTGGGTCCCGAGCCACCGGCCTCGCCCGGACAATTCATCATCGACGTGCTGACCACGGGCGCCGGTTGGGCGATGATCGTCGTCGGGATCGGGGTCGGCTTTTGCTTTGCGCTGGCGGTCCTGGCGTTAAGCCTGGTCTCGTTCCCGATGCTTCTGGATCGCGAGGTCGGTCTGCGGGTGGCCGTGACCACGTCGGTCGGTGCTTTCGTCAAGAACCCCCGCCCGGTTGCGGCCTGGGGGCTGATCGTGGCGGCGGCGCTATTCGTGGGGTCGATCCCGTTGTTCCTGGGGCTGATCTTCGTGATGCCGGCACTGGGGCACGCGACCTGGCATCTTTATCGCAGGCTGGTCGCCTGGGACTGAAGCGGCCTAATCAGACCTCGCGGGCCTGCGTAAGCGTGCGTGTCGCTTGCTCGCGCCGCACGGGAACGAAGCCGACGCGCTGATAGAGTGCCAGCGCCCGTGGGTGATCGAGTGTATTTGTGTTGACGGTCATCTTGGTCACCTCCGGCCGGTCCCAGCCCATATGGACTGCACTGGCCAGGAACCAGGCCCCCAGACCCCGGCCAGTGGCCGCTGGCGTCAGGCCGAACAATATCAGGTCGCAAATCCCGGCCTCGCGGGTATCGAGGATGAAAAACCCGCCCGGCCAGCCGTCGACCATCAGGGTGAAAAGGGTCACCTGCGGGTCGTGCAGGAACGCCTCGCGCGCCTCGGGCGTGGCATCCAGCCAATCGGTCCATTCATGACCCGCGCCTACGGCCTGATAGAGGTAGAGGAAGTAATCCGCCGGCGGCGCCTCGGCCGCGATCAAGGCCAGCGCCTGGCCGACCGGCATTGGCGGGATCGGCGCGGTCGGGCGCTGGTCCATTTCCAGATAGGTAATCCAGTAGTCGATCGGATCGCCCGGCTTGAGCTTCGCCATCGCAGACCTGCCCGCGATCAGGCCGGATCGCCGGTTTCGACCGCCAGATCCGGATAGGCGCCCCACTCGACCCACGAGCCGTCATAGAGCGCGTTGCGCGTATGCCCCATCCGGTGGAGCGCCAAGGTCAGGACCGCGGCGGTCACGCCCGAGCCGCAACTGGTGACGATGGGCTTTCCCAGATCGACCCCGGCAGCCTCGAAAGCCGCCCGCGTCGCCTCCGGATCCTTCATGGTGCCATCCGCGTTCAGCAGATCCGTATAGGGCAAGCTGCGCGAGCCCGGGATATGGCCCGAGCGCAATCCCTCCCGGGGCTCGGGCGCCTCGCCGCGGAACCGCGCGGCGGCACGGGCGTCGACGATCTGCTCGCCGCGCAGTTTCGCGGCACCGGCGATCTGGGTCACGTCACGCACCATCGAGGCGTTGCGCCGGCCGGTGAAGTGGCGCTCGCGCGGGTCGGGTTCGTCCTCCTCGATGGGCCGGCCTTCCGCGATCCATTTCGGCAGGCCACCATCCAGCACCGCGACGTCCTGATGGCCGAAAACGCGGAAGGTCCACCAGACCCGGGCCGCCGAAAAGAGGCCCTGCTGGTCGTAGACGATAACACGGTGGCCGTCGCCGATGCCCATCCGGCGCACCCGGCTGACGAATTTCTCGACCGGCGGTAACATGTGCGGCAGAGGCGAATGGCTGTCGGCGATCTCGTCGATGTCGAAGAAGCGCGCACCCGGGATATGGGCCTTCAGATACTCGGTGCGCCCGTCGCGCCCGTCGCCCGGCAAGTATAGGCTGGCGTCGAGGATGCGGATGTCGGGTGCCGTCAGGCGTTCGGCCAGCCAATCGGTCGAAACCAGAAGCGTGGGATCGCTGGTCGCCATGGGATACCTCGCGGTCGGGGCGGTATCTGCCTGTCCTAGAGGTCCGGCGGGACGGAATCAACCGGTTGTCAGGGCATGATGGCGGGGTCGCGCTTTGACTCGTCCGAGGGACGCATATTACCGGCTTTCGCGGAGTTTTCTTTTGCCGGCAAGCCGTATTTGCAACCTCGAGTTGATAATAACCACAAAAAATAACCGTCTGCTCTACCTGGAATACACAGATTGATATTTTTGCCATCTCAACGCATATTCGCCACTTAACTTATGATACTTTTCCATTAATAATTTCTACGTGGAATGGGGGCGCGGTGAACCGCTTTTACCACGAATGCATCGAGCCAACGGCGCAAGCTCTGCCTGTGCTGCGCGTGCTCCATAGCGAGGAGCATAACGGTCACGCCTTCCAGATCACCCAGACCATCCAGCGCAACATCTATACCGAGTTCGATCAGGCGCTGTCGCGGTATCTGGCGGCCACGTCCGGTGAAGGGTTCCCGGTCTTCTCGGTATGGGTCGTGGTGTCGACGGGCGATGACGCCCACGATGCGCAACAGCTGATCTCCGGGTTTCATGACTCGGTTCCCCACGCGCTGAGCGAATTGGCCGAGCGCGCGTTCACGCGAGCAGGCTCGGTCGAGCTGTCGTTCTTCCGCAGCAACCTCCGGGACGGGTGTGACCCAGCCGTGGCTCAGCGGCGGCGCATCACGCGCACGGATATCGACATGCTGCGCACCGCGCTCGAGGTCTGCGCATGATCGGCGGCTCCGAGTTCCTGGCTATCTCGGGGGATTTCGGGATGATCGTGGCGCGGCCGCCCGGCAATCCG
>JAOTXT010000141.1 GCA_029862205.1 Paracoccaceae bacterium
CGCAGCGGCGCGGTTTCCGGCACATTTTCGGCCGCCGGCGCCTTTCGGTTTCAATTGGTTTTGTTTAACAGTCACTTCGCGAAATCGACACCATGCCCGCATCATTCCAGAAGTCGAAGATAGTCCTCGTCGCCGAGATTCGGGCACGCGCCCGCGAGCGCGAGCAACAGGCGCTCGAGGCAGCTGTCGGGACGAAAGCCTACCGGGCTTGGCTCCGGGTCCTCATTCCGGTTGCCAAAGGCGGGCACCAGCGCCGAAGCCTACCAGCTCGGCGCGCCGACCACCTTCATTCGGAACCACGTGGCGCCGCAACACACCGAGGCGCTGCAGCGAGCACTTGGCCGAACGGTCAAGCTCGTCGTACTTGACCCGAAACATCGCGCCCATAGAGCGAAGTGGGCACGGCCATGAGAAGGGACCCTCATGACCGCGCTCGGGTCCTTCCAAAGCTTTTCGATGCGAAGCGGTGCGGCAGCGCTGGAAGTGTGAATTTCTTGGCGGCGGCACCCGGTTACGTTCTTGTTTCTGTTGTTGTTTTTCGGAGGGTGACTGATGGCACGCACGGTACAGGAATCGCGGGTCGTCCTGCGCGGCGAGAACCGAACGTCCGCTTCCTCGATCATTTGGTCGGCTTGCTGCGGGTGAGCTGACTCTCAGAAACGTGTCCCAGTTGGTCCGCCCGTGTTAAGGGTTGTCGGACGCCTGCCGTGGCGGGGTGCTAGCGGCGCTTTCCCTGGGCCGGCAGGCGTCCGACAACCCTTAACAGGAGAAGATCTCGAGGTTTGACGCAGAGTACAAGTACAGTGAATAATGCGCGATTCTGGCGCTGTCGAAGATATGATTGATGAAATGATGGTACGCACGACAACGGTTTTTGCGACCCTCTTTCAAGCGGCATGTCGACAGCGCCGGAAACGATCCTGGCGCGCCACTGTGGGCTCAAGGTGCTCGCGATCTCCGCCGTCACCAACCTCGGGACCGGGCTTGACGATCAGCCGCCGAACCACCGGCACACTCTCGAAACGGTGGCGACCCTGACCCGCCAGCTCAGGGCCTTTCTGGAGGGAGCCCGCTCATGAATGAGTCGGACGCCGCAAGACGCACTCTGCCTCTGCTCGACCTGACCAGCCTGAACGACGACGATGACAGCGCGGCGATCGATCGATTATGCGGCCGCGCCGTGGGGAGCCTCGTTCGGGTCGCGGCGGTCTGCGTGTGGCCACAATTCATCGCCCAGTGTCGGGAAACTCTGGCCGGCAGCGGGGTGCGCATCGCCACTGTGGCCAACTTCCCGGCGGGTGCCTTGGATCCCGCCGGCGCCGTGGCTGAGGTCCAGGCTGCGGTGACAGCGGGGGCCGACGAAGTGGACCTGGTTCTGCCCTATGCCGCCTGGCTTGACGGACAGCGCGCGGCCGCGGGCGAATTGGTCGCGGCCTGCAAGCAGGCCTCCGGCCCGGAGCGAATCCTGAAGGTCATTCTGGAAAGCGGTCGTCTGCGCTCGGCGGACAATATCGCGGGTGCCAGTCGCGACGCCATCGCAGCGGGCGCCGACTTTCTCAAGACGTCGACCGGCAAGACCGAAGTCTCGGCGACCCTATCGGCCGCCGAGATCATGCTGACCGCGATCAAGCAGTCGGGTCTCCGCGTCGGGTTCAAGGCAGCCGGGGGACTTCGCACCACGATGCAGGCTGCCGCCTATCTGGCGCTTGCCGAGCAAATCATGGGTCCGGGTTGGGCGGCGCCTCACACCTTCCGCTTCGGCGCCAGCAGCCTGCTCGACGACCTGCTTGCCGACCTCGGTATGGCGCGTGCATCGGGACCGGGTAACAAGGGGTATTAGCTCGTGCTCGCCCAGGAGGTCATTCGCCGCCAGCGTGACGAACGGGCCTTGAGCGCGGAGGAGATTGCCTTCATCGCGCGCCGTGAAAACTCCAGGGTTCGGGCCGCCTTGTCGCACCGGGGTGCCCGACATGCGGATCAGACTTCGAGGCGATAGAATCGAATCGCCGTACCGCCGAAGATCTCGCCCCGCTCCTGCTCGTTCAAAGGCGCCATGAGGGCCTCCGCCGCCGCCCGCCAGTCGTCGTAACTGGCGCGCAGCTGGCAGACCGGCCAGTCTGAGCCCCACATCACCCGCTCCGGGCCGAAGGCGGCCAGGACATGGCCGGCATAGGGGCGCAGGTCGTCGAGTGTCCAGCCTTCGGCGGCCTCGGTGACCAGCCCGGAGAGCTTGCAGCAGGCCCGCGTCCGCTCGGCGAGGCGGGACATGCCCTCGGCCCACTGGCCGAAGACCTCGGGGCCCTTCGCGTGGTCGCGGATCCGCGGCTTCATGGAGTGGTCGATCACCACCCGCATGTCGGGATAGCGCGTGAGCAAGGTGAGGAAGTTCTCCAGATGCGGCGGAAAGCCGAGCGCATCGAAGGTGAGGTCCAGGTCGATGACGGCCTTGTAGCCCCACTGCACCTCGTCGCGCAGCATCCAGTCGACGTCCGGAATGTCCTGGATCATCGGGCGCACGCCGACGAACTTCGGATGGCGGGCCAATCGCTCGAGGTGGCGCAGGTGGTCGGGAGTCTCGAAATCGACCCAGCCGACGACGGCGGCGACCGTCTCGGAAGCGTCCGCCAACCCCAACATGTATTCGGTTTCCTCGACGCTGGCCGCCGCCTGCACCAGAACGGTGCGCGCGATCCCGTGCTTCTCGAGGCTGGGTGCCAGATCCACGGGCATGTATCGGCGCGCCAGGATCGGATCGTCCGGGGACATCCAGTCATAGTCGCCCCGGCTGACCTCCCAGTAGTGCTGATGAGCGTCGATCTTGGGTGTCATCGCAGCCTCATTCGGTCGGCGCGTCCGCGCGCAGAAGACCCTGATCTCTCAGATCGGCCCAGAGCGCGGGCGGAATCGATGCTTGCGCCGCGCGCAGGTTGCTCTCCATCTGCCCCAAGCTCTGTCCGCCCGGGATCACCGAGACGACGCTCGGGTGCATCAGCGGGAACTGGAAGGCGGCGTCAATCATGGAAACGTCGTGCGAGCGGCAGACGGCCTCGATCCTGCCGACCCGCTCCAGGATCTCCGGAGGCGCAGGATCGTAGTTGTAGAAGGCGCCCGGCGTGGGACCGCTGGCGAGAACGCCCG
>JAOTXT010000097.1 GCA_029862205.1 Paracoccaceae bacterium
AGGATGCCGAACAGCATCGAGGCGAGTGTCACCGAGAACAGCGCGAAGAACATCTCCTCGCGCCTGTAGAAGGCCGCCAGGCTGGACCCGGCGATCAGCAAACCGAAATATCCGAGAACGAAAGGTGACATGGCCTATCTCCTCACTTCGGATGCATCAGCCGCGGATTGGCCAGGATGGCCCCGATATCCGCCAGCATGTTGAGGATGATGTAGACCGCGGCAAAGACCACGCCGCAGGCCTGCACGACCGGCATGTCGCGCACGGTCACCGCGTCGACGAAGTATTGGCCCATGCCCGGATAGGCGAAGATCACCTCGACGACGACCACGCCAACTACCAGATAGGCCAGGTTGATCGCCACCACGTTGATGATCGGCGCGATCGCGTTCGGCGCCGCGTGCTTGCGGATGATGGTCATCATCTTGACGCCCTTGAGCTCGGCGGTCTCGACATAGGCCGAGTCCATGATGTTCAGGATCGCCGCCCGGGTCATGCGCATCATGTGCGCCAAGACCACGACCACCAGGGTGGCCGCTGGCAGCGCGATCAACTGGATGTTCTGGAACGACCAGACCGGGTCCGAGGGGATGATCGGTGGCCCGTCGCCGATACCCAACAGCAGCGCGAAGAAGAAGATGAAGAGATAGCCGATGAAGAATTCGGGCATCGAGATCGCAGCCAGCGAGACGATGTTGATCATCTGGTCCGGCAACTTGTTGCGGAAGAAGACCGCGACCATGCCCAGACCGACCGAGATCGGCACCGCGAAGATTGCCGCCACGACCGCCAGGAAAAGCGTATTGGAGAGCCGCTTGAAGAGCTGGTCGTTGACGCTGCTGCGGTTGGCCCAGCTCTCGCCGAAGTCACCCGTCACGACGCCACCGAGCCAATCGAAGTACCGGGTTATAACCGGCTGGTCGAGGCCCAAATCCTTGCGGATGTTCGCAACCGCCTCGGGTGTCGCGCTTTGGCCGAGGAAGTTTCGCGCGAAGTCGCCCGGCAGAAGCTCGACGCCGATGAACAGCAGCGCCGAGATGGCCAGGATCAGCAGGACGCCGATCCCGACCCGCTGAAGCAAAAGCGATACGACCGGATTCATCCCAGGCCCTCCCCTGTTATTTTTTGCCCCGAAACGAGGACGGGCGGCAGGTCACCCCGCCGCCCGGTCTTGCATTCTTATGCGAACCAGGTCCTTAGGCCGATAAAGCCGTTGGACATGCCGCCCGCTGGGTCGGTGAGCTGGCCCTGGACCTTGTTGACCGATGCATCGATGAAGTCGTTGAACATCGGCAGGATCAGGCCACCCTCGTCGCGAAGCATGAGACCCATATCGGTATAGATCTCCTTGCGGCGCGTCAGATCCAGCTCGGCCCGCGCCTCGAGCAGCATCTTGTCGAAGGCCGGGACCTTCCAGCGCGTATCGTTCCAGTCGGCGCTGGAATAGTAAGCCACCGAATACATCTGATCCTGGGTCGGCCGACCGCCCCAGTAGGAGACGCTGAAGGGCTGCACATTCCAGACATTCGACCAGTAGCCGTCCTGAGGCTCGCGCTTGACCTGAAGCGGGATACCCGCCGTGTTGCAGGTCTGCTGGAACAGCACCGCCGCGTCCTCGGCGCCGCCGAAGGCAGCATTCGAGGTGCGCAACACGATCGGCGAGCCATCGTGGCCGGATTCCTTGTAGTGGAACGCCGCCTTGTCGAGGTCGAACTCGCGCTGCGGGATCTCCTCCGGGAACAGCGCATAGGCGCCATTGATCGGAAAGTCGTTGCCGACGCTGCCATAGCCGCGCAGGATCTTGTCGACCAATTCCTCGCGGTTGACCGCGTATTTCAGCGCCAGGCGCAGATCGTTGTTGTCGAAGGGCGCGGTGTCGATATGGCTGATGAACACATAGTGGCCGCGGCCCGAGATGTTGTTGATCGAGAGGTTCGGGGCCCGCTTCAACAGATCGACCGTTTTCGGATCGACGCGGTTGATCACGTGGCACTTGCCCGAGGTCAGCGCCGCAACGCGCGCCGTGGTGTCGTTGATCACCAAGACCTCGACACTGTCATACCAACCGACATTGCCGTCGTTCCAATGGCCGTCGATCCGGGTCGCGACATGGCGCACGCCCGGTTCGTTGACCTCGATCTTGTAAGGACCGGTGCCGATGCCGGCGCCTGGTTCATCCACGCCACCATTCGGCTGAATTACCAGGTGATAGTCCGACAACAGGAACGGAAGATCGGCATTGCCCGCGTCAAGCTCGACCAGCAGGTTGTCGCCATCGGCGCGGAAGTTCGAGCCAACCGTCTTCATGATGCCGAGCGCACCCGATTCCGAGCTTTCGTCCGAGTGCCGCTTCAGCGAGGCGACAACGTCGTCGATGGTCATTTCCTTGCCGTTGTGGAAGGTGACGCCCTTGCGGATCTTGAACGACCAGGTCTTGGCATCCGACGAGGCTTCCCAGCTTTCCGCCAGCAACGGCTGCGCCGAACCGTCGTTCGGGTCGGTATAGACCAGGGTCTCACCCCAGTTGCGGCCGAAGTTCAGCGGCACCTGGCTGGCCCAGGCCGCGGGGTCGAGGCTGTCGGTCGACGACCCGCCCTGGTTGCCAATGATAAAATGCCCGCCCCTTTGCGGGTTCGCCATCGCGGTGCCGGACAAGAGCTGGCTGGCCAACGGCGCCGCCACGCCCAAGGCCGCCGCGCGGCCCATGAAGTCGCGGCGGCTCAAGCCACCCTCCACCACCTTGAGACTGAGGTCTTTGAGTTCGCGTGACATTGTTAGTTTTCCTCCCTGTGGAATTGTTTTGATTAACCTTCACTTTGACCCCCTGCCGGAAGAGTAGCAACGACTAAATACGACCAATTTTGGACCGAACTTACCGCAATCGCGTGTTCCACGGCCGGTTGACCCTGGACCGTCGACGGCGAAGCCGGACCGGAACCATCGCGCGACCATTGACTGGAACCGACAGCCACGCGATTGTCGCGTCTCCTGACAAAAACGCGACAACCTGCCTGGCCAATGCCCTCGGACAAGACCGACCTCACGACAGTCGCTTTCCTGCTGTTGCGCGATTTCTCGATGATGAGCGTGGTCAGCGGCGTCGAGCCCCTGCGCGCCGCGAACCGGCTGTCCGGCAAGACGAGCTACGAGTGGCGCTTCTACAGCGATGACGGCGAGCCGATCAGCGCCTCGAACGGGATGATCGTCAACGTCGCCGGGAGCATAAACGATATCGCGGAAGCCACTGCAAATATTGACTTTTTGTTCGTTTGCGCCGGGATAGATCCGAACCCGCCGAACCGGTCGCGGCTGCATTCGGCCCTGCGCCAATGCGCCCGTGCGCCGATGGTGCTGGGCTCGCTATCCTCCGGCACGTTCATCCTGGCCCGCGCCGGTCTGTTGGAGGGCTATCGCTGCACCGTCCATTGGGAGTTTCAGCCCGCCTTCGATGAGGAGTTCCCCGAACTTGAAAGCTCGCCCGGCCTCTATGTCATCGACCGCGACCGCTGGACCGGTTCGGGCGGCGTCGCCGGGACCGACATGATGCTCTACCTGATCGAGCGCGATCATGGGCCGAAACTCTCGCGGGCCGTGGCCAATTGGTTCCAGATCGACCGGATCCGGAACGCCGCGATCCATCAGCGGTCGGGCCAACTCGACCGGATGGAGACGTTGCCGACGCCGCTGCAAAAAGCGATCGAGCTGATGATGGCCAATGTCGAGACGCCGCTGAGGATGGAGGAGGTGGCCGAGATGTCCGGGCTGCGCCTGCGCCGGATGGAGCGGATGTTCAAATCCAACCTGAACACCTCGCCGGCGCATTTTCATCGGGGCATCCGCCTGGAGAAAGCGCGGGAATTGCTGTTGCACACTAATCTATCGACGCTGGAGATCGGGGTCCTGACGGGTTTTTCGTCGAGTTCGCATTTCGCCATGGCCTACCAGAAGCACTATGGTATGCGGCCGACCGACGCGCGGCGGCCGCCGGGCAGTGCCGCGCCCGCGCGAGCGCGCGCATGACGAGAGGGGGAGACGAATGACCAAACCGCGGGTGATCTGCACGCGCAAATGGCCGGAAAGCGTTGAGGCCGAGCTGCGGGCGCGTTTCGACGTGACGCTGAACGAAGCCGACGAGGCGATGAGCGCTGACGAGCTGCGCCTCGCCCTGGACGAATACGACGCGGTCTGCCCGACGGTGACCGATAAGGTGGACGCCGCGGTTCTGGCGAACCCGAAGCGCGTCAAGATGCTTGGCCAATTCGGGGTGGGGTTCAACAATATCGACACCGAGGCCGCGAAGGCGGCGGGGCTGGTGGTGACGAACACGCCCGCTGTCCTGACCGATGCTACAGCCGACATGGCGCTGACCCTGCTTCTGAACGTCGCCCGGCGGACCTATGAAGGCGAGACGATGCTGCGCGCGGGCGAATGGACCGGCTGGCGGCCGACCCAGCTGATGGGCACGTCGCCCCAGGGCAAGGTGCTGGGGATCATCGGCATGGGGCGCATCGGCAAAGCGATGGCCAAACGCTGCCACCATGCGCTGGATATGGAGATCGTTTTCTACGATGCCTTCCCGGTCGAGGATCCAGGCGTGCCGGCAAGGCAGCTCGACAGCATCGAGGCGGTTCTCGAGGCCGCCGATTTCGTCTCGATCCACACGACCGGGGGCGGCGACAATATTCACCTGATCAATGCCGCACGCCTGGAACGGATGAAGCCGACGGCAATTCTGATCAATACCGCGCGCGGCGACATCGTCGACGAGGCGGCGCTGACCGAAGCGCTGAAGACAGGCGGAATCGCGGGCGCAGGCTTGGACGTGTTCGAGCGAGAACCCGCGATCACCGCTGCGCTGAGGACGATGAAGAATGTCTGCGTGCTACCGCATCTGGGCAGCGCGACGCGCGAGACGCGGGTCGCCATGGGGATGACAGTGGTCGAGAACCTGACCGCCTTTTTCGACGGCCGCGAGCCGCCAAACCGGGTCGTGTGACAACGCCTAAGGGATATGTGCCGGTCGCCTCGCCGGCGGCCTGGCTATGACGGTCATTTCCGGCATTGTCGGCCAAGCCTTCGACGCGCATCCCTGCGCGGCCGCGATCTTGGGCGCCGAGGGCGAAGTCGTGCACGCGAATTCGGCTTGGCGCTCGCTGTGCAAAGGGAATAGCGGCGCGGCCCCGCAGGACGTCGCGGCGGTGATCCGGGCCTGCCTGGCATCGGCGCCGGGTTCGGCGCGCGACTGGCGCCAAGGCACCGCGTCAGGTGAGTGTCAGGTCAGGCGCTTCGGCCTGCCCGAGGGGTCGCGCCATCTGGTGACGGTGATCGGCCAGCGGCGGGAGCCGAGCCCGGCGTCGCGAACCGCGTCCACGACCTGGCGGCCCTGGTCCGGACCTCGAACGAGCCGATCATGAGCTACGATCTGGAGGGTCGGATCGTGACATGGAACCAGGCGGCGGCCGATCTTTACGGCTACAGCGCGGACGAGATCATCGGTCAGTCGATGGAGGTGCTGTATCCTGACGACTGGCCCTTTGGCGTCCTCCATTACCGGGATCTGATCCTGGCCGGCGAGCTCGAAGAGTGCGAGGTCATCCACAAGACCAAGCAAGGCGACCTGCGCCATGTCGCGGTGACCGCGGCGCCGGTTCTCGACGCCGATGGGGCGGTCACCTCGATTTCAAACTTTCACCGCGACGTCACCCAGGCCAAGGCGGCGGAGGAGAATCTTCAGGTTCTGACGCGCGAGCTGAGCCACCGGACCAAGAACCTCTTGGCCGTGGTCGCAGCGATCGAGCGCCAAACCGCGCAGGGATCGAAGACGATCGACGAATTTCACGACAAGTTCTCGAACCGGATCCAATCGCTGGTCGAATCCGATCGGTTGCTGTCCGAAATAGGCTGGGCGCCGGTAAAATTCGATCATCTGGCGCGCGCCCAACTTGCGGTTTTTGCGGCGGACCCGGAGAACGCCGCGGATATCAGCGGGCCCGACATCACCCTGTTGCCGCAGGCGGTGCAGCTTATCGGGCTGAGCTTGCACGAGTTGGGGACCAATGCCGTGAAATACGGCGCGTTGAGCGGTTGCGGCGGGCATATCCGGCTGAGTTGGGGGATCGAAGCGGGATCCCTGAAGATCACTTGGACTGAGATTAGCACAGGAATCGAGGGCCCGCCCGAGCATACCGGGATGGGCCATCAGGTCGTCACCAATTTGGCTGCCCGCAGCCTGGAAGCAGAGGCGGTGCTGGATTTTGCGCCCGGGTCGCTGACTTGGGAAATTACGATCCCGTCCAAATTCTTTCAGTAATAGCGCGCCACGACCGATCATCAATCGTGCTGGAAACCGTCACGATTCTTCACGGAAACTAGGCTTTTTGGGGCTTGCGAATTAGACGGCCGGCGCGGACCCTGCGCCCGGCCGCAAGGAGCTTCCCATGTACCGGATCGTGACCGGCGACAAAGCCTATTCGAGTTGGAGCCTGAGAGGCTGGCTTTTGCTGGCCGCGTTCGACCTGCCATTCGAGGATATGCCGGTGAGGATGTATGATCCGGCCTTCGAAGTTTTGAAGGCCGAGAAGGCCCCGGCCCGCACGCTGCCGATCCTGGAATGGGAGGAGGATGGCACGACCAAGCGTGTCTGGGACACGATGGCGATCGCCGAGACCCTGCACGAGCGCCATCCGGGGGCCGGCATCTGGCCTGACGATCCGGATCACCGGGCCGTCGCCCGCTCGGTCGCGGCCGAGATGCATTCCAGCTTCGCCGCGCTGCGCGGAGCCTGCCCGATGAACCTGCATCGCGCGCCTGCCCCCCTGGAAGCGCCGCCCGAGGGGCTGGACGCGGATGTAGCGCGCATCGCGGCCCTATGGTCCTGGGCGGTTGCCCAAACCGGCGGGCCGTGGCTCGGGGGCGCGGCGTTCTCGGCGGCGGATGTCTTCTATGCGCCGGTCGCCTTCCGGTTCCAGGAATATGCGCTTTCGGGGCCGGGGACCGGTGCTTATATCGCACGTCTGTTGGAGCACTCGGCGGTGCAGCAATGGATCGCGCTCGCCATGGCCGATCCGCGGCGGCTGAGCCTCTACGACCGGGAATGAGGTGCGGCCAGGTCGGCTGGAGCCGGCCGCGTGGTCAACCCTGTTGGCTGGCGGCGATCGCAGCGGCGAGCTCGTCCTTCAGCATCCCGATCTCCTCGATCCCGACCGAGACGCGGATGAAGCCCTCGGTGATGCCCAGCGCCGTGCGGCCTTCCTCGGTCAGCCCGCGATGCGAACTCGACGCAGGATGCGAGAGCGTGGTCGCCACGTCGCCAAGCGTCGGCGCGAAGGGGATGTGCTCGGCGGCGCGCAGGAACCGGTTGACCGTGGCGCGGCCGCCGGCCAGCCGGAAGCTGACCATCGTGCCCCCCTGCCCGCCCAGCAGCCCGGCCGCGCGGTTGTGGTCCGGGTGGTCCGGCCGCCCGGGATAGAGCACGGCCTCGACACCCGGTTGGCCGGCCAAGTGATCGGCCAGCACCGCCGCATTCGCTTGGGCCCTGTCGAAGCGCAGATCGAACGAGTTCAAGCCCCGCTCGGCCAGCCAGCAATCGAACGGGCTGGGTGTCATGCCCCAGGTCACGACCACGTCGTAAAGCCGGCCGGCGATCTCCGGATCACAGGCCGCCGCATAGCCCAGCGTCACGTCGGAATGCCCGCCCAGCATCTTGGTCACCGAGTGGATCACGAAATCCGCGCCGTGCCGGAACGGCTGGTAGAGCCGGGGCGTTGTGAAGGTGTTATCGACCGCCAATGGCACCCCGGCCGCGCGGCAGGCGGCCCCGATCACCTCCATATCGGCGACCCTGAGCGTCGGATTCGAGACAACCTCGACCAGCGCCAGCCGCGTCTCGGGCCGGATCGCAGCGGCGAAAGCCTTGCCGTCCGTCGGATCGGCTAGTGTGACCTCGATGCCCATCCGTGGCAGCTCATCGCGCAGCAGCCGAAGCGTGCGGCCATAGAGCTGGTTGCCCGCGACCAGGTGATCGCCCTCGCGCAACACGGCCTGGCAGACCGCCGCGACCGCGGCCATGCCCGAGGCGGTGACGACGCCCGCCCCGGCGCCACCCTCGGCGCCTTCCATCCAATCCAGTTTCTCGGCCAGGACGGTCCAGTTGGGATGGCCCTCGCGACCATAGGTATAGCCTTCGGCCCGGCCCTCGTATTGTGCGTCCAGCGCATCCGCGTCCGCGCTCGCATAGACGACCGAGGGCCAGATCGGCGTCACCACGGGCCGCGAGCCGGTCTTCGGCAGGCGCCCGGACCCCGAGCCCCGGCGCACGACCGAGCGATGGTCCTTCGACATTGGCGCTCCCTTTTCCGCTGGACGGCTGCGGATTGAACCCGGAAGATCAGGTGCCGTCAATCGGGCGGGAAAGGCCGGAGTGCGACATGAGGGAATCCCGGTCGAAATCCGCCTCGATCGCGGTGCTGATCGTCTGCGAAATCGCGGTCCTTTCACTTTGGTTCTCGGCCGCCGCCGTGCTGCCCGACATGGCGCGCGAGGCGGAGCTCGAGCCCGGAGACCTGGCATGGTCGTCGACCGCCGTGCAATTGGGTTTTGGCTTCGGCGCTATCGGCTATGCGGTGCTGAGCCTGGCCGACCGGCACGACCCGCGCCATGTGTTCTTGATCTCGGCGCTGATCGGCGCGGCGGCCAACCTGGCGATCATCGCCGCACCGATCGGCGGCTGGCAGGCAATCGCCCTGCGCGCGGCGACCGGTGCCGCCATGGCCGGCGTCTACCCGGTCGGCATGAAGATCGCGGCGGGCTGGGGGCGTGATGATCGGGCCCTTCTGATGGGCCTGCTGATCGCGGCGCTGACCATCGGCTCGGGCAGCCCGCATCTGATTTCGCTGATGGGCGGCGCAGATTGGCGGCTGACGATCTGGGCCAGCACGGGGCTGGCGGTGATTGGCGGGGTTGGAATTCTGTGGGCGGGCCTGGGTCCGTTTCACGCCCGGGCGCCGAGGCTCGACTTCGGCGCCGTCGCGCTGGTTTGGCGCGACCCCCGCATCCGCCTCGCGGTCGCCGGCTATCTGGGCCACATGTGGGAGCTTTATGCCTTCTGGGCCTGGGTCGGGGTGTTCGCCGGCCTCTCCTTCGGGCTGGCGGGCGCGGAAGGGGCGCAGGACTTCGCCAAGCTCACTGCCTTCATTGCGATCATCCTGGGCGGGATCGCCTCGGTGCCGGCGGGCTGGCTGGCCGACCGGATCGGGCGCGCCAAGGTCGCCATGGCCTGTCTGATCGGCAGCGGCGGCGCGGCGCTCGCCTCCGCCGCCGTGTTCGGTGGGCCGGTCTGGCTGATGTTCGCGGTGCTGATCCTCTGGGGCACGGCGCTGGTCCCTGACTCCGCGCTCTATTCCACGATGGTGGCCGATGCGGCCCCACCCGAGCGGGCCGGATCGCTGTTGACCTTCCAAACCGCGCTGGGGTTTCTGCTGACCGCGATCACGGTCCAGGCGATGCCCTGGTTCGCGGCGCTGACCGGGTGGCAATGGGCCCTGGCCGCGATGGCGCTGGGCCCCGCCGTGGGCATCCGCGCGATGCAGCTGTTGATGAGGCTGAGATGATGCCGGAAGACATGATCGCGCTGGTGAAAGCTTATTTCACCGCCGTCGATGCCAAGGACCTGCCCGGCATCCTGGCGACGATGACGCCCGATTGCCGCTTCACGGTCGAGACCCACGGGGTCGTGCTGGACTCGCGGGCCGAGATCGAAGCGATGTTCGCCCGGCTCTGGCGCCATCACCGGCAGGTGCGCCACGACCTCTTCACCTTCGTTGCCGACCCGGACTTAGCACGGATCGCGGCCCAGTTCCAGGTCGAGAACCGATTGTCGGACGGCACGCTGGTGCACAAGTCCAACTGCAACTTCTTCCGGTTGCGCCGGGGGCTTTTCGCCGAGATCAATGTCTATATGGCGGGTGAGAATACCCTGCGCGCCGACGACACGCCCACAATAGATTGATCGGCCTGGCCTAATTGTAGCTGACCACCTCGAACTCGATCCCGTCATCGTCGTCAAAGTAGAACCTGCGGCCGGGCTCGTAATCCGCGTGGCTCCTGGGCGTGAGACCCGCCGCCTTCACACGGCGCTCGGCCTCGTCCAGATCGTCGACGACGATGCCGATATGATTGAGCCCGCCGCGGGTCCAGTAGCTCTCGCGCGCCGGTGCGTCCTGGTCGGGATGGGCATAGACCGCGATATAGCTGTCGTCGCCGCCCACATGGACGGTCAGCCCGTCATGGATCGCGTCCCCCTGCCAGCGGATCTTCCAGTCGAACAGCTCGCACAGCATCTGCGCGGTCTGTAGTGGATCGCTGACGGTGACATTGACATGTTCGAGCATCGCTTGGGCCATTCAGGGCCTCCGTTCTTGAGTTTTTCGGCGTCGCGCCGTCCAGTTGACCGGCGGGTTGCGCGAATGTAGGGGCTCAACCTAACTTGAGGTCAAGGGCGCGGGGCGAATTTTTCTTGGAGGGGCGATGACCGACAAATTGCTCTCGATCGGAGAGGTCGCCGCGCGCACCGGGCTCGCGGTCTCGGCGATCCGGTTCTACGAGGAAAAAGGTCTCGTGAAGCCGGTCCGGACCACCGCTGGTCAACGGCAGTTCCATCGCACAGATATCCGGCGGCTCTCGTTTGCCATGATCGCCCAGCAGTTCGGGTTCACGATCACCCAGATTGCCGAGGTGCTGGGGACCCTGCCCGACGGGCGGGCGCCGACGAAGCGCGACTGGGCGCGGATCGGCCGGGCATTTCAGGACGATCTGGATGCGAAGATCAGAACGCTCACGCGGCTGCGTGACAACCTGGATGGCTGTATCGGCTGCGGTTGCTTGTCGCTCAGGCGCTGCGCGCTCTACAACCCCAAAGACCGAGCGCGCGTCCACGGGGCGGGGCCACGTTTCCTTATGGGGGACGATCCTGAACCGCGTGGCTCAAAACCAAGTGGGGCCGGAAGCTGAACGGAAACGGCCCGGCGGATTGCCGCCGGGCCGCATGTTTCTAGGCTGAAGCGCCCTCGGCTCAGTCGATCCCCAACAGATCGGCCAGCGCGTCGGCGATCGACGGGGTCGGATCCTTGACCGCATCCTCGAGTGCGGCGTCCTCAACCGCCTGGGCTTCAACAGCCGCCTGCTGGGCAGCCTCGGCCGCAGCCGCAGCGGCAGCAGCCGCAGCCGCCGCCTCCTGAGCGGCCGGGTCATTAGCCACCGCCGCAGCCGCCGCTGCTTCCGCCTCGGCCGCCGCCGCTTCCGCCGCAGCCGCCAGATCGGGGTCGTTTGGAGCTGCCGCTGCCGCAGCCGCAGCGGCAGCAGCCGCTTCCGCGGCCGCCTGAGCGGCCGGATCATTAGCTACCGCCGCAGCCGCCGCCGCTTCCGCCTCGGCCTGGGCCGCCGCCGCGTCCGCCTCGGCCGTCGCCGCCGCCTCGTCGGCAGCAGTCGACGCCTCGCGCGCCGCGCCGAAAGCGACTGCCGTGCCTACCGCCGAATGCGCAGGCGCATTCTCCTTCGCCGGATCAGCCGCGTGCGCCGCGTTGCCGCGCCCGAGCCCGGATGCGGTCGCGCCGTGGCCGCGGCCATTCGAAGCCCCATGGCCCCGGCCGTTGCTGCCTGCGGCCTCACCGGCACTGGCGCTCGCGCCACCGCCCTGGCCGCCGCCCTGGCCGCCGCCACCTTGGCCACCGCCACCGCCCTGGCCGCCGCCACCGCCTTGGCC
>JAOTXT010000142.1 GCA_029862205.1 Paracoccaceae bacterium
TGAGTTGCAGGGGCTTGCTAAGAGTTTCATTTCATTCGATAATCAATTGCACTGAGCTGCATCCAGTAGCATGCAATATCGTACCATTACCTGCAAAATACCGACAATGTCCAAGCTTACTGAGACCTTCGTAAAGAAGACTTCCCACCCCTCCAGCGGGACCCGGAAACACTGGGATTCCGAGGTCAAAGGGCTTGGCCTCTTCGTCGGCAAGCGCACCAAGACTTGGTACTTCCAGAAAGACATCGGAGGCCGAACGAAGCGTACCCTGATCGGGCGTTATCCGCTCATCTCCTCGGCATCGGCACGCCAGGCCGCGCAATCGCTCGCGCTCGAGATGTCTCGCGGTGCAGGCAAGGTTTATCAGACCGGGGCGCCAACGCTTGAGCGGGCGATGGAAGTCTATCTTGCCAGACCGAAACTTCGCTCTGAGCGCGCGCGCTACGATCTCAAAGGGCAGTTCCAAAAGCATCTTGGAGACTGGCTACGGCTGCCCCTGGATGAAATCACCAAGGGCATGGTTGCCGCACGTCATGGTGAGATGGCCAAGGTGCCCTCTGCTGCCAACCATACACTGCGCAATTTTCGAGCTGTCTGGAACCATGCTCGCCGAATCCATAACCTGCCCGAGGCCCCTACCCTTGCAATCGAATGGTACGAGGAAACACCTGATGGGCGGATCATCGATGACTTGCGCGATTGGCGCCGGCACATCGACGAACTCGATAATCCGATACATGCAGCCTATTACCGGCTCCTGCTGTTCACAGGCTTTCGTAGATCCGAGGCGCTGACGTTACGTTGGAGAGACGTGCACACCGACCGGATCCACCTTCCGGTCACAAAGAATGGCCGATCGTTCGACCTGCCAGCCGTCGACATCCATCACAAGATCCTTGAGCCAATGCGCTCGCTTAGCCGCGATTGGGTTTTCCCTGCCCCGAAATCACGCTCGGGCCATCTTGAATGCCCGCAGCGCATCAAGTGGTCGCCCCACGCCCACAGGCGGACATTTGCTACGGTCGCGATGGAGGCTGGCGTTCTGGAAGAGATCGTCGGGCGGCTGCTCAATCACACGCCGATCTCGATCACCGGGCAACGCTATGCGCGGCCGTCGCTGGATGCACTGCGGCCAGCGATGGCGACAACTTGCACAGCACTTTCGGAAAGACTTTCAATTGATTGAAGATCGTCCCGGCGGCCTAAATGACATTGAGGTGGGAAATGGCACCCAATCTCAAACGGTGCACATCGATAATTCGGTTTGAATTTACTTCCACATCACCGATGACGCGCGAGACGGCTGTCTTTGCCGGAATTGGGCTTCGAGTTGTAGGCGCGTCCGGAAGAACACCGATCGTCGCATTCCATCTCATTTCACCTGGAGAGCGGTTGGCCGAATAGCAAATCTTGTTGGTCACTCGCCCGACAGACCGATCAAACTAGCTCCTCAAAAGCGGATTTTAGAATCCCCTTGGCGTCGATGCGAGGTTGCCTGACTTCAATATCATCGAGACTGAAATCTACACCGTCGGTCTCGTTCCACTTTACAGGCACCTTTACGCCCATCTCCATGTCTGGTCCGAACTCGCCGAGGGTCCTGCGCCAAGGTCCCCAAGTCTTAGTAATTTCTGTGAGATAGAGGTCCACGCCCGCTCTTACGCGCGCATTAACACCGACTCGGAACTTAGGCCGTGCATTCGCTTCCACATCAGCCTCGACCGACAATCCATCGTTCCGATTCCAGTTCACGGTTACGCCCGCCGAGGCGTCTGCTTCAATCCCAAGCTCACCATCAAGCCCAACCCTGCCCTCGGCAAAGGCCACCGCGACGCGCGCGCGTAGGCCGCCGCCAATGTCGAGCCTTAACCCTGCACCGGCCGGCACGAAGAAGCGGGCAGAACCAGTGATGGTCGCGTCCTCGGGCGCGTCGAGGTCCATCATCGCGGTGATCTCTGTGTCCCTGAGCTCACCCGGCCCGACGAAAGCGATGAAGACGATCTCGGCGTCGGCAAAGGCAAAGATCCCGAAGCCCACACCACCAAGCGAAACGCCCCAAATCGGAAAATCTGGGGTTTCAACTGTAAGAAGTGACTTGTTGAATTCCTGCTTCGGAAAAACCTCGAAGGTTGGAGGCAGGCCGATTGTGCCTTCAATTTGAATGCTTGCATCCGGCGAAAGAGTAATCGCGGCGGAGCCTCTCAGAATTCTACCAAAAGTAATCTCGGCAGAGCCGCGTCCGAATACGGTGAATGCGTCCCGCGCCTCCCCTTCGACAATGTTCCCTTCTTCGTCCATCGGCGCGTTTGTCGCGGTAAAAGAAATTGATCCGCTGGCCGGTCCCTTCGCGACCGAAAGATCACCGCCGATCGTCACCTTGTCTCCGTCAACGGCGACATCAATTCCCCCCGTCGCCCCCGCTATATCGAGATCAGCCCGTCCAGCACCGCCAAAAGACCATTGCCCGGTCTCTGCGTTCCGGCGAGCGAAGAGCGACGCCGTCGCAGACGACACCCCGGGAACGTTTTCGACAGGTAGCGGTATGTCGTCGGCGCCGAGTTCGAGGCCTTCCTCCTGCGAATAGCTAACCGATACGACTGTGCCGCGAAGCATACCGCCGAGGTTCAGCGAGCCTGAGATCGCAACGCTTTCGCGGCTGAAGGTCGCGGTCACTTCACCAGACTCGACACCTGGCAGCACGCCGTCTCGAACACCCGCAGTGAGCGAAAGTGTTAACGTATCCGCGCCAAGGTCATAGACGATCGCGGCCCGCGCCGGATCGAGGAAATCGACGTCGAAATTGAACTCCCCAGAAAGGATAGTGTTCCCTTCCTCGACGCGCGCCACGACTTGTCCAGTCCCGACAGTATCGATCGCGAGTCCAGCTGAGCCTTGGGCGAAAAGACCGTCTTCGCCAACGCCGAGGGAGAGGAAGGCGTCGGTCACCGAGATCGGCCCGAAATTCAACCGATCGGTCGGGATTGGAAACTGGACGAACAGGTCCGTGCCGCGAACAAGGATCGGGATTTCCAGATTGGGGAAAAGCGCCTTGGTCGCGGTGATCGTTCCATCCGCCCAGATCGCGCCGTCTGGCGAGACGCCAGCGTCATGGAAAGAGATTGGGCTGG
>JAOTXT010000143.1 GCA_029862205.1 Paracoccaceae bacterium
CCAGCGCGCACCGAAACGCTCCTCCGCCTGAATGCCGTGATGGGCGTTCGCGGCGCTGACGGTGAACTGCCGCAGCGAGACCGAGACGCCTTTCTGCCCGAACGGCCGGATCACCAGATCCGGGTCCACACCCTGAACGCCCGAAAGGTCGACGGCCCCGTCCGCCGCCGCGGTCAGCGCGCCGAAACCGACGCCCTTCGTCGACAGGGCCGCCGAAACCGGTTCGCCGGTGGTGCGCGCCGCCGACAGCGCCGCGCTGCGCTGCGCCTGAAGCTCGGCAGTCATTTCGCGGGCGAGCAGCTCGATAAGGCCGGCGCCGAACAGCGCGGTCGTGCCGCGCTCGTTTGAGAATTGCGGATCGAGGCTGTCGAACTCGGCGCTGGTGAAGCCCTCGGAGACGAAGGCATTGACTGTGAAGTCGCCGGCGCCGCCGGGCGAGGGGTCGGCGTGGCAGGAGACGCAGGCGTTTGCGTCGGGACCGCTGGTGCGGACAAATGCCGATTGGGCGGGCCGGCGGCGCTTGGTCGGGATGCTCGCCTGCGTCGCCATCGGCCGGCCGACACCGTCGAAGCGGGTGAATTTCGCCGTGAACAGCCGCTCGCCCTGGGCGATCAGCGCTGCCGGGCCAATGGCAGCGACCTCGGCCGCAACGGTGTCGAAGTCGAGGTGACGTTGAACGGCTTGCTCGCTCCATGGCGCCTCCTGGGCGCGGGACGCGGTGACTAGCGCCAAAGTCGCCACGGCCGCGGCGCATATGAGTGCCCGTCCTGTCATCGGGCCGCGCCGCAATTCGCGCAGCACCCGAGCGCGGTTGTTGCTGCGCATGTGCTCGATGGTAACCTTCTGGATCAAGCGTCTTCTCGCATCGGAAATGACGTTTTCATTTGCTGGCGCCGAACGCGACGCAGGGAAAAGTTGATACACCTCGTCAAACGTGTCACGAATTTTCTTGAGCCCCGGAAAAATCAGGCTCAGCAATTCGGCGGCAACGCAAGGGGAGGCGGCAGGCCTTCGGGACGCGAATGCGCGGCCGCATGTCAACAGGGAGAAAGCAATGAAGAGACTCGCACTCGCTTTTGCTGGCGGCGTTTTTGCACTGGCAATGTCCACAGTGGCTTTCGCACAGGACATCACGGTCGGCGTATCGTGGTCGAACTTCCAGGAGGAGCGCTGGAAAACCGATGAGGCCGCGATCAAGGGCGCCCTGGAGGCCGCGGGCGCAAAGTATATTTCCGCCGACGCGCAATCCTCGGCGGCCAAGCAACTCACCGACGTCGAGAGTTTGATCGCCAACGGCGCCAATGCGCTGATTATTCTCGCGCAGGACGCCGACGCGATTGGTCCCGCCGTGCAAAAGGCGGTTGATGAGGGGATTCCGGTTGTTGGCTACGACCGTTTGATCGAGAGCCAGGACGTCTTTTATCTGACTTTCGACAACAAGGAGGTCGGCCGGATGCAGGCCCGCGCGGTCTTAAAGGCGCAACCTGAAGGCCGCTATGTCTTCATCAAGGGGTCGGCGGCGGATCCGAACGCGGATTTCCTGTTCTCGGGCCAGATGGAGGTGCTGAAGGAGGCGATGGACGCAGGCAAGGTCAAGAATGTCGGTGAGGCTTACACCGACGGCTGGCTGCCGGCCAATGCCCAGAAGAACATGGAGCAGCTCCTGACCGCCAACAACAACGAGGTCGATGCAGTGGTTGCCTCCAATGACGGTACTGCGGGCGGTGTCGTGGCGGCGCTGACGGCGCAGGGTCTCGCGGGCTCGGTGCCGGTTTCAGGCCAGGATGGCGACCACGCGGCGCTGAATCGTGTCGCGCTCGGAAGTCAGACGGTGTCTGTATGGAAGGACGCGCGCAATCTCGGACGGGCCGCCGGCGAAATCGCCGTCGCCCTGGCCAAGGGCTCGAAGATGGCCGACATCAAGGGCGCGGAGAAGTGGTCCGGCGGGCCCAAGGGCGTCGAGATGACCTCGATCTTCCTCAAGCCGCTGCCGATCACCCGCGACAATTTGAATGTCGTGATCGACGCCGGTTGGGTGGCAAAAGACGTGGTGTGCCAGGGCGTCCCGGCCGGAGCCGCGGGCGTTTGCAACTGATCTGAACAATGGCCGGGTCCGCGCGGGCCCGGCCATTTCACGTGCTTCTGGCGAATTCTCGGAACCAGGTTTGATGACCGACCACACGGCGTCTGCCCCCGTGAGCGGGGCGCGGGAGATTACCCCGGGACCGATTGGGCGCTTCCTTGAAGCGACCGAGATCGACACCCGCATGCTGGGCATGATCGGCGCGCTGGCGGTGATCTGGATTGGCTTCCAAATCGCCTCGGGCGGGGTGTTTCTCACGCCGAGAAACCTGTGGAATCTTTCCGTTCAGACGGCTTCGATCGCCGTCATGTCGACGGGGATGGTGCTGGTGATCGTCACGCGCAATATCGACCTTTCGGTGGGGTCGGTGCTCGGCGTGATCGGCATGCTGATGGGCGTGTTCCAGGCCGAGTTCCTGCCCGGCCTGATCGGCTTCGACCACGGTGCGACCTGGCTCCTTGCTTTGGCGTTCGGCATACTCGTCGGCGCCGCGATCGGCGCGCTGCATGGCTACGTCATCGCCTATCTCGGCGTCCCGGCCTTTATCGTCACACTCGGCGGCCTGCTGGTCTGGCGCGGCGCGGCATGGTGGGTCACGTCCGGGCGCACCGTCGCGCCGATGGACTCGACCTTCCGGCTGATCGGCGGCGGCACCGAGGGTTCGATTGGGGCGGTTGCGAGTTGGGGAGTCGGCCTGGTCACCTGTGCGGCCATCATCGTCATGCTGGTGAATGGCCGCCGCCAGCGCCGCCGGTTCAAATTCCCGCTGCGTCCGCTCTGGGCCGAGGGCGTACTGGGCAGCATCGGTTGCGGATTTGTGCTGGCTGCAATCTGGATTGCCAACAGTTACCCCTGGCCCAAGCGCATCGCCGCGCGCTATGCCGAGGCGCAAGGCATCGAAGCACCACCGGAGGGACTGTTCATCTCTCACGGACTGGCGATCCCGGTGCTGATCGCCATCGCCGTCGGCGTCGTCATGACCTTCATCGCGACCCGTACACGCTTCGGACGCTATGTCTTCGCCATTGGCGGCAATCCCGAG
>JAOTXT010000144.1 GCA_029862205.1 Paracoccaceae bacterium
CGCCGTCTATCGCGTGTGCGTAATCACTGTCGCGCGGCTCGTCCATCTGTCCTTCCGGCGCTTCGACGAACCGGTAATCCACCCGATTCAGCAAGCAACGTTCTTCCAGGCGTGTCTTGATCCGCTGGTGCCACTGCGCATCGTGCTCGATACTGATGAGGTGGTCGACGCGCGCCGCCAGCCAGGTGGTGCTCTGCCCTGAACCCCATTCGAAGCCGGTATCCGTGGGGCGCAACCAGCTATTGAGCGTGATGATGGCGTTGCCGACGATCACTGGCGTGTCCGGATGGGAACGCTGGAACTGCCGGTGGACCAGGTACCGCCAGAAGTAAGACGGCGGCCAGACTTCATTGAGCTTCATTGGCGTGGCTCGTGACCGGCCGGAGCCGCGTGCCGAATCATTGCACTCACCGACGAAGACAAGGATACGGGGTCGAGCAATGCATCGTAGATCGCGCGAGTCTGCTGGGCGAGGGTCGGCCAGTCGAGACCGCTGAAATCGAGTGGGGTTCGAACGGTTTGCATGGCCCACTCGATGCCGGATCGAATCTTGGCGACGTTCAGATCGCCTTCATAGACACGTAGCCAATCCGAACCGAAACGCCCCTGCAGCTCACGCATCGTGCCCCTGTCCGGTACCATGACCGGGCGCTCGAACGCCAGTGCGAGCATCAGGGTGCCGGAGTTGAGGATACGACGGTACGGCAAGACGACAAGATCGGCGGCGCTAAAGTACAGCTGGGTATCCTCGAAGGAAATCCATCGCAGCTGCAGCTGAATATTCGCCGCGCCCTGCACGCGTGCGCGGATGTCGCGCTCCACATCTTTATCATAGACCCGCCCGGCAACCAGCAGAATAGCTTCGCGTTTCGCAAGGCCACGCACTACGTCTATCAGCAGCGGCAAGTCCTTGTAGGGCCTGATCAAGCCGAAACTTAGAAGAACAGGCACCTCGTCGTGCAACTCGAACGCCCCGCGCGCCTCGGCTTTCGACACGGTCTTGGGGTAGGCCGGGCGGAAGTCGCCGTGCGCCGTGATGAAGCTTGGCAGACGCCGAAGTTTGGGAAAGCGCTCGCGTGCCAGGCGTCGCCCGGCCTCCGTCAGACACACATAACCTTCGATGCGCGGCAGAAAATAGCGCCAGAACCACTGCTCGAGCCGCGGATGCATGTTGTCGCTGCTGTCGAGATCGTGCACGGTCCATAGGATCTTGATCCCGCGCAGCCTGGCCCATGACAACAATAGCCGAAGCGTCGCGGTCTCCAGTGCGCTCTGCCAGAGCGAGCGCGGAAACACCACTGTGTCCGGGTGGTGGAAATGCCAGATATCGCAGCGACGCCACAAGGCCCGAAAGAACGACCAGTCCTCGACCTGCACATTGAGGCGTTCGACCTGTTCGTAGAGCAGCGCCTGGAACGGGTTGAGCGCCTGGCGCCGAAAGGCGGGCAGCGCCAGGATACGAAGCCGTCCTCTAGCGGAGGTTGGCGGATCTCCGGTCACCGGTAAGCGTTCCAGCGTCCTATCCATTCGCCGCTCAACGCCAGCCGGATACCGGGAATCTCCAGCAAGTGAGTCCTCGCGGAACAGAGCCAAAGATAGGGCACGTGAAACCATTTCAGGCCATAGGCGCGGCCGAATCGCAGCGAGCGGCGCACATCGGAAGCGGTGGACGCGGCGACCAGATAGACGGTCCATAGGGGTGGATACTTGACCATCCATCCTCTGGCGGCGTCTGGATGCAGTTGCCGGTAACGTGTCATCGAGAAACCGATATGGCGCCGCTCCTCGCGCACCATGTCCCAGCCGGTGAAAGCGTGATAAGCGAGCATCCCCGACTCGAAACGCAACGCGGCGCCGCTCGCCTTGACCCTTGCCGCGTGCGGCTCGGAGCCGAACGGGCCCACTTCGTTGCTGAACGGATGATCAAGCAGGATCTGCCGGGAGAAGCCTGCATTGTTGTTGGAGATCGCGTGGGTCGGGCCAGATTCGCCGGCGTCTACATAAGTGCGATCGATGACCGCAAACACTTTTGGCAGTACCCCCTCGCCTTCGTAAAACGTGCGACCGCTGATCACCGCCGCTTCCGGGTGGCGAAGCCTGTGCTCGTAGATCGCACGCCACCAGCCCGGAGCCGGCCGGCAATCGGCGTCGAGGATGATCACGAAGTCGGACCGGGCGGCTGCGGCGCCGGCGTTCTTCAAATCGAACGAACTGGTCCCTGGCGTTGTCACGATGCGCAGGTCGGGGACCAGGCCCTTGATATCCTCGGGGATGGCGTGATGCGCCCCTTCGGTCTCCACCAGCAGAAATTCGACCGGTTCGCGGTAATCCTGGGCGGCCAGGTGCTTGTAGGTCTCGCGCAACGCAGCCCAACCTTCGGCTTTACCAACTTTATGGTCGGACACTGTGATGATTGACGCTACGCAGGCATAGTTAACAGGCATTGCAGTCCGTCCTCATTGTTTCACGTCGTAACAGGTAGAAATCCATGCGCTCGAGGCCACAGGAGGCATGGTAGTTTAACACCGTGACGGTCGACTGCAGTCATATTGCTCGTTTGAGGTGATCCGCCAGGCGGATCGACAAGGCTAGAATGGTGAATGTGGGGTTGGCCCATCCACAGGTGGGAAAAACGGAGCTTCCGGCCACATAGAGATTGGCAACGGAGTGAACCTTCGATACCGGATCCACGACGCCCCGAGCAGGATCGGCATGCATCCGGGTTGTTCCCATGTGGTGCTTGCCGCCCATCATCGACACTGGCCAGCCCTCCGCATTGAGGCCACGGTCGTCCAGCAGCTTACCAAGGCCGTTCGTTTCTATAGCGCGCGCGAGCGTGTCGCGAAAACGGGTCACGCCGAGCCAATCGCTTTCGTTTATGCGCCAATTAACCCGGGGACGCGGCATGCCGAACGCATCTCGCCGTCCGGTGAGCGTGACGCGGCTGTCCGCGCACGGCGTCGCTTCGACCACCATGCGCAGCGCCAGCTGCCGTCGGGGACGCCGACGAGTTGCTACGTATCCTGCCACGGTGGTGATCGCCGCCCGTGCATCGCGCCACAGGGCCAGCGCGCTGGCCCGCAGG
>JAOTXT010000145.1 GCA_029862205.1 Paracoccaceae bacterium
AGCCGTCGTGCGAGAACTGCGCGGCGGTAACACAGGCCACGACATAATCGCGGTGTTGGACGGCGCCGTGATCGGCCCATCCTACCGCGGTGGGTTCTTGCGCGAGGCTGCCATCAACAAGCTGCACCAGCTGGAAGACAAGCACGGAGAGTCGGTCGCCTTCGAGATCCTGGGGCCGCCCCGACTCTCCAAGCTGTTGTTCGAGGCCTACCTGCTGAAGCAGGTCTGTAGGACCCTCAGGGGCGTGCTCACCAGCGAGCCGGAAGCGATTGCCGCCCAAGTGGAGCGTTACCTGTGCGACGAAGCGTCGATGCGCCGGCGCATGATCTCGATTGGCCTGCCGATCCTGCTGGCCGACGGCGAGCAGCTGTTGCGCGGGCCCCGCATCAAGGCGACGGACGCGCATCACGGCTGGGTTGACCTGACGCCGACGAACATGCGGACCTGGCAGGGGCGCTTGAAGATGATTAGCGATACAGTGCACAAAGAAACCGTCGGCAGCACCTCTTCGGTTTGCGATCGCAATTTTGCCGCTAGCCGACACTGGCTCTCGGAGGACGGAGCCTTCGACGTCGGCGAGGTCGTGGCCTGGGTCTTCAATCACGAAGAACAAGGGCGGCGCGGTAAGGGCTAATATCACCGCCATTCGCTTCTTCAGCTTCACCTCTGTCCGCGGACCTCAGCCAAGGGTGCTCGGATCGGCAAGGTGTGACCCACTTCGGACCTTCGGCTAGGGTTTGAATTGGAGCTGCCAATCATGATTTATGCCAATTAGGATGTCCTGAGATAGCTTCCGGGGCCATTTCGACCCGCCGCAGGCCGCGTTTCTTTGAACGCTTGCCGCGTTGCGGCCCGCTTGTGGTGCTCGGGCACCGCAGCCTCCGGGAGTCCCATGGCCGCGCCTAAGGAGCGGATAAAGGACCGCGGTCAAATGGGTCATTATCAGCGACCTTTAGTATTAGGCCCAAGCACGGCGCCAGCCCCATCCGGAAGCCGCCGTCTAGCCTTGCTCAGATCTATCCGGTAGCGGTCTGGTCAAGATCTCGCCACCGCCTTGCAAGCAGTTCGATCTTTTCTATGGCCCGGAATACATCGGAGATTTCGGAGTCGAGCGCCGCCCCGATTGCACCGGGCCCAGCATGGCCGACAATGGTGAAAAAACGCGCGCCGACGACGAGCCGCAAGACCGCGAGCTTGCCGTTACCCTCACCGGTCTGTAGCGAGACCGGTTGGCCGATATGGGCGCATTGCGCGGCCCGAACCTTGTCGGCCGGACTGAGCGGACCCAGCTTTTCGCTCATGTCGAGGTTCAAGAATTCAAACAGCCGCTGGCATTCTTCGGCGTTCAGCTTCTGGCCGCCACCGTCATCTTCGGGCTTGGCGATAGCAAAACAGACGATCGACTGGGTCGACAGGTCCGATGCCGCCCCATCAGGGGTCTCGCTCTTCACCTCGTCGAGCTCGTCGATCGTAACGAGATTGGGGCTGGCCGCGAGGCGCGCTTTGACCGCTTCTCGGAACCTGGCAAAGGCATAGCGGCACAATTCCGGTGGCAAAGCGCGCAGCAAATGCGCCTCGGCGATCGCGGGCAGCGCCCGGAACAGGTGTCCAAAACTAGCCGCAGACGAGACCGGTGACCTGCCTAGGCTGTCGCGCCACCACGCGTTCCAGTCCTCCGGCCGCGTGACGGCCGGCGCGGTGGCGAGCAGGTGTCGGACCTCCTTGGCACGCATGCGCAGCAGCTTGGGTGCAACCAAGGTTCCAGAAAAAGGCGGGCCCGTGAAAAACTTGGAGCCCGTAATCTGAACCATCCATTTGCGCAGGACCCAACCGCCGATCTCCGCCAATGGGTTACGCATCTGGCACGCGTCCACAACCACATCCACCCGGTCGGGCGCCATGCGCTCGATCTCGCCGGCCGCCTCCACGGAGGGAGCAGAGAGCCCGGTTTTGGAGGAAGCAAGCATATGCAACAAGAGGTGCCGGCCGTTGGCCAGCGCACGTCGTGAAATCTCTGAAAGTTCGGAATGGATCTCCGCGCGCGAACGCGTGCACCCCCCGTTGCCGCGAATTGCCACTTGAACTACTTCGATTTCTCGGCCGGGCCATGCCGCTTCGCCCTTTCGAATGGCTGCGCCGGACGCTGATAGATCGTCAAAGAAGCAGCCTGCCGCAGCGGTGGCCACGCCGCGGCCGCTTTCTTCGGGCGCGATCAGAATATTGGTAAGCGGCCGGTCGTCGGCCGCCAGGGCAAACAAAACGGCCAGGAATTCGGTGTCCGTCCCGGAAGGTGCGAGCACGACGTCGGCGTCCGACGACTGTAAGCCAAGAAGCGCGATCAACTCTGCCCCCAGGGCGTCGACGGTCCGGCCCCGCAAATCCTCGATGGCGAGCCCGTCGCGCAGCGCCGCTCCGATGAGGTCGCGCCGCAACATATCGCAGAGCATGAAGCCGTAATCGGAGATGCTCGATGCAGTGGAGGAGGAGAATTGCACCGCCTCCGGCCGCGGACGAGGCGTCGTGCCGTAGCGATTCATCCCCGTGGATTCGTCCACAATCAAACGGCTGTCGCCTCCCGCAACCAGCAAACGTTCGACCGGAAGGGACAGCTCGCCACAGTCCA
This sequence comes from Paracoccaceae bacterium, assembly GCA_029862205.1. Taxonomy (GTDB): domain Bacteria; phylum Pseudomonadota; class Alphaproteobacteria; order Rhodobacterales; family Rhodobacteraceae; genus Thermohalobaculum. The sequence continues at coordinate 2,624 of JAOTXT010000145.1, forward strand.
CCAATTCCGTAGCGCCCGTCAGGCCACCAAGTCCTTCGATGCGGGATGCCTGCCATTGCAGCAGGTTCGGGGCCATTTGAAATTTCTCGCCTTCGACGAGGGCGGCGGCCATGAAATCCGGCACGTGATCCGTCACCAGTTCGCGCTGATGTGGCGACAGTTGAGCTATCAGTGCCGAACCATGACGCAGGGCCGCACTCAGGGCCGCTGTTATCCGCGACATGGTTGTGGGTTTAACCGAGAGCAGGAACGAAGTCTCGAGCGCCCACCGCGCCGCCGCTGCCAAAGCGGTCGAATCGCCGAGCAACACCGGTGGTAGCATCAAAACACCCGACCGCTTGATGAAGAAAGGCGCATGATCCGACGTCCCCAGGGCGATCCGCGTTGAGGCTGCCGGCAGCAATGCGGCCATTGCCGGGTCCGATTGCAACAGCTGTCGAAGGGCCGGATGGGG
>JAOTXT010000036.1 GCA_029862205.1 Paracoccaceae bacterium
GCAGCTTCCCGAGGCCGCCATAAAGGCACGAAAACTCGCGCGGGCGATCGGCGCGGGGTCCGACGACTTCTACCGCAGCATGGTATCAACCTGGCAGAACCCATGCGACGCCGTGACCAGCGGGACCGAGAACTGGGCGGAAGCCTGGGACGAAGCCGAGGAATTGTGCCCCAATCCGGTCGAGCGGATGATGTATCTCGACGCGCTGACCTACATGGCCGACGACGTGCTGGCCAAGGTCGACCGGGCTTCGATGGCGGTCTCGCTCGAGGTCCGGGTGCCCCTCCTCGACCACCGGATCGCGGCCTTCGCCTGGTCGCTGCCGCTCGCCCGGAAGATCGCTGGCGGCCAGGGCAAGCGCCTGCTGCGCCGGGTCTTGGAGCGCCATGTGCCGCTGAACCTGACCGAACGGCCGAAACAGGGTTTCGCCGTGCCTGTCGGCGACTGGCTGCGCGGGCCTCTGTCAGACTGGGCGGCGGAACTGCTGTCCAAAAACGCGATCGAGGATACCGGTCTACTGTGCCCCGAAGCTGTCCTGCCGCGCTGGGACGCCCACCGGGCGGGGCGCGCCGAACATGGCGTCGAGCTTTGGACCGTGCTCTGCCTTCAGGCCTTCATGCGGGCCGAAGCCGCGCCTTGAACCCTTCGGCCGCCTTGGCGAAGCCACCGCCCGCCGCGTCGATGAAATGGACATGCTCGCTGGCCTCCATATTGAAGACCAGGCAGGTCATCAGCGCGGTCCGGTCCCGGTGCAGACCATAGACCAGGCGCCCAGCGCGGTATTCCGCGTCGAGCCAGGCCTCGACCGCATCAGCCTGGTCTGGCGTCACATCCAAAACCGTACGTAACATACCGTCAAACTTTCGGAAATCCGTTTGCGCGATCAGCTCGTTCTTATAGCGCGCGCCGTCATATGGGCCGATCTTGATCCGCCGGCGCTCGCACAGCATCTGCAGCGCCGCGGTCACCAACGCCCAGGCATAGTTGCGCCAGAACCCCTTTCCACCCGCCATGGCGCGCGCCTCCAACTTCAGCCCCCCGGGCGGCCACCGGAACCGCAGCGTCCGGCGCGAGGCAGGCGCGAACCCGGCGATCTCACCCGCCAGGCTGGCGGCGAGCCCGGCCAGGATATCGCGGAAGGCGTCGCCCGTGACCGGCTCGCGCGGCTGCACCATCAAGGCGATCATCTGTCCGCGCGCGGCCTCCAGCGGCTCCCACCGGCACGACAGCCCCTCGAGGTCCGGCGCGGCGCTGGCATCGGGGGTCAGGATTGCCGGTTCCCCCGATGGCGCGTCTTTCAGGATCCGGTCAGCGAGCTCGGCCCCGCCGCCCGCAAACATGGCCAGATTGTTGCCGGGGCTGAGCGCGAATTTGCGCACCCTCAGATCGGCACCCTCGGCACGCAGGCGCGCGACGGGAATCGCCGCGGCGCGTAGCCCCAAGCCGAACGCCTGCTCCGAGAAACCTTGCAGCCGCCGCAATGCCTGGGAGGCCGGCGCCGCCGCTTGGGCAGGCACCACCGTCATCCCGCCGTCGCCCCCGAAGACGAAGGGCAGTTCATGCTCGGGACAGGCGTTCAGCACCGCCGTGATCACCGCGGCGCCAACCATGTTTACCTGCTTGTAGCGCCCCGCCTCGATCGCCTCGGTCGAGCCGCGGATATCGCCCGTCAGCACCACCCAATCGTCGGGCACCGGCGCATAGGCCGAAAAATCGGCCACGCCTGCGAACTCCGAGAAGCTCGGCAAATCGGCATAGAACCAGTCGGTGGACACGCGCTCGCTCATCCCCCGAGGATGCGCGGCTTGGCGCCCGGGTCAAGCTGGCGCGGCGCCGGCGCTTCGAAGCGTCTGATCCAAGGCTTGATGCAGTGGTGCCCAGGGGCGGATTCGAACCACCGACACGCGGATTTTCAGTCCGCTGCTCTACCAACTGAGCTACCTGGGCACTGGGCGTCTCGCGGCGCCTGGGGCCGCGCTGGGTGGCCCCGGTGAGGGAGGCGTTTTAGGGGAAAGGCCCGGACCTGTCCAGCGGCAATCGCGCCAACGCAGACCGCCGCCCTACTGGCCGGTCGCGCCCTTGGCGATGGCGGCGAAGATCGCGTCCAGTTCCTCTGCGATGGCCGCCAGCTCGGCGCCGCCCTCATCCATATAAGGGGCGAACACCGCGCTTGGGGTCTTGTAGCTGAGCGTCGCGGCGCCGTCCGGATTTTCGATGACGTAGAACCGGATCGGCGCCTCGATCATCGCCGCCGTCGAGGCGGCGAGCGCCCTGACCGCATAGTCGTTCCGGTAGACGCCGACGACGCGGTTGCCCGGAATCTCGATGCCGCGCTTTTTCGCCGCCGCCGTCGGGCCCGCCTGGGTCACGACGATCATGCCCTCGGCCTTGACCGCCGACTTCAGGCTCGCCAGCAAGTCCTGATAGCCCATCGCTGTGTCATGCACCGCCCAGCCATCGCGCGGGGCGATCGCACCGGCCTGCGCCTGCGCGCTCAGCATGGCCACAAACACCAAAGCCGCGATCGGGGTTAGAAAATATTTCATCGATGCCTCCCTTCCATCTTAGATCGCCGCCTGCCGGGGCGGCAGCGGCGGGTCCATTTCCAACAAACCGCGCAAACGGGTGCCGATCAGACTGCCTGCGAAACCCCAGACCAGCCACCACCAGCCGTGGAGCGAACCCGACACGATCCCGCCGAGGAACGCGCCGATATTGCAGCCCCCGGCCAGCCGCGCGCCATAGCCCATCAATAGCCCGCCGATCGCCGCCGTCAGCACGTCGCGGGCCGAGAGCCGCCAGAGCGGCGAGAACCGGCCGGCAAGGCTCGCCGCCGCCATGGCGCCGAAGACGATGCCAAAATTCATCACCGAGGTGCGGTTGGCAAAGACGCTGGCCTCGAGCTGGCCCTTGCGCCAGCCCTGCCAATAGGTCCAATCGGCGACCGGAATGCCGGCCGCGTCGAAAATCTTGGCCCCCCAAAGCGCGAATCCGGCAGTCACCCCCCAGGGCCGCTGGAAAAGCAGGAACGACCCGATGCCGACGATCGCCAGGGCCACGGCGCCGGCAGCCAGCGACCAATTGCCGTGGATCAGCGAGTTGGTCACGCGGGGAGGCTCGAGCGCCCCATGGGCGCGCCGCTCGATCATTGCGGAGAGCATCCCGATCCCCGCCAACAGCCCCAGCAGCACGGCGAGCCCTCCGAGCACGCCGAATTCGTTGACCAGGGATGTGCCGGGAATATTGGGAATGCCGGTCGTCTTGGGCAGCTGTGCCCAGAAATCCGGGATATGCGCGGTGGCGATCACCGAGCCAAGAACGAAGAAGATCAGAGTCAGCACCATCCGGGTCGAGCCGCCGCCGACCGTGAAAAGCGTGCCGGACGCGCAGCCGCCGCCCAATTGCATCCCCACGCCAAAGGTAAAGGCCCCGATCGCGGTCATCAGCCCCATGGGCAGGATCACCGGGTACATGTTCCAGCCGGTCAGATCCTCAAAGCCGATCAGCGGATACGTGACCAGGCTGGTCAGTCCCAGCAGGATCATCTGCGCCCGCAGGCCGGCACCGCGGCGCTCGCGCACAAGGCGCCGCCAGGCGGCGGTGAACCCGAAGGCCGCGTGGTAGAGCGCAAAGCCCGCGAACCCGCCCAGAAACGCGCCCAGGAAATAGACCGGCCCGGAGCCAGCCATGCCATCCCGGGCCAGAAAGGCCGCGACGGCGACCACGGAAAGGGCCGCCAGCGACAATATCAGAGGGGCGCGTTGCATCTGCAACTCCGCAAGCCAGAACCATGTTTTTCTTACGGGTTTCCCCGCTGGATTACCATTTCGAGCAGTCACAAAGGGGTGAGGAGATGTCGGTTTTGCTGACCTCAGCGCACATCTTGTGGCACCGGACGGTGGAAATCGCCTTTTCGGCCGTGCATTTGGCGCGCGAGGGTCAAGCGGGGACGTGACAATGGGAGCAATCGACGATAGGCGCGCCGCCTACAACAGAACGGCCTGCGAGAGACCGGAAACCCGTCGGAACCTGCGCTCGCATGCGTTAAACTGCCCGATCTGCTGAACGGGGCGGTAAGAAGGGATCGATGAGCACAAGCTCCGCATCATTGCCCGGCATCCCTCCGGGGACCACGGGAACGCTCGCGGGCCGCCGGCCACGCGACCTGCGGTTGGATTTCTTCCGCGGAATGGCGATGTTCATCATCCTTCTGGCCCATACGCCCGGGAACACCTGGACGCTTTGGATCCCGGCGCGCTTCGGATTCTCCGATGCGACCGAAATCTTCGTCTTCTGCTCGGGCATGGCCTCGTCGCTGGCCTTCGGCGCGGTCTTCGCCGAGCGCGGCTGGCTGATGGGCGCGGCGCGGATCGCGTTCCGGGTCTGGCAGGTCTATTGGGCACATATCGGCGTTCTTCTGGTCACCGCGATCATGCTGTTCGCGATCGACCATTTCGAGGTCGGGCTCGAGGGCAAGCGCTATATCACCGGGCCTTACGTGGTGCCCTTGTTCACCAAGACCGGCGAGGCACTGATCGGTCTCTTCACGCTGACCTGGGTCCCGGGCCTCTTCGACATCCTGCCGATGTATCTGGTGGTGCTGGCGATGATCCCGATGATCATGGCACTCCATCGCCTCGCGGGCCGCTGGGCGGTCTTCGCCTTCGTTTTGGCGGTCTGGAGCGCGGCCAATCTGGCGGGCTATGCCCGGACGCTCGATGCCGAGACCGCGCTCCCGTGGCAGCAGGCGGTCGCCGCGTTCGGCGCCAATTTCACCTGGATGAACCTGCCCAGCAATCCGTTCGGTGATCACACCTGGTTCTTCAATCCCTTCGGCTGGCAGCTGGTTTTCTTCACCGGCTTCGCTTTTGGCATGAAGTGGTTGCCCGCGCCGCCGGTGAACCGCTGGCTGATCATCGCGGCGGCGGCATATGTGGTGCTTGTCGTGCCGTTTGCCTGGTTCAAGATCCACAAGGGCATCTATCTGCCCGAGGGCTGGGCGCTGGCCGCCTGGATCACCGAGACCCGGGCCTGGGCGCAGCCGATCTGGTGGAAATCATGGGTCGGCGGGTTCCGTTATCTGCATTTCATCGCGCTGGCCTATCTGGCCTGGTGCGCGGTCGGGCCCAAGGGCATCCGGCTGAACGAAGGGTTCCGTGCCTGGAGCGCCGGTCCGAAATGGGTTCTGCTGGCGGCGGGCGCCTTCCTGATCGTCTCGATCCCCTACACCTATATCGACGAGATCAAATGGCTGAGCCCGGCGCTCGACCGCTGGTTCTTCGAGACCATCCCGCTGATCGATGGCGACCGGATCGGGTTGGTGCAGCTGGTGCATCTGGTGCCGCTGATAATCGTGGCCTGGGCGGCGCTCGGAGCCAGGGGCCGCCAGTGGATCGTGCGCGATTTCTTCCTGATGACAGTGCCGATCATCCGCAAGGTCGGGACCCAATCGCTGGCGGTCTTCATGGTCTCGATCGTGCTGGCGCGCTTCAATGGCTGGGTGCTGGACGTGATCGGACGCGATGTCTGGACCCGCGCCGCGGTCAACCTGACCGGATTTGGGGTGCTGATCGCCACCGCTTATATCGTCTCGTGGTTCAAGAGCCATCCCTGGCGCACCCGGCCGGCGGCCCAAACGGCCACCGCCGAAGCACAGGCCAGCGGCGCCGATGGCCGGGGCAACCCGCGCCTGGCGGCGATGCGGGCCTGATCGGTTGAGGCAGAGAGGGAGCAGTACGTGTTCGTAGAGGCAAGCCCCAGCGCCGCGAAATCGCGCGCCATGGCCTATGACCCGGAAACCGCGCTGGCTCGGCTGAGGCGCCACCGGGGCCCGGATTCGATCGTGATCGGTCAGCTGGGTCAATCGCTTGACGGACGCATCGCGACACCGACCGGCGCCTCGAAATACATCAATGGAATAGAGGCGTTGCGGCACCTGCACCGCATCCGCGCCGAGGTGGACGCGGTCATCGTGGGCGTCGGCACCGCCATCGCCGACGACCCTCAGCTGACCACCCGTCATGTGGAGGGTCCGAACCCGACGCGCGTGGTGATCGACCCCAATGGCCGCCTGCCCCGCGATCTGGCCATGCTGAAGGACGGCGCAGCCGAGGTGTTGGTCGTGACCTGCCCAGGCACGGAAGTGCCGCAGGGCGCGGTGGCGCTCGAGATCGCATGCAGCCCCTGCGGCAACATCAAGCCCGAGGCGATCGTCGCCGCTTTGGCCGCGCGTGGCATGACCCGCCTATTGATCGAGGGCGGGGCCGAGACCCTGGCGCGGTTCCTGAACGCGGGCGCCATCGACGAGCTGCATCTGATGGTGGCGCCGATCGTGCTGGGCTCGGGCAAGACCGGGTTGAACCTGGCGCCAATTGCCGAGCTCGACGAAGCCATGCGCCCGCTTGTGCGCACCATGCGATTTACCGATGGCGACATGCTGTGTATGTGTGACATGCAATTATCCGACGCCGCCTGACGCGAATTGCGCGGCAAGGGGGAGGAGAGAATGGCACACGCCCGCTACACCCTGCTGCAACGGCTAATCCATTGGGTTGTCGCGATTATCGTGATCGGTGTGTTGGCGGGCGGCTTGACCCTCGGCACCTATGGCTTCGACGGCCTGAAGAACGCTTACGGGATCGAGGTCACCAACTTCGTCTACAAATACCACAAGACCTTCGGGGTGATCATTCTGGCGCTGATGACGTTCAGGCTGCTGGTGCGGCTGACCCAGGGTAAGCCCGATTACGATCCGCCGATCTCGCGCTTCGAAGCCTCGGCCTCGAAGGCCGTCCATGCCCTGCTTTACGCAGCACTTCTGGTGCAACCGGTGCTTGGCTGGCTGGCGACTGCCGCCGGCGGTTTCCCGGTCGAATTCTTCAATTCCAAGCTGCCGGGCCTGATCGGCAAGGACAAGGCGCTCTCTGAGACACTTTACGACATTCACGGCTCGGTCGGCTGGCTGATCATCGCGCTTCTGGTGCTGCATCTGGGGGGCGCGATGAGACATTGGCTGATCAACCGCGACACGGTGATGACGCGGATGAGCTTGTTCTGAGAGCGTGCGCCGAGAGCATCCCCTTCATCGCTCATGGTGCATCAAGATGCACCCTACGGTGCCGCACCCGGCGCCGTAGGGTGGAATTCGTTCCGCCATCTACCGCGGCGGCACCGCCAGCAGATCCCGGTGACCGATGGTGACCGCCGAGGCGTCGCGCCGGGCGGCCATCCAACCGTCGATCTCGGGTCCGACGATCGCGGCGGTCGCCGCCCCGCCGCCCTCGGCCAGCGCCGATATCAGGGCGGCGTCGCGGGGTTGCTGCAAGTCCCAATCGCTTTGCGCTTCAAAGACCCCGAAGCCGTGCTCTTTCAGCAATCCAGCCAGCGCTGAGTGCGCCTCCGGTCCAAGCGCCGGGCCCAGCCCCTTGTCCCTCCGCTGATCCGCATGAAAGGCATCCAGCACCGCCGCGTCCAAGTGGTGCGGCGGCAACCAGGTCTCGCGGCCGTCATAGGTCAGGACCGTATAGAAGATCGCCCGGTCCTCGGCGAGACGGGTCACGAAGGCCGATAGCCAATCGGCGCCGCAAAGATCGAAGAAGGCCGACGCGGTGACCAGATTGGGCGCCGGGTCGAAAAGCGTGGCCAGATCGGCCGCCAAGTCCACCCGCCGCGTCTCGAAGGTGACCCCGGCCGGCGCTTCTGCGCGCGCGAGCAGGCTGGCGTCGTTGTCGGCCAGCACCCAATGCTGCGACGCTTCGATCAGCGGCGCGGTCGCGCGCATGTTGGCGCCGGTCCCCGAGCCGATATCGAGCACCCGCAGCCGGTCCCGGCCCGAGAAGATTTCTGACAGCCGTTTGGCCAGCCCTGGATCGCGGGCGCGCCGGTCGGCCCCGGCCCGTAGCGCCAGCCAATCTGCCGAGAAGCCGGTCATGCGCTCACCCCGTTCAGGACGCCCGCGACGATCGCCACGGTCTCGGGCCAGCGGGTGAAATGCGCGGCTGCCGCGCGGCATCGCTGCGCGAGCGCATGGCGGGCATCCGCATCGGCAATCGCCCGGCGCAGCGCCGCGCGCAGCCCGGCCCCGTCCCCCTGCCCCATCAGCAACGCCGCGCCCCGGGTCGCCTCGGCCACCGCGCCGCTCTCGCAGCCGATGACCGGCAGGCCATGGGCCATGGCTTCGGTGTAGGCCATGCCGAACCCCTCGTAACGCGAGGCGAGCGCAAAGAGATCGGCCCGGTCATAGGCGGCATCCAATTCGGCGGCGTCCAAGGCACCCGCCAGGGTCACGCGGCCCGCCAGGCCGGCGGCCTCGATCGCCGCCAAAAGCGCGTCCGCATGGACCCGGTCCCGGTCCGCCGGGCCGACGATCGTCAGGTGCCAATCGAGATCGGTCAGCTCCGCCAAAGCGGCGATCAGCCGGTCATGCCCCTTGCGCGGGGTCAGCGACCCGACCGAGAGGATCGCGACGCCCGGCCCGCCGGACCCCTTGGCCTGGGGCGCGGGATCGGTGCCCGGGGGCGCGACGGTCAGGCGATCGACCGGCACATCGTATTGGTCGCGCAGGATCGCGGCTGTCGCCTGGCTGGTGGCGATCACCGCGCTTGCAACCGCCAGCGCCGCGCACTCGCTTGCCCGGTACCGCCTAGCTGCGTCCGGATCGATTCCGGTCTCGAGCGCCAGTGGATGATGGCAGAGCGCAACCACGGGTCCGGGCGCGCGGCGCAGCATCTCCGGCGGCAACACTCCCAGCGCCAAACCGTCGATCAGGATCGGCGCGTCCTTCGCCGCGCCGCCGAGCAAGCGCACCGTCCCGTCAATTCCCGCCTCGCCCGGCTCGGGAACCCCATCGGGCAGCTGCAGATGCGCGAGATCGAGCCCCACCCCCGGCGCCTCCACCAGAAGCCTGCGCGCATATCCGTATCCGCCGGTCGGCGTCTCGATATTGCCCGGGACCGCGAAAGTGGCGCGTGTCACACGGCGCCCTCGCTCACCGGCCCCTCATACCAAGCGCGGGCCACGTGGCTTTCGTTCAGGGTGACGCGGATTTTCTGCAATCCCTCCGAGCCCGGTCCCAACGCGCCCGACCGGGCGGCCCCGGCGACCTGGTCGAAGATGTGCTTGCACAGGAACTCGGTGGTGGTCAGCACGCCATCGAATTCCGGCATCGCATCCAGATTGGCATAGTTGATCGGTGCCAGTGCCGCTTTCAGCGCCTCGTGCGCCCGGCCGATATCGACCACGATTCCGTCGGCGCTGAGCGTCTCGCGCATGAAGGCCACGTCCACCACATAGGTCGCGCCGTGCAGGTTCTGCGCCGGCCCAAAGACATCACCCTTCAGGGAATGGGCCAGCATGATGTGGTCGCGGACCTCGACGGCATACATAGATCTCTCCTCAGTAGCGGATCCGCGTCGCGATACCCGGCGCACCGGGTGCGAGCAAGCGGGAAATCTCACCGGCCAGGTCGGCGAAGGCCACCTCTTCGGTGATCAGGGCGTCGAGGCGCGGGTCGTCCAGCATTCCCAACGCCTGGACCAGCCGGTCCCGGCGCGAGGTGGTGGCGCGGCGCGCGGGCGCGACGTGACCGACCTGGCTCGATTGGATCGTTAGGCGGTTCGCGTGGAAGGCACCCCCCAGCATTAGGTGCACGGGCCGCTCGCCATACCAGCTGAGCTCGACCACCCTGCCTTCGAAGGCCAGGAGGTCGAGCGCCCGTTGCAGGGCTTCCGGCGCTCCCGTGGTGTGGAAAACGACGTCGTATCCGGGGCCTGGACCCTGTCCAAGCGCCTCGGCTGACACAAAATTCACGGGAAAGTCAGCAACGGCAACGCCGGGGTTGGATAATTTGTCCGTTAAGTCCACATCCGAGTGGATTCGGGAGAGGAACGCCGCAATGAGGCAGCCGAGCAAACCGGCGCCCAAAACCAGCACGCGCATTCCAGGCTGGATGTCCGCGTCCCAGACCGCGTTCAGCGCGGTCTCGGCGTTCGCGGCCAGGACAGCGCGGGAGGCGGGCACGTTTTCCGGCAAATCAAGCACGGCCCCGGCCGGCACGCGGAACCGGTCCTGATGGGGATGGAGAGCGAAAACATGACGGCCCAGAAGATGGTCCGGACCGGCCTCAACGACGCCTGCGGCGGCATAGCCGTATTTGACCGGGAAGGGAAAATCGCCCGCCTGCATCGGCGCGCGCATCCGCTGGTATTCGCCCTCCGGCACCAATCCCTGGAAGATCAGGCGTTCCGTGCCGCGACTAATGGCCGAGAAAAGGGTTCGGACCTCGACCTGGCCCTCGCTCAGGGGATCGAGCGCGACCTCGCGCAGCTCGGCTTGGCCGGGCGCGGTGTAAAAGAGAGCCTGCGCCATTTCGCTCACTTTACCCCGGCCCCCGGTTCGTATCTATCACCGCATCCTTCGCAGCATAGCTTAGCGGCGCCCGCGCCGCGGTCCAGTAGAGGCGCTTACGTATGACCTCGATGACACCCGAACGTGATGCCGCGGCGATCGCCGTCAACCCGCCGCTGGGCGCGCCCATCGCACCTGTCGGACGGCTGGTGCGCTGGCGCGAGCAAGGGGACGAGACCCCGGCCGGTCTGCAGGACCGGCGCGACCTGACCGCAAGGCGGCTTTGGTTCATCGCGCTCAATCTGGCCGGCATCGCGGCGCTGACTTGGGGCCTGGCGCAAGTCTTCGGCGAAGGCGGCTGGACCGTCAGCGATCTGATCATCATGGGCTGTTTCCTGGTGGGCGCGCCGTGGACTGTCATGGGCGTCTGGAACGCGGTGCTGGGCGTTTGGCTGATCCACGGCCGGCGCGACGGCGTGGCGCAGGCCGCGCCGCACCTGAAAGCGGGCGACACCCTGGCGCCGGTCACCACGCGCACCGCGCTGGCCATGACCTTGCGCAACGAGCCGCCATTGGCCTCGTACCGGCGCCTCGCGGTGATGCGGGCCGAGTTGGACATGACCGATTGGGGTCAGCAATTCGAGATCTTCGTCCTCTCCGATACCAGCGACCCCGAGATTGCGGATCAGGAAGAGCGCCTGTTCCATGCGATGCGGGCGGATTTGGGCGGGCCACGCGCTCATTACCGGCGGCGGACCTCGAACGAGGGCTTCAAGGCCGGCAATGTGCGCGAGTTCCTGACCAATCAGGGCCGCGATTTCGACTTTTACCTGCCCTTGGACAGCGACAGCCTGATGTCGGCCGAGGCGATCCTGCGCATGGTGCGGATCTGCCAGGCGCATCCGAAGATCGGCATCCTGCAAAGCCTGGTGGTCGGCGCGCCGGCGACCAGCGCCTTCGCCCGCATCTTCCAGTTCGGGATGCGCCACGGGATGCGCAGCTACACGATGGGCGCCGCCTGGTGGCAGGGCGATTGCGGACCCTATTGGGGGCACAACGCGCTGATCCGGGTGCGCCCCTTCCGGCGCCATTGCCGCCTGCCGCTGCTGCCGGGCAAGCCGCCCTTGGGCGGGCATATCCTCAGCCACGATCAGGTCGAGGCGGTGCTGATGCGCCGCGCCGGCTACGAGGTCCGCGTCATCCCGGTCGAGGGTGAGAGCTGGGAGGAGAACCCGCCGACCCTGATGGACTTCACCAAGCGGGATCTGCGCTGGTGCCAGGGCAATATGCAGTATTGGCGGCTGCTGGGCCTCAAGGGCCTGCGGCCGACGTCGCGGTTCCAGGTCTTCGCCGCGATCATGATGTATCTGGGCGCGCCCGCCTGGATGCTGATGACCCTGACCGCGGCCTCGAAACTGATCGAGGGGGACGCGGCCCAGGTCAACCTGGCCTTCGGCATCGCCATGTTCTTCATCATGTTCGCGGTCAGCCTGGTGCCAAAGCTGATGGGGCTGCTGGACATCGCGCTGACCCCGGGCGGGGCGGCGCGCTATGGTGGGCGGTTGCGCTTTGCCCTCGGCGGGCTATTAGAGGCCGTCTTCTCGGTGCTGATGGCGCCCGTGGTCGCGTTCCGCGTCACGCTGTTCCTGATCGGCTTGGCCTTCGGGCGCTCGGTCATCTGGGGGGCGCAGAACCGCGATGCCTACCGGCTGAGCTGGGCGGATGCGGCGCGCGGACTTTGGCCGCAGACGCTTTTCGGTTTGACGCTTTTCTGCTCGATCGGGCTGTCCAGCGGGCCGGGCGCCTTGGCCTGGGCGGGACCGATGATCGCGGGGCTGAGCCTGGCCATCCCGTTCGCGGTGCTGAGCGCGGATCCGCGCTTCGGGCGCTGGGCGTCGCGGATAGGATTGTGCGCGGTGCCGGACGAGGTCGGCAGGCCCGCGACGCTGGCGCGCCTCACCGAGATCGCGCGGCGCGGCGAGCGTGGCCTGGTCGAGCCTTCGAAAGCCGCCTGATCCCCGCCCCTTGACCCGGCCCCTTGACGGGGCGCCTGGTTTCCCTGAATTGTCGCATCTGGCGCCATTGCCCGGGCGCCTTTCGCGTATCTAGCAGGACAGCATCACTGTCCTATGAGGGAGAGCCGGACATGTCACTCTCGCAGCCCTATCTGCTGTTCCTGGGCGATGCCCCTGACGCGCTCGCCGCCAAGGTCGCGCAAGGCGTCAAGGATTGGCGGCCCGAGGCCAGCGTCGGCCAGTTCCGCCTGCCCGGCTGCAACGCCGATATGGGCCTGCCGGACATGAGTGTGGCCGAAGCCGCCGCCGTGGGCGCCAAGACGCTGGTGATCGGCGTGGCCAATCGTGGCGGCGTGATCTCGGACGCCTGGAAGGAAGTACTGATCGAGGCCCTGAACGCGGGAATGGACGTGGCCGCCGGGCTGCACGCTCTGCTGCGCGATCAGACCGAGCTTGGCGCCGCGGCCGCGGGCTCGGGCCAGTCGCTTTACGATGTGCGCCTGCCCACCGTCCACTACCCCATCGCCGACGGCAAGCGGCGCTCCGGCAAGCGCGTGCTGGCGGTCGGCACCGACTGCTCGTGCGGCAAGATGTATACGACGCTTGCCATGGAAAAGGAGATGCGCGCCCGGGGCATGAACGCCGACTTCCGCGCCACCGGGCAAACCGGCATCCTGATCACCGGCGACGGGGTGCCGCTGGATGCGGTAGTGGCCGATTTCATGGCCGGTGCCGTCGAGTCACTGACCCCCGCCAACGATGACGACCACTGGGACCTGATCGAGGGCCAGGGAAGCCTGTTCCATGCCTCGTATTCCGGGGTCACCATGGCTCTGATCCACGGCGGCCAGCCGGATGCGCTGGTGCTTTGTCACGAACCGACCCGGACCCATATGCGCGGGCTGCCGCACTACCCGGTGCTCTCGCTCGACGACCTGCGGCCGCTCGCCCTGCAGCTCGCCCAGATCGTCAACCCGGACTGCCGGGTGACCGGCTGCGCGATCAACACGGCGGCGCTGAGCGAGGCCGAGGCGGAAGCCTATCTGGCCGAGACCGAGGCCCGGATGGGCTTGCCCTGCGTCGATCCGTTCCGCCACGGCGCCGGCCGTCTGGTGGACGCGCTCTGAGATGGGCGCCCTGACCGTCACCGCCACGATCGACCGGTTCCCGACCGCGGGCAACTGGACGATCTCGCGCGGGACGGTCACCGAGGTCGAGGTGGTCACCGCCACTGCCACGATGGACGGCAAGACCGGCCGGGGCGAGTGCCGGCCTTACGCCCGTTATGACGAGTTTGCCGAGGGCGTGGTCGCCGATATCGAGGCCGCCGCGATCGACATGCGTGGGGACCCGGAAGCGGACCTGGCCAAGATCATGTCCCCAGGCGCCGCGCGCAACGCGCTCGATTGCGCGCTTTGGGATCTGCGGGCGAAGCTCGCCGGCAAGCGGGTCTGGGAGCTGGCGGGGCTGGCGGCGCCCGGCCCGGTCATCACCGCCTATTCCCTGTCGCTCGACACTCCGCAAGCCATGCGCGCCAAGGCCGCCGAGAACGCCCACCGGCCTCTGCTCAAGATCAAGCTGGGCGGCGAGGGCGACATGGAACGGATCGAGGCGGTCCGCGAGGGCGCGCCGGACGCCAAGATCATCGTCGATGCCAATGAGGGCTGGACGCCGGAAAGCTATCATGAACTGGCCCCCGCGCTGCGCGGCCTGGGCGTCACCATGGTCGAGCAGCCCCTGCCCGCCTGGGACGACGGCGCCTTGGCCGAGATGGCGCGGTCCCTGCCGGTCTGCGCCGACGAGGCCTGCCACGACACCGCGTCGCTGGCGGCCCTCAAAGGCAAATACGACATGATCAACATCAAGCTCGACAAGACCGGCGGGCTGACCGAGGCCCTGAAACTGAAGGCCGAAGCCGAAGAGATGGGCCTCGGCATTATGGTCGGCTGCATGCTGGCCTCGTCCTTGGCCATGGCGCCGGCGGTGCTGGTCGCGCAGGGCGCCGATATCGTCGATCTGGACGGGCCGCTGCTGCTGGCCGCCGACCGGGACCATCCGCTGACCTATGACGACGCGGGCGTGCACCCGCCGTCGCCGGAACTGTGGGGATAGAGACATGAGCCGCATCGTCTATGTGAACGGGGACTATGTGCCGGAGGACCAGGCGAAGATCTCGATCTTCGACCGGGGCTTCCTGATGGCCGACGGGGTCTACGAGGTGAGCTCGGTCTTGGGCGGCAAGCTGGCCGACTATCCGGGCCATGTGGCGCGGCTGCACCGCTCGCTGGACGAGCTGCAGATGACCAGCCCGGTCAGCGATGACGAATTGCTGGAAATCCATCGCGAGCTGATCCGGCGGAACGATCTCGACGAGGGCCTGGTCTATCTGCAGATCACAAGGGGCGCCCATGACCGGGATTTTGCCTGGCCGAGCGACCTGACCCCTTCGCTGGTCCTCTTTACCCAGGGAAAGCATTTCGAGGATGCGGAAGGCCCGAAGCATGGCATCAAGGTGATCTCGCAGCCCGACATGCGCTGGGGCCGGCGCGACATCAAGACGGTTCAGCTGCTCTATCCCAGTTTTGCCAAGATGCAGGCCAAGGCGGCGGGCAAGGACGATGCCTGGCTGGTCGAGGATGGGCTGGTGACCGAGGGCACCTCGAACAACGCCTATATCGTGACCAAGGAGGGCACGATCGTCACCCGCAACCTTTCCAGCGACATCCTACATGGGATCACCCGGGCCAGCGTTCTGAAGCTGGCCGCCGAGGCACAGATGAAGGTCGAGGAGCGCCCGTTCACCATCCAAGAGGCACAAGGGGCGGCGGAGGCCTTCATCACCGCGGCCTCGACCTTCGTCTGTCCGGTGGTTGAGATCGATGGGGTCGTCCTGGGGGACGGCGTGCCCGGACCAATCGCCAAGCGCCTGCGCGAGATCTACATTTCACACGCCCGTGCCAGCGCGATTTAGCCCGGGCGAGCCCAGTCGCCCCTCGTTCTTTAGGGCCCGCCCATAATCTAGCGCATCGAACAGCGCGAGTGTAGGATCTCCGCGGCCTTGGCATGGCCCATCGCCGCATCCGCCTTGGCATAGGCCCGGGCGTGATCGTAGCGGCTCTGCGGACGTTCGTGGTTGTCGCGGGCGGCTGCCAGCAGCATACGGGCGTCGTCGAGCAGCGCATGGATCAACTCGATCGCGTCGCGGCCCATCTGGGCTTCGTGCCGCTTCATCTTGCCGCCGATATTGTCGATCAGCCGTTGCGTATCGGCGATCCGGCGCGGGCATTCCGTAGCGGCGCTCGGGCCGCCGAACCGAACCGGGAAGGCCGCCGCGAAGATCGGCAGCATCGACAACGCGCGCGGCGGCACGGGCGGGGCCGAGGTCGAGGGGCCGTCGCTGGCCTCCAGATCGTCGGCCGGCCGCGCCGCCGGCAGCCGGCGCGCCACGCTCTGCATCTCGGCCGACATTGCGATAAGCTCGCCGGTTCCCGCAGACCCGCCACTTGACACTTCCGAACCAACCACCCCGGGCTTCACCGGATTGCGCAAAACGAACATGCCTGCTCTCCCTTTGAACTCAACGGCCCCAATCCCGGACCGGGCCGGAATCGAAATGCACGAATGCCGAGCGGCTGTAGATGCCAACCCCACCGGCCCGAAGCGCCTTTCCGGCGCGTTGAATCTGTTTGACGGAACGCGTGGCCAATTGGATATCGGCCGCCATCGCCCGCACGTGATAGGACTTGCGCGCGACCCCGCGCGTATGCCGCCGCAGCATCGCGTTGGTCTTCGGCGAGCGATAGCCCGAGACCACGTGGAGCGGCTCGTTCACCTCGAGCAGGTTCTGCACCGCCGAGAGAATGTTGATGGTACGCGGCGCGATCGGACGAACCAGATCCTCGCGCCAATCGCGCATCAGGTGATCGATCGCCTGCATGGCCTCGGGGATGTAGCTTCCCTCAATCCAGTAGATCGTGCGCAGGGACTCCTCGGTCCGGCCATTGACCAGGTAGATACTGCGGAAGTCCCCTGCCCCCGTCAGCAATGCCGGCACCGAAGCCCAGGCCGGCTGTGCCACTGCCGATGCGATGCCCGCCAAACCGAGTTTGGCCGCACCCAGAGCGAAGGCGCGGCGTGAAAGATTGGAATGTGATAGAGAACGCTCCCCAGCCATATATACCCCCGAATGCATAACCCCACCGACAACGGCACGTGCAACGTGTCGCCAAGCACTTCTCGCAACTTGGAAAACAGCCGGGGTCGTAAGCCAACGCGGGAGTGATCTTCCCCTAGGACCGGCAGGCCGCCCATGAAGGGCCGCGCCATGGGTAGAAGTGTGCCGGAACAAGGCTTAATGAGTCCATTCTTAAAACCGTAAAATGCATTAATTCCATCATGTTAAATAAAAACTCTCATAAATTGAGACATTTATCAGTTCGCGAATGCAACCCAATTTCCGGGCGTAGACAAGCCCTGCGGGAGCGGCGTTTTGGGCGCTCCACCCAAGGGTTATCAGGCCACGAAATCAACGGCCTCGGTGATTCTCTCCCAGCGCCACCTTGGCCGGCCGGACTGGCAGCGACGCGACCCCGCGCAGACCGAGGCGCTCGATCCAGTCGAGCTCGTGGTCATCCGGGAGGACGAGGTCCGGCAGGCGACCGTAAAGCCGGGTCAGCGCCGCCTGCACCTCGACCCGGGCGAGCTGCATCCCCAGGCAGAAATGAATGCCGGAGCCGAAGACCAGATGCGGGTTGGGGAACCGGTCGAGACGCAGCTCGCCTGGTGCCTCGAAGACCTCCGCGTCGTGATTGGCCGAGGCCAGGAACCCGGTGATCAACTCGCCACGCCTCAAGGCCTGGCCCTCCAGTTCCAGATCGCGGGCCACGTAGCGCGGCTTGGTCATCTGCACGGGCGTGGTGTAGCGGGCCAGCTCCTCGACCGCGCGCTCGATCCGCGCGCTTGGATCCGCCATCAGCCACGCCCGCTGGCCCGGGTGCCTGTTCAGCGCGACAACGCTGGTGGCAATCAGATGGGTCGTGGTCTCGAACCCGGCGATCAGCAACAGAAACACCATCGAGATAAGCTCGGCCTCGCTGAGGCGGTCGCCATCCTCCTCGCGCAACAGCTCGGTGATCAGGCCGGGGCGCGGCGCGCGGCGGCAGGCCTCGATCTGATCCCGGACATAGCGGATCAGCTTTTTCAGCGCGCGCAGCGCCCGGAAGAAGCCCCAGGCGCTGGTCATGCCCGTGCCGACCTTGGTCCAGTGGGCAAACTCGCCGCGGTCTTGGTCGGGCAGGCCCAGCAGCTCGCAGATCACCTCCAGCGGCAAGCGCCGGGCGTAGCCCTCGACCAGGTCGGCGCTTCCCGTGGCTCGAATATCGGCCTCGATGCCGTCCAGCATCGTATCCGCCAGCGCCTCGATGCGGCCGCGCATCGCCTGGACGCCGCGGCGCTGGAACGCCCCGTCCACCAGCTTGCGCAGGCGCCGGTGGTCGGGCTCGTCCTTCATCAGCATGTTCTCGGTCAGAAGCTTCAGCGAGCGCGGCATCCACCAGCGCATGCCCGCGATGCCGGTGCGCCCCGCATTTCGGCTTTCGCGGACGAAGCCGGCCTTGTCCTTCAGCATGGTGCCGGTGGCGGCATGCGTGGTGGTGACCCATGTCCGCCCGATGAAGGGCAGCCGCATGGGGATCACTGGACCGGCCGCGCGCATGGCGGCCAATGTCGGCCCCGGATCGCGTTTGAAAGCGGCGCTCTCGATATCAAAGCGCAACGGCCGCGAAAGGCTGTGGGGGTTGGTCATGGGTGGCAGTTTAGCGTAAGCCCGGTCCCCGCTATAGGGCGCGCGGCTTACGCCGACCCGGGTAGACTGAGAGCCATACATGCGAAATGCCTGACCCTGTCTCGCGCGCAATGTTGATGGCTTTCTGATTTGCCCGATCCGGCACCATTGTTGCCGCGCGGCGCAAAGGCCATAGTCCTCAGCGAACCCACGCTGAGAGATGCCATCGGACCACGACTATGGACGAAACCCGACCGCCGATTCTTTCCGGTAAACGCTATGATCAGCCTTCGGCGTTCACACCGGAAAACCTGTTGCGCGAGGCGCGACGGCAGAAATCCACCACGCGCGACCCGGTGCCGAATGTCTGCTTACTGGACCCGGACGGAGATATCGTCCGGCAATTGAAAGCTGACGGCCGGGCAGAGCGCCATCGAGGATGGGCTTGTTACCACACCGAGCTTTTCGTCACCGTCGAACACGGGTTGGCGATCGGTGTGATCGGCTGCGTGGTCGGATCATCGTTCGCCGTCTTGGTCGCGGAAGAGCTCTTCGCATCGGGGTGCGGGTTGCTGATCAGCATGACATCCTCAGGTCAGTTAGAGCCGCTCCGCGCGCCGCCTTACTTCATCCTTATCGACCGGGCGCTGAGGGACGAGGGGACCAGCTACCACTACCTGCCGCCATCAGAATTCAGCGAGGCGCCCGACGCCCTGGTAGGCGGGCTCATGGGAGCGTTCGAGGACTTTGACGTGCCGGTCCTGCGCGGAGCGACTTGGACGACGGATGCGCCTTTCCGCGAGACCGACGAGGCGATCGAGAGCATGCGCCAGCGCGGCCTGCTGGCGGTCGAGATGGAGGCGGCAGCGCTTTACGCTTTCGCCGCCGCGCGCGGCAGGAACGTGATCTGCTTTGCCCATGTGACCAATCAAATGGGAATCGTCGAGGGCGACTTCGAGAAGGGCGCCGCAAATGGCACCGAGGATGCCCTTCGCGTCATTGTACGCGCAGCGGAGCGCCTGGGCGGCGCGTCGGAGACGCCCTGACATGGGGCCAGGGCGAACCCGCTACCGCTTGGCCTGTTTCAGCGCCTGCTCCAGATCGGCGATCAGGTCGTCCGGATCCTCGATCCCGATCGACAGGCGCACGACGTCGCTGTCGGCGCCGGCCAGCTTTCGCTGCTCGTCGGTCAATTGCCGGTGGGTGGTCGAGGCGGAGTGGATCACCAGCGACCGCGCGTCGCCCAGATTGGCCACATGGCTGAACAGCTCGAGCGCGTCCACGAACTTCACGCAGGCATTGTAGCCACCCTTGAGGCGGAAGGTGAAAAGCGCGCCCGCGCCCTTCGGGCAGATCTTCCTGCCTTGGCGGTAATAAGGGCTGGATTTCAGGCCCGCATAGGTGACCTCCATGACCTTGGGATGGCCCTCCAGCCAGGTGGCGATCGTCTTGGCGTTCGCCACATGCTTTTCCATCCGCAGGCTGAGCGTCTCGATCCCCATCAGGGTCTGGAAGGCGCCCATCGGGCTCATGGTCATGCCCAGATCCCTCAGGCCCACCGCATGGCCGTGGAGCGTGAAGGCCAGGGGACCGAAGGTCTCGTGAAACTTCAGCCCGTGATAGGCGGGCTCGGGCTGGCTGAGCGAGGGGAACTTGTCCGAGGCCGACCAGTCGAAATTGCCACTATCAACGATGACGCCGCCGGTCACTGTGCCGTTGCCGGTCAGATACTTGGTGGTCGAGTGCACGACCAGGGTCGCGCCCTGCTCGATCGGCCGGCACAGATAGGGGGTGGCGCTGGTATTGTCGACGATCAGCGGCACGCCCTGCTTGTCCGCCACCTTCGCGACCTTGGGGAGGTTCGCCACATGGCCGCCGGGATTGGCGATCGACTCGCAGAAGATCGCCTTCGTGCGCCGGTCGCAGGCCTTCGAGATATCGCCCGACTTGTCGATATCCACGAACCGCGCCTCCCAGCCGAATCGCTTGATGGTGTGGCTCATCTGCGTGACGGTGCCGCCGTAGAGCCGGTTCGAGACGACCACGTTGTCGCCCGGGCTCATCAGCGGAAAGAGCGCCAGGATCTGCGCCGCGTGGCCCGAGGAGCACGCGACCGCGCCTTGGCCCCCCTCCAGCGCCGCGACCCTCTCCTGCAGGACGGCGACGGTGGGATTGGTCAGGCGCGAATAGATGAAGCCGACCTCCTGGAGATTGAACAGCGCCGCCGCGTGATCGGAGTCGCGGAACACGTATGCGGTCGTCTGATAGATCGGGGTCTGCCGGGCGCCGGTCGCCGGGTCGGGCCTGGCGCCCGCATGGATCTGCAGGGTGTCGAAACCGTAAGCCATTGGTCGGGAGCTCCTCCGCGTCATATTTTCGGGCCGCATATGGTTAGCGCGCGGCGCTCAAGGAGGACAGGGAAAAATCCTCGGATCCGCACCAGTGGCGGCATGCGACGCGCGCGAGCCCGCGACGTTCCTGCGTCGAAACGGTATCCGACCGCCGACCGCTCAGCGTGTCACACCAGCAGCGCCGTCCCGTACATGATCGCCAGTCCAAGGGTGCCCCCCAGAAGGTTGACAACGGTCATGGCCCCGCGCGGCGGTGAGCGGCGGATCAGCATGGCGCCGACCTCGATGATGACCTGCAGGATCGCACCCGCGCCGATCCCGAAGCAGAGTGCCGTCCAATAGGGGCTGATCGCCGTCGCGCCGAGCATAACGCCTGGCACCGCCGGCAGGCCTGCCAGCGCCGCGAGGCCAGCGAAAGTGAGCAAACCCGGCTCCTCGTCGGTCAGTGGAGCGGCGATCGCGAAACCCTCGGACACATTGTGGATCGCAAAGCCGACGACCAAGAAGGTTGCCAGCGCCGCCGCCCCAGCGCCCAGCGCGGCGCCGACCGCCAAGCCCTCGCCGAAGTTATGCACGCCGATGCCAAAGGCAATGAAGGCCGCCAAAGCCAGCCCCTCGGGCGGACGCCCGCCGCGCCGCCCAATTGCGATCAGCAGCATTGTGGTGGCGGCCATCGATACCCAGACCAAACTCCCAGCCCGAAGGCGACCGAGGGCGCCCTCGGCGACCTCGAGACCCTCGCTGAGCGTATCGACGAAAAGGTAGCCCAACAGCCCGATGGTCAGAGCGAACATGAACCCCATCGTCCCCTCCGGCGCGCCGCGCATCGCCGGATAGGCCAGCAGCCCCGCGGCGACCGGCGCAAAACCTAGGAACAAGCCGACAAGGATCATCTGGCCAATCGCCGCGCTTGACGCAGAAAGCTCGGCCACGGCCACATCGATCGTATGTTCGAACGTTGCGCCCGAGGCGGTGACCATGACCAGGTGATGGGTCTCGCCCTCGACCCATGGGTACGGAATATCGAATGTGGCAACGTCCAACCGCCCAATCTCGTTCGAGGGCTCGGCGGTAAAGTCACGATAGGCGCCGTCGACTTGTATCTGCGCCACCGTCACAGGCGACGAGCCGTCGGCCTGCACGGAAAGCGAGATCAATCCCGGGGTCAATGTGACTGCGTCGACAGAGAGTTCCTCGACCGGCGGCGCCGATGCGCTGAGTTGCTCGAGCGGGCGCCCGATCAGGATGACCGCGAGGATTGCGGCGAGTCCTAAGAATGGCAGGGCAAGCCACAGCCAGCGGCCATGGAACCGACCGCCGGAAGGTCGGGTGATGACTTCCTCAGTGCCGTCGCTCATGGGTCCGCCCTCATGCGTCAGTGACGTCAAAAAAGCTCATCCATCCGAGCTCCGCAAACTCGGATTGATGGGCGTGGAACATGTAGAGACCTGGTTCGTGGCGCGAAAAATCGATCTCGATAATGCCGCGCTGACCCTGGCATTGCATCACCGTATCGACCATCTGCAATGTCGGAGTCAGGGTCGTGCCATGGTCGTAATAGTCGTAGAAATTGCCATGCAAGTGGAGTGAGTTGACCAGGTCGAATTCAGTCACATTGACGAGATAAATTCGGATCGGGCGCGAACGGGCCACCCTGATCGGCTCGTTTGCATAGGCAAACGCAATCGAATTGGCGGCGTAGAATTCGTTCTCCTCGTCGAAGTTGGTGTCGAATCCGTTCATCACCATGACGAACTCCTGCCAGCGCCCATGCTCCGCCGTACCGTGGCGGCGGCCCTGCGCCGCCGCGAGGTTATTCGGATGACGCGCCGGATCGGGATCGATGATCAGCGCGCCGTAGAGCCCCTTGTGGATATGCCGCTTCAGTGGCAGCGCGTGGCAGTGGTAAAGGTGACAGCCGAACGGCACCGCATCGATTTCGTAGGTGAAATTGGTGCCGGGCTCGACCAAGCTCGGACCACTGACGCCATCCATGCTCGCCGCGTGGATCGAATGCAGGTGGATCGAGTGCGCATGGCTGCCGGCATTGACAAAATGGATCTTCAGCCGCTCGCCCTCGACGCAACGCAGCGCAGGACCGGGTACACGGCCCTGATAGGTCCAGGCCGGAAAGAAGACCCCGGGGGCGATCTCGATTTCCTTGTCAACGGCAGTAACGGTCCATTCCCGAACTGTACGGCCATCGGGAGACGTCGACGTGTCGCCGTAGTCGAATTCGGTCAGAAGTTCGTGAGGCGTGAATCCGTTGGCTTCGTGATCGACGAGACCCACCACCTTGTTGGCGCCGGGCTCATGCGCAGCTTCGCTACGCGACGACGCCTGGGCAATAGCCTGCCGCGCGGCGAGCGGCGCGGCGCCGGAAATGCCCGCGAGGGCTGCGAACGCCTGTCTTCGTGTCGCTGGCAAATGCGTTTCTCCTCGCTGCGCCTGGGCGAAAGCTCGTTTGGCTGTTTTGAAGCTTAGTGCAAATTATGTCTCGACTAACTTTTGTTTGCAACGCTAAAGTATGCACAAATGCGCGAGGCAGATTAGGGGGCTTGGCAAGTGACACGGCAAGCGGCGGCGAGACGGAGGCGGTTGCGGCCGATCGCGGACCAGGCGCAGAATTTCGAACGGGTGCGGGATGCGCATTCAAGCGAGATCGCCGAGGATTATGTCGAATTGATCGCTGACCTGCAGGCTACGACGGGCGATGCCCGCGCCGTCGACTTAGCCCAGCGCTTCGGCGTAACCCCGGCAACAGTCAACAACACGATCAAACGACTGGTGCGCGATGGGCTGGTCACCAGCGAGCCCTATCGGGCGATCTTTCTGACCGAGGAAGGCCGGGCCTTGGCCGAGCAGTGCCGCCGCCGTCACCGAATCGTGCGCGATTTCCTGGTGTCGCTGGGGATTGACGCCGAAATCGCCGAGTCCGATGCCGAGGGCATCGAGCATCATGTCAGCGAGGACACCCTTGCGGCGTTTCTGCGGCATCTAGAGGGTCGATAAACCTACCCCCCCAACTTCGACGAGATGATCCCGGTGTTGATCCCGCCCCAGCGCAGCTCGCCCCAGAGGCGCTGATATTCGATCTTCGGGCAACGGTTCATGATCACCGTCAGGCCCGCCTTTTCGGCGCGCTTGGCGGCGACCGGGTCGGCGACGCCGATTTGCATCCAGACGGTTTTCAGGCCGCGTGGGCCGAGCGCCTCGATCGCCTCATCGACCACCGCGCCCGCCAGTTCCGAGCGCCGGAAGATGTCGACCATGTCGATCGGCCCGACCTCCTGCGGAATCCCCGAGAGGCTGGCATGGATCGTCTCGCCGAACGCTTCCTGCCCCGCATAGGCGGGGTTCACCGGGATCACCCGGAAGCCCTTGGTCTTGAGATAACGGGCGACGAAAAAGGAGGGGCGGACATCGTTCAGCGAAACGCCCACCGCCGCGATCGTGCGTGTCCGCGTCAGGATCGCGCGCAGTTCGGCGTCGGAATAGTCCGGCAGGTCATTCTCCGTGATATCCGGCATCGCCCTTCGCTCCGGTCTGCGTCCGTTTTGCCCTGTCCCGCGCGCGGCGGCCAGGGGAGGCGGATAAAAAAGGTCCGCCGGATTCTAACCTGTCTGGGGGAGAAAACCGGCGGACACAGTCGGAACGAGGGACAGTGAGTATTGAAGCGGTTCGTTCAAAGCCGCCTCACAACGTACATTATGGGGTTTGTATTGCGATTTTGTAACCCTCTGTCGCAAATTCGTGAGGAAGCGCTTGATCGCCCGGGCGAAAATTTTTCCTAAGCCCTGTTGCGTGCCGCAAAGAGCGCGACAGCCGCGGCATTCGACACATTGAGCGATCCGAACCCGGCTGCCGGAGTGATTCGGGCGAGTGCGGTGCAGCAATCCCGGGTGCGCGGCCGCAAGCCCGGGCCTTCGGCGCCAAGGACAAGCGCGATTGGCTGCTCGGCGGCCGTCACCAGCGCATCTGCCAAGTCCGTCTCCGCGGCGCCATCCAGCCCGATCAGCGCATAGCCCAACGCGGCGAGGTCCTGCATCGCATCGCCCAGATTGCGGACCTTGAGGTAGGGCTGACGCTCGAGCGCCCCGCTGGCGGCCTTGGCCAGCGCCCCGGTCTCCGGCGCCGAGTGGTGGCGCGGCGCAACGACCGCGCGCGCGCCGAAAACCTCGGCCGAGCGCAGGATAGCGCCCACGTTATGGGGATCGGTCACCCGGTCGAGCAGGACCAGAAGCGGCGGCGGCGCGCCGGGCCGGGGCTGCGCAAGCTCGCTGAGCCCGCCCCAATCCAGCGGCTGGGCCTCGAGCGCGGCACCCTGATGCACCGATTGGGGATCGAGTGGCGCCGGGAACCGGCGCGGATCGGCGGTCTCGGGCTCGATCCCGGACGCCTCGATCGCCTCGGCCAAGCGCGTGGCCGCGTTCGGGGTCACGATCAGCCGGTGGCGCACGCGCCGCGGATTGATCAGCGCGTCGCGCACCGCGTGAAGCCCGAAAAGCCAGATCGTCGGCCCCTGCCCCCGCGCAGCTTCCTTCCGGGCCCGGTCGCGCTCGATCGCCCATTTCGGCTTTTTCGCCTGGCCGGCCATGTTCTGTCCCTTCGGATCGGCGGAAATTGGCCCTCGAAATTTGTCCTCGAAATTTGTCCTGGGCGGGCGGGCCGATCTTAGGGAGGATGGTGAGGCTTAGGAAGGGAAAGCCGATGCACATACGCCCAGCCCAGCCTGCGGATGTGGCGGCGGTCCAGCGGATCGCGCGGGCGGCCTATGCGCCATATGTGTCCCGGATCGGCCGCGAGCCGGCGCCCATGGTGGCCAACTTCGCGGCGGCGCAGACGGCCGGTCAGCTTTGGGTCGCGGGCGATCCGGCAACCGGGTTCGTCGTCGCCTATCCCAGGGGCGATCACTGGCATTTGGAAAACGTCGCCGTCGACCCGGCAATGCAGGGAACCGGTATGGGCCGGGCGCTGATCGAGGCGGTCGAGCGGATGGCACGCGCGGCCGGGGCGGAGGCGGTCGAGCTTTATACCAACGCCAAGATGACTGAGAACCAGGGCCTCTACCCGGCGCTCGGTTACAGCGAGACCGGGCGCGGGCGCGAGGACGGTTTCGACCGGATATTCTACTGCAAGGACCTGAGGCGACCTTGACAGCCGCACCACCGCTATCCTAGATCGACCGGCCCAGGCTCACGAGCCTCGCGCCATCTCTGGAGGGGTGGCAGAGCGGTCAAATGCAACGGACTGTAAATCCGTCGGGGAAACCCTACGCTGGTTCGAATCCAGCCCCCTCCACCACGATCAAACGCCAAGAACCGTGAAGGTTTGGCCGAGGCCGCCGATACCGTCGAGCGTGCCCGCCTTCACCGCGCGTTGCGCCTGCCGCCTAGCGGGAAGGTTTCTGCGATCGCGCATCCTTCGGGGCCAGGCGCGCTGGCAGGTCGGCCGAGACGACGCCCGGCAACTCCGCTGCCTCGCCCGCCGCATTGCAGCTCACCTCGGCGATGGTCACGGCCGGCCCGGTGCTGACCAGCGTTGCACCCAGATCGCCAAGCCGCGTCGCGAGTTGGCTCAAATCCGCGCCGGGCGCGAGTTTCAGCACCAGGGTCCGGCGCTCGTCCGGAGCGCCTGTCCGGCACCAATCGCGCAGCTCGGCCGACATTCTCTGCCGGCGCGCATCTCGGGTGCTGAAGGCCATTCTACTGTTCCCGCTCAGGTGACGATCGCATAGTTCAGCAAGGCCTCGACGTCGATCTTCCCATAACCGAATGCCTCGTTCCAGACCGGCCCCGTGTCGTCATCACGCTGCGCCGTCGCGCGCAGGCGCAGTTGGACGTCTTCCGGCGCCAGATCCGGCTCCTGCTGCAACATAAGGGCGATCGCGCCGGTGACAAAGGGCGTGGCCATGCTCGTGCCCTGGATCGAGATGTAGCGGTTGCCCGGCAGGCGGCGTGGCGCCAGCTGCGGCAGGGTCGCCATGCTGCTGCCCGCGGCAAGCGCCGCCACGATGTGCTGACCGGGAGCAGCGATGTCGGGGCGTTGCGTGCCGTGGCGCGCGGGGCCGTGGCTCGAGAACGGCGATATCTCGCCGGCGGCCAGGCCCGGCACGGCGGCTCCTCCCGGCAGGATACCTGCACGGCTGATGAACGACGCGACCGAGATCGCGCGCTCCTCGGTCGCCGGCATGCCGATGCTGAACCGCGGTGACGTCTCGGCCATGAAGATATTGCGCGAGAAATCGAAATCGCGGGTCTGACCCCAGGCATGGACCGTGCCTTGGCGCACCACCTGTGCATCGAGCCGCAGGCGCCAGCGCCGGCCGAGCTCGTTGCCCGCGACGGCCAGGGTCAGGTTGATGTCGCGGTTGAACTGATCCTCGCGCAGATCGGCACGGAACGCGCCGGCCGCGGTGTTTTGGATGCTGCCGTCCGGCACGGTCTCGGTCCCATCCGGGTCAATGACCGTGATGTCGGCTTCGTCTCCGCGCGGGATCCATACGTCGATGAACTGGACCGCATCGCGGATCGTGAACTCGATATCCAGATCCTGGCCCTCGACCAGCTGGCCGTCGAAATGAATGCGGTCCTGCGCCTCGTTTCCGGCGGCGACCACGACGATCCGGCCAGGCCCGGTTTCCCGCGATATCACGTTCTCCAGCGCGCTGGTGCCGTCGTGGGGCCCCATATGGCCGCCCAGCGACAGATTGACCACGGCGGGACGACCCGCGGCGCGGTCAAAGATCCGACGGATGCCCTCGATGATATGCGTGTCGTGCAGGGTGTCCGAGCGCACGGCCATCAGCGCCGCCTCGGGCGCGACACCGCGGAATGCTTGAGCGGCGGACGCCCGGCCGTTCCCGGCGGCAATCGAGGCGCAATGGGTTCCGTGACCGTTGAGATCGCCGTCGGGCACATTGCCACCGCCGCCCAGCGCCGCGTCGATATCCACCGCCGAGAATTCGGTGAACGTATCGACACCTGTCGCCGCATCGTGAACCGCATGCAGGAACATCTCGATCCGGGTGCTGTCGTCGGCATTGCGGAAATCGTCGTGGCGCCAATCGGTGCCGCTATCGACCACGCCGACAACGACACCTTGTCCGCGAATTTGCGGGTGTTGCGCCAGCGCGATATCGGTGCGTGTCGCCGCGCCCCGCGCTTCGTCGAGGCGGAACTGCAGGCGGCGTGATTGTTCGGCACGGCGCAAGTTCGGCAGCTCGCCGAGGGCCTCCAGACGGTTGGGAGGCACGTTGGCGAGCAGCACCTGCGGACCGCGCGAGACGATCTGGCAGCCGAGATCAGCCAAGCGCGCCGCCAAGGTGTCGCTCGCTCCGGCAGCGGTCAGCAGCTTCACGGTGACCATGTCCTTCGGCACGACGCCCAGCGGCCGGCTGGCGGCGCCGCGCCGGGCGGGCGCTGCCTCCAAGGCGAGCGAGGTCGTGGCTGGGGACTGATCGAATGATTCGCCGATCAGGAGGTCGGCTTCGTTGGCCGCGCGGGTCAATTCATAGAGCCCGCTGTCCAAGGCGGTATGGCGCTTGGTAAGCATGATAATCCCTTTCGCGAAAAATTTATGCGACCAGATTAGCACCATAGCCGGTGGCCGGAAACGCCCCGTAACCGCATTCGCAGCACGTGCGGACAAAGCCCCGTGGTTTCAATAATTTCCGGGACGCGGGCGCGGCACACGGCGCGGCCGGGCCTTGGCCGCGGCGCCCACGGCTTGCGCCCGGCGCCCGTGATTGCGCGGTTTCGATGCAAAACCGACGCAATTTCACGATTTATTTTGATGGCATTTTCGCGTTATAGTTGTATCCGTGATGTGATGTTCCAGCTTAGCGGGTGGCCACAGATTTCAGCGTATTGGCCCCTCGTGGAAGCGGCGTTTTTGACTAGGGGAGATAACGATGCAAAACGCCATAATTGTTCTTGGCGCCCTTATCGGCGTAATCGCCGGCGCGTATACCGCGCACTACTTTTTCTACGACCAAAGTGACGCGAGCACGATCGTCTCGGTCCTCTACGGGGCCATTCCGGGCACCATCGTGGGCGGCTGGCTCGCCTACCGTCTGACCAATATCGAAACCTAGACGGCGGGGCGTAAAAGGCCCTCCTCGATCGCCTTGATCTGGAGGGCCAGAAATTTCGAGTTGATCCGGCACTGGGCCAGGCTGCCGGCGATAAACCAGAGGCCCGGCTGAACCGTGCGGCAATACATGTTGCGCAGTTCCTCGCCGTCACCGAACCCCCAGATCGGTCCCACGCGCGCGGCCATGTCTCCGCCGAACAGCTTCGCGACCAGCGCTTCCTGACCTTTGTAGCCCGTGGCCAGGATCACCAGGTCCGCGGGCAGCTTCGTGCCGTCCTTCAAGATTGCGCCTTCGGCATCGAAACCCTCGATCTGGTCGCATTGCACGAGGCCGATCCGGCCATCGGCGATCATCTCGGAGCAGCCGACATTGAAGCAGTAGCCGCCGCCCCGGGTCAGATACATGAATTGCCAGCCGGTCCCGTCCTCGCCGAAGTCCAGCCGAAACCCCTTTTGCTCGAGCTGGTCGAGCAGCGGTTGGTCAATCTCGCGCGCCTGGCGCGTGTAGTCCTGGTGCGCCTCGCGCACCAGCGGCACAGGCATCGAGACGACGATCTGGTCGCATTGCTCGAGCGTCGGCCCCTCATCGTAGAGCGCATAGGGCAATTGCGCGCTCGGCTCGATATTAACGATCAGCGTCGGATTGCGCTGGACGATGGTCACCTGGGCGCCTGACGAGCAGAGGTCCTGGGCGATGTCATGCCCGCTATTGCCGGTGCCGAAGACGATGGCGCGGGCATCGGACCAGTCCTCGCCGTCGGTGTATTCGCTGGAATGGAGCACCCGGCCCTGGAAGCGGTCGAGCCCTGGGATTTGCGGGCGCACGGGTATGCCGCTGACCCCGGTCGCCATGACCAGGTGACACGGCCGCAGCGTGCGGGTGCCGCCATCCGAGCCTTTCACCGTAACCGTCCAATGGCCTGCCGTTTCGTCATAGGTGCCGCCGGTCAGCTCGGACCCGGTCCAGACATTCAGCTCCATCGCCTCGGCATAGGCCTCGAACCAGCCGGCCAGCTTGTCCTTGGGAATGTAGGTGGGCCAGTTGGGCGGAAACGGCATGTAAGGCAGGTGATTGACCTGGACCTGATTGTGGAGCGTCAGCGCATGGTAGCGCAGGCGCCAGTTGTCGCCGATGCGGGCGTGGCGGTCGATGACCAGCGTGTCGACGCCAAGCCGGCCAAGACGCGCGGCGATCGAGAGGCCCGCCTGGCCGCTGCCCGCCACCAGGACCGTCGGGTCCCGGTCACAGAAAGCGGCGGATTCGCGCCGTTGGTCCAGCCAGTTGGGGCCGCGGAAATCCCTGGAATGGGATTGCCCAGTGGGCCGGCGCGGGCCGGTTGCCTCCTCGTGGCCCTTGATCTCGACCAGCTCGGTCGAGAGGGTCCAGGCGCGGTGCGAGCCTTGGTCATCGGGGATCAGCCGCACGATGCCCCGGCAGCGGCCGGTCCGGGTCTCGAAGGTGAAGAACGCCTCGACTACCTGGCGCCCGACCCGTGTGACGGTTTGGGGCGGAATGCCACCTGGATCGAACGCGAAGCCGGAGGCCTCCGCCGCAAATAGAGCTGGGAAGAGCTGCGCTTCGACCGCATCGCGCCCGCAAAATGTCTGCAGGCGCCAAGTCAGGGCTAGGACATCCCGCCAGTAGCACTCCTCCAAATAAAGGAGTCCCGGATCGGCAACCTTACGCGACACGCAACCGTCGAGCTCCGCCAACCAGGTCTCGGCCGAGGCGCGCGCGGAATTGTCCCTGGTATCCAGCATCATGGCGCGAGGATAGGACGCCGGGGCCAGAGCGGCGAGGAGAAAATGCCTTCGCCGCGCGGCGCCGGGCAGACCGGGCTGGACAAACGGCGGCGGCTGGTCTCCTGTTCGGATTTTGGACCAGCGAAACGGGATCCCAAGATCGTGACCGGCGCGGACCAGATAGTGGATGCCCCCTCGCGGCGCGGGCTGGCGATGGCGATGATGGTGGCCAGCTCGGTCGCCATCAGCTTTGGCGGCTTGGTCCTGCGCTCGATGGAGGACGCGGATACTTGGCAGATCAACTTCTACCGCTCGCTGGCTTTCGGGGCGGTGATTTGCCTGATCATGGTCTTACGCTACCGGGGCGAGGCCTTGGCCAAGGTGCACCAAATCGGGCGGCCCGGGGTTTTCGGCGGCGCCCTGCTGTCGGCCGCCGGGATCGCGTTTCTGCAGGCGATCAGCAACACGACCATTGCCAATACGCTCTTCACGCTCAGCGCGATTCCGTTCCTGACCGCGGGCATGGCTTGGGTCTTCCTGGGCGAGGGGCTGAGGCGCGTGACCCTGATCACCATGGCAGTCGCGGCGCTGGGGGTCGGAATCATGGTGGCCGAGGGGGTCGGCTCGGGCTCGGCCTATGGCAATCTGATGGCGTTGACTACCGCGCTCTGTTTCTCGGGCTTCGCGGTGATCGTGCGCCGGAACCGGCAGGTGGACATGCTGCCGGCGCTGTTGGTCTCGGCGGTGATCATTGCGGTTCTGGGGCTGGCGATGCGGTGGGACGATCTGGGGCTCTCGCTGCACGACATCCTGCTGTGCATCCTCTGGGGCGGGGTGCTGTCGGGCCTCGGCAATGCCATGTTCATCTTCGCCTCGCGGCATCTGGTGGCGGCCGAGCTGACGCTTTTCATGCTGCTGGAATTCGCGCTGGGGCCGGTCTGGGTCTGGATCTTCATCAACGAGGTGCCGAGCGGCTGGACCATCCTGGGCGGGACGGTGGTGATCCTGTCGGTAACCATCCGGGCGGGGCTGGAAGTCCGCGAGGCCGGAGCGCGGCTCAGGCGCGGGCGGCCGAGCCCGATGATGTGAGGAGGCTCTATATGCCCCGGGCTTGACCCGGGGCCTCGAAGGGCTGAACGCAGCGGCGATGCCCCGCCTGGCTTAGCGAGGCCCCGGATCAAGTCCGGGGCATTGGTCTACGGAACCACGAACGTGGCCCAACCCTGGCCGAGCACAGCCCTCTCGCGGGTGAAATCCAACTCGATATCGACCATCCGCTGGCCGCCATCCTCGTATTTCTTCACGACCCAGCCGCGATAGTCGATCACGTCGCCCGGAAACTGCATCTCGATGAACTTGCATTTGAACCGGCGCACGTTCCCGGGCCCCAGCCAGTTGACCGCATAGGTCGCCATGGCGCCGCCGTGGAGCATGCCCATCGAATAGATGCAAGGGTAGCCGCAGGCCTGGGCCGAGCGGTCGTCGTGGTGGGTCGGCCCGTCCTCGCCGGAGGCATATTGGTAGGCGACGATATCGGTAACGGTCAGCGGCGGCATGGTGACGGTGCCTGGCCCCTGCCCTGGCTCCAGATCATCCCAGCCCTGGGGCTTGACCGCCTCGAACTGGTCGCGCGGGTCGCCTTTCATGAAAAAAGGACGATTGGCGATGCGTTCCGGGTCCACAATCTGGACCGGGGAGTGCGAGGTCTTCACGTTCCACTCGTACCAATCGGCGACGGGGCGGCCGTCCGGCGCGGTGAAGCTGGTCTTGGTGACGTAGATGCGCAGCCGCCCGCCACGCCTTCCCTCGCGCTCCTTGAAATCGTGCATGACGGTCGAGGCGTTCAGCACATCGCCCGCGCGCGGCGGCGGCCCGTGGAAGACGAACTCCTCGCCCCCGTCGGCGCAGGTGCGGAAGTCCTCGTCGATCTGCCCGAAGGCCGAGTCCTTGGGCGCGCGGGCCAGGATATAGCCGTAGTGATAGCCCGACATGATCAGGAAGGTCGGCGGCACCACGGCGCGGCGATCTTCATGATAGGCCGGATGCAGGCAGTAGATCGACTTGGCGAATTGACGGATGCGGCCGCGTTCGATCTCGACCTCGTATTTCGGGCCCTGCATCCCGATGATCGATTCGGACGGGGTGATAAGGTTCATGTTGCCTCCAATGCGCCGAGCGCGACCCGGGCATCGATGGCGACGGCACCGGCGTCGAGCGCCAGGACAGGGTTGAGGTCAAGTTCCAGAATGTCCGGGCGGACAATGGCCAGGCGCGAAAGGGAAGCAGCCGCTTCCGCAATGGCATCGAGGTCGCAAGGCGGACGGCCACGCCGGCCGGTCAACAGTGCCGCGCCGCGCAGACCAGTCAGCATCGCGCGGGCCTCCCCTTCCGTGATGGGGCAAAGGCGCAAGCTTGTGTCTTGCAGCAGTTCGACCCAGATGCCGCCAAGGCCCAGCATCAGGACCGGGCCGAAGGTTTCGGACCGTTTGATGCCAAGCACGACCTCGGCCAGGCCTTCGGCCATGCGCTCAACCAGGACGCCGTCCGGCGTGGCGCTGCCCGCCGTGGCAGCATTGGCGGTCACCTGATCATAAGCCGCGCGCAGGGTCGCTTCGTCGCTCAGCCCCAGCGCCACGCAGCCCGCGTCGCTTTTGTGAACCACATCCGCGGCGGCGGTCTTCAGCGCGACCGGCCAGCCGATCTGCGCCGCCGCCACGCATGCCGCATCTGCACCGTCGGCGGCACTCCAGGGCGCGAAGGGAATACCCGCCTCGGCGACAAGCGCCCGGGCCTCGACGCCGGAGAGCATCTTGCCGGTCATGGGCGCGACCCCTCTGCCGCAAGCGGAGGAAATAGCCCAGCGCCTCCTCCAGTGTCGCGAACACCGGCAAGCGCGCCTCGACGCCTAGGCGGGCCATGGCGACCTGGTCGAAGGCGGTTGTGATCTCGCCCGCGGCGGCGTTCCTCAGCCAGATCTGCACCGGAACCGGGGCCGTCTCGATCGCGGCGGCCAAGCGTGCGCAAACCTGCGCCCAGTCGACGGTAACGCCGTCGGCATAATGGTTCGCCACCGCGATCAGGTTGAGGTGGACCAGCACCGCACCGACCGCGGGATCGGCGGCCGAAGCCGCGATCAGGCGGGCCATCCTCTCCGGCTCGCCCAGCATCCGGTCGATGGGGATCTCGACCGGGTTGCCGACGCCGCCCAGCTCGGCCGCATCCGGGATGGCGTTGCCGAGCGCGCCGAGCGTCGATGCGTTCAGATCCGCCAGGGCCAATCCGCGCTTCTCGGCGCCATCGCTGATCAGAACCGAGATGCCGCCGCCCGAGCCGATCACCATCAGCCCGCCATCGCGCGCGGGCCGCGAAGTAGCATCGAAGGCCTCGAGCGCGACCAGCAAGTCCTCGATGCCGTCAAGTTCGATCGCGCCCGCCTGGCGCAGCATCGCCTGCCAGATGCGGTATTCGCCGGCCAGCCGCCCGGTATGCGAGACGACAGCTCGGCCGCCCCGCGCGCTGTGCCCGCCCTTCAGAACCAGGACCGGCTTGACTGCGGCCAGTGCCCTCAGCTCGCCGTAGAGGGCCCGCCCGTCGGTGACGCTTTCGATGTAGAAGGCGGCGATCCCGGTCTCCGGATCCTCGCGGCAATAGCGGACATAGTCCGGCCAATCGAGCCCGGCGCAATTGCCGACCGAGAGGATCTTGCCGAAGTTGAGCCCCCGCGCCTGACCGAGGGCCAGGATATCGGTGCAGAGCGCGCCCGATTGCGAGATGAACGTGGCGGGGCCAGGCTGGAAGTGGCAGCCGCGCGAGAAATCGAGCCCCGCCCGGGCGCTGTAGAGGCCCAGCGAATTAGGACCGATCAACGCGGTTTGGCTGTCGGCCAACGCATCGGGGAGAGCGTGCTGCAATTCCAGTCCTTGACCATCGACCTCGCCAAAGCCCGCGGCCAGCACATGGATCACGCCGACGCCCTTGCTCGCGCAGGCCGCGGCGGCGCCCGGCACTTCGGCGCGCGGGATCAGGATCTGGGCATAGTCGATCTCGCCCGGCACGGCTTCGATATCCGGGTAGCAGGGCTGACCCTCGATCTGAGTCTGCCCGGGATTGACCGGGATCACCTCGCCCTGGAATGGCCCGTCGACCAGGCGGCGGAACAGCATATTGGCCCACTTCGCCCGGTTGGCCGAGGCGCCGATGACGGCAATGCGCCGGGGATTGAAGGCGCGGTCGAGGACATGCCGCGACGCCGCGATATGACCGGCGGTCGTATCCATCGGCCGACGTTAGCCAAGGCCGCGCGGCAGGGGAATAGCCCTGAAACTTGGATGTGGAATCGAATGCGGGAGCAGGACGATTAACGGAACAAACACCATGTTCGGATTCCCTTGCCATCAGCGCCCGGATGCCGATGCTTGGGTGCGAGAGGCGAGGACTTGATGCAGGTCGAAACCACACCGCTGGCCGGTCTTCTGATATTCAGACCAACGCGGCACGGAGACGAGCGGGGATTCTTCTCCGAGACATGGAGCCGGGCGTCGTGGCCCGGGCCCAACGACCATTCCGGCCCCTGCCCTGACTGGTGCCAGGACAACCACTCGCTGTCGCGCCAGGCCGGAACCTTGCGCGGCCTGCACTACCAGGCGCCGCCTATGGCACAGGCAAAGCTCGTGCGCTGCACGGCGGGGCGGATCTGGGACGTCGCCGTGGATATGCGCCGCGGCTCGCCTGGGCATGGGCAGTGGTTTGGGCTCGAGCTCAGCGCGAAGAACTGGACGCAACTCTATATTCCAAAGGGTTTTTTGCATGGGTTTTTGACGTTGGAGACCGATTGCGAGGTGCAATACAAGGTCGACAAACCTTATACGCCGGACTGCGACGGCGCCGTGCGCTGGGATGACCCGGAGATCGGTATCGACTGGCCGCTGACCGGGGATCCGGTCCTCTCGGCCAAGGACGCCGCGGCGCCGTCGCTGGCCGATTGGGAGAGCCCCTTCAGCTACGAGGACGGCACATGAGGTTGCTGGTCACCGGCGGCGCGGGCTTCATCGGCTCGGCGGTGATCCGGCAGGTCATCCGCGAGACCGACTGGCAGGTGATCAACCTCGACAAGCTGACCTATGCGGCGACGCCCGAGGCTTTGGAGGACTGCGCCCATGACCCCCGCTACCGCTTGGTCGAGGGCGATATCTGCGACCGGGCGCTGGTCGCGGGGCTGTTCGAGGAACACGCGCCCGACGCGGTGATGCATCTGGCGGCCGAGAGCCATGTGGACCGCTCGATCGACGGGCCGGCGGCGTTCCTGCAGACCAATGTCACCGGCACCTTCACGCTGTTGGAGGCGGCACGCGATTGGTGGGCGGGGCGCCCAGGGTTCTCGGGCGGCGAATTCCGCTTCCATCACATCTCGACCGACGAGGTCTATGGCAGCCTGGACCCGCACGACCCCGCCTTCACCGAGACAACGCCTTACGCCCCGAACAGCCCCTACTCCGCCTCGAAGGCTGCGTCCGACCATCTGGTGCGCGCCTGGGGTGAGACCTATGGCCTGCCTGTCGTCACCACCAACTGCTCGAACAATTACGGGCCCTGGCAATTCCCGGAGAAGATGATCCCGGTCATGGTAATCGCGGCCCATGAGGGGCTTGAGATGCCCGTCTACGGCGCCGGCGAGAATGTGCGCGACTGGCTGCATGTCGAGGACCATGCGCGCGCATTGCGCCTGGTGCTGGAGAAGGGGGCGCCTAGCCAAGTCTACAATATCGGCGGCGATGCCGAGCGGCGGAACATCGACGTAGTGCGCCAGGTCTGCGCGGCACTGGACCAGCGACGGCCCGGGAACGCCCCGCACGACCGGCTGATCCGATTTGTCGAGGACCGGCCGGGCCACGATCGGCGCTACGCGATGGATAGCGGACGGGTTCGCGGCGAGCTGGGATGGACGCCGCGGGAAAGCTTCGAATCCGGACTGGAGGCGACGATCGACTGGTATCTGGCCAACCAGGAGTGGTGGCGCGCGATCCGCGCTGGGCGCTATGACGGCCAGCGGCTGGGGCTGCGGGGATGAAGATCCTGGTGTTCGGCCAAAAAGGCCAATTGGCCCGGGCGCTGGCCGCGGCGGGAGCCGGCCCTTGCCTGGGGCGCGATCAGGCCGACCTCTCGGTCCCCGGCGCCGCGGCCGAGGCGGTTCGCGCGCACGCACCCGAGGTGGTGATCAACGCGGCCGCCTATACCACGGTGGATCAGGCCGAAGAGGACCGCGCGGCGGCCTTCCGGATCAACGGCGAGGCGGTGGGCGAGATCGCCGGGGCTGCCGCCGGGACCGGGGCTGCCTTAATCCACATTTCGACCGACTACGTCTATGACGGCACCAAGCAGGGGCCTTACCGCGAGGACGATCCGGTAGCGCCGATCAACGTCTATGGCGCCAGCAAATTGGCGGGCGAACGAGCGGCCCTGGCTGCCAATCCCCGCACTGTCATTCTGCGCACCGCCTGGGTCTATGCGCCCTGGGGACGGAATTTCGTTACCACCATGTTGCGCCTCGGCGCCGAGCGCGAGCGAATCAGCGTGGTCGATGATCAGATCGGCAGTCCCACGTCGGCGATCGATCTGGCCGATGCCTGTCTGGCGATCGCGCCGCGCCTGGCTGGGGCGGAAGCCAGCGAAGATCTTTGGGGAATCCATCACTTCGCAGGCACGGGTGCTCCGGCCAGCTGGGCGGCGTTCGCGGCCGAGATCTTCCGCATCGCCGATTGCATCGGGCGCGCTACGCCGGCGATCGACGCGATCCCGGGCGCGGACTATCCGGCCGCCGCGCGGCGCCCGGTCAACTCGGCGCTCGACTGCGCCAAGTTCATCCGGACGTTCGGCCTGTCGCCGCCCGCTTGGCGGCAATCGCTTCGGCGTGACGTCCTCGCGCTTTGTGCTGGCGCGGACTGACGCCGTTTACCACATCGTCAGCAATTGGCCCCAATCTCGATCCCGGCGGCTTGCTCCGGCGGCCGCGGGACGCCCGTTAGGGCGTCGCTGCCAGGTGGCCGCTGTTGTCGCGGAAGAAGGACCGCGCGGGCCGACCGGTCAGGCAGTGGCGATATCACTAAGACGGATGCGACCACCAATTGGCGGCTTGGTAGGAAGTTCATCGTAAGTCGGTCGAACCGCCGTCCAAAACCGGACCTTCAATTGACAGTTGTGAGAGTAAAGAATGCTAAACGTCAAGAAGATCGAAGAGATGCCGACTGATGCCGGCGCAACGGATGAGGCCCTGGGCTTGTCGAGGCAGGCAACACGGGCGTTGATCGTCGAGGATAACCGTTTCGACCGGCGCCGAATCACACATGCCGCGCGCGAAGCGGGCCTGAACCTCGACTTCGTGGAAGCAACGAACGGCGCCGAGGCGCAGCCCCTGCTGGATGCCGAGGATTTCGGGCTTTGCATTTTCGACTACCAGCTGCCCGACGGCGATGGCGTGACCCTGGCGCGCGCGTTGGCCAGCGGTAAGAACGCCCGCACCCCGGTGATCATAATCGCGGGCCGGGACGATGCCACGATAGCTGCGGAGGCGATGAGCGCTGGTTGCGCGGATTGCCTGTCGAAGGACGCGCTGAGCCCCGCCTCGCTGAAGCGATCGGTGCTAAACGCGCTCGCCAAGTCCCGCTTGGCACGCGAACGGGAAGTGGCGAAGGCCGAGGGAGACGTGCTGAAGATGGTTCTCGATCGATTTTCGAAGGATTGCATCAACGAGCTCAGGCCAACCGTGATCCGCATGTTGCGGCTGATCCGGAACATGAACACCGAGATCCGCGAGCCGCGCGTCTCGGATAAGCTGCGCGAACTGGAAAGCTCGGGCATGTTGCTGTTCGGCTTCCTGCAGGAGATCGAGCAATATGCGGACGAACTGCCCGAACGGTATCTGAGCGACGCGGTCCTCACCGGATGCGCGGCGCAGCCGGCCGAGGTCAATCCGACTTGAAACCACCCGGACCGCGCGGCCCGGGCCGCGCTGGCCGGCCGGCGGTCCTGGGCAAGGAC
Source organism: Paracoccaceae bacterium (assembly GCA_029862205.1). Classification (GTDB taxonomy): domain Bacteria; phylum Pseudomonadota; class Alphaproteobacteria; order Rhodobacterales; family Rhodobacteraceae; genus Thermohalobaculum. The sequence continues at coordinate 38,364 of JAOTXT010000036.1, forward strand.
GTGCAAGTCGACCGGGGGCGATTACTGGTGCTGTCCGGCGTGCTTTCCGGCGTCCGGGCCGGTATCTCGGCCTAGCCGGCACGCGGTTCGGCTGGCCGCGCGCGCGCCGCACGTCGACGGCCGGCTGGCGTCGTTTTGTGGAAGCTCTTGAACGCGCGCCCGAACGCGGCCTCGGAGCGATACCCGCTGCGGATCGCGATCTCGGCGATCGGAAGGTCGGATTCGCAGAGCAGCCGCTCGGCGCCCATCATCCGCCATCTGGTCAGATAGGCGAGCGGCGTCTCGCCCATCACCCGGCGGAACCTCTCGGCGAAGGCCGAGCGCGAGAGGCCGGCCGCATCCGCCATGCCGGCCAGGGTCCATCGGGTGCCCGGCGCGCGGTGGACGGCCTCCAGCGCCCGGCGCACCGGTGCGTCGGTGAAACCCGCCGCCGCCGGCTGGGCGCGGCCCTCGCCATCCAAATAGGCCCGCATCGCCTGGATACAGATCGCCTCCGAGAGCTTTAGCGCGATCAGTTCGGCGCCGAGCCCAGGTCGATCCATCTCGGCCCCGATCAGCGCCAGTGTCTGGTCGAGCCAACGCTGCGCCACACCGTCGCCCCCGCTCAATCCGCCGCGCAAATGGATGAGCGGCGGCAAGGCGGTGATCAGAGGATGGGCAACGCCGCTCTCGAACGAGAAATGCCCGCAGATCAACTGGGTCTGTTGGCCCGCGGCAGCCTCGCCGGGGTGGCCGCCGTAGACCAGCGCGCCCTCGCCCGCATATCCCGAATCGCTCAACACCCGATCGAGCCCCGCCACTGTCGCGCCCTCGGGCTCGCCGATCACGTGGCGCGCGCCATGCGGAATGATCACCAGATCTCCCTCGCGCAAAATGATCGGCCCGACCGCCCCATCAGCCGCGACCCGGCACTGCCCGCGATGCGCGTAGTGAAAGCGCGCGACGTTCTCGAACCGCGGCACCTCGATCGCCCAGGGCGCCGTGAACGCGGTCCGGAAGTAAAGCGTGCCGCGCAGCCTGAGCGCGGCCAGAATGTCGCTGAGCAAATCCATCGCATGATCCGTCTGTCTGATCCGGCACGCACAGGTGCCGCCGAGGCTCAATCTAGCGCCGGTCGAGCGCGCACCCAGCCCGATCCGGACGATTTGCACAGAAATCGGGACCATTGGGCGTGTCGGTCCGGCGGGGCGGCGCCATCTCCTCGGACGCGGCCGGCACGGACCGGCCGAGAAAGTTCAAGCGAAGGAGACCTATGATGACGCTCAAATTCCTCATCGCCAGCGCCGCGCTGGCAGGCACGCTCGCCGCCGTCCAAGCCACCGCTGGCGAGGCACACGACCCTGCCAAGCTCAGCGATGTCGAGATGGCCCATGCCGCCTATACCGCGGACAATATCGACATCCGCTACGCGCATCTGGCCCTGGCGATCTCGACCGATCCGGCGGTGCATGAGTTCGCCCGGACCATGATCCGCGATCATGAGGCGGTAAATGCCCAGGCGCTCGGCTTGCTCGAAAAACTGGGCGCCCAGCCCAAGGACAATTTCCTGAGCCAGAAGCTGGACGCCGACGCGGCGAAGATTATCGACGAGATGAGCCGGCTGAGGGGCGCCGAGTTCGATGCCTATTACGCCGCCAACGAGCTGGCCTACCACAAGGCGGTCAACGGCCTGGTCGAGCACAGCTTCATTCCGAATATCAACCACCCGGAGGTGAAGGCGCTGTTCGAGGCGGGCCTGCGGATCTTCAAGATACACGAGGACCACGCCCAAATGGTGGTCGAGGCGACCGGTCAATGAGCCGGCGAACCAGCCGACGGCTGGCGGGCATGGCGGCGGCATCAGCCGCCGCCCTGATCCTCGCCGCCGCAGCGGTCACGCCAGGGGCCGGGCACGCGACGCAAAGCGAAGGTCAACAGGTAGAGATCGAAGACTTCACCTATGCCCCGTCGGTCGCGGCGGTCCGCTTCGGCGACATGGTGACTTGGACGAACCTGGACATCGTTCCGCATACGGTCACCGCTGCGGACGGAAGCTGGGATTCGGGCGAGATCGGCCCTGGCGAAAGCTGGTCGCTGATCGTGACCGAAAGCGTGGCCGGGAACTACTTTTGTATCTACCACCCGGGGATGCGCGCGCGCTTGGAACGCAAGCCCCAGGACTAACCCATTGCGAAAGCAACATTTCGCGCGGCGCACGCACCGGATTTTCGACCTGGAACACAGGAGTCGGCGGCGCCTGCCGGACAACTAACGATTGTATTGAAGTGCCACATTCTTGCCTTTTATTAGAATATTAAAATTTTTAACACATCATTAGAAAAATTGTTACACTTGTGGTGTTCTTATTGTAGTGCGCGTTTGTGTTTTGTCTCTTGCCAGCGCGTATGTGGTGTTACGGGAGTGAGGTTGAGTGATGGTAAGTTTGTCCCAGCGTGCGCGCGTCGCTCTTGAACGCGCGAAGGATGCGTTCTTCATTCGCGACGAGCGTGGCGGAATCACGATCTTCGTCATGGTCTTCTTCGTCCTGCTAATGGTGATGGGCGGCATGGCCGTCGACTACCAGCGCCACGATCTGGCGCGGGCCGATCTGCAGAACGCGCTCGACCGCGGCATCCTGGCCGCCACCAACAGCAATCAGCTCTACGATCTGAACGGCCAGCTGACGATCGACGAGCAGGCGGCCGAGGTGATCTATGACTACATGGCCTCGCGGGTGGAAGGCTCGCAGGCGGTCGAGATTGCAACCAGTGTGACCCAGATCGGCGGCGGCCGGGCGATTGTCGCCTCCGCGTCGCGGCCGCTGAACACGATCTTCCTGAGGATGGTTGGTATCAACCAGCTGGACATTGACGTGCAGGCCGGCGCAATTCAGGCGGTGCATCGGCTCGAGATCGCGCTGGTGCTCGACGTCTCGGGCTCGATGGGCTGGGATTCGACCTCCGCGCCGGGCACGAAGCTCGATCAGCTTCAGATCGCCGCCAAGAACTTCATCGATACCGTGCTCTCGGCCGACAACCAGGCCCAGACGCTGATCTCGATCGTGCCGTTCTCGCAGCAGGTCAACATGCCGCGCGCCA
>JAOTXT010000146.1 GCA_029862205.1 Paracoccaceae bacterium
GCACCGAGACGTCGAGCGAGCTGGTCGGTTCATCCAGGACGATGAGTTCAGGATCCAGCGCCAGAGCGCGGGCGATCGAGATGCGCTGGCGCTGTCCGCCGGAAAACTGATGCGGATAGCGAAAAAGGTGTTGCCGGCCGAGGCCCACCTGTTCGAGCAGTTCCACGGTGCGCTCGGTCAATTCGAGCCCGGTCGCCTCGCCGTAAACACGCAGCGGCCGGGCCACGATGTCCTTGACTAGGTGGCGCGGATTGAGCGAGGCGAAGGCGTCCTGGAACACGACCTGGCAATTGCGGCGGTAGCGGCGCCAGGCTGGCCCGGTTAATTGGTCAACGCGATGCGCTGCCTCCAGTGCGGCAAGCGCTTCGCGGTCCTGCTCGCTGTGGTGCGCCTCGGGGATATTCAGCAGCGCGTCGAGACCGTCACGGTCGGTCTGCGAAATGTTGAAATAGGCGGCACCGCCGGTCGGATCGCTCAGGCCGCTGACACAGCGGCCGAGCGTCGTCTTGCCACAGCCGCTCTCGCCCACCAGGCCAACCGTCTCGCCGCTGCGAATGTCAAAGCTCACCCCGTCGACGGCCCGCACCTGTCCGACCACCCGCTGCAGTGCGCCCTCGCGGATCGGGAAGTGCTTCTTCAGCCCGCGCAGACTGAGGACGAGCTTAACGGACGCGGCCGTCTGTCCGGCCTGCCGGGGCCCTGTTGCCGCGGTCATGTTGTCTTGGCTGTAAATGATGGCCGTTCTCCCGATCCTGCGGGCGGCTCATGATGGATGAAGCACGCTACGGCATGCTCGTCATCAACGACCTCCAATGGCGGATCAAACCGGGCGCACATCTCCGTTTCGTTCGGACATCGCCCGGAGAAGCGGCACGAGGGCGGCGGATCGACAAGCTCAGGCACGGTGCCCTCGATCGCCGCCAGTTGGCCCCGCGAATGGGACGCGGAGGGCAGCGCGGCGAGCAGCCCCCTTGTATAGGGGTGGCGCGGATTCTGGAAGATCCGCTCCGCGCTGCTGGTCTCGGCAATACGGCCGGCATACATCACCGCGACCCGATCGCAGATGCGCCGCACCAGTGACAAATCATGGCTTATATACAGAACAGCCGTCTTGTGGCGCTGCTGCAACTCGCGGATCAGTTCCAGAATTCGCGCCTGGACGGTGACATCAAGCGCGGTCGTCGGCTCGTCGGCAATGAGCAGGTCGGGATTGCAGGCAAGCGCCTGGGCGATCATGACCCGCTGGCGCATTCCGCCTGAAAGCTCGTGCGGATAGCGGTGCATGATCTTGCGCGGATTGGCGATCTGGGTCTCGGCCAGGGCAGCGGCGATCATCGCATCCACCGCCGCCGTGATCCGGTTGCGTCCTGACCTGAGCGGCGGCAAGGCGAGCAGCGCATGCTCCAATCCACGGCTTTGCTGCGCAGCCTGCCGTCTCAGCAAGATGGTTTGCGGACCGACGCTGGAGCCATCGACGCCTGCGGCATCGAGAATCTCCGCCGAGCGATGCTGGAAAAACACTTCGGCGATCTGGTCGCGGATGGTGAGCGCCGGGTTCAGCGCCTTTCCCGGATCCTGAAAAATCATTGCAATCCGGTCGCCGCGCAGGGCGCGCATCCGGGCATCGGAGACCGCGAGCAGGTCCAGGGTTTCCTCGCCGCTGCCAGCGCAATCGCCGCAGCCCTCGCCGGCACAGGCGGGGCAGGCGGCCGGCACACGGCCGGTCTGATCGCACCGGGCGCAGCCTTCGCCTTCGCAGCTAGGGCAGACGCTGCGTGGCCTGAACATGATCGAGCCGCCTGCAGCGATGCCGGGTGGCATCGGCACCAGGCGCAGGAAAGAGCGTGCGGTGACGCTCTTGCCGCAGCCGGTCTCGCCGACCAGACCCAGGGTCTCGCCGTCGCGGATATCGAAGGTGACACCGTCCACCGCGTGGACCACGCCCTGCTTGGAGTGGAAATGAACCTTCAGATCGACGACCGAGGCGACGACCGCCGGCGCGCATGTGGCCGATGGGATTTTCTCCGACATCGCCGGTATCATCGGGCGCCCTCCGTGCGCGGGTCGAGAACGTCGCGCAGCCCGTCACCGACCAGATTGAAGGCCAGCGCCCACAGAAAGACCATCAGGCCCGGAAATGTTGATGCCCACCACCGGCCCGCCGATATCCCCGCCTGCCCCTCCGAGACGAGCACTCCCCATTCGGCGATACCGGCTTCCGACAGGCCGATAAAGGACAATGTCGCACCGATCAGCACGATGTTTCCCATGTCGAGAGTGGCCTGGACCATGACCGGGGTGATGGAATTGGGCAACACGTCCTTGAGGTAGATACGCAGCCTGGAATCGCCGATGACCCGGGCTGCGTCGATATATTCGCTCTGTTTGACGCGGATGATCTGGGCGCGCATGATCCGGGCGTATTTCACCCAGAACACCACCACCAGCGCCAGAATGATGTTGGTGAACGAGGGGCCGAGTACGGCAGCAATGGCCAGCGCGAAGATCAATTCCGGTATCGACAGGAACACATCGACGATGCGCATCAGGATTTCATCGACGCGCCCGCCGATGAAGCCGGCAATGCTGCCTATGATAACGCCGATCACCGCCGTCAGGCTGACGACCATGAGCGACAGGCGCAGAGACGTCCTGGCGCCCCAGATGACCCCATAAAGCACGTCGCCGCCGCGATTGGTCGTGCCGAGAAAATGTCCGGGTGTGCCGGGCGGAACGCGCGCGGCGAGCCAATCCCGCGGCATCTGGTATGGATCGGGCGTGTTCGGCACGGTGATCACCGGTGCCAGCAAGGCCATGGCGATCATCGCCGTGACGATCACCAGCCCGACCAGGGTCGTCGGATTGGCCAGCACGCCGCTCGCCAGCTCCCACCCCCGCCGCATCCGCACCCGCCAGGCCGAATCGTCAATCTGCACAGATGCTTCAACCGGATTTGGAACGTCGACCATCGTCACTCTCCCAGAACCACGCGCCGGTCGAGATAGGCGTAGACGACGTCGACGACGAGGTTGACCAGCAGGAACAGGACGCTGGTAAACATCAC
>JAOTXT010000037.1 GCA_029862205.1 Paracoccaceae bacterium
TCGGTCGTGGCTCTTTGCTTCCCGGATTTCTGTCTCATCTCCACTCCATGATGGTTACGATGAGCCAGAAATCCTCCGTTAGCCAATCACCTCAATGCGACCCATAGGCGCTGACGTGGGACAAGCGGACATTAACCTGGGTGCCCGAATGCTGCGGTCGCGTTCCCGTTTTCTGCCATTTGCCGCAATTGCGAGATCAACCAAACGACCAAGGTCAGGTTGCGGACTTTTCTGCCGTTTGCGCAAAGTGCCTCAATGTCCGGTTCAATCCCGATTGCAGACGTAGGGTGTATTTCTCGATTGTGCCAAAAGCACGCGCTCAGGCCGTCCCGCGATTCATGCATCTGGGACCTCAGGCGTCGTCAACTAACTCAGCATAGTAATCGGTCCGCAGTTGTCACTCGGGTGGCGACGTAGGCGAGATTGAGCCTCTTCGGATTGGCGAGCCTTGTGCGAGCCTTTCAGTTGTTTCCTGGGCAAGCGCCGCGATCAGATCTGCCGCTGGCAGAGATCGTGCGAGGCAGGCCGACTGGCCGGCGAACAGTAGCATCGCGTCGGCATCGCCGGCATCCTCAAGCGGATCGGTGAGGTCAAGCTGCGTGGGAAATGGTTGGGGGGCTCCCTCAACCTCCTCTAGTACGTCGAAAAGCCGGTTACGGATCATGCGAGCGGGGCGGCCGCTTTGTTTGTGCGAAATCCGCGTGCTGGTGTCCGTCGCCTCGGCGACGACCTGGCGATACGCCTCCGGGACATTTGCTTCGGGGCAACGTAGGAAGGCCGAGCCGATCTGTACCGCCGAGGCGCCAAGCATGAATGCGGCGGCAATACTTCGCCCCTCCGCAATGCCGCCGGCTGCAACGACCGGGAGTTCCACGGCGTCGACGATCTGGGGAAGGAGAGAGAACAGGCCTGCCTGGCCTGATGCATCGACACCTGTGAACGTGCCACGATGCCCTCCCGCCTCGAGGCCTTGAGCGATCACCACATCGGCGCCCGCCAGCTCGACGAGACGGGCTTCCTCGACTGTGGTGGCCGAGGCTACGACGGTGATGCCAGCAGCCTTAAGCTCCGCGACGACGGCTCGATTCTCGATTCCAAAGTGAAAACTGACCACGTCTGGACGCGCCGACGCTAGGACCTCGATATGCTCTGCTGGGAGCGCGCCGATAGAAGCCGATGGCCGGGGACGTGAGCCGAGCCCCTTCGACTCCCATTCAGCCGTAATTGCGCGCCTTGCTCCAGCACCGGTGCGGAACGGGTCACCAGTGTGGGGCCAGAGCGGATAGCTCACATTCAGCCCTCTGCCGCCCCGAGCCCGGACATCATCAATTCGTTCGCGGGCTGCGTTTGAATCGAGACCCCACATACCGATGCCACCAAGTCCACCAGCCCGCCCTACAGCCGCCGCGAGCGCAGGCGTCGCAACTCGGTCCATAGGCGCCTGAAAAATGGGCCACTCAAGTCCGAGCCGGTCGGTCAGGTCGTTTCTTGGCCACACTGTACAGTCCCTTCCAAACGGCAAAACAGTAAAACAAAATCCGAATTGGAGCGCCATTGCTCAACATTGCATCCAAGCTAATTCCGTGCGAGCCAAATTTTCACGCTGGTCAATCTTAACCTGCCGCAAAGCGGAACAGAGGCGGACCCATCATCCGAAGGTTTCCATCTTCCGCATCGGGTCAGGAATACGTGCAGCGCGGGTTAACTGAGAGTCCGAGTTGCTCCGAATAGCGGCCATTCGAATGCGGTGCAGCATTCGGTCGATTGGGCTCAAAGCCGGCCTTCGCTGCGAGGGCTAAATCGTTCGTGGGTCCGTGCCAGCGCAGCGGGTCTTATCCTCCATCTGCGCAAAATGTCAGATGCCCCGCTCGGTCCCGACTTCTGCTTTAGAAGCTACATCGAGAAAGTGCCGAGCCCGCACGGAGCCAAGGTCCCAGACAGTCGGTGAATCTATGCTCGACGAAATTCCAAATGCCCAGATATCGGCATTTCATTGGTAATTCTGAATTAGTCAATTGTTTCGAGATTTTTGATGTCGGACAGAATTGAGCGGTTTCTATCTTCTTCGCTGGGAGATTCTGATTTATATTTAATTTATGCGCTCATCAAGAATGATTATTTGATGATGCTCCTGGTCTTTTTTTGTAAGAGTGACGGGAATGGTTCAAATCAATCTCCGCGCATTGCGACGTAGTGCGGGCTTGCACAAGCGGGCGGCCCGGTACGCGATGAGAGAATTGGAATTGAACCGGTTATTCCGACCGCGGCGTATCGATCTATGCTGTTGCGGTTTGTCAAAGTCTGGCACCCACTCGATTGCCGGGATGTTCGGCCGGTATCGGAGCCAACATCACCCGGATCGGAATGTCCGGGTTCCCTTGTCCATTTCTCTGATAAAGGGTGAAATCAGCGTCGCGAAAGCGTCGTCTACGCTTGGTAAGCGTGACCGAAAGTTGTGGCTTGAGATGGAGTCATCAACGCTGACCGGCATCCTTGTCGAGCCGCTCATGGATGCGTGCCCAGGCAAACGGTTCATTCTGACAATTCGAGACGTCTTTTCATGGAGTGAATCCTGGCTGGATCACAACATTAACCGCCCGCCCGGCCCCAAGTCTCAATTCGCTGCGTTGGATCGGACACGCTTACGCGCAGACGAGATTGCGCCGGGGCCTCACGATGCCCCGCTGATCGAACTGGGGTTTCCATCTTTGGCATGCTTCTTTCAGATGTGGGCGGAGCACAATTCTCGGATCCTCGACGTCGTGCCGCCTGATCGTCTCTTCGTACTGAAGACGGCCGACATCAATGAGCGGCTAGACGAAATCGCGCGTTGGGCCGGTGTAGAACGAGATATGCTGTGCGGTGACAGGACGTGGCTCGCAAAGGCGCCGGTGAAGCACCATGTCCTCAGCAAGCTGGACCCGAATTACGTTCAGGACAGCGCCGAGCGGTTTTGCGGTTCTTTGATGGATCGTTTCTTTGACGGCTTGGCGGCCTCTGAATATTTTGAGCGACACCAGGCGCGATAGTGCGGCCTGCAGCGCCGATCGCATCGTGTTGTGCGGTCGAATGAGCATGGCAGGGCACGCAGATGAAGATTGAGGCAACCAGTCTTCGGGCAAAACCCGGTCCGAATCTATAATGGGTAAAGAACACGCGTAGAGCACATCGGTTAAACGTCCGGCCTGTCGCGCATTGCCGCCATTCGAATGCAGCGCAGCATCTGTCAGTTTGGGCTCCAAGCCGACCTTCGCCGCATCCGCAAAACCGACCGTTTGCGCGCTTCCTCTAGACGTCGGCTGTGCTCAGACGAAGCGGCCGCTTAGTCAACGTTCTCAAATGTCGGGTTTGATCCCGTTTGCTGCCTTTAAGGCTACGTCGAGAAAATCCCAATCGAAGACCAAGCACCACCTCGTGAGCAAATAGATGGTTTTCTTAGATGAATGGTAGTCTCACGATGCCTGAGCTACGGCCTTCAAGCGTGGCAAGCCTGCCTCCACCAAGCGGTTGATCAATTGGCGTTTTACGTCGCGATCCCGATAGAACTCGTTCGCTTGAATAAACGCCGTGGACAGGTTGGGCGCCGCTGCGATCGCCTCTTCGACTATCACTCGCGCACGCTCAAGTTCGCCGAGTGCAACGCGCGATGCCGCCCGATAAAGCCGCGAGCGACGGGTCTGAAATGTCAAGTCGCGCGCTGCATCCAATGAATCTTCATGGCGCTCAAGTGCGTAGAGCGCCGCAACCCGCTCCTCAACGCACCAGACAGGCAGGAACGGATCCAGCGCCTCCGCATCCTCGAGTAGTTCCATCGCGTGTTTTGGCTCGCCCGCAAACGTATAGAACGCAGCCGAGCGCGCCTTGATGTAAGCGTCGGACGGGCTCAGCGACATTGCCTTTTCATGATAGCGCCGGGATGCGTCGAAATTCCCGCGCTGCATCAAAATTGAACCCATTATGCGGTTTGCCTCAGGATCATTCGGATCAAGTTCAAGCGCACGCTGCGTGCGGTTCTGCATGTCGTCCCATTCCCAACCAGGATAGCCCGCTCGGGCGCAGACCCACATCGCATGGGGGCGCGCAAAATTTGGATCGGCATCAATTGCGCGTTCAAACCAGCCAACCGCCTCTCTAAGATTCTCATCAGTTACGCCGCCAAGCCTGTGAAATTCTAAGCCGCGCAAATGAAACTCATAGGCAGTCATGGACTCGGGCTTGAGGCGCCTTGCTGCAACGATGTCACTCTCTTCGATCCTTCCCAGCATCGTCGAGGCTATGTGCGATACCAATTCATCCAAGCCGTCGACGAGCTCATTGAAGGTCTGGCTAACGCGATTGCTCCACACCAGGGTTCCACCGTCAGTCTCTGTCAGCGACAGCGATAAGCGAACGCGGTCACCGAACTCACGGATTGAGCCGGTGAGGATATAGCGCACTCCCAGTCGCTCGCCGAGGCTCTTCGGCTCCGCTTCCACGCCACCTAGCGCGCGTGTAGCCGATCGCGAGGTGACAAATAGCTTATGGAACCGACCAAGCTCGAAGATCAGCTCCTCCGCGATACCTTCGGCCAGAAACTGTTGGTCCTCTTTGGCCGAATGGACTTCAAAGGGCATCACCGCCAGCGAGTGAGGCCGTTTTTTAGATCTTGCCGAGCTTCGAGTTGGGGCAATCTGATATACATGGCGCTCAATCTCACCGCGCAAGCGATAGACCCGTATCGGCTCTCCAATGTTGTGGAATTTCTTCTCGCCCAGATCATCGAAAGAGTAGGGCGACGTTCTCCGGATCTGCTCAAATACGCCTGAGCTGAGCTCAACGGAGCCCACGTCAGCGGCTTGTTGGATTCTTGCTGCGACATTGATGCCATCGCCGATGAGATCGGAACCGTCCACCAAGACATCGGCGAGATGAAGGCCAAAGCGCATCTGAAGCGGCGACTTGCTCTTCTGCTCAGCAAGAGCCAATGAGTCTCGAATACCGACGGCGCAATGGAGCGCGTTCATGGGACTGGCGAACTCGGCCAGAATTGCGTCACCCATTGTTTTGAACAGACGCCCGTCGGCATTGGCAATCTCGGCCTTCGCGATGCGTTTACAGCCGGCCATTCGTTCGGCCGTGCCTTCCTCATCCGCCTCCATGAGGCTGGAATAGCCGACCACGTCCGCTACCAGAATCGCCGCGAGCCGTCGCTTCATCGAAAGCACCGTCAATATTGGATGGCGAAAGGTATACCGAGCAGAACCAATTTGCCAATTTGGTGGCGGCCGTGGCCAGATGGAGCGGCAATCCCTAGTTCGGGAGTTCTGAACGAATGGCTACATCGGCATTGGGTCAGGAATACGCATAGCGCACGCTGACAGAGCGTTCGGTTTTCCCCAGATTGCTGCCGTTCGAACGCGGTGCAGCATCAGGTAGTTTGGGCTCGATGTCGCCCTTCGCTGCACCTCGCACGAAGGTCCGGAGAGCTCAGACGAACCTGCCGTCCAGCCAAGATGCCTCAATGTCCGGTTCAATCCCGATTGCTGCAATAGGTGCTACGTCTCGAACGTGCCATCTCGACCCTCCTTCAGCCAGTCGATCATTACCATCAAACCGGCTGCGAAAGTGGGGAGCAGGTCATTGTCTCACCAAGTCGTTATCAACTTCTCCCGTCGTGTGGCTGGGGAGAGCGTGGGCCAGTATTTCCGAACCTTTGCGATCTTGTATGGCATCTCATTTCCCCGTCGAGGCCGCCGGGCTCAGTCGATCAGTGCGAGCAGGCCCGCCATGATCCGGCCGCGGGTCGCGAGCGTGGGCACGAAGATGTGCTCGCCGAGTGTGTGGATGCCGTCGCCCTCAACACCTAGTCCGTCTAGCGTCGGGATGCCCATTGCCCCGGTGAAGTTGCCATCGGAGCCGCCACCCGCGCTCTCGTGACGGAAGCCTGTGCCAACCTGGCTAGCAAGATCACGGGCTATCTCGACGAGCCGCATGGTGCCGGCGCCTGGCTCCCAGACCGGGCGAGTGACGCCGCGCTGCACCTCGAACGTGACCTCCGCGTCCGCATCTGCGAGCGCGAGGATCTGCTCGATTCCACGGTCGAGATCAGACTGGCGCTTGGCCATGCTCAAGACCTCGGCCTCGGCCAGCGAGGAGACGCAGTTGACCCAGTGTCCGGCATGGAAGACGCCGACCGAGAATGTACAGTCCTCAGTGGTCATGTCCTCGATCTGAAGGATGCGGCGCGCCATCTCGCGGATCGCTGAGCGGCCCTTCGACAGCTGCGCCCCGGCGTGGCTCGGGCGGCCGCGGGTCGCAAGGTTGAACCGTGCGATTGCGTATCTGCCGGAGACAACACCGCCGTCCCGGCGCCCGGGCTCAGGTACCAGCACGGCACGGGCGCGGGCGGCCTCGGCCTCGATCAACCCGCGCATTCCGGGGGTGCCGATCTCCTCGTCCGGGGTGAAAAGCACAGTCACCGGCAGCTTCGTCTCGATTCCGGCCCGGGCGAGTTGGCGGAGCGCCTCGAGCGCGAGATAATTGCCACCCTTCATGTCGCAGATGCCGGGACCGTAGCAGTGCTCGCCCTTGCGCCGAAATGGCAGCGCCTCAAGCGTGCCAACCGGGTGGACGGTGTCGAGATGGCCGAGAACGAGGATGCCGGGTTCGCCTATCTGTTTGTGGGGGAAACGCGCACGCACGCTGTCTCCGAGACCCATTCGGCCGGGGATGCGTTCAATTTGCACCCCCATGGCGGCGAAGTCGTGTGCGGCGAGGTCCATCATCCGGTTCACTGCCCCCGCATCCGAGGTCGGGCTCTCGCATTCAACCCAGGGCCGGAGCCCTGCCAACATCTCCTCGGCGTCGAACGGCAGGGCGGTGATGTCCATCGTCTCTTCTCCTTGCTTATGCCCGGTGCGGCGACTCTGGGGCAGCGGCTAGAATACGCGCTCATGCTTCCAGCATCCAAAGAGGACGCTCATGCAGGAATCCCTTAATGTCAGTTCCGCGGGACGAAGCTGCCATTTGAGCAATTTTTCGAATGCCCGGTTCACTCCCGATTGCTGCCTTTGAGGCTAGGGCAGGATTGTGCGAAAAACTAACAAACCGGCGATTCTGGGCGGGGCGAAGATCATGGTCAAAACAGGGCGTACGCTCATCCGCACAATCAAGGCATGACGCACTCGCCGCCTTTCCTATTGAACGGACGATCACATTCCCAGTCGCTGCCTGAACGATCAAGATGGGCGTTCTTCGGAACTGCGACGGATGCGCAAAGCCCCCCTGCCTTCTGATACGCCCGGGAGCATTTCCACCCGCGGTCACGCGCTGACCCGACAAGAAAGGCGTTCGCAGGAAGTTCGATTGCAACGCAGGCAGCACCCGCCTGGCGATAACCTCTGATGCATTGCCACCCGTTCCCGTGACCAGCGTCGGTCAGGTATCCATGCTCCGGCACGCGGATTTCAGTACAGGTGCCCGCCGACTTTCGGTATCCCCGCTCGCAATCCCACCGCGTCCCGTATTTCGAGTAGATCGGGTAGGCGTTCGCAGGCACCTCGATCTGGCTGCAGGCGTCGCCAATCCTATTGAAACCGCGATCGCAAGCCCATCCCACGCCGTCGTCAACATTCGTCAGATATCCATTCGGTGGAGCGACAACCGCAGTGCATTCGTCGCCGGCCGCGCGATGTCCTCGCTTACATTTCCACCCCGGGCCATAGACTGAGGCCGTGAGATAGCCATTCTCCGGAACGGCGATAGCTATGCAATTGCCATCTGCCGCGCGGTAGCCCCGGTTGCAACGCCAGCCAGACCCGTAGGACTCGTCATCAAGAAATCCATTCTCAGGAACGGGAACCGCAACGCAGTCTTCGCCGACTTTTCGATTTCCGCGCTCACACGCCCAGCTGTTTCCGGGCGCGGTCAAATACGCGTTGGCCGGAACTTCGATCTCGACGCAGCGACCGCCTGTCTCAACGTAACCGCGGCTGCACTCCCAACCGCGGCCATAGTCCGAAGCGGTGAGAAACGCATTCGGCGGAGCCAGGATTTTCACGCATGAGCCGTTGTTCGGCCGATATCCGGTGTCGCATCGCCAGCCATTGCCGTAGCTCTTCGCATGGGCGTTCTCCGGGATTCCGGCAGACGAACCAGCGGCGAAGCCCATGCTCTGTACCGCGATCAGCAACAGCGCGCCGATGTAAAGCGATGCGCGCGAGCACGCCTTGCCACTTTCAAGCACGCCAGAGCACCATTGCTTATCGAACGAATTTTGCTCGCGCTCGTCACTGGCGACCGACGCGTTTTCAGCTCGTTGAATCGTCATCTTTCGGAGCCTCCGTTGCCTTCCTGATCCCCGCGCGCTTCCTATCGCTGGCCTCCTTGGCCAGTCGGAGTGCCCGCAATTTCGCGGTTTGTTCTGCGCGCTCTTGAAGGGCAATTTCGTGCTCGAGCCGCGCGCGCTTGGCTTGCCGCTCCCTTGCGGCAGACTGCATCTCGGCCCGTGTCTTGGCGGCGGTCATGGCTTCAGAGATCCTTCGCTTATGTGGTCGGCATTTCTTCGGCTACGTTGGATAACGGACCTCATCGCTGCCTAAGGGATGCACCAGCGGTGGCGGCGGAGCGCCTCAACCACTGATCGAGCTTATGCCTCGAACGAAGCTCCGCTCGCCAGAACGTGTCGAGAAACGATACCTCGCTCGGGTGTGGCAATCCGAGGCCTGATGACGCGCACGCGCGGCGGCACGACGCTCGGGGGCAGTCGAGCTGGATCGAGACGCTGGCTAGAATTCCGTCGCTAGCTCGGCCATGCAGGCATTGGCTACAGCACGGTCCGGCTCGGTCGAGCCTGGCATCGTCGCCCAGCCGACGTCCATAACGATCGGGCTGCGCTCGTAGGTGCTTGATTCCTTCAGCTTGGCCATCGTCGCTGTCGATTGCGGATCTTTGCGCGCCTGCGCGACGCAGATCGGCGCAAGCGCCGCCACGACCGCGCTACTCGCCTGATCCGAGGCCATCACTTCGGCTTTGCTACCGGTGACCCAGCCGCCCCATGTAAAGCCGGTAATCGCCATCGCGACTGCTCCTACAATACCGCCCCATAGGGCGGGTTTCGTCCAAGCCGGGATATTCATCTGATTTTCCTTTCAGGATAGAAAGATTTTTTCACATTATATTCTCCAGATTATGTCTAGGCGATTTAACTCAAAAATAATACATAAATAATTTTGCGCGCAAGTTTGGTAAAATATGCTGATAATAATCTGCATTAACCATCTAAATATTGACCGCGAAGCGAACACGTCAGCTGTTTTATAGGCCGCAATTGTTCACAATCCGGCAATGGCACACGCAACAATCGAAGTGACTGCTTCGGGTCAGGAATAGGCATAGCGCGTAACCTTTGAACATCCGGATTGCCCCACATTGCTGCCATTCGAACGCGGTGCAGCATCCGTTAGTTTGGGCTCAAACCGGGCCTTCGCTGCGACATAGTCGGATGGCAGCTCAGGGTCGTTCGCGCCGGTTAGTGACGGACCCGAAAAAGACTTCGATCCCAAGTGCCGGGAATCGGCCAAATTGCGTGCCGACGATCAGCGCATCGGTTATCTGCCCAAGATCACGAGTCGCGCAATCGAATTTCCACACAGCCTCGGTCAGAGAACAACCCGCCCGCTGGCAAGAACCAACGCCAGCAGGTGATCACGATAGGCGTCACCCACGACCCGGGCGAGTCCCTAGACCAAAACAGTTTCAATCCGACACAGTCTGATCCGGTTTTGCTCTAAAGGGGCATCACCGTGAACGCCGAGCCAAGTGTTCCAAACTTCGCTGCCCTCGCGACGATAGCCTGAAACTCATCGGAAGTCCCCACGGTATCCAGCACCTCCGCCCAATGGTCTACCGAGCGGAACTGGTACGACAAGGTCATGCTGCTCAGGTTCTCGCCTGTGACTGGCAGCAGACCAACGACTTGAACGTCTGCCTTGGACACAAGCTTTGAGGCCTGTGTGAGAAGTTTCATCGCATCGGCCACCTTGTCCCGGGCGAGCGCGTATTGGCGAACGTGCGAACAGGGGTGCGTGTCCCACTGAGTATTGCCATGGACAGTTCTAAGAATGTCTCGCGCAACCACGATATCGGCGCCGGGATTCGCTTCACGCTCACGCCAGAACTCGGTGTGAGCCGGATCGTTGTTGATTGCTTGAAACGCCTTCACCGCTGCGCGGAAATCCGCGTAACCGCGGAGGAGCACGACACAACCGGTATTAGGGCCGGAAATCACGCTGGCAACCTTCACGGAGGCGCCGTGCCTGGAGTAGATTCCTCCGAGTTGTCGGGCTCTGTTCTCTGCCATCAGGCGCTTGCCCGGGTGGGGCCTGGCCATTGTGTGCGCAACGACTGTCATATCTTCCTCCAATGTGTTCGGCATTCCCCATTACTTTCCCTCCTCCGGATCAAGGCCGACTTGGGTGACGATCAATCCAAGATTCCCGCATGCAGCTTATCAGATGTCCGCATTGAGGTTGAAATCCTGCAATCGCCCTCCAGGTTGCTAGACGTAGGCAAAGGTCGCTGCCTTCAAAGCACCGAAGACCCGAGTTGGGTCAAAGGCACGCGCACCTGGCCTTCAATACATTGGTCTACGTTGGAGTGCTCAGCGGACATCCGTAGATATAGTCCGGAGGGCAGCTCTGGGCCGAAAGCGTGAGCTACGGCATTTGACGTGGAGTGTAGGGTCGTATCCGATACGCAGCGAAGACGGACCGTCCGGCGGAGGCGTTCAGGCGTTGACTACCTACCGAGTGATCGACAATCCATCCGGCGATCGGCGCGCGTTGCGGAGGTTCGAAGACCCACGCCTGTTGACCGGTGCAGCGCAATTCGTTGACGACTTGGTACCAGCGGGGTCACTGGTCTTGTATGTCGTGCGCTCGCCGCACGCCCATGCCGAGATTGTCGCCGTTTCGACCGGCGGTGCTGCGAAAGTTGATGGCGTTTTGGGCGTCTTCACAGCGACTGATCTGGCCGCGGACGGGTTGGGCTCGTTACCCTGCAATCTGGTTTTCAATACCGGAGGTAAGCCTTACGTGCCGCCCCGACTGCCACTAGCGGTAGATCGGGTTCGGCATGTCGGCGATCCTGTCGCTTTTTTAGTCGCCGAGAGCCTCTACGCGGCGGCCGAGGCTGCTGAACTGGTCGACGTGGACTACGAAACACTCCCCGCGGTCGTCAGTTCCGAGGCAGCAATCCACAAGAGCGCCGCGCAAATCTGGGCGGAAGCGCCTGGCAACCGGGCTTACCGGTTCCGCAAGGGCGATTTCGAAGCGACCGAGGCTGCGCTCCAAGCTGCTGATCACGTTGTCATGCTTGACTTAGTAAACAATCGACTTTGCCCGGCGCCGATCGAACCACGTTGCGCGTTCGCGACGTGGGACGCCGCATCCGACAGCTACGAGCTGGTGGCTAGTGCATCGTCGGTTCACAAGATCCGGAACGAACTTGCGGAGGGCGTGCTCCGAATCCCACCGGATCGCTTGCGCGTTCGAGCGCCCGAGGTCGGCGGTGGGTTCGGGATCAAGAACATCCCCTACCCGGAATACGCAATGCTGCTTTGGGCCGCGCGGCGCTTTGAGCGCCCCATCCACTGGAGTGCCGATCGGATAGAAGATTTCGCCACCGCCGCCCATGGCCGCGCCAACGTCACGACCGCCCGCCTTGGCCTCAACCGTGAGGGCCAGTTCGTGGCGCTTCAAGTCGAGACGCTGGCGGATCTCGGGGCCTATGTCTCGTCCAATGGCCCCGGCAGTTCGACCAACGCGCCGTCGACTGCAATGGGCGGGCTCTACGACATCCCGGCGATCTCGATGGACGTGACGGGGGTCTTCACCAACACGACACCGGTCGATGCCTATCGCGGGGCGGGAAAGCCGGAGGCGAATTACATCATCGAGCGCCTAATCGATGTCGCGGCAGCCGATCTGGGGATGAACCGGATCGATCTGCGGCGCCACAACCTGATTGCAACATTCCCAAATCGCACAGCGCTGGGCCAGCAGATCGATTCCGGAGACTTTCGCGGCAATCTCGAACGTGCGCTTGAGGCTGCCGATTTCGTTGGCACGGACGCCCGCAAGGCCGAGGCCCGCACTCGCGGCATGCTGCGGGGGATCGGCATCGGTTGTTTCCTCGAGACCGCCCGCGGCCAGCCGCGTGAAGAAGCATGGGTCCGCTTCGGGAATGATGAGAAGATCGAACTGGCGCTCGGCACCCATTCGATTGGGCAGGGGCACGAGACAAGCTTCGCGCAACTGGCGGCCGAGCATCTGAGTCTGCCGCTCGAGGCGTTCCGCTTGGTCCATGGTGACACGGCCACAGTCCCGCGCGGCGGGGGACACGGGGGTGCGCGCTCACTCCATATGGGCGGGACGGCGCTGGTGCTCGCGGTCGAGGACGTGCTGGCCAAGGCGCAGCCGATTGCGGCGCGTTTGCTGCAACTGCCTGCTGACGAGGTCACCTATTCTGAGGGCGCCTTCCGGTCGCTGCGCGGCGAAGGACAAGCAGTCGATCTTCTCGCAGTCGCTTGGGCATCGCGCGAGATGGCGGGTGAGGGCCCCTTGCAGGGACATGGCGACAATCGCTCGGACATCTTCACTTACCCGAACGGCTGTCATGTGGCCGAGGTGGAGATCGACCCCGCGACTGGCCGCACTACCCTGGAGAGCTATTTGGCCGTCGATGATTACGGCACGCTGGTCAATCCGCTGCTGACCGAGGGGCAGGTTCATGGTGGCCTGGCTCAGGGCATCGGCCAGGCATTGATGGAAGGCGTCGTCTACGATTCCCAATCCGGAGAACTGCTCTCGGCCAGTTTCATGGATTACACCCTGCCGCGCGGTGACAATCTGCCCAGCTTCGACATCCGCTTCGTCGAGATTCCGACAATGGCCAATCCGATCGGCTCGAAGGGCGCCGGACAGGCCGGCACGATCGGCGCGCCACAAACCGTGATGAATGCGGTGATGGATGCGCTCGCACCTCTCGGCATCCGACACGTCGACATGCCGGCAACGCCATCGCGTGTGTTTGGGGCGATTGCGGACACTCATTCGACCTCGGGCAAGGTCTAGACCACTAATGAAGGGGATCTGCTCCCCTGTGCTGAGCTTAAATTGGTGACAATGATCGAAGGGCAGGTGGAGACCGAGGGGAACTAGCAGCGAGCGAGACATTCGCGAGAGCCATCGGCGACCGAACGACAGGAAAGGACCGCCCCGCAGGCCCTAACCGCTCAAGAGATCTCGCGCTCGCAACGAATGTCCGCAAACGGGAATGCGATCGCAGCATTGTGGGGTGCTCGCGGAGGGCCATCACCTCTGGGCCCCGAGATTTCTAAGTAACGAATGGGAATGCCGAAGACGGCATGGACTTCTTGGCGGCTAAGTAGCCGATCCGGGTTAAGATCGTTTGTCATGAGTTCGCTCCAACGCTCATTCAATCGCGTTGGTCATCATCGAGTTTCGTTTTGCTCAAATCACTCAGGACATGAGCAATCTGCTCATGTCCTTATAAGATTCACAATTCACCGGACCTGCGTGCGTCCGCGATATACGCCCGAATTCTGTCGGGGCTTAGATAATTGCCCTTTCCCTTGAGCAATTCCGGCAGCCACATTGCTTCGATCTTACGGGCTGTTTCGCTGTCGTTTCTCTCCAACTTCGGGTCATCTGCGTAGAGCTGCTTTGCGGCTTTGATGATGGTCCTGCGCTTTTTCATTGTCGCGCGACGGTGGGCCTTCTGCGCTTCCTTGCGACCGAGTTCCCTGCCTTCGAACACACGATAGCCTGCAAGCGCAGCCTCTTGGTGTTTGGAGTTCCAACCGGCTCGCTCGACAATTCTCGCGAGGCGCATTGCCGCTTCAATCCGATCGTCCTCCGTGGCATCAATTTTTTTCATCTGCCACGCTCGATGAATCGCCTCGGCCATATACCAGTCCATGGAGTCGTACTCGCAAGAGGCTTTCACAAAAGCGGATGCGAGATAGGCATTAGATTCACCGATCGTCTCGCTCGGTATGCCAACCGGTCCCGCATCTTCCCAAGTTCCATCGGCAAGCCGCGTCACTTGTCTGGTTTCGTCGCTTGGCAATCCCCTTTCGTCGAGCTCTTCCCGAAATGCGGCCACGGTGGCATCGAGGGCCTCACGCAACGTCCAGTACGAACTCGGATTCGATAGACCTTCCGCAGGATCCTTTAATGACGCGGCATTGTCGTCCGGTGTAATTGTTCCGTCCTTTACTTCAGTAAGGCCGGTGCCTTTAAAGGTGGTTTTCATCGGCGTCTCTCGTGATCCGCGCACATCTTCGCAGCCACCCGTTATGTAACACTCTGCGGAGCGTTTGAGGAAGGCGGCCGTTTCCGGAGCCCCCCGTGTAGCGTAAGCCGCAGTCGCCGGTTTGCGCACGGCGATTGTTTCCGGCGCTGCTGGTCTCCAGCCGAGGGAATACTGGCGTGCCTCGGCTCAAGTCGTTGCACGAAGTGCCAATTTAGCCGCCAACCTTTTGTCTATCATCATACGTCTCAAAATGATTTCAATCGCCATGGCCTACCCTCATATGGTACCGCAGGTCGCAGCCATCCCATCCGGAACGGATTTCGCACAATGACAATGCCCTATACGCCGCCGAACGTCTGGAAATGGGAAGGCCAGAAGCAGGGGCAGTTTTCCAAGACCAACCGCCCTATCGCCGGCGCGACCCACGAAAAGGAGCTGCCCGTCGGCAAACACCCGCTGCAGCTCTATTCGCTCGGCACGCCGAACGGAGTGAAGGTCACGGTGCTTCTGGAAGAACTGCTGGCACGCGGCCATGCGGGTGCCGAATACGACGCTTGGCTGATTCGCATCCGCGACGGCGACCAATTTGGCAGCGGGTTCGTCGCGGTGAACCCGAACTCCAAGATCCCAGCCCTTATGGACCACAGCACCAATCCACCGACCCGGGTCTTCGAGTCCGGCGCAATTCTACTGTACCTGGCGGAGAAATTCGGCGAATTCCTACCCAGCGATCCGGCGAAGCGGCCGGAATGCCTCTCCTGGCTGTTCTGGCAGATCGGCAGCACCCCTTATCTCGGCGGCGGCTTTGGCCATTTCTATGCCTACGCGGAGGAAAAACAGCGATACCCCATTGACCGCTACACGATGGAAACCAAGCGTCAGCTCGACGTGCTCGATCGGCGTCTGGCCGACAACCGCTATCTGTGCGGCGACGAATACACCATCGCAGATATGGCGAGCTGGCCTTGGTATGGCGGGCTTGTCATCTTCGACCAGTATGGGGCGGAGGAGTTCCTTGATGCCAGGTCCTACAGCAATGTGCTGCGCTGGGCGGAGGAGATCCACGCCCGCGCGCCTGTCAAGCGCGGCCGCATGGTGAACCGCGTGCGGGGCGAACTGCACGAACAGCTCCGTGAACGCCATGACGCCGAGGACTTCGAGACGAAAACGCAGGACAAGATCGAGGCGGCGGACTGAAGGGGCGCAACTGAGCGTCTAAGTGAGCACTGACAAAGTCAGTCTCGTTTCGCCCTGTATGGGATTTCGAGCGCGCTTAGAACATCAGCTATGAAGGCACGCGGTCTATTCTCTAAATTATTGTAACAAGCCGCCCTCGAACTGCACGAGCACGAGAGAAAAGGCGATCCCAATGAACGATCTCACGAAGACAATCTGATGCAATGGGTAGCCATCCGACATCTGCTTAATCAGCATGTCGTTAACCGAGATCGACAACATTGCGAGCAGAATGAAGAGAACCCCGACGGCGGGATTGCTGGATCTTAGGGTGACAGCGGGCGCAGACATCACGGGATGATCAGGCGCGCACTAGTGGGGGTCTTGCCTGGCGCCGACCAATTGAATGTCGCATTTTGGTTTCAGAGATGCAGTTCGTTGGAGTTTTCTGGCCGATGTTTGGAGAACGAGCCACTTCCTTGCAGCGCGTCTACGTGTGCTGAGTGTGGGAAGTTTTGGGACGACCAGGCGACATCCCTGTCGATCGAGGAGAGAGTCTTATGAGTGGCGCCATTAGCGAGTTTGAATACCGTTACAACATGACCATCCGCAGCTTCCCGAGCCACGCGGAACCCGCTTTCGAGACCCTAGAGCAACAGCAGACGGTCTGGGGCGGGCACTGGGGCTGCGATAACGATGTAGGCAGACTGCGCATGGTGCTGATGCATCGGCCTGGCGATGAGATGTCGATCATCGACCCGAGCAAGCGGATCGAGCGGCTTAACTCCTATGGCGACGAGGAAGGCCAGACCTGGTATTGGCGCGGCGACCGGTTGCCGGACCTGGCGCAGCAGCAGGCCCAGCACGACGCCCTGACCGAGGCATTGCGTGATGAAGGTGTCGAGGTGGTGCTGATCGACAAGGCTGCGCCCGGCCGGCACAAGCAGATCTACACCCGCGATAGCTGCATCGGTGTCCAGGGGGGTGCCATCGTCACTCGGTTGGGACCGATCGTCCGGCGCGGCGAAGAGGCGCCAGTCACCCAGGCGCTCGCACGGGCCGGCTGCCCGATCCTGCGCACGGTCAACGGCACCGGCCTCATGGAAGGCGGTAGTTTCGTGTGGCTAAAGCCCGGCCTTGCGGTGATCGGGCGCTCGTCTCGGGTTAACGAAGGCGGGACGCGCCAGGTCGAGGAGGTGATCCGCGAGGCCGCCGCCGAGTTGATCCGGGTCGACCTGACCGGCTACCGGCTGCATATCGACGGCGCGCTGGTGATGATCGACGTGGATACCGCCATCACCAACCCAACGCAGTTGCCGTTCTGGTTCCTCGAGAAGCTAGATGAGCTCGGCATTCGCCAGATCGAGGTCCACCCAGACGATGCGGCCGGCTGCCTCAACTGCCTGGCGGTCAGGCCCGGGCGGGTGATCATGCAATCGGGCGTGAGTCCGCGAACGGCAGATAGGCTGGATGCACTAGGGATCGAGATCGTGCCGGTCGACTACGATCTGATTTACGAGGGTGGCGGCGGCATCCATTGCTCGACGTCGCCGCTGATCCGCGACTCGATCTGAGCCTTCGGCCTATCCGCGAATGACCCCGCCGATCAGGTTGACGGAGAGAAGGCTTTCACTGTCGAGGCCACGACCTACCGGGCCGATCTTTAGCCTGGCGATCCTCTGAGCGCGGGTCTTCAGCAGGCCGATCGCGGCCTCGAGCGTGACCTCGCGGAAGCGCACAAAGGTCCCGGCGGGAAGCTGGGCGAAATGGGGCATGTCTGCCCGGGCAATCACCGCGATCTTCGGGTAGCCGCCGGTTGTCTGCCGGTCGGCGGCGAGTACGATCGGCTTGCCGTCCCCGGGGAGCTGCACACTGCCGAGCGCGATCCCGTCCGAGACGATGTTGTAGCCCTTGTCCGTGTGCTTGAGGACCGGCCCCTCGAGCCGGACGCCCATCCGGTCAGAACGGGCGCCGATCTTCCAGGAAGTCTCCAGGAGGGCCTCCCAGGAGCCGGGCTCAAGGTGATCGAATTGCGGTCCTTTTAGGATCGCGATCTTGGCGGGTGCGATGGGCGGGTGCTCGGCAAGGGCGAGTTCCGGCCCTGCCGGGCCCTTCACGGGCAGGACCGCGCCCTCGCCAAGCGCGCCTTCGCCGGTGCCGCCGATGCCGGAGCGTGCGTGAAACGACAGGCTGTCGAACATGGGCGAAAGTTCGAAGCCGCCATGAGCCGCCAGATAGACGAAGGCGCTGCTGGGGCTGGGCGCTACGCGGAAGGTGCGGCCAGGAGCCAACCGGAAGCCGCGATTACCGGTAATCTCGCCGCCATCGAGCCAAACACGGGGCGCCGGTCCAGCGACGGCGACGGTCGCCTCGTCGCCCTCTGGCGTCATGGTCAGGCCCGGACCGCCAACCTCGAGGCAGGCCTCGCCTGGCCCGTTCCCGGCAAGGCGGTTGGCGATCACCAGGGACACGGGATCCATGGCGCCGGACTCGGAAATCCCGTAGCGCTGGTAGCCTGGGCGACCCCGGTCCTGGACCGAGACCCAGGGGCCGCAACGGGTCAGTCTCAGCGCCGCCTTCACGCGTCATCCTCTGGTGTGGGCCGAAACTCGCCGCGCTCCACGCGACCCGAGAGCGTGTGCCAATCCCCAGCCGAGATCCGCTCGAAGCGCACCTGGTCGCCGGGATGGAAAAGGAAGACCGGATCGCCGTCCGGATCGAAGGTCTTCAGGGGCGTCCGCCCGATCAGGTGCCAGCCGCTTGGAACCGGCACGGATGTGACCGCCGCCTGCGCGCCCCCGATCGAGACCGTGCCGGCGGGGGTGACTAGGCGCGGCTCGATCCGCCGTGGCGTGTGCAGTGCCTCCGGCAGGCCGCCGAGGTAGCAAAAGCCCGGCGCGAACCCGATCATGTAAACCCGGTAGGTCGCGTTTGCATGGATTTCGACGACTTGCTCTTCGGTCAGGCCATGGCGCGCTGCCAGATCGGCGAGGTCGATCCCCAGATCGCCGCCATAGCCGACCGGGACGCGCCAGAGCCGCCCAAGTGCGTCGTCGGCGCCTGTTTTCACGACCATCTGCTCGACCGTTTTGCGCAGGGCCGCCAGCGAAGTGGTAAGCGGGTCGAAATGGATCATCAGGGCGCGATAGGTGGGTACCAATTCGATCACGCCTTCGGGCAAGTCGGTGCCCAGCGCTTTGTCCAGCGCCAGGACCCGGGCGTTCGTCGTTGGGTCGACCGTGTCGCCGAACTCCACTGACAGGGCGCAGTCGCCGACCGTAAGGAAGCGCGGCCCGGTCATGCGCCCGCCCGGGGCTGGCACGTGACCCGCTGGTGCTCTACGTTTTGCAGCGCAAGTAGCCGCGAGGAGCAGACGCCATGATCGATCGCATCGACATCAACTCTGACCTCGGCGAGAGCTGGGGCGCCTATTCGATTGGTGATGACAGCTCGATGCTGGAGATCGTCACCAGCGCCAACCTGGCCTGCGGGTTTCACGGCGGCGATCCGGACGTGATGACGGAGAGCGTGCGGCTGGCAAAGCAGGGCGGCGTGGCGATCGGCGCCCATCCGGGGTTCTTCGACCTCTACGGCTTCGGGCGCCGGCGCATCTATGGCGACAGCCCCGCCACCTTGCGCAACCAGATCATCTATCAGATTGGCGCCCTTTCGGGCATCGCGCGCGCCGGAGACCATCAGGTGACCCATGTGAAGACCCACGGAAGCCTTGGTAACATGGCTGCCGTGGATGAAACCATGGCCGAGGCGGTTGTCGACGCGATGCTGGCGGTCGACCGCGACCTGATCCTGGTGGTGATGCCGGGCAATGCGCTGGATCGGGCCGCCCGGGCGGCGGGAGCGCGGATCGTCAACGAGATCTATGCAGACCGCACCTATGACGACGACGGCAACCTGACCCCGCGCAGCGAGCCCGGCGCGGTGATCCACGACGCGGCCGAGGCCAAGACCCGCGCGCTGCAGATGCTGGAGGACGGAGCGATCCGCTCGACCAGCGGCAAGCGGATCCCCTTGCGGATCGATACGATCTGCGTCCACGGGGACAACCCCGATGGGGTTGCCATGGCGCGCGGCCTACGCAAGGCAGTGACGGATGCCGGCGTGCACGTTGCGCCCTTCCACACCTTCGTCGACTGAGCGCTTACTCGGCGTTCTCGGGTGCGGCCTCGCCCAGTTCCGGGATCGGTCCATCGTAGTAAGGCAGGCGGTCGATCCGGGGCCTCCACGTGCCATCTTCGATCACGCCCTGCACATGGGCGGCGATTTCGTCGAGGCGGGCGAACCAGACGCCGCCCTTCGCCGTCATGTGCTCGATCAGGTCGCAGATCATCTGGGCCCGCGACAGCCGGCCGCTAAGGAACGGGTGCCAGATCCCGATCCAGAGCCCGCCATGCTGCCACATAGCGTCGAATTCGGCCGCATAGACGGCCATCGCCTGCTCGGGCGGCTTGATGGTCGCCCGGTAATCAAGCTCACGTGAGGTCTGGAAATGGGGCCAGTCGTCGAGCCCGATATGAGAGGGTAGTTCGATGATTTCGCCTTGGGACGTGCGCAGCAGATAGGGAACGTCATCGCCCATAAGCGATGCGTCATAGGCAAATTCGCCCTCGACCAGCAAATCCAGCGTGTCGCGCGAGAACTGGTAGGCCGGCGCGCGATAACCCCGGGGCCGTTCCCCGGTCATGCGTTCGATCACCTCGGTCGAGCGCTCCATCCAGGCGCGCTCTGCATCGCGGTCCATGGTGTTCGGCTCTTCGTGGAGGTAGCCATGATGACCGATCTCGTGGCCGCCATTCAAGACGGTCTCAACGGCTGCCGGATAGCGCTCCATACACCATGCGGGTAGGAAGAAGGTCTGCTGCATGCCGTAGCGTTCGTAGATGTCTACGATCCGGGGAATGGCGATCTCGGGTCCGTAGCGCAGCGCCGACATGGCGCCGAGACGGGTGTCGGCCGAGCTGTGATGGGCCAGGTGCAGCAAGCTGTCCGCATCCATGTCGAAGGTGAAGGCAACGGCGCAGCGCGCGCCGTTTGGCCAAGGGACCGGGTTTCGGATCATGGGAGCCTCCTTTCGGTCATGCGGCATGCGGTGGGTCGGCGGCAAACCCTTGCCAATCGCCGGTGGGCTGCCAGCCGAGGCGCGTGCGGGCACGTAAATTGCCGAAGACCGCCGCTCTGCGGTTCGCCGCAAAAGCCGATTCGTCAGCTACCGGGATCTCGCGGCCGTAGACGCGGGCCATAACCTCCAGGGATGGCGCCGGGCTCATAGTGTCCGAGGCGCCGATATTGAAGGCTTCACAGGGTTCGAGGTCGGCGGTCAGGGCCAGCCAGAACGCCCGCGCGGTGTCGTCCGGGCGCACATAGGCGCGATGGGGCGGTGGCGGGAGATGGTCGGCCGGCCGCGGGAGGGCGCCATCCGCCTCGCGCGCCCGGCGGTCGAAATCGGCCACGCGGTCGGGGAATATGATCCAGGCTGGGCGCAGGCAGGGCACGGTCATACGCGCTCGGCGCGCAAACGATGAGGCGACGTCTTCGACCACCTGCTTGCTGAGCTCATAGGCGACACAGGGGCGCAGAGGGTGAGACTCATCGAAGGGCAGCCGATCCGGTTGCCGTTCCCATGGCAAATCCTCCAACCCGTAGGCCGCGATGCTGGAGCAGACTGCAACACGGCCGATTCCCGCCGCCTCGGCGGCAGCCAGGATATTCCAGGTGCCTTGTACATTGACGTGGAAATAGTCGTGCTCGCTGGCCGGAACGCCGGAGTCGAGGCCGGCTAGGTGGATCACGGCGTCATGGCCCCGTGCCGCGTCGCAGAGCGCGTCAAAGTCACGGATGTCCGCTGGCACATGGGCGGCCCCGTCCGCCGGCGGAACGATATCCAGGACTGTGACCTCTGCGTGCTGCAGCATCTCGGCGACCACGAAACGGCCTAGCCGGCCGCTGCCCCCGGTCACCAGAACGCGCGACGGTGTCATTCGTCTGGTCCGCCAGCGCGCCGCACCGCCAAGAGCGACAGGATTTCCAGCGCCACGGTTGCGCCGAGCAGCGCGGTGACCTGACCGGGCCCGTCGAAGAGGGGGTTGACTTCGACCACATCGGCGCCGGCGAGATTCATCGGCGCCAGCGCTCGGAGGAAGGCGAGGGCCTCGCGCGGTGTCGGGCCGCCCGCCTCCGGCGTCTGGACGCCGGGCGCGCCCGCAGGATCGACGAAATCCAGATCGAATGTCAGATAGACCGGCCGATCGCCAACCCGCTCGGCCACCTGTGCGGCGACACCCGCCGAGCCAAGTTCCAGCATCTCGTCGGTGGTCAGCACCTGGAAGCCCAGATCGACGGACTGGCTGACATCGTCGGCACGGAACAGCGAGCCCCGCATGCCGAGCTGGATCGAACTGGCCGGATCGATGATTCCCTCCTCCGCGCCGCGACGGAACGGGGTCCCGGCCGAATATTTCCTGCCCCCGAAATAGGTTCGCCAGGTGTCAGAGTGGGCGTCAAAATGAACCAGCGACAGGGGGCCGCGTCGGCGCGCAACCGCCCTCAGTGCCGGCAGCGAAACGGAGTGATCGCCGCCAATCGAAAGGGGCACCACGCCGCCGGTAACCAGTTGATCGACAGACGCTTCCAGACGCTCGAAGGAGTCCTCCAGGTATCCAGGCACCACGCTCGCATCACCCGCATCGGCAATCGCCAGGCGCTCGAACACGTTCACGTGGTCGCGGTAGGGATTGATCGGACGCAGCATGATCGACATCGCCCTCACCGCCTGGGGACCGAAGCGTGCGCCGGTGCGGAAAGGCGAGCCCGAATCCGACGGCAAGCCCAGGATCGCTGCGTCGAGCCTATCCCCGGTCTGCGCCTGGGGCAGGCGCATGAAGGTCGCGAGCCCTACAAAGCGCGGGCTGTCCAGACTGTCGACCGGCAGGAAGCCGCTCATCCATTGCCCCCCGCCATCAGATAGTCGAAGGCCGAGAGCGTATGGGCCTTGGTGACATGGAACACCTCTTCGATATCCACATACTCATCAGCCATAGCAACGTTGAAGGGAGTAATCCCGTATACATAGGCCGGAACCCCAAGTCCTCGCCAGAGCCGCGCATCGGTTCCGGGCAGGCTAACAATCGCCGGCGGCCGGAAGCCGGCTAGTTCCTCGACATTCTTTTGCAGCAGCCGGCACATCGGGTGGTCGGGGTCGGACCAGAGCGGCTCCTGTCGGCCGACGACCTCCATCTCGGCCTGGGGGAATTCCGCCGCAATCTCTCCGGCGCGGGCGATCACAGCGTCCGGCGAGATGCCCATGGGGACCCGAATATCTGCGGTGACAACGCAGGTGCCCGGTAACATGTTCTGTTTCACGCCGCCGTTCACGGTTCCGATGTTGAGTGTCACCTTTTGCAGGATCGCTGCAGCACCGGGCGAAGCGACCTTGTCGATGACCTCTTCGGCACCACTGAGTGCACGCTGAATTGCTTCAGGCGACTCGACCGGAATGTCGCGCAATGCGCCCAGAGCCAGTATCAGCCGGGCACCGATCTCGTTCGCATTCGCGCTCTTGTGCGGATAAGCGCCATGCGCCCCGGGGGTGCGGATATTGAATTTCAGCCAGAGCGGCCCCTTCTCAGCGAAGCGCACCGAATGAATGCCGGTGGGTTCGGTCGAAAGGCAGACGTCGCCATGGACCTCGGGGTGGTTGGCGACGAGATAGCGCGCGCCGTCCGGGCCGAAGGTCTCCTCGTCCGAGACGGCGGTCATGGTGACCTGGCCTGGCAGGTGCTCGCGCAGGCGGTGGAGATACATGAAGGCGAAAAGAACCGTCGTCGTGCCGGCCTTCATGTCATTGACACCCCGGCCATACATCCGACCGTCCACCACCTCACCGCCCCAGGGATCCTGAGTCCAGGTTCCGGCGTCGCCGAGGGGGAATACGTCGATATGGCCGTTGAAGACCACATGCGGGCCAGGTCGCGACCCTTTGAAGTTCCCAACAAAGTTCGGCATATCGGGATTTGGGGCGATGACCTCGAAGGGCAGGTCGCGTTCGGTTAGAAACCGTTCGATCAAGGCCGCTGCCTCGCGCGTGTCCCCCGGGGGGTTCGGGCTCTTGGCACGGACGAAGTCGCCGAGGAAATCCAGAAACACATCCCGGTCCCCATCGATCCATTCGACGATCTGAGCGCGTAGGTCGGGCATCGGAAACTCCCCGCATGAACTTGGATCGGGCCGCCCCGTAATGGGCGGCCCGGAACGTGAATAGCCTCAGCGGAACTGGCTCCGGATCGGCTCCTCCGGTGCCGGGCTATAACCGATAATGGCGCCGGTGATCTTCTCGTAGGTGCCATCGGCGACCAGCGAGGCCAGGGCCTCGTTCAGCGCCTTAACCAAGTTCACTTGGTGGGCCTGGGCGGCCCAACCCTTTTGAATGCGGCTCAGATAACCGGGTACGATCTTGAGCGGCAGGCCAGAGTTCTCGATCCCGTAAGCAGCGGCGATCGAGTCGGTCACCATCCCGTCGATCTTCTTGTCCGCTAGATCCCGCATGGCATCGTTCTCGGACTGATAGTATTTTGTCTCGCCCGGCTCCAAGCCCTTAGCGAGCTCGGCCCAGGTTGAACTGACCAGAACACCCATGGTCTTGCCCTTGAAATCAGCCTGCGACGTGACGGGGCTGTCCTTGTGGACGACCAGGCGTCCGCCCGACTCCAGCCAGCCATCAATGAAGAGAACCCGCTCTTGACGCTCCTTGGTGATGTCCATGGTGTCACAGAGGATGTCGTATTGACCGGCCATCAGGCCGACCAGAAGCGACTCCCACTTTGTGATGACATACTCGATCTCTAGTCCAGCGCGCATTGCCATCTCGGCGAAGACTTCGTTCGTCAATCCGATCCACTTGCCGTCGGAGGTTTGCATCGAGAAGGGTGCAAAAGCACCGGTGAAGGCGCATTTCACCTTACCCTGCTCCAGAACCTCCAGCTCTTGCGCCTTTGCCCCGGTAGGGGCGGCGCCCAGGATAGCGAGGGCCAGTCCGGCGGCGGCGGAAACTCCGCTGATTGATTTCCAGATGGTCATGGTCGTCTCCTCTCTTGCTGTGTGGTCTTCTTCTTTCGCCCGGGTCCCGGCGCCCATCGGGCGTCAATAGGCGATGGCATGCCTCCTTTCGGCCCATCGCATGCCCACCATCAGGACGGTGGTCATCGCCAGGTAGATCAGGGATACGAGGATGTAGAATTCGAACGGTCGGAAAGTGCTGCTGACGATCACTTGGGTCTGCAGCATCAGCTCCATGATAGTGATCGTCGACAAGAGCGAGGTGTTCTTGATCGTCGAGGCCGCGTCGTTGGTGATCGGCGGAATAATGATGCGCACCACTTGCGGCAGCACGATGCGACGCATTGACTGCCAGTAGGTCATGCCCAGCGCGAGCGCCGATTCCCGCTGCCCCTGGGGGATGCCTAGCAAACCTCCGCGGATGATCTCGGCCACGTAGGCGCCGCCGTTGACGCCCAGCGCCACGACCCCGGCGGTAAAGGGGTCGAGCCTGATACCGAGCTGCGGTAAGCCAAAGTAGATTAGGAAGATTTGGGTTAAGAGCGGCGTGCCACGCACGAACCAGAGGTAGAACTCGGCCGGGTATTGCAGCACCCGGTAGCCGGAGGTTTTGGCCAGTGCACAAACGAGCCCACAGGCCCAGGACAAGACGATCGATAAAACCGAAACCTGGATCACCACCCACGACGCGGGCACGAAGAGCGGAAGGTAGACCTCGATCTGGTTCCACCATCCGTCGACCGCGTTGTACATCCCCGAATACGAGGCGATATCCTGTCCGGAACTGCTCATAGTGATGCCTTGGTCATTCGACACCCCTGTCGTGGAGGACACGGTCCAGGAACTGGCGCGTGCGCTCGCTCCTGGGATTGTTCAAAACCTCGCGTGACGGACCTTCCTCTTCGATCAGCCCGGCATCAATGAAGATCGTCCGGTCGCTGACCTGGCGTGCGAAGTGAATCTCATGGGTAACGACCATCATGGTCATCCCTTCCTCCGCTAGTTTGGCCATCAGAGCCAGAACCTCGCCGACCAGTTCCGGGTCCAGCGCCGAGGTCGCCTCGTCGAAAAGCATCAGCTTCGGTTTCATCGCAAGCGCACGAACGATCGCGACGCGTTGTTGCTGCCCGCCGGAAAGGCGGGCAGGGTACTCGTCGCGCTTCTCAAGCAGGCCGATGCTGTCGAGCAGCCGCTCGGCATCAGCAATCGCCTTGGCACGCGGGATCTTGCGCACGGTGATCGGCGCTTCGATGACGTTCTCGATGACCGATTTGTGCGGCCACAGGTTGAATTGCTGGAACACCATCCCGATCTCGGCACGCAGGCGCGAGATATCGCGGCTAGCCGACGAGAAGACATGGCCCGCGCTTTCGTAAGGCACGCGCTTGCCATCGAAGACGATATCTCCATCGGTGGGAAGCTCAAGCAGATTGACGCAGCGCAGAAGCGTGCTCTTGCCCGACCCGCTGACCCCGACGATGGCAATGACCTCGCCCTGTCGCACGTCGATGGTCACGCCCTTCAAAACCTCGAGGTCGCCGAACTTCTTTCGGAGGCCGCGAAGCTGGAGGATCGGGCTTTCGGCTGTCGCGGCGTCGGGCATCGGTTCCCTCTGGCGTCGCCCAAACACTCGCTGATGACCGGGCGTGGAAACGAAAGGCGAAGATTGTATGCTACGGACCATTTTATACAATGCAAGAATGTGCTTGTTATGGACGGCCAGCACTCGCAAATGGCACGGGAGGCCGTAGATGGCGGTTGAGCAGGATCTATGCGGAAATGCCGCAAGACCTGTTCGGACGGATCCGCCTGGCGCAAGGACGCAACGGCGTGCCTGGCTGGCGCGGCGCATTCTTGAGGAATTGATCCTGCGCGATGCGCCGGCAGGGACTCACGTCACCGAGGTCGCGATGGCAGAATCATTGGGCGTCTCACGCTCGCCGGTTCGGGCTTCGCTCGACCTCCTGGCCGAACACGGGGTGCTGAGCCACATCCGAAATCGTGGCTTCTTCTTGCGCGAAAACATCGCGGCCTATGATGGACTGGCGGTCTCGGGCGGGACTTCGCCGGAAGATCAGCTTTACGCCGATATCCTAGAGGCCCGATTGAACGAAAAGCTGGTCGGCCGCGTGACCCAGATCGAATTGGCGCGCCGCTTCGAAGCGCCTGAGAGCCGCGTTGGAGCGGTGCTTACCAGGATGCGCGAAGAAGGTCTGGTGCGTCGGAATCCGGGCCGGGGGTGGCACTTCCAGCCCGCGATCAACACAACGGAGGCGCTCGCCCAGAGCTATGCCCTTCGTTTGGCGGTCGAGCCGGCTGCCCTGCGCCAGCCCGGTATCCAGATCGACCCGAATGCGCTCGATTTGAGCCGTAGACGCCACGAGGCGTTGTTGGCGCGGGCCGGACGCGGGCCGATGATCCAGGCACAAGTCTTCGAGGTCGATTCCGGCTTCCATGAGATGCTGGTGAGGTTCTCGGGTAACCCCTATTTCCTCGAGGCCGTGCAGACTCAGAATCGTCTGCGCACGATCGTTGAATTCGTGGATTATTCCGACCTAGCACGGATCAAGCTTTGGTGTGTCGAGCATCTGCGCATCCTCGATGCTCTCGCAGTGGGGGACGCGGAATTGGCGGCAAAGCGCGTTACGGCGCACCTGCAGCGCGCGAGCAAAAGCATCGGGCGTCAGACGACCCGATAGCCGACGTCCCGGGGCGTGCAATCGGCGCCGTTGATCGGTGTTACGTCTTGCGGGCAGGCCGAGAGAACAACAACTGCGTCCATTTCGGCGCGCAAGGTTACTGCATCACCCGGCTTCGATTTCGGCACGTCACGGATTACTTCGGAATTGGTGCCGACGCCCACATTCATAAAAAGGTTCAGCGGGGCGGGCGTGCAAGGAGCGGTCAAGCCGATCTCGCTCAGTGCCTCGTGGAGGTTGACCTCGCAGCTACGATGGCTCGGCTCGCATCCAAGCTCACCGTAAAGCTCGGGGCTGCAGGCACAGAGAAGCGTGTCGTGGATGCCGGGCGACGTGTCCCCAGTCATCGTCAGGATCACGTTGCGCCGGGTCGTGAAAAGCCCGTCGCCTACCCGGGGTATAACCCGGCTAAGCCGCGAGCGGGTGTGCTCGAGCGAAAGGAACTCAGTCGGTCCGGCGGAGTTGAAAGCCCAGGTATCGATGGCCTGTGTGCCGTGCAGGTTGACGATCTCTAGCGATCGCCCTGCCGCCAGGTGGATCGCTTTCCCGTAGCGCGCAGGTAGAATGCGAAGCTCGGTTGCATCACCCATTGTTCCCTCCCATTCGTTGGATTGGCGCCGCATGGCCCGGGCAGTCAACCGTGGCGGCCGCACCGAATCCAGCCCAAAGTTGCCGCCGCGGGCCGCGTTGCTACACTGACGGCCAATGATATACCTCGGGAGCCGCCCTGATGCAGATCGACGCCGACCGCCTTCTGACCGGCCTTCACCACCTGCGGAGCTTCGGAAAGGAGGGGACTGGGGTCGTGCGTCCAGCCTTCTCAGCGCAGGATATCGAGGCGCGGGATTGGCTGGCCGAAAAGATGCGCGAAGCGGGGCTGGAGCCGATCTTTGATCCCGCTGGCAACCTCTTTGGTCTGCCTTCCGTAGATGCGCCCTGCCTTCTGATGGGGTCTCATTCTGACAGCCAGCCCGAGGGTGGCTGGCTCGACGGGGCCTACGGGGTGATTGCCGCGCTTGAGGTCAGTCGCGCCGCTCGCGGGACGGTGCCGGTCGCGGTCGTCTCGTTTCAGGACGAAGAGGGGCGTTTCGGAGCGTTGACCGGCAGCAATATCTGGTCGGGCGGCATCACGTTGGAGGCCGCTGACAAGCTCACGGCGCTTTCGGGCGAGACGTTCGGCGAGGCCCGGGCGCGCATGGCCCATCTGGCTGGCCCCGGCTTTGTCGACGCGAGCCGGTTCTCTGGCTTCATCGAGGCTCATATCGAGCAGGGTCCGTGGCTCGATAAGGCGGGCGAAGCGGTGGGAGTCGTCGAGTCGATTGTCGGGATTGGCCGCATCAAGGTTACCTATGAGGGCGAGCAGAACCATGCGGGCACCACGCCGATGGAGCATCGCCGCGATGCGTTCCAGGGCCTGGCCGAGTTCAATCAACGGCTGAACACGGCCCTGGCGCCGGTGGTGACCGAGACCACCGTCTGGACGATCGGTCACGTGGAGGTCGCCCCGGGCGCCCCGTCGATCGTGCCTGGGCGCGCGGTCTTCTCGGTCCAATGGCGCGACGGAGAGGCGGAGCGAATGGAGCGCATGGACGCGATCGTACGCGAAACAGCGGAGGCGGTGGCCGCCGAGCGCAGACTTGGATGCACGCTCGAGGCCGGAATCCCGGTCTCCCCGCGCCGGTTCGACACACGTCTCTGCGATGCGCTTGCCGGGGCGGCTGAGCACGTGGCACCCGGACGCTGGCGCCGCATGCCGTCGGGCGCCCTGCACGACGCCACCAACGTGGCGCGCCTGATGCCATCGGCGATGTTGTTCGTGCCGTCGATCCGCGGGATCAGCCACAGTTTCGAGGAAGACACCGACGAGGCCGATCTTGTCACAGGCGCCGAAGTGTTGCTCGATGCAGTAGGCCAACTTGCGAACTGACATGACGACCGCGACCGATTATATTCAGGACTACATGAACGCCTGGTCGCCCGATCTAGCGGTCGCAGCACTGATCATCGTGGACATGCAATATGCGACCGGCAATCGCAGTGGGGCGCTGGGGCGGCGGATGCTGGAGGAAGGCTCGGACCTAACCAACTATCGCTTTGACCGGATCGAGGGGCTGTTGGTGCCGAACATCCTGCGCCTGTGCCCGATCTTTCGGGCGGGCCGGGGCGAGGTGGTCTTCATCACGCAAGGTGCGGAGCGGCAGGATTGCGCAGACGCCCCGCCGCATATGCGGGACTTCTATGCCAGCGTCGGCAACCATGTGGGCAGCCGCGAGCACGAGATCATCGAGGAACTGACGCCGGAGCCTGCAGATTTCGTCGTCAACAAGCGCTCCATCGGCGCCTTCGCCTCGACCGGGATCGATCACCTGCTGCGCTCGCTTGGGCGACGCCAACTCTACATGAGCGGCATCTCGACCAATATGTGCGTTGAGACGACGGCGCGCGAGGCCGCCGACAGGGGTTACCAGGTGACCATGATCGAGGATGCCTGCGCGACGACCCATGCTGATCTGCATGAGAGCACGTTGCGAAACTTTCAGCGCCTTTTCGGGCGGGTATTGACGACCGATCAGGTCCTGGCGGAACTCGCCTAACCCGCGGCGCTCCGCGTCAAGGCATGCATGTGATCCGAGATCGCGCCCAGCGTCGTGCACCACACGTTCGCGTAGGCGCCGAGCCGCGTCAGCGTTTCATCCAGATAGCGGATGCGGTGAGGCATGCCGAAGAGCCAGGGATGGATCCCCAGCGTGAAGCTTCGCCCGGACTGGGCGCCTTCCTCGTGCAGCACGCGGAAGCCCTCTTCAACCAGCGCCGGGAAGCGCGGGGTCAGCAGGCGTCGGTGCCAGAGAAGCTGCACGTCATCCCATTCCGATTGGCAGGGGATCGAGAGGATCGGCGGATCGGTGGTCATCCAGTAGGGCTGATCGTCGTTCGGCCAATCTGAGAGGTAGGAGAACCCCCGCTCGGCCAGAAGGCCCGGCGTGCGGGCGCTCTGCCCGAAATCCTGCGAGATCCAGCCCTTCGGGCGAATGCCGGTCGGGCGCTCGATTGTCTCAATGCAGTGGCTGATCGTCGCCGCTTCCTGCTCTGCAGCCATGGCGCTGGAGATCATGCGGGTCGCATGGGTTCCGTGTGCGGCAAACTCGTAGCCACGGGCGAGGCAAGCCTCAACGAGTTTAGGATAGCGCTCCACCGCCGAGGTGTTGGCCGCAACCGTCGCCGTCAGGCGGTGTTTATCGAGCAGATCCAGCACCCGGAAGAAGCCGATCCGCGCCCCGTATTCGCGCCAGGTGTAACTGCGGTAATCGGGGCGGAAATTGCCGAACGGGTCGCCGAAGCGTGGATCGCGGAGGGTTCCTTCGGGCGGGTCAAGTTCCCAATGCTCCAGATAGACAACCGGCGCGAAGGCGATGCGGGCCTCCGAGGGCCAGCGCAAGGGCGCCCTGCCGGGCATCGGAGAAAAGGTGTAATGCTCGTGATCCATCCCAGGTGTGCGGCGTGCGGTCATGTGGCGTCACCTATCTGTGACAGATACCAATCCGCGATCTCGCTCCCGGTCGCCAGCCAGACCCCATCGTGAGCCACTATATGGGCCAAGGCGCGTTCGAGCGCCCGAATCCGGTGCGGCTGACCCATAATGAAGGGGTGCAACGCGATGCAGACCACGCGCCCCTGGTCCGCGCCTTCCCGCCAGAGAGTGTCGAAATGGTCGATGATCATGGTCGCGAAGTCGCCCGCCTCGATATGGTGGCGCCAGACCATCGCGTCGTTGATGTCCATCTGGTAGGGGATCGTGATCAAGCTACCGTTTCGGACCCGGATCGGGGTCGGCTGATCGTCGTGATACCAGTCGCAATAGTAGGTGATGCCAGCCTCGGCGACGAGATCGGGAGTGTTTTCGGTAAAGGTCGCTGCCGGAGAAAACCAGCCCGCCAGGCGCCGGCCGGTAAAGCGGTGGTAGGTCTCAACGCAATCGGCGATGATCGCGCGCTCCTCGTCCTCCGGCAGGCTCCAGTGATATTGGGTATTGTAGATGCCGTGGCACATGACGTCCCAGCCGCGCGCCTCGCTGGCCTCGAAGATCTCGGGATAGTGTTCCCAGTTGGCAATGTTGAGCGAGAGCGTGCAGGGGATGCCCAACGCATCCGTCAACTCGGCCATGCGCCAGAGCCCGACGCGGTTCCCATAGTCACGAAGGCCGTAGCCTAGGATGTCCGGATGGGGCATGCGCGGCCATGGGTTCCGGGACCGGACTTGATTGGGGAGGTATTCGTAGTGCTCGACGTTCGGAACGACCCAGACCGCCACCCGCGCGCCGCCGGGCCAGGTCAGGCGGGGGCGTTCGGTGATGGGAACATAGGGGACGCGGTCGGCTATCATGGGGATGATCCATCAGGTGTCCTCAAGCGATCCTGCTTGAGCTCGCGGTAGGCCGATCGTAGCCTGCGGCAATGTCCCAACCAAGCGGTTCCGGCCAGTGACGCGGACCTTGGCGCTGAAAGCAAGGACCTTTCCGATGCGCCATCGTGGCCTCCAGGCAAGACCGAATTGTTGCCGCAACGTGATGAATAGACTGGAGGCCATCGCATGAAGCCGACCATCGTGTCATGCGCCGTGACTGGCAGCTTCACGACCCGTGAACACAATGTGGCCCTTCCGGTGACGCCCGAGGAGATTGCGGCCTCTGCGGTCGAAGCGGCGAAGGCCGGTGCCGCGATCTGCCATATCCATGTGCGCGATCCGGAGACCGGGAGCCCGAGCATGGAGTTGGACTATTATCGCGAGATCGTCCGGCGCATCCGCGATAGCGGGATGGACATGCTGATCAACCTGACCACCGGCCCCGGTGGACGCTTTCTGCCGAGCGACGACGAGCCCTCCCGCGCGGCACCAGGTACAAAGCTGACGACCGGCGAGATCCGCTCGCAGCATGTGGTTGAGCTGAAACCCGATATCTGCTCGCTGGATCTCAACACCATGTGGTTCGGTGGCGGGGCCGTGATCAACTCGCCCCGCAGCATCCGAATCATGGCCGAGCGCATCTATGCCGCCGGGGTGCTGCCCGAACTAGAAGTGTTCGACACCGGCGACATCGCGCTGGCCCATGACCTGATCGAGACGGGCACGCTCAGGATGCCGGCCCTGTTCCAATTGGTCTTGGGCGTCAGCTATGGCATGCCGGCGACACCGGAGGGCATGGCCTTCGCACGCTCTCTGTTGCCCCAGGGCTGCGAATGGGCCGGGTTCGGCACCAGCCGCATGGCGTTTCCGATGCTCGCGCAGGCGTTCCTCTTGGGCGGGCATTGCCGGATCGGAATGGAGGACACGGTCTACCTGTCGAAGGGGGTCAAGACGCCTGGCAACGGCGCCCTGGTCGAAAAGGCTGTCCGGATCATCGGTGAGTTGGGTGGGAGCGTTGCGACGATCGACGAGGCGCGTGAAATCCTGACTTTGCGAAAATGATTGGGTGAAGACGTTCATCGGATCTGCCATGTGTTTTGGACCGCCGCGCCATCGTGATCGGTGTCAAAATCTCGCGGATGAATTGGTTCGAACCGCCGACGCTCGAGGACCTCAAAGGGGTCGGGCAAATGAACGGGGAGGCGGCTGAATGGCAAACGGATACACCGTCAGCGACCTCGTTGCCGAGTTCCTGGACAAATGCGGGGCCGAGACGGCGTTCGGCATCGTCTCGGTCCACAACATCCCCATGCTCGACGCAGTATCGCGCTCGAACCGGACACATTTCGTGCCGACCCGGGGCGAGCTCGGTGCGGCCCACATGGCGGACGGCTATGCGCGCGCCTCCGGCACACTTGGAGTTCTAATCAGCAGCACGGGTCCAGGCGCGGCGAACACGGTCGGCGGCCTGGTCGAGGCGCGCACCGCCAGTGCGCCGATCCTGCACATCACCGGTCAGAATCCGGCGGCGCTGGCCGACCGAGGTATGGGCCTGGTCCACGACATCCCCGACCAGCCCGGCCTGATGGCGGCCTCCGGGAAGGCTGCTTACCGCATCCGCGCGGGCTCCGAAGCCTTCGCGGTCATGAAGCGCGCGGTGGAGGATGCGCTCACCTTCCAGAAAGGTCCGGTCACGGTCGAGATCCCGATCGACGTCCAGCTCGAGGAAATCACGCGGCCTTCAGGGCTCGACGTCTACGCTTTGCCGAAGGTTGAACCGGTGCACCCGACCGGCCAGGAGATGGACCACCTTGTCGATCTGGTCCTCGAGGCGCGCCGCCCCATGCTGTGGCTCGGCCGCGGCGCGGCGGCGGCGGGAAATGCAGCGCGCGTTCTTCTCGATCAGGGCTTCGGGATGGTGACCAGCTGGGCTGGGCACGGCGTCGTCAGCGACGACCACCCGCGCAATCTTGGCGCGTTGA
This sequence comes from Paracoccaceae bacterium, assembly GCA_029862205.1. Classification (GTDB taxonomy): domain Bacteria; phylum Pseudomonadota; class Alphaproteobacteria; order Rhodobacterales; family Rhodobacteraceae; genus Thermohalobaculum. The sequence goes on from JAOTXT010000037.1 coordinate 33,644, forward strand.
ACGGGCTGGGCGTACGAGTGATCGAAGACTTCTACCAAACAGTCGATCTGATGATTGTGGCCGGCTCGCGCCTGCGAGGGCACGAGACCGGGAATTTCTCGACCCCGCTGCCCAGGAAACTGGTCCAGATCGATATTGACCCGGCTGCCGACGGCAGAACCTATCCGAATACCGGCTTCATTCGCGGCGACGCGGCCCTAGTGCTGGCTGCGCTGGCCGAGCGCATCCAAGATCGCATCCGGATCGAGGACGCGTTTCCGGAAGAAGTTGCCAGACTAAAGTCCGAGGCCCGTGCGGCATTCCGGGCGACACTCGGCCCCTATGGCTCCTTCGCTGAGGAGCTCCGCGCAGCAATGCCCGAGGACGCAATCTGGGCGCGCGACGTCACGCTGAACAACTCGACCTGGGGCCATAAGCTGATGCCGTTGCACGATCACAGCACCAACATCTACCCGATGGGAGCGGGCATCGGTCAGGGGCTCTGCATGGGGATCGGTGCCGCGATGGCGCCGGGCGGGCGCAAGACCGTCGCGATGACTGGCGATGGTGGCTTCTACATGCATCTGGCCGAGCTGTGGACTGCGGTGCAGGAGAATCTCGACCTGACGATCCTGGTCATGAACGATGGGGGCTATGGAGTGATCCGCCATATCCAGGACAAGGCCGCTGATGGTCGGCGCGGGTTCGACGTGATCGAAGGGCCGGACCTGGAAATTGTGGCGGACGCGGCGCGGGTGCCATTCTGGCGGGTTCGATCGGCTGCCGAGTTCGGCGAAACTGTCCGGCAGGCCATCGCCACCACCGGCGTGGCGCTGGTGGAGGTCGATATACTGTCGGTCGGCGACTTCCCACCCTATTTCCCCTACGGCCCGAAGGCGTGAACGCGTGACCGCCGGCATTTGACCCGAAGCGCCGCTTCGTATCGGATGCAGAGACCGGACAGTGATTGAGACGAAGACAGGCAGGGCATTGGACGCATATCGCGTGGCATTGAAGGCATTGAAGACTTCCCGGTAGAGCGTTCCGTTGAAGCGCTCGTTGTATCCATTCTCCCAAGATGAGCCAGGGTAGATCCAGATGGGATTCACGCCGACCCGCTGTAGCCACACCTCGTGGCTTCTGAGGTGAACTCCGGGCCATTTCGCTGCGAACGTATTCGGGTTCCCCGTGTCGCAGGAAGGGCACTGACATTGTCGTTTCGAGCGCCGCACTGGTCGATTTGGGAGCGTGACGATTGTTCTGATGGCGTATTGGCTGGGTGGGTCTTTGTCGACCAAGTCTTCGAACCGACCGGAAACGCTTCAATCAGGCAATACCACGACCGCCCGAATTGGGCTTGCAGTTCCGCCCTTGATCTTCAGGGGGAACCCTATGAACCGAAATCGTCCCTTCCCGACTAATTTGTCGAGATTCCAAAGGCATTCCATGTGAGTGATTCCACGCTCTGCGCAGGCCATATGTGCTTTAAAATTCGGCTCGCCCTCAGGCGCCGGGCTGATTGCCTCGACGCCGAAGGCGATAACTCCGCGATCGGCTAACCAATGGACCGAGTCCACATGCAATCCGGGGAAGTCGTGCAGGTAGCCCGGCGTCCCGAAAAGGCGCTCATTCACGCCCATATGGATCAAGACCGTGTCGCCGCTCTTTATATACACGCCACTTGCGGCCAGCGCTGATTCCATCTCGTCGACGGTGATCTGGTGCCGCAAAGAAGCTTGTGAAAGATCGAGGCAAAGAGCTTCGGTGTAGAAATTCTCCAATGGCACCTGATCGATCGAAAGTGCGTCTGGAGCGGGATCAAAATGGCACGGCGCGTCAACATGGGTACCGGCATGGTCGCTCATTGAGAGATAGAGCGCCTTCGACGTAAACTCGGTTTCGCCTGCGCGTTTGACTTCTCGGTGGTCGTTCCAGACCGAGACAACCACCGGAGGATGAGAGGGATGCGTCGGCGTGCGATGGTGGATTTCGCGGCTCAGGTCAATCAATGGCATTCATTTGTTCCTCTGGTGCGCGCGAGGGATTGCGAGGTCCGGCTGACCTCCGAGCCAATCTGAAAATTAGCCGCATATTGGCAGTTCGGCAATTTGATAGGTGGGAACTCGATCGAATGTCCCAGTTATCAACGCTGATTCGTGCAGGCCCAATTGTTCATCGCTGAATGTTTCATTCAATCATTCAACGATCATCGCGCGCCGGCTCCATCAGATAAGAATATGATTACAAGATACTTTTCCTGTCTCTTTCTTATCTTCATGCCCCCTGCACAGGGTTTTCATGTGCAATCATTCCAGCATCTGCGTAGATTTTTGGCCAGGAGCGAGGGTTTGGGAGGTAGAGAAATGCTACTGCACAAGCCTGCTATCGCGAGTATCGTCGCAATCGGTCTGTCCCTTTCCACGATGGGGTTCGGCACCATTGTGCAAGCCCAGGACAAGGTTCATTTCCAGACCGACTGGCTGCCGTCCGGCGAGCACGCAATGTATTATGGTGGCTGGACCAAAGGCTTTTGGGCCGACCAGGGGATCGACGTCACGATCACACGCGGCTACGGCTCGGGGGACACCGTCACCAAGATCGCGACAGGTGCCGCAGATTTTGGAGTTGCAGATTTCGGAGCGGTCTTGACCGCCAAAGCCAAAACCGGGGTGCCGGTCCGAACGATCAGCTTCCTATACACCCATTCGCCACATTCCCTGTTCGTCCTGGAAAGCTCGGGCATAGACAGCTTCAAAGGTTTGGAAGGGAAGAACATCGGCATCACGCCGGGCAACAGCCACAAGGTTTACTTCCCGAATGTGGCCGAGCGTGCCGGCACCGATCCCACCAAACTAAATTGGGTTTTGACCGACGGGGCCGCGATGGCACCGCTGTTGATCGCAAAGCAAATCGACGCCGCGCCGTTCTATTCAATGCACCATTACTATCAGAACAAGGCGGCCGAAAGTGCGGGCGAGAAGATCAAGGTGCTGCCATTCGAGGAAGTCGGCTTCGCGATCTATTCGGCTTCGCTGATCACGTCACAATCTATGATCGACGAAAATCCGGATCTTGTCAGGCGCTTCCTGACCGCCGCTCAGAACTCGTTCAACTGGGCCAAAGAGAACCCCGATGAAGCTTGCAAACTGCATGTCGAGCGGGTGCCGGAAGTGGCGTTTGATGATTGCATGGGCAGCCTGAGTGCAACGCTCAAGTTCGTCTTCAACGATCACTCCGCTGCGACCGGTCTTGGCAAGTTCGATACCGAGCGCCTGGCCTTTACCTGGAAGGTCGTGAGCGAGGCGCAATCGCTTGATGCAAGTTGGGATCCGGCGCAGTCGATCGACGTCAGCCATTTGCCGAACTAAGCTGAGCCGTCTTTTGTGAGATTGGCGCTGGACGTCCAGTCCGGCGCCAGCGATGATACGGCAGGAGCGCCGGTGTGATCGAAATTTCGAACGCATCCAAGGTCTTCACCGCGCGCGACGGTCATCCCGTCCACGCACTCAGCGACATCGACCTTTCGATAGATGACGATGAGTTTGTCTCCCTCGTCGGGCCATCCGGTTGCGGGAAATCGACGCTGCTCAGGCTGGTCGCGGGACTTGCGCCGAGCACCTCGGGTTCGATCGAAGTCGATGCAATTCCAGTTTCGGAACCCCGGCGGGACACGGCGATGGTCTTCCAGGCCCCGACCCTGCTGCCCTGGGCCAGCATAGAGGACAATGTCCTGTTCCCGCTGAAAGTGATGAACGTGCTAGATGGGACCAGCCGGCGCCGCGCCCACGAGTTGCTGGAACTGGTTGGCCTGGCCGGATTCGAGCGAAAATACCCACGTGAGCTATCGGGCGGAATGCAGCAGCGCGCGGCGATCTGCCGGGCGCTGATCCATGACCCGCGGATCATGCTAATGGACGAACCCTTCGGCGCTCTGGATGCCCTGACCCGCGAAGAGATGAGCCTGGAGTTGTTGCGGATATGGACCGATCGGCCGAGGACTATTCTGTTCGTCACCCACTCCATCCCAGAGGCAGTGCTGTTGTCGGACCGGGTGGTGGTCATGTCGCCGCGTCCGGGGCGAATTGCCGATATTCTTGAGGTTGCGCTACCCCGGCCACGGAGTTTTGCCATGGAGGGCGATCCGGCCTTTCAGGCGACTGCCCAGAAAATCCGCTCCCTGATCTTTGAGCACCATGGTTGAAAACGCGCAAACGCTCACCCGCAGCACCACTTGGGCCGCATGGCTCCGCGGCTTCGCCCAGGAAGCCGTGTTGCCGGCACTCGTTATGGTCGGCTTGGTCGGCATCTGGGAGGCGAGCGTCTGGTTCTTCAAGATCCCGGTTTATCTGTTGCCCGCCCCCAGCGTGATCTGGGCGGATTGTGCAGAAATTTCTGACGTGATCCTGAACCATACCTTGGCGACGTTGCACACGGTCCTGATCGGCTTTCTGGTTTCAATCGTGATCAGCGTGCCGCTGGCGGTCGTGCTGACCTCGTCAAAAGGCATCGCCACCGCGGTCTATCCGGTTCTGGTGATCACTCAGGCGATTCCAAAGGTCGCGCTGGCGCCTCTCCTCGTCATTATGCTGGGCGCGAACGAGTTGCCGCGCGTCGTGATCACCTTTCTCGTTGCGTTCTTCCCCCTGGTGATTGCGAGCGCCACCGGGCTGATGTCGGTTCCACATGACCTGATCGAGCTTGGCCGCTCCTACAAGATTTCTTTATGGCAGGAGCTTTGCCGCATTCGGCTACCTTACGCAGTGCCAATGATCTTCAGCGGCCTCAAGGTTGCGATTACGCTGTCGGTCGTTGGCGCCGTGGTTGGCGAGTTTGTCAATGCGGACAAAGGGCTGGGCTTCTTGATCGTTTCGGCCTCGGCATTCTTCCAAGTGCCGGTGGCCTTTGGCGCGCTCGTTTTGCTGTCGCTGATGGGTGTGGTCCTGTTCCAGGTAATCGTCGTGATCGAACGCATCTTCTTTCCGTGGTCTGCCGAGAGTGCCGGGAACTCGTTCATGTAGCGGCTGTGCGTTTAGCATCAGGGATTTACATAGATTGGAGGACAGGTGGTGGCATTCACGGTGGTTCGTGGCGGGCGTCTACTCGATCTTGAAGCGAGGGGCGCACCGCATCGAGATATCCTGATCGAGGATGGTGTGATCCGCGAAATCGGCGCGCCAGACCTGGCAGCGCCAGAGGGCGCAAATGTGATCGATGCCTCGGCGAAGCTGATGCATCCTGGCCTGATCAATGGTCACACCCACAGCCACGGGAATCTGGCGAAGGGCACGGGAGGGCGCTGGACCCTCGAGCTGCTTCTAACCGCGGGGCCTTGGATCTCTGGCAACAGGCAGACTGACGAGAAATACCTATCCACCGTGATCGGCGCTTGCGAGATGGTCCTGAAGGGTTGCACCGCGTGCTATGACTTGATGGCGGAGTTCCCGACGCCATCGATCGAAGGCTTGGAAGCGGTTGCAAAGGCTTATGACGACGTAGGCATGCGCGCGGTGGTCGCCCCGATGGTGGCAGATACCAGCTTCTTCGAGGCAATTCCGGGTCTCATGGATGCTCTGCCGGCGCCCCTGCAAAAGGAGGTCGAGCGGCTTCGAATGGCACCGCACGACGTCACGCTTGAAAACATGACGTCGATCTTCAAGGGCTGGTCGATGGACCGTGAACGCATCCGGCCGGCGGCAGCACCGACCATTCCTCTCCATTGCTCCGACGATTTTATGACCGGCTGCCGCGACATTGCGCGCGAACTCGGATTGGGGCTCCACAGCCATGTGGCGGAGTCCCGCGTTCAGTCTGTCAGCGCGATCAAGCGCTATGGGAAGACCATGACGGCGCACATCGAAGATCTGGGCCTTCTTGGTCCTGACTTCGTTGTCGCGCATGGCGTCTGGCTTGATGACGACGACATAAAGCGCCTGGCTGACCATGGCGCCTCGGTATCGCACAATCCGGGCTCAAACGCGCTACTTGGCAATGGCATCGCTTTCGCTCGCCGGATGCTCGAGCTTGGCGTGAACCTTGCAATTGGCACCGACGGGGCGAGCTGCTGTGACAATCAGAACATGTACGAGTCCATGCGGATGGCCTCGTATGTCAGCCATGTACGCGGGCCCGAATGGCAGAACTGGCTTGAGCCGCAAGAGATCCTCCGAGCGGCGACCGAGGGAAGCGCGCGTGCGCTAGGCTTCGACCGGCTTGGTCTAATTGAGCCAGGATACCACGCTGACATCGTGTTCCTCGACCTCATGTCGATTAACTGGATTCCGGTCAACGACCCGGTGAACCAACTTGTTCACACCGAGGATGGCTCGTCGGTTGATAGCGTTATGATTGGTGGCAAGATGGTCGTCCAAGGCCGTAAGCTGGTCGGCATCGACCTCACCCAAATCGCCGCCCAGGCTGAAGCCGCCTGCGAACGTCTCGCTAGAGTCAACGCGCCCAACAAGGCGCTCTACGAAAGGCTCGAAAGTGTGGTTGGTTCCTACTGCCCAGGGCTAGCGCGGCAGCCATATCATGTCGATCGGTTTGGCGCGGCACCGCATTGACGGAAGAGAGGAGAGTCGGTTCGGAGAGCGGAGCTGCGATGACACTCGCCTGAGAAAACCTGATAGCGTAGCTCAACGCCATGATCCTCCGTTGAGAGAGTGACCTATACGACGCTAATTCGAAAGGACTGCCTGCAAGGGTAGCGTCGGGTCGTGGCAAAGAGCCGTAATCATTGGAGCGGCATATGCAGATCGACGTGCCTTTGCGCACCTTACGCTCAGCGCGGAATCTCGGCCGGCAAGTCGATAACTGCAAGTCGCTCACTAATTGCATCACATGCGACCTGCATCGCCGGCCGTAGCGCGTCTAGCGATGGCCGGGCATAGCGTTGTCCAGTGATCGAGATCGGCGTGTGATTGAGCAGCCGCCCAACGATCTCTTCCAGAACGCCAGCCTCCATCGCGACCGTAGCAAATGTCCGCCTGTGAGCATGGGGTGACCATGCGATCCGTTCCGGGCATTCGAGGTGGCCTGAGCGCGATTTCGGGGCAGGGAACACCCACTCGCGACTGAGCGACCGCATCGGCTCCAGGATCTCCTGATGGATGTCGATGATCGGTAGATCGAACGATCGGCCATTCTTTGTGACCGGAAGGTGGATCCGGTCAGTATGCACGTCTCTCCATCGTAAGGTCAGCGCCTCGGATCTACGAAAGCCCGTGAACAACAAGAGCCGGTAATAGGCTGCATGTATCGGATTATCGAGTTCG
>JAOTXT010000038.1 GCA_029862205.1 Paracoccaceae bacterium
TCCGAGCCCGGTTCCGCCGCCGCCGCTGCGCTGGAATTCCCCGTCATTTCCGCCGTCTTCGTGCTCTGGCCTCTTAAAAAAGTCTAGCAGAGCATTGAGCAAATTGCACTTTAAAAGATCGAACACGACAAGGGGCGCAAGACAATCCAGCTCGCAAGATTGTTCAGAAAACCAGCCTATCTAAATCGCAGGGTTTAAAAAATACGCTTTCCGAGTTAGTTTGTTGCTTCGTCCAGGCTGTAGACGGGGGTATCTTTGTTATCGTTTTTGTCCAGCGCGGCTAGATCGTGGATCGCCGCAGCATGCGGGGTTCTGTTGCTCGGCGCCTGTGCGGCCGAGCGGCCGTCAGCGATCTACTACGCGGCCTACGAAGCCGAGATGCGGGCTGCGGGACACCTGCGCACCGACGTTGCGCCCGTCGATGCCTCTTATACTTCCGAGGACCTGGCGCAAAATTTCTTCCGCGTCGCTCTGCATCACGAGACCGATATCAGCCGGGTCGCGGGCGAGGACAATTGGACGCCGAACCGGCTGAGCCGCTGGGAAGGACCGCTCAACTATCAGCTCCTGGGCACTGCCATCACGGATTGGGATCGGGCGCGGATCCGCGCGCTGATGGCACGGGTCGCGCACCTGACCGGTCTCACCGTCCGCGAAGTGCCAAAGGGCGGGAACTTTCTGATCGCTGTCACCGTTCCCGGTGAGCGCGACACGTTCGAGCGCGAACTGCATCGCGAGGAGCCGGTGCTGGCCGGAATCTTCAGCATCTGGCGCCGCTCGCCGCAAATGTTCTGCGTCGCGCGCACCACGACCCGGCGCAAGTTCACCGGCTCGATCAACCGCGCATTGGTGGTGATCGGCTCCGAAACGCGCGGCTTGAACCGCGAGGCTTGCTATCACGAGGAAATCATCCAGGCGCTAGGCCTCCACAACGACCACCCGCTGGTGCGTCCCTCGATCTTCAACGACGATGACGAGTTCGCGTTGCTGACCGAGCATGACGAGCGGCTGTTGCGTATGCTCTTCGACCCGCGCCTGGCGCCGGGCATGCCGGCCTCGGAAGCGATGCCCATCGCACGGCAAATCTCAAGCGAGATTATGAATGGCGCGACCGGCGTCAATGCCGCCCGGGGCCAGTGGTCGCCGGTGCCGCACACCAAATCCAAGAAGGGCAACTAGTCGCGGCTGCCCCTCTTGCGCCGCCGCGCTATCCCCGCTATACGCCGCTCCACCTAAATCCGCAGGCAGGGTTTGGGCCTTCGGGAGAGACATCCCCGGACGGTCCGCCGGTTGGGTAAACGCTTTCACCCCTGCCGAGGCGAAACCGGAAAGGAACTATGGGATGGCTCTGCCTGACTTTTCTTTGCGTCAGCTCTTAGAGGCTGGCGTTCACTTCGGACACCAAACGCATCGCTGGAACCCCAAGATGGGCCGCTATATCTATGGCGACCGGAACGGGATCCACATCGTCGATCTGACTCAGACCGTGCCGCTGATGGACGCGGCCTTGCAGGCGATGCGCGACTGCGTCGCCAAGGGCGGGCGGATATTGTTCGTCGGCACCAAGCGCCAGGCGGCCCAGCCGCTTGCCGAGGCGGCCGAGCGTTCGGCCCAGTATTTCATGAACCACCGCTGGCTGGGCGGCACGCTGACCAACTGGAAGACCGTGTCGAACTCGATCAACCGGCTGAAATCGCTGGACGAGCAGCTCGACGGCGGGGCCGAGGGCTTTACCAAGAAGGAACGGCTGAACCTCGAGCGCGAGCGTTCAAAGCTTCAAGCGAGCTTGGGCGGCATCCGCGAGATGGGCGGTGTTCCCGACATGCTGTTTGTGATCGATACCAACAAGGAGGATCTGGCGATCGCCGAGGCGCGGAAGCTGGGCATTCCCGTGGTCGCGATCCTGGACACGAACTCGGACCCGGACGGGGTCGACTATCCGATCCCCGGCAATGACGACGCCAGCCGGGCGATCGCGCTTTATACCGACCTGGCGGCCCGCGCGGTGATCGACGGTATGGCGAGCCAGCTGGGCGCTGCGGGCTTTGACCTAGGCGAACTGGAGGATGCGCCGGTCGAAGAGGTCGCTGAGACGGCGCCTGCCGAGGCGCCCGCAGCGGAAGCGGAGGCCCCTGCTGAGACGGCAACCGACGACGCTGCCGCCGCCGAGGCGCCTGCGGTTGAGGAGGCGCCTGCCGCCGAGGAAGCCGCGGTCGAAGAGGCGCCCGCCGCCGAGGAGGCAGCGGCTGAGGAGACCACGGCTGAAGAGACGCCTGACGAAACAACGCCTGTCGAGAAAGCCCCGGCGGACGAGAGCGCTGCCGAGGAAAGTCCCGACGGCGACTCCAAGAAAGAAGCCGCAGGCTGATCGTGCCATTCGCGGCGCGGCGTTTTGCTGCGCCGTCACCCTGATCCGTTAGAGACATGGGGCCGCGGCCGGGTAACTGGCGCGGCCGAGATATGGAGAGACTAAAATGACGATTACCGCGAGCATGGTGAAGGAGCTCCGCGACAAGACCGGCGCGGGCATGATGGACGCCAAGAAGGCGCTGACCGAGACCGGCGGCGACATGGAGGCCGCGATCGACCTGCTGCGGGTCAAGGGTCTGGCCAAGGCTGACAAGAAGGCCGGGCGCACAGCCGCCGAAGGCCTGGTCGCCGTCGCCGTCGAAGGCGGCGTCGGTGTCGCCGTCGAGGTGAACTCCGAAACCGACTTCGTGGCCCGCAACCCGGAATTCCAATCGATGGTCGGCGCCATCGCCAAGATGGCTTTGGGTGTCACCGGCGACGTCGAAGCCTTGAAGGCCGCCGATATGGGCGGCAAGACCGTTGCCGAGACAATTACCGATGCCGTTGCGACGATCGGAGAGAATCTGACGCTGCGCCGCTTCTCGCGAATCGAAGCGGGCGTGGTCTCGAGCTATGTCCACAACGCCGCCGCCCCAGGGATGGGCAAGATCGGGGTCCTGGTCGGGCTGAACTCGGATGGCGACGAGGCCGCGGTTGCTGGGGTCGGCAAGCAGATCGCCATGCATGTGGCGGCGTCGAACCCGGCCTCGCTTGATGTGGACGACCTGGACCCGACGCTCGTCGAGCGCGAGAAACAAGTCCTGACTGAGCAGGCGCGCGAATCCGGGAAGCCCGACAATGTCATCGAAAAGATGATCGTGGGCCGGATGAACAAATTCTTCCAGGAGGTCTGCTTGATGAAGCAGCCCTTCGTGGTGAACCCGGACTTGAGCGTCGAAAAGGCGGTCAACGAGGCCGAGGGAAGCGCCGGTGCGCCGATCGCGGTCTCGGGTTTCGTGCGCCTCGCGGTTGGCGAGGGGGTAGAGAAAGAAACCGAGGATTTCGCGGCCGAGGTCGCGAAGACCATGGGTGGCTAGTCCTCCCCCGCATTTCTGCCAAACCACGAATTGATCCGAATCAAGTAGCCGCCCGGCAGGGCGGCTATTTTGCTTCCAAGGGAGCGTGGGCGGGTCAGAATCGCCTGAAAGTGGCGCTCGCCAGACACACTAATCGCCTCCTGGTTGAGACTGGAAAGCCGTTCACCACCACAGCACGACAGCCCCGCCGAATTGGGGCAAAAAATGGACAACCGGGGCAGATTCCCCTTGCGGCAAATCGCCTTTTCAGTTTTTCTAATGATGCATTAGCCAGGGAGATCACGTTGATCTCCGCCCTGTCCCAAACGGCTGATGCGCGTGAAGTGTAAGTGTGATGTGTGTCGTCGAGTATCTGTGTGATTGCCTGAAGTTGGCGTAACGTGAAACGAGTAAAAGTCAGATAGAATGTTGAGTAAATGGATGTGCCAATGAGTAGCGTTGGGAGGGTTGTGAACCAGGGTGCGCCTGGCGGCAAGAATACCGCCGGTCAATTCACCCTAAAGACGGATCCAATTTTGGAAATCGTCAAATGCATACCAGCGAAAGTCCTGGCCGACACCCCACCGGCCGACTGAACCCGGTGCGGCTCTTCTTCCCCCCAAGAGAGCCGCACCACTGATGCCTCCACCGGCATCATGGCCCGCTTCCTAGAAGCGGGCCATTTTTTTACGCCGAACACAGCCAAACGCCCCTTGTCCGCGCATCCGTGAGCCTGCCGCATTCTTGACAAATTTTCTTAGATGGCCGATCTTCAACCTACGGGTTAGCTCATGTGGGGCTTATGATTCTAGAGTTGTATTGTCCTGCCGGCGGCCCAAGAACAGACCAGGGTGGGAAGGTGACGCTGTTGTTTAACAACGCTGTAGAGTAACCGACGTTTCTTGTTCCTCCGGTTTCGGAGGTGCAGCCCAAGAACCCCAACACGACGGCAGGCGTCACCTGCACCGTCCCGGGCTGCAAACCCCTCGGCACGAGGTAAAGTGTAGTGATCCGGCGGCGTCTCCAGCGCCGCCGGATTTATTTTTGTGCATTCACGCGCCGCCAACATTCCTCCCTTTTCCAATCGACATCCCGCCCCCAACTGGATAGAACCCGCAGCGAAATGCACCGGAGCGAATGCAGATGCAGAATGTCGTCCTGATTGTCCACCTGATCATCGCGGTCTGCTTGATCGGCGTCGTTCTGTTGCAGCGCTCGGAAGGCGGCGCGCTTGGCATCGGCGGAGGCGGCGGTGGCCTGGTCTCGCAACGGGGCGCGGCGACGGCGCTGAGCAAGATCACCTGGGTGCTGGCGATCGGATTCCTTTGCACCTCGATGATCCTGACCATGCTGGCCGGTGGCGCCGGGACAGGCTCGATCCTCGACCAGTTCCAGCAGGAAGGCGCCGGAGCGATCCCGCTGCCGGAGCTGACCACCGATCCGGATAGCGGCGACATCCTGCCCCCGGCCGAGACCCTGCCCCCGGCGGAATCCCAGTAATCCGCGCCGGCGCGGTTTTCCATGCCGAAGGTCCTGTTCGAGCGTGACGGGCGGATCGGGCGGATCACGCTGAATCGCCCAGAAGTCCTGAACGCGATCGACGATGACCTACCTGCCGAGCTCGCCGCCGCGGTGGCCGAGGCGGATGCGCACCCATACGTTCATGTGATTGTCCTCGCCGGGGCCGGACGCGCATTCTGCGCGGGCTACGATCTGGCGCACTACGCCGAGGGCGATGTCGCCAATCAAGTGACCCAAGCGATGCCCTGGGATCCGGTCAAGGACTACCGGTTTATGTGGGCGAATACGCAGCATTTCATGTCGATCTGGCGCGCGATGAAGCCGGTGATCTGCAAGGTGCATGGCTTTGCAGTCGCTGGCGGATCGGACATCGCGCTCTGCGCGGACCTGACGATCATGGGCGAGGCGGCCGAGATCGGCTACATGCCGGCCCGGGTATGGGGCTGCCCGACAACCGCGATGTGGGTCTACCGGCTGGGGGCCGAGAAGGCTAAGCGGATGCTGTTCACGGGCGACCGGATCACGGGCCGCGAGGCGGCCGAGATGGGGCTGGTGCTCAAAGCCGTGCCCGAGGACTTGCTCGACGACGAAGTCGAGGCGCTGGCCGCCCGGATGGCGACGGTACCCATCAACCAGCTTGCCATGCAGAAGATGGTGATCAACCAGGCGATCGAGGCAACCGGCCTGATGCAAACCCAGCGTCTGGCGACCATCTTTGACGGCATCACCCGTCACTCCCCCGAAGGGCTGACGTTCAAGCGACGTGCCGAGGAGGTGGGCTGGAAGCAGGCGGTGCGCGAGCGCGATCAGGGGCTCTATGACTGGACCAGGGACGGCCCGGTCGAGGATTAACTCTCACAATACGCCGGACCTGAACTGGAGCCTCGACAATCTCGTGTGGCGCCGGGTCGTCCTCGCTCACCGGTCGCTTTCGATCCGGGCGATCTGGCGCACCGCCCAATCGACCGCGCGGCCCATGGTCTTGCCCAAGGCGACGTCGAAGGCCTCGACCACATCCGTCATCTGGGTGGTCGGCGACGGCGCCTCGTAGGCGAAGGACCGCGAGGCGACGATCAGGCCACGGGGTTCTTGCACGATCTTCATGTTGAGTTGAACCACGATCTCCAAGGCAGCACTGCCATCGGTATCACTACGCGCCTGGAACTCGCGCAGATCAGTGACAAGCGTGTAATCCGCGTTCAACCCGATTGCCTGGCGGCCCACAGCGCCCACCTTGCCGGTGTTCTCGAACGACTCGAGCAGCATGGTCTGGACCAAGAGCGGCGCCCGGTCGACCCAACTGGCATCCGGGAAATACTGCACCTGATAGGGGTTCGGCTTGACCGCGATCCGATCGGTGTTGACCGAGCTTGCCGCGGTTGGCTCTTCTACCACCACCTGCGCCGATATGGTCGGCAGGCTCGGATCGAACGTGCTTTTTGGCGTCAGGTCATAGAGGTCGGTCGGCTGGGTCACGGTCTTGAGCGTGGTCAGCCCCTCGCAGCCCATCAGCGCCGAGACGGCGCCAGCGGCCAGGACAAGGCGAAGAGGCGAGAGACGCGGCATGGATCAGTTCCTGAATTCCGGGGCCTGGGTCCCCAGCAGGAACCGGGCCGGGTTGCTCTCGATCTTGGTGGTCAGACGCTGCAGGTTTTGGATCAAGCGGCTGCCCTCCTGCACGAAGCGGACGAATTGCGGCAAACCTGCCTGCATGAATGCCTCGATCTGGTCGGAATTGTCGACGACCAAACTGTCGAGGTTGGCGACGAATTGTGAGGTCCGTGCGAGGGTGCTGCGCAGATCGGACGTGACCTGGGGCAGGTCCGCCGAAACCCGGTCAACCGCGCCGCTAAGGCTGGTCACGCTGGTGCGGATATCGGCGATGATCGCCTCGGCCTCCTCATCCAGGATCCGGTTGATGCCGGTGAAGGTCTTTTCGGCGGCGCCCAATGTTCCCTCGGCATTGTCGAGCGTGCGGGTAACGGCAGAAAGCGTGGTGTTGGCGTTTCGGAACGTTTCAGTCGCGGCCACAATCGCCCCGTCGGCGTTGGCGACGATCCCCTCCAGGCGCCCGGACGCGCCCGAGATATCGGCGGCGGTCGTCGCGACCGCCTGGTCGACGCGGCTGACGGTCGATTTGATGTCGGCGATGATGACCGGCAGGTCATCGCTCATCACCTTGTTGGCGGCAGTTACCGCCGTATTGATGCCAGTCACCGCCTGGCGCGCCTCGGCCACCAGCGCCGCTGCATCGCCCTTGGCGAGTTCATCGACGCTACGCGCCGTATCGCCGATCGCGGCCATGGTGGCCGTGGCGGTGTCGAGCGCGGTATCGAGCTTGGCGAGCGTCGCCTCGGCCTGGTCAAGGCGCGCGATCGCCCGGTCGCCGACGGTATTTATCTTGGCGATCACGCCATCGGTCTTGCCGCCGAGTTCATTGACCACGGTCTGGACCGCCGTTGCCGTCGCCTCGAGCTGGACGATCAGTTTAGGCAGATCGCTGTTCATCAATGCGTCCGCGCTGTCGATCCCCTCGCGGGCGCTGGCCAGCGCGTCGGTCGCGTTCTCGATCATCGGCTGGGCCTTCTCGAGCGCGGCGCGGGCAGTCTTGAGAGTGTCGTCGGTCGTGTTCAGGGTCGTGACCGCAGCATCCGCGACCCCATCGAGCCGGCCAGTAAAGCCAGCGATGGTGGCCGAGGCCGCCGAGAGATCGGCAGACAGGGCCGAGAAATCCTTCAACGCTTGGTCGAGATTGCCCGAGGCGCGCTCCAGATTGCCCAGCATCCGGTTGACCGCATCGCGGTTCTCGGGGCCCGCCACTTCGTTCAGGTGCTTGATCAAGGCCACCGCCTCGTTCATCACCGCCGGGATGCCCTCGAAGAGGGTCTGAACCGCCGAGGGCTGGGAGGCGATCACTGGAATGCGCTGGTCCGAGGCCTCGCGCAGCAGGCGGGATCCAGGCGTGCCACCTGAGAGGGAAACATAAGAAACGCCTGTAACGCCCTGTAATTCAAGCGTTCCGATTGTATCTTCCTTGACCGGAACCTCGGCGCCAATTTCAATCCGGACGCGCACCTTGCTGGGATCATCCTGATCCAACGAGAGGCGCGTCACCTGGCCCACGGGCAAGCCGTTATAGCGCACGTCCCCTGCCTCGCCGAGGCCCGAGACACTGTCGAAAAGGATGTCGTAATAGGCGTATTGCCGGTCAACCTCGACCTTGGCGAGCCACAGGAAGAAGCCCAGCGCGGCCAGGATGCCCACCAGCGTGAAGGCGCCGATCAGCACGTAGTTGGCCCGTGTCTCCATCCCGCTCCCCTATGCCGTCGCAAGCGCGGCACGCGCTCTTGGACCATGGAAATATTCGCGAACCCATGGATGGTCCACCTTCATCATGTCTTCCATGGTCCCGGTGACCAAGACTTTCCTGTCCGCGAGGACCGCGATCCGGTTGCAGATCGCATGCAGGCTGTCCAGATCGTGGGTGACCATGAAAACGGTCAGTCCCAAGGATTGCTGAAGCTGGCCGATCAACTCGTCGAAGGCGGACGCGCCGATCGGGTCGAGCCCCGCCGTGGGCTCGTCCAGGAACACAATTTCCGGGTCGAGGGCCAGGGCGCGCGCCAGCCCCGCGCGCTTGCGCATGCCGCCCGAAAGCTCGGACGGAAACTTGCCGCAGGCGTTCGCCGGAAGCCCGACCATCGAGATCTTGAGGGCGCCCAGTGCATCGCGCGTCTGTGGGCTGAGGTCCAAATGTTCGCGCATCGGTGCCGTCACGTTCTGCAGCACCGTCAGTGACGAAAAGAGGGCCCCGTCCTGGAACAGCACGCCCCAACGCTTCTCCAACTCGCGCCGCTCGGCTTCGGGCGCGGTTAACACGTCGGTGCCGAAGACGCTGATATGACCGGCCTTCGGCTTGATCAGGCCGACGATCGAGCGAAGCAGCACGGATTTGCCGGAACCCGAGCCGCCGACGACGCCCAAAACCTCGCCCCGGTAGACGTCGAGATCAAGCCGGTCATGCACGACTTGCGTGTCAAACTGGTTCACCAGCCCGCGCACCTCGATGACCGTCTCGGCGCTCACACCCCCAGCTCCGCGAAGAAGACCGAAAAGATGGCGTCGGCCACGATCACCGTGAAAATGGCCAGCACCACCGAGGTGGTGGTCAACCTGCCGACCGACTCGGCGCTGCCCGAGACCCGCATCCCCTCGAAACAGCCGATCACGCCGATGATGACGGCAAAGAACGGCGCTTTGATCATCCCGATTGCCAGATGCCAGATATCGGTGTTCTGGTGCAGCCGGGTCACGAACATTCCGGGCGAGACCCCAAGCTCGATCCAGGACATTAGGATACCACCGAGCAGCCCGGCGAAATTCGCGATCATGCCCAGGATCGGCAGCATGAACAGCAGTGCCAGCACGCGAGGCACGACCAGAACCTCGGCTGGATCGAGACCCAGCGTGCGCATGGCATCGATCTCCTCGCGCAGCTTCATCGAGCCGATCGCGGCGGTATAGGCTGAACCCGAGCGGCCCGCCACGATGATCGCGGTCAGCAGGATCCCCAACTCGCGCAGCACCGAGATCGCGATCAGGTCGACGACGAAGACCTCGGCGCCGAATTGTCGAAGCTGAGCGGCCCCCTGGAAGGCCAGCACGACGCCGATCAGAAACGCCATCAGCGCGACGATCGGCACGGCGTTCAGACCCGCCTCCTGCATATGATGAACCAGAGACGTCAGGCGCAATCGACGTGGCTGCACCAGGGTGCGGACCAGACGCGCGATGATCAGCCCAAGGAAGCCCATAAGCTCGACAAAAACCTGATAGGCCCCGGCTGTTGACTCTCCCAGCCGGGCCAGCCATGCCAAAAGCCCGCGCGCGCGCTCGTCCTCGCGGTCGCCGACGTCCAGATTTTCGGCGACTGTCGCCAAAAGCGCGTGCTGCGCCCCGGTCGCACCCTCGATCGAGACCGTCGCCCCCTCGCGCTCCAGCCGCCGGATGAGCTGTGTCAGAAACCACGCACCGGCGGTATCAAGCGCTTCGAGCCGCGAGAGATCGAGTTTAAGCGCACCAGACTCCGGCAGGCTGGGCATCGCGCGCTCAATCCGACCGAGCGCGGCGACCACCAGAGCGCCCGAGACCTGCAGGACGGCGCCCTCGGTCCCTTTCTCGATCGACAATGTAGCCTGAGCCACCTGCCACCCCGCATTCCGCCGCGTCTCACGCCGCCTGGGCGGCGCCTCCGGGCGCCCAGATTGGCTGCAATATGCACGTTTGTCGATGCCAGGTGATCTGTGCGACGTCAGGGCTTGCCGCGTGGCGGCGCCGCGACTAGATTTCGCCCGCGATGGGGCGTAGCCAAGTGGTAAGGCAGCGGTTTTTGGTACCGCCATGCGCAGGTTCGAATCCTGCCGCCCCAGCCAACCCAACTGTCGTTTATATTTGGCGGCTTAGTCAGTCTTGACGATCGCTGTTACGAAGCGCGGGCGGCTGACGATTGCGAAATCCCAATCGGTGACATCAATGCCTGCCCAGCTGGTGAACGGCTGGTAGGGCACCGAGAGTTCGGTCAGAATTACGCTGTCCAGGTGCGCCATCTGCGGCAGCAGGGCAATCGGGACTTCGATATCGGTGAGCGGCAGCGCGCTGCCCCGGACCGAGGACCAGACCACCTGATACTCATCGTTATTGATGTCGTATTGAATGCTCGAGATCCGCATTAGTGCATTCGCTGGAACCCTTGGCAGCAGCTTGCCCTTGAGCGCGAAAAGCTCGTCGAGAAAGGCCTCATCCACATCGACCTGCCTCGAAATCAGATCGGTGATGGTATGCGCGGTTTTCGAGGCGTCGCTGCGGCTTTTATAGGCATCGAAGAAGGCGACGCTGACGACGAACCAGAAGGCGAGAAGCGGCATCCAGATCACGAATTCAACCGTGATCGATCCGTACTCATCACCGGCCCAGCGCCGGAGGGCAGTCTGATGTGGCTGCATCGAAACCTCCCTATTCCGGCTCGTTCATGAACGCGGTCTGGACAACGATGGCGTATCCTCCGCTTGCATCGACCGGCAGGACGGCGCCCAAACCCGATCCCGGAAAGATCGGATCGACGATCAGACAGGCGCGCACGAACATGATCTCGGAGCGCGCGCCCGGAACGAACGTAACCGTCGGCTCGATCTCCTCGGTCCGGTCAACGCAGTTGACCTCTCCGCTTGGGAAGCTAGCCGCATCGGCCACCGGGGTCAGCTCCAGCAGGACCGCCTCGTTGCACGTGGTCAGCAGGAAGGCGGCCTCGCAGATCTTCTGCCGGAACTCGTCATGGCTGATGCCGGGGGTCAGGCCTAGGCGAATATCGCGGATCGCGATATCCATGCCCCGATCCAGCATCACTGTGCGCGTCATCAGCACACCCGCCTCGGCCATCGAGAAGATCATGGTCAGCAGGAAGGGCATTAGGACGACGAACTCGATGGTCGCATTGCCTCCGTCGTCGCGGCAAAAGGCGCTGAGGCGGGGCCATATGGCAGCGCGCGCGATCATCACAGCACCAGTTTCAGCTTGGTGATGTTGGTCGCGATCTGCTGGAACGCCGCGTCCAGGTCCAGCCCGTCCACATCGTAGAAATGGCTCGGCGAACTGGCGCAGGCCCGCATCTCGCTATAGGCATCCGAGCCGATGCTGATATCGAACCCGATGGTGAAGACGATCACGCCGCTCTGCTTGGCAAGCGAGCAGAGAGCAAGAAAACGGTTTGACTGCAGCGCCTCGTCCGCGTTGCGCTGACTGCTGTTTTGGAGCGTCGCGCGGCTGCTGCTGAGCCTGTTGTTGGCCAGATAGACGCGGTCGCTCTGCGAATTGTAATATTGCGGGCCGGGCCGTTGCTGATAACGGATATTGCCATCGGTCATGACGACCAGGACTTTCAGCGTATCGGGCGTGTTGTAAGCGACCGGCCGGTCGGCAAAGTCCGTATTCACGGCCCCGGCCGTGACCAGATTCTGGGTCAGGGTCTGTGTCGTGGGATCGAGCAAGCCCAGCCCCCATTTCATGCCGTTCGGGGTGCCGGTGCCGTCATGGCCGATCAGCCCGGTGATCTGGGCTTTTAGGGCGTCCGGATCATTCGACAGCGGCACGATCGACTGGTCGTCGCTGGGGCACCAGCCCCAATCCGCCGCATGCCCGCGGCCGCCTTCGAAGGTGAACCACTGGAAATGTGGCACCTGGGCACGCGCATTCGCGGCCGGCAATGCGGTCGTATCGAAATCCTCCGAAACGAATTCGGTGCAGGAGGAGTAGGTGTGTACCCGGCCGTTGTTGAAATAGTCGAACATCACGCCCGCATTGACCTGCCCCGAATAGGGCACCAGCGACATGGTCGTGGTCGGGATCGCCGAGGGTGTCAGCACCGCATCGACGAAATTCCGGGCCGAGCTGCGAAGCACATCAAGCCGTTTGAATGCAGTGCCACCGGTGAACTCGCGCGCCATTGAGCCCGAGATATCGACCACGAGCGAAACCTCAAGATGCTCGGTCTGCTGAGCCGCGGCCGAGACCGCCGGCACGCTCATATCGCTCATTCCCGCCATGCGCAGGAAGGTGGTGTCCATGTCGTAGATCGCGCTGGCATCGACGCGGCGGGCATCGATCGCGTCCTGCGAAATGACAGAGACCGAAAGCGGTTCGCGCGACAGCATCCTTGTGTCGAGGTACTCGTTCACCGTCGTCTCGACATCCAGTGTCTGCGAGAGCGAGGCGGCGGCAAGTGCGCCACGATCAAGGGCGTTCTGAAGATCCGACCGCTCGGACTCGTAGCGCGCAAGGTCGAGAGCGATCCCGGTCGTCAGGATCAGCCCGATGAAAAGAACGAGCATCAGGGGGGTGATCCCACCCCTCTGGTCGGCGCAGAGAAAAGATCGGAAGGACATGGGGGTATCCTTGCTTGCGATCGCCTCCGGCGGCAGGAATCCGCGCCCGGAGCGATCGGTGGGGATTCGGAATGGCCGCCACGCGCCCAAGCGGATCTGATGCCCGCCTTGTCCGGCTTTCCGTCTTTTTGCTTGGCTGAGGGCTGTCCCAGGCCGCGTGCTGCGCCCGCCCCACGGCAATTGCCGAGGAGAAGCCGCGCAAGCCCGCATCTGCTGACCGGAGACCGTTCATACCAAACCCTCCCGACCCCCGCTTTCACGCAAGGGACAATTCCAAGTTGTATTCTTGTTGAGCGGTTCTACGTAATAGTTAAGTAACGTTGGTCTTCGCACTTACTATTAACTGATGCCAGCCTGCCAATTATCAGTTTTTGAGTCTTTATAATGGTATACGATTCCTATTTATTATGCTTTATAAGTTGGATATTTGCAACCGTTTTTCGGTCATTTGGTCAGTGAATGCACCTGGAAAGGCCGAACCCCTTAGCCGGGCGCCGCGGCTTTCTCATTGCCCCGGGAAGGCGGTTTCTCGTCCATTGCCTCGATCGATCGAATTCCCCATCATCGACGATGGGAAACATACGCCAAAACCGGTGCGATGGTTCCCGGCCCATACCGCTGCCACGGTGAAGGAATGTCAGGGATCCCAAATGCGACGCCGCTCACCGCGCTGAACGCCGTTTCGCTGGATACAGAGACGACAGGCCTGGATGCGACCAAGGACCGGGTCGTCCAGATCGGGGCGGTCGGGCTGCGAGGGAGCGAGATTCAATCCGACGACCGGTTCGAGACGCTCGTGAATCCGGGCGTGGCAATCCCGCCCATCGCGTCATCGATCCATGGCATCCACGATGCGGACCTCGCCGGGGCACCCGCGCCCGCACAGGCGGTCACCGATCTTGCCGCCTTCGTCGGGTCGCGCGTCGTGATCGGCCACTCGATCGCCTTTGATTTGGAGATTCTGGCCCGTGAGGCCTCGCGGGCCGAGTTTTCCTGGCCGGTGCCACGCGCTTTGGATATCCGCCCGCTGGCGCTCGCGATCGCGCCTTCGCTCGCCGATTACAGCCTCGATGCCCTCTGCGCCTGGCTGGAGATCGATATCGAAGGGCGGCATACCGCGATGGGCGATGCGGTCGCCACATCAGAGGTCTTCATCCAACTGATCCCGAAGCTGCGCGAGAGGAATATCCGCACCCTCGCCGAGGCCGAGGCGGCATGTCAGGCCGTTTTGGCCCGTGAGGCGACGCCGCAGGGGCTGGCGGCGGGTTCCGCGACCGGGAAGGCGGCGCCGAGATTGATGCTCGACAGTTATGCCTTCGCGCATCGCATCTCGGATGTCATGTCCGCGCCTCCGGCCGTCGTTCCCGGTGCTTTCACAGTCCGTGAAGCTCTGTCAGTCTTGCTCGAAAAGGGGATCAGCTCGGTCTTCGTCGAGGACGGCGACCGGATTGGGATCGCGACCGAGCGCAACATGCTGCGGGCGTTGGCCGCGGACAACGCGGGCGGCTTTGCGCTGAACCTCGCCGAGATCATGAGCGCGCCGCTGCAAAGCGTGGATGTGGACGACCCCCTGTATCGCGCCATCGGGCGGATCGAACGGATGAACATCCGGCACCTGGGCGTCGTGGATCGCACCGGCGCTCTGGTCGGTGCGGTCACGACCCGCAACCTGTTGCGTCACAGGGCGAGCGCCGCGATGGCGCTGGGCGACGAGATAGAAGCGGCCGAGGACGCTGCCGATCTTGGCGCGCCTTGGTCCAAGGTCTCGACCGTCGCACGGTCGCTGCTCGACCAGGACCTTCGGGCGGGCGCTATCGCGGGTGTCATAAGCGCCGAGATATGCGCGCTGACGCGCAAAGCGGCAATCCTGACCGAAGAGCGGCTGCAATCAGAGGGCAAGGGCGCAGCGCCCCACCTCTACGCGGTGCTGGTCCTGGGTTCGGCGGGCCGGGGTGAAAGCCTGATCGCCGCGGACCAGGACAACGCCATCGTAATCGGCGCCGAAGAGGTCTCGCCCGAGGCGGATGCCTGGTTCACGGCCCTCGGCGAGGGGATTGCAGATATCCTGGACGGTGTCGGCGTGGTCTATTGCAAGGGCGGCGTCATGGGCAAGAACGCCGCCTGGCGCCGCAGCACCGGTGGTTGGCGAGACGAGATCACGCATTGGGTCAACCGTCAGAACCCCGCCGATCTGCTGAATGTCGATATCTTCTTCGATGCCCTGACAGTTCACGGGCAAGAGGCCCTGGGGCAAGAGGTCTGGGAACATGCCTACGAGGTGGGCAGCAGGGCGCCGAGTTTTTTGCGGGCGCTGGAGGGGACGATGGCGGATTGGCGCCCGCCACTGGGTCTTTTCGGCGGGTTTCAGACCGGGGATGATGGGCGGGTGGATCTGAAGCTGCGGGGGTTGTTCCCACTGGTCTCGGTGGCCCGCATCCTGTCGATCAAGGCCAATTCACCGGCACGCAGCACCGCGGCGCGGTTCCGGGCGGCCGCGGCGGCGGGTAAGATCTCGGACGCTCAGGCCGAAGCGCTGGAACACGCCCATCAAATTATCCTTGCGGCAATCCTAGATCAGCAGATCGCCGATGTTGAGCGTGGCCGCAGTCCGGGCCCAAAGGTAGACCCGCGCCGTTTCGACAAACCGGCCTTGAATGAGTTGAAAGATGCGGTCCGACGGGCATTGGACGCCGTGCAAATCGTCCGCGAAGGCATCCTGTGAGGGGCCCGGCGCTCAGCCGAAGATCGCATAGAGACCCCTGGCGATATCGCTTTCGAGAGGGAACGACAGCATCCCCATCACCGAATACCCCAGCAGCCAAGGCATCAGGTAAAATCTGAACATATAAAAGAACCATGCGACGTAGAGGGGGATCATGGGATCGAGCAGAAAGCTGGGCGTCACTGGCTTGAAAAGCTTCATGAACGGCTCGGTCACCTTCACGAACATCCGCATGAAGAAGAAGCCTGAATCGATCGGCAGGAACACGTTCATCGCCGCGCGGCCGATCAGGGTCCACATGATCGCGCCCATGATGTAGTCCAGGGCGATCAGCCAAATCGGGAAGGCGCTCATCGGGAAGGTCCTGCTGGGGGCCCTAACAGAGTCGAGGGCGGGAGAAGCTCCCGCCCTCGATCGTCGGTGTGACCAGGATCAGTGCTCTTGGCCGAGGATCGTGGGACCGGTCGGATCCCGCACCTCGTCGACCATCGCCTGCATCTCCTCATCGGGCTCGGCGGTCATCAGGCTGACCACCACCATCGCGATCAGACTGACCGGCATGCCGATCACGCTGAAGCGCAGATGGTCGACCCCGAGCCAGGGCTCCATCAAGCCATTATAGACCATGTAGAGATACCACGAGCCTGAGCCGAAGCCGAAGATCATGCCGGCAATCGCACCGGCCCTGTTCGCCCTCTTCCACCAGATGCCCAGCACGAGCGGGAAGAAGAGCCCGGACCCAGCGAAACAGAACGCCCAAGCGACAGCACCCAGGATACCGGTCAGCTTCATGCTGGCCACCAAGGCGCCCGCCGCTCCGATCACGATCAGCAGGACGCGGGCGACGATCAGCCGGATCCGAGTATCCGCTTTCGGGTCGATGATCTTGTAGTAGAGATCATGGCTCAACGCATTGGCGATCGCCAGAAGCAGGCCGTCAGCGGTCGACATCGCCGCCGCCATGCCACCCGCGGCCACCAGGCCAGAGATCACATAGGGCAATCCGGCAATCTCGGGCGTTGCCAGCACGACGATGTCCGGTCGCATGAAGAATTCGTTCAACTGAACGATCCCATCCCCGTTCTGGTCTTGAACGGCAAGCATTCCGACCGCGCTCCAGTTCTTCACCCATTCGAGGTTGGCAACAGTGTCGAAGGCCTGTCCGACCACCGCCGTCGGCAGCGTCGGATCCAGCAGCTGCAGCTTGGTCAGCGTCGCCAGCGCCGGCGCGGTGAAGTAGAGCAGGAAGATGAAGAACAGCGAGAAGCCGACCGACTTTCGCGCCGCGCGCACCGATGGCGTGGTGAAATAGCGCATCAGAATGTGCGGCAAGGATGCCGTTCCGGTCATCATGGCGAACGCCAGGGTCACGAACTTCCACGAGTCGAGCCCGCCCTGCGGATCGAAGTGCGGCGTCGTCAGCACCCTGACGCCGGCCACGGCCTCGGCCGCGGGCTGGAGACCGATCTGCGCTTCCAGCTCGGCGATCCGCTGCGCGGCGTCCCCATAGCTGAAATGCGGGATGACGCCGAAGCCCTGGACGTTCGACATCCAGATCACCGGCACCAGATAGGCGATGATCAGCACGATATATTGGGCCACCTGCGTCCAGGTCACGCCGCGCATACCGCCCAGCATCGAGCAGAGCAGAATGCCCAGCAGGCCGAACCACACACCGACGCCGAACGGAATGCCCAGCGCGCGCGAGGCGATCGTGCCGGTGGCGTTGATCTGCGCCGTCACATAGGTGAACGACGCGACCACCAGGACCAGGACCGCCAGGAAACGGGCCAAGTTTCCACCATACCGGGTGCCGATGAAGTCCGGAACCGTGTAGCAGCCGAACTTTCTAAGATACGGCGCCATCAGCGAATTGACCAGCACATAGCCGCCGGTCCAACCGATGACAAAGCCCAGATACGGATAGCCGCCAAAATAGATCCCGCCCGCCAGCGCGACGAACGACGCACCGGACATCCAGTCCGCGGCGGTCGCCATGCCGTTATAGAGCGCGGGAACCTGACGGCCCGCCACGTAATATGCATCGACCTGGCTCGTCCGAGAGAGCCACCCGATGCCGGCATAGATCACGATCGTGAAGAGAAGGAACAGGATGCCGATAGTTCTGGCGCCCGCACCCAATTGCTCCAAGATCGCCATGAGGATGAAGAATCCCAGGAAACCCAGCGTGTAGACGCCGTAGACCTTGCCGAGATTGTCTAGAAAGCTCCTACTGCGATCTGATTCTTCGACTGACATTTGTGCGCCCCCCTTAATTTCCGGACCCGTATTCGTCGTCGATCGCATCCTGTCTCAGGTTCTGGAATAGAATCAGCAGAACAAAGACGATCAGCGACCCTTGGACGACGAAGTAGTAGCCCAGCTCGAACCCAAGGAAGCTCATCGCATTGAGATCCTTAGCAAACCACGGCAAGATAAAGGCGAAGACAAACCAGATCACCAACACAATGAAGGTCGTTGTTCGGGTCTTCTCCCAGTGAATTCTGCGCTTCTCATGTTTGTCTTCAGTCACTGACTTCCCCCTTTCACGGCGCCGCTTGAGCGGCGCACTTTGTTGTTTTTGTCATGTTTTTGCGCAAAAACTTTAGCAAATATGATTGGCTCTTGTCATCAAGACAAAAATCGTGTTGGCCAAACGGCGAATGAGCCCCGGGTCATGACATGAAATCCGTACTGCAATTGCTGACCGGCATCGTTCAGATGGCCCTCCGGCATCGCTTTGGATCCAGAAAAGTTGAGACTTTTGAAGAACTTGTCGAGTTCGTTTCAACGCGCTCGGCATATGTGGCGCAAACGTCACTCTATGGGTATTTGAAGACACGGATGGGCACGCGCTTCCGCGATTTTTTCGAAAATGACGAGTTTTCGCGCGTCATTCATGAATCTGCGACCAAGCTGTTTGCGTCTTGCGTCGGCGATCTCACGGTTTTTGGCGTGGGTCTGGTCGTGGACCGCGAAGACATAGATGACGAACAAGCGCGCAGGCTCGCACGGGCGGTTTTCGGCGCCGCCGTGGAAGCCGGCGTTCCGGCTGAAGAGCAAAGGTTGATCCCGGCTCAAGCAAAATCCGACTTCGAGTCACGGATCGAGAAGATGCTTTGGCGCGGCGCATCGAATGGAGAGCGGGCGTTCGCGGCGAGCCTCGACGACCTGATCCGTTTTGCCCCCGTCGTCGACGAATTCAAGGCGCTCGATTCCGAGATCGTTCGGAACTCGATCCGCTTCCGCTGGCGCGATGTGCGTGAGCAGCTCAGATCCCGGCTGGATACACCGGCCATCGCCGCCCTTGGCCCTGACCAATCTCCTAGCGGTGCCACCGATCTCGCCGCCCCAGCGTCACCAGGCGGCTAGATTGGCACACGGGCGCCCGGCGCCGCTTGACCTGCGGCTGCTCTGGTGCCGCCGACTTGCTCCGCTTTCATGCGCCGCTGTCAAAAAGCGACCCAACCGCATAAGCGATCCAGGCGGCCACACCTCCGATGAACAAGGTCTCCAAGCCTGACCGCCACCAAGCGGTGGGCGACCAGACACTTTTCGCCGCGCCGATTGCAAAGAATGTCGCCAGTGTCGCGCCGATCGAAATCGAGAACGCACTGGACCATCCAAGAATGAACGGCAGCAGCGGCACCAAACCGGTGAGCAGAAATGCGAAGAACGTAACCGTGGCCGCACGCAAGGGCGCTGGATCGACCGGCGAGACGCCGTATTCGTCGACCAGCATCAGATCGATCCAGGCTTGCCGGTTTCGAGAGATCTCCGCCGTCGCCTGTTCCAAGACAGCACCAGTTAAACCCTTGCGCCGCAGAATTTCCCGCAGTTCGAGAAGTTCGCCTTCCGGATAGAGATCTATGTGCTTCGCCTCGATCCGACGCAGGCGTTTCAGGTTGTCGAGATCGGACTTGGTGCCCGAGTAGTTGCCCGCGGCCATCGAGAACCCGTCCGCCAGGACGTTCGCAATTCCGAGTGTGACGATCACAAAGCTCGGCAGCCCGGCTCCGGCCACGCCGGCAACGATCGCGAAGGTCGTGACAGCACCGTCGATCCCGCCATAGACCGCGTCTCGCAGATTACCATTGCCGGAAGCGTCGCCGATCCTGGCACGCACCTCGTCAAGGCTGTGTCCATGATCGCCCAACATGCCGCTCTTCTGCTCGCCGCCCGGTATAAACCTGCCGATGATCATGGCCGCACAACGGAGCGGCGGCATTGATCTAACTCAACGCGCCGCGAGCCAGGGCCTCGCCGCTCTACGCAGTCCTTCGCCGCGAACGACCTAGCGGTTCTCCTCGAACCGCGCTTCGTCGGCGCGGACCAGTTCGTAGATCTCGCGGACCCGGCCGGTCATCGGGTCCGCCTGCCTGACCGCGCGGTTCTCGGATCGGTCCAGATACATCGCCGCGGCCGCGATCTCGTCGATTGTGGCATTAGACGCCCGGATCTCGGCAACCGTATGGGCATCGATATGCCCGAGGAGCCTCTTGATATCGGCCGACGAGGCCGCTTGTGTTGTGTCTTGCTCAGGCATCTGGAGCCTCCCTCGAGCCGTCGTTGTCGTGGGGATGCAGAGCGGCGGGCCAACCCGCCGCTCTTCGTCCGTCCGGATCTACTTGGATTTCACCGCGATCTTTTTCGCCTTGGCTGCCTGCTCCGGCGGCTTCGGCAGGACCAGGGTGAGAACACCCTTCTCGAATCTGGCCTTCACCTTGTCCGGATCCGGCTCAAACTGCAGCGTCACGGACCGCGCGAACTTTCCGTAACTGCGCTCCATGATCCGGTAATCGTCCTCTTCGCGCTTGGTTTCGGACTTCTTCTCGCCCGAGACGGTCAGCCGGTCGCCCTCGACCGAGACCTCGAAATCCTTCTCGGACATGCCCGGCAGTTCGACCGTGACTTCGATTTCGCCGTTCGCGTCCTTAACATCCATTTTTGGGGTTTGTGCACCCGCCGCATACCTGCCAAAGACGGGAAAGCCACGCGAGAAATCGTTGAACACCCGATCAATCTCACGATGCAGGGCCGAGAAAGGCCCCTCTTGCGAGCGGTCCTTGGTGATGGGGAGGTTGTCCGTGTCCATCGCTGCCTCCATTGGAATCACGTTCTAGGGAATGCGTCTCCGCGCGACGACAATAGTCCGATGCGGGATTGTGGGATTGATATCCGTCAAGGCACCGCCTGCCGGTCCGGCCGCGACGACCGCTTTTGATCAGGATCAACATGGCCAGAACGCGCCGGTACATGATCGTCCAGCACTCACCGACGGAGGCTCGATCTCGCAACAGGGCCTCTGGACAGGAGGGGACGCGGAGACAGGGATGCGCACTACGACGCAAAACAAGACGAAGATCGCTGCGGACCGACCACAATGGTACTGGCGCACAGGTCTTCGCCTGGTAACGGAGCAGCGGGTCGGTGGATTGGCGACCTTGTTGTCGAATGCAAGGTCAATCCACAATGAAAGATGACGACAAATTCCGGATTATCATGGCGCCCAACGTGACCTGCGACGGCTCCGACTCGAGGCCCCATGAGCCACTGGCACTCGATCTGCCAGAGGATGTCACCGTGCGGTGCCCTGAATGCGGTCAGGAGTATCGGCGCGCGGCGGAATGGTCGCCCGTCTGGCGCGCCCGGTGGCCGACTAACGAGGATTGAGGTCGTAGAGATTGAAGCGCGCCACCTTCGCGGCGGCGCGCGTCCGGCAGTCTCTCAGGCGGCGAGCAGCGTTTGTTCGGTCACGACGCGGAAGCGGTCACATCCGCGCATCTCGATCTCGCCCTTGCGTTTGAGTGAACTGAAAGCCCGGCTAACCGTCTCGACCGTCAGTCCGATATGGTCCGCGATGTCGCGCCGCGGCATCGGCAGAACCGTGAACCCGGCCGCGCCGCGCCGCGCGGCAAACCCGCACAAGAACCGTCGCAGACGATCCTCGGCCGGCATATAGGCGAGCATGAACATGTGCCGCTCGCGCGCCGCGAGCTCTCGGCACATCATTTCGCGCAAGCCAAGCTGCAATGACGGATCCCGCGCGATTGCACCCTCGGCGCGCCGCCGCGGGATGGCGCGAAGGATCACATGGTCGACCGCCTCGGCGGTAAAGTGCCATGTCTCGAAATCGGAAAAGCCCAGATAGTCGCCTGCACTGGCAAACCGGAAGATCTGCCGAACCCCGTCCTCGGAGAAGGTACAGCAGCGCACCGTGCCGCTGACGATTTGGTAAAGGGTATCCGCAGGCTCGCCGTGGAGGAGGATTGCGCGGTCAGGAAGAACGTGGCTCACAGGCAGCCGCGAACTGAATAGCTCCGCGATGCGCGCCTCGGCATTGGTTTCGCCGGAAGAGATCCCAAAGATTGCGGGCGCGTTCTGAGCTTTCGAAGCCGTGGCGTGGCAATGCATAACGTCCTCCTGTCATTTTGGTGGCCATTTCAGTGGCCACGGAGACAGCAGGGACAAGATTCGCATCCAGCGTTAGTTAGGAGTTTCCCTTATAAGGGAAATCCCCTATGCGGCGGTCGCCCATTAGGTGTCGGGGTCGATGCCGGCCTTGAGGGCCATTCGGACCAACTGAGACAGGTTTGTCGCACCGGTTTTTTCCATGACCCGCGCACGGTGAATCTCCACCGTCTTCGGGCTCAGTCCCAGACGGTGCGCGATGACCTTGTTGGCGCATCCGGCGACCACCTCACGGAACACGTCGGCCTCGCGCGGGGTCAAGGTCGCGATCCGGCCGCGGTGTTCGGTTGCATCGCGGTCCGCGCGCTCGCTCGTTTCGATGACTTCATTAACTCTTTGCACCAAATCGTCATCATCAAAGGGTTTTTCGATGAAATCTTTTGCGCCGATGCGCAGGGCTTCGACCGCCATGGAAATGTCCCCGTGCCCGGTCAGGATCACCACCGGCGCGGCGACGCCACGGTCCGTCAGTTTCGAGAGAACCGAGATCCCGTCTATTCCTGGCAGGCGGACATCCAGCAGAATGCAATCCGCACGCCGGTCCCAATCGCTGGCCAGGAAGCTCTCCCCATCCTCGAAAGCCTCGACCGAGAAACCCCAGCTCTCCAGCACCGCGCAAAGCGAAGTGCGGACCGGCTCGTCATCCTCGACAAGGGCCAGGCTGTGCGCCGCCTGCGTCATTTGGCCTCGGCCACGGGCAGCGTGAAGTGGAACTCCGCGCCCCCATCTTCCCCATTCTCGGCCCAGATGCGTCCACCATGCGCGTCGATAATTGAACGGCAGACAGCCAGTCCTACACCCAACCCCTCCTTCTTTGCACTAACGAATGGATCGAACAAATTCTCCGCGATTTCGTCCGGCAATCCGTGGCCTTCGTCACTGACCGTGACCATGATTTCAACCTCGCCCGACCGCCGGGCGCGGAATTGAATCGCACCGGCATTCTCCGTCGTTACGTGGAGCTCGTCGTCGCCGCCGGCCGGCATCGCTTCGTGCGCGTTCTTGAGCAGGTTCAGGATCACCTGCTGGATCTGAATCCGATCCGCCTGAACCTTCGGCAGCTCGTCTGCGAGTTCGAGCGTAATGTCGTGCCGGCTGTCGACAACCATCCTGAACTGATTCACCGCCTCGCGGACGACTTCGTTGATGTCCTCGGGCAACATATCGGATTGTCCGCGTTCGACCAGGCGGCGCATGCGGCGAACGATGGCGCCCGCACGTTGCGCCTGCTCGGCAATCCGGTCCATGAAGCCGGATACCTTTTGCACATCGCCGTCACCGGCCTCCAGCGTTCGGGCGGCAGCCCGCGCGAAGTTCGATACCGCGAGCAAAGGCTGGTTGATCTCGTGGGCGAGCGCGGTCGCCATCTCGCCAAGCATCTGCGTGCGCCCTAGCTGATCCAGTGAACGCTGCAGCCGCGCGGCCTTCCTTTGCGCCTCGATCCGGTCGGTGATGTCGCGGATAAATCCGGTGAATATCTTTTCGGACTTTGACGACAATTCCCCGACCGCGAGCTCGGCGAAGAACATCTCGCCATTCTTCCGGCACACCCTGACCTCGCG
The DNA here is from genome assembly GCA_029862205.1 of Paracoccaceae bacterium. Lineage (GTDB taxonomy): Bacteria > Pseudomonadota > Alphaproteobacteria > Rhodobacterales > Rhodobacteraceae > Thermohalobaculum. Next base: position 23,579 of record JAOTXT010000038.1, read on the forward strand.
TCCGATGCCGATGATCCGCTTCTCGCCGGTCTTTAGATAGCGCGCGATATAGCCGTCATGCTCCGAGCGATAGGGTTCGGGCATCAGCACGTTCACGTTTTGGCCGATGATCTCTTCCTGGGTATATCCGAACATGCGCTCGGCGGCGTTGCTGAAGCTGAGAATCCTGCCCTTCGAATCGACCGTCAGAATGGCATCCGGCGCGCTCTTGATGATCGAATCAAGCAGCGAGCGATCGCGTTCAAAAGGAGTTGCGTCAGCGGTTTTGGTCATTAAGCCGAACAGCCAGCGTTCATGGTGACGCAGGAGTATAAACGATCGCATTTCCGTGTCACGGGCGGGCGCTACGAGACGTCGATTCCGGCCTACTCAATCAGATCGCATGATCTGCATCAATGCGTTACGGTCGTGCCCTGCAACAATTTAATGATTGCAAGAATATGGAGGCAATGGTGTATCAATCGATCCTCGTCCCGGTAGATCTCTCACACCCGGATGCCGCGCGGAAAATTCTTTCGCTCGCCCGGAAGACCGGCGGCCCCGATTGCCGGGTGATGGCGCTCAACGTCATTGAAGAGATACCCGGCTTCATCGCGGCCGAGCTTCCGGAAGGGCTGGTCGCGCGGAATGTCGCGGATGCGCAAGAGACCCTTTCGGCCATGGCCGCCGATATCGGCGCGGAGCATGAGGTCCGTATCGGCCACGCATCGACGACGATCCTTGACTATGCATCCGACATGGGCGCCGACCTGATCGTCCTGGCGTCGCACCGCCCCGGCATCGAGGACTATTTCCTGGGTTCGACGGCAGCCAGGGTCGTACGCCACGCGGCATGCTCAGTCCTCGTCAGCCGCTGACCCGCCCGGCTTGAAGCCCGCAAACCGCTGACGGCTGTCGACCCCGGGGCAGAGTTGTCGGCACCACGGCCCAGGATATGACAAGCGACGAGACCGCCGGACCATCCACGGAGGCCGCCCTGTGAGCGCCAAGAACTGGATTGCAATCATCGCGACGCTCGCGGTCCTCGCCGGCTTCGGTGGCTATTCATGGTTGGACGCCCGCCGCGCGACCCTGCCCGCGGGGATCATCTTCGGGAATGGCCGACTTGAAGCCGAGCAGATCGACGTCTCGGCGAAGACGCCGGGCCGGGTCGAACAGATATTCGTCCGCGAGGGCGAGATGGTTTCCGCGGGCGATACCCTGGTCCAGATGGACATCGCCGAGCTGACCGCCACGCTCGAGCGCGCCCGCGCGCAGATCGCGCTCGCCAGGCAACAAAAGGCCGAGGCCGAGGCACTGGTCCTCCAGCGCCAAAGCGAGTTGCAATTGGCCGAGAACGAGCTCGCGCGGGCTCAAAGCCTTCTCGAAAAGGGACATATCTCGCAGGCGATCTTCGAGCACAGGCAGACCGCGCTCAAGGTCGCGGAGGCGGTTCTGGGGGCAGCGCGGGCCCATGTCGCAACGTCGGAGAGCCAGATCAGCGCCACCGAGGCCGAGGCACGCCGGATTGCCGCGCAGATCACCGACAGCACGCTGATCGCGGCGGCGAATGGGCGCGTGCTCTACCGATTGGCCGAGCCAGGCGAGGTGGTGGCGGCGGGCGGGCCGGTCCTGTCACTTCTGTCGCTTGAAGAAGTCTACATGGAGATCTTCCTGCCGGCCACCGATGCCGGGCTACTCAGGATTGGCGCCGAGGCCCGCATCGTGGTCGATGCCCTGCCCGATTACGCGGTTCCGGCCGAGGTCAGTTTCGTTTCACCCGAGGCGCAGTTCACGCCGAAACAGGTCGAAACCCTTGCAGAACGGGAGAAGCTGGTCTTCCGTGTCAAGGTCAAGATCCCGCCCGACTTGGTCGCCGAGCGTATCGAACATGTGAAGACCGGCCTCCGGGGCATGGCTTATGTGCGCCTTAGCCCATCGGTCGTCTGGCCCGAGCGCCTGAACCGGCGCATCCCGCCCGAGCTCTTCGAATGACCGGAGCGCCGCTCCGCGTCGACGGCGTGAGCCATCAATATGGCCGTATCACCGCCCTGCGCGACGTTTCACTGGAAATCGCGCCCGCAAGCTTGACCGGTCTCATCGGTCCGGACGGGGTCGGAAAATCGACGCTGCTGGGTTTGCTAACTGGGGCAAAGCAGCTCCAATCCGGGCGAATTGACGTCTTCGGCGGCGATATCGGGCGGTTCTCTCATCGCCGCAGGATCGCACATCGGATCGCGTTCATGCCTCAGGGATTGGGCAAGAACCTTTATCCGGAATTGAGCGTGCACGAGAACCTGGATTTCTTCGGCCGTCTCTTTGTTCACGACGACGCGCACCGGGATGCCCGGATCAGACATCTCCTCACAGCCACCGGCCTCGCTCCGTTCCCGAACCGACCGGCTGCTAACCTCTCGGGCGGCATGAAGCAAAAACTGGGGCTTTGCTGCGCCCTGATCCACGATCCGGACCTGCTTGTCCTCGATGAACCCACAACCGGGATCGATCCCCTTTCCCGTCAGCAATTTTGGGAATTGATCGCGTCGATCCGCCGATCGCGGCCGCACATCACCATGGTCGTGGCCACCGCTCAGATGGATGAAGCGGCACATTTCGATAGCCTCGTTGCCATCGCCGACGGCCAGATTCTGTGCAGCGGCACACCGGCTCAGATCACCGCGCGGACCGCGACCGACAGTTTGGAGGACGCATACCGGCGGCTGCAGGTAAATTCACGGCCGGCCGAGCCCCTTATCGTTCCGCCACAAGATGACGGCGAAGACGAAGAGATCATCTCGGCGTACGGACTCACACGGAAATTCGGTGATTTCGTCGCGGTCGACGATGTCAGCTTCAGCATCTCGCGTGGAGAGATCTTCGGGTTTCTGGGGTCGAACGGATGCGGCAAGTCGACAACCATGAAGATCCTTACTGGTCTGCTGCCCGCAAGTGCCGGAGAAGCCTTCATGCTGGGCCGGCCTGTCGATGCCCATGATCTCGAGGCGCGCCGCCATGTCGGCTATATGAGCCAGGCATTCTCTCTCTACGGAGAGCTGAGCGTTCGCCAGAACCTGAACCTGCACGCGCGGATCTTTGAGATTCCGCCAGCGGAGCGCAGGCGGCGCGTCAACGAACTGATCGACCGGTTCGGATTGACGGATTGTGCCGCCATACGGGCTGATGCGCTGCCCCTGGGGCTGCGGCAGCGGCTGTCGTTGGGCGTCGCAGTCATTCACGAGCCAAGCGTTCTGATATTGGACGAACCAACCTCCGGGGTTGATCCCGAGGCGCGCGACGATTTTTGGCGCTTGCTGATCGAACTGTCCCGTCGCGACGGCGTGACCATTTTTCTGTCGACCCATTTCATGGCCGAGGCCGAGCGTTGTGACCGTGTCTCGCTGATGCATGACGGCCGCGTGCTTGCTTGCGACACTCCTGCACGGCTCATCGCAGAGGCCAGCGCCGACACGCTGGAGGAAGCCTTCATCGCCAAGCTGAAGGAAGGAGAGCCGGCTGGCACGAGCGCCCCGATCGGCATGCCGGAAGCGTCAACCGAGCAAGCCGGACACGCTTTATTCAGTCTCGAGCGGCTGACCGCATTTACACGGCGTGAGACAATTGAGGTCCTGCGAGACCCCGTACGCCTCGCCTTCGCGGTCTTCGGTCCCGCGCTGCTCATGATCGTCTTCTGTTTCGGTATTTCGCTCGATATCGAGGACCTGGATTTTGCCGTTTTCGATCTCTCTCAAAGTCCGGAAAGCCGAGCATACGTGTCCGCGATCGAGGGTTCGCGCTATTTCAATCCGACGGCGCCGCTCACAAGCCCCGAAGAGGGCCGCCAGCGCTTGATTGACGGCAAGGTTTCCCTGGTTGTCGAAATACCCCCGGGCTTCGGGCGCAAACATCTAACCGGCTCGCCGGTCGACGTCATGGCGACCGTCGACGGGGCAATCCCCTTCAAAGGCGAAACCGTCGAGGGTTATGTGGCGGGCCTCCACGAATCCTATCTCGCCGAGCAACGGCTGGAACGCGGCCTCGACGAAGCCCGGCCGGCGCGGATCGAGACGCGCTTCCGCTACAATCAAAGCTTCGAGAGCATCGCCGCAATAGCGCCCGCCATGCCGGCGATCCTGCTGATCATGCTGCCGGCGATCCTCGCGGCCACCAGCATCGCCCGCGAACGCGAATTGGGTTCGATCGTAAACTTCTACGTCACCCCGACCAACCGGGTGGAATTCCTGGTCGGCAAGCAGCTGCCCTATATGGCGATTGCATTCGTGAATTTCCTGCTGATGGCCGCCATGGCCGATTGGGCTTTCGGCGTGCCCTTGAAAGGAGCGCTCACGCCGGTGATCGTCGGTGCGTTCCTCTTCGTCTGGGCCAGCACCGCGTTCGGACTGGTGGTCTCGACGCTGACCTCGAGCCAGGTGGCGGCGGTCTTCGCCACCGCGCTGGCATCGATCATACCGACGATCCAGTTCTCGGGCCTGCTGCAACCGGTCTCGACACTGGAAGGCGGCGCCCGGATCATCGGTTCGCTCTGGCCGGCTTCCTACTTCCTGCACCTCAATGTCGGCGCCTTCACCAAGGGACTCGGCTGGGAAGGGTTGCTGCCCGACATCGCGGCACTAGCGGTCTTCGGGCCAGCTTTCACCGTCATCGCCGCCTGCGCCATGCGCGGGCAGGAGCGGTGAAATGGCGCGGCTGCGACGAATCTTGTGGCTTGGCCTGAAGGAGATGATCAGCCTCAGCCGCGACTGGGTGATGTTGGGCCTTCTCGCCTATTCGTTCACATTTGGGCTGATCATGGAGGCGACGGGCACATCGACCTCGGTGAACAATGCCTCAATCGCCTTTGTCGACGAGGACGGTTCGCCGCTCTCGCGCGCACTTGCTGCAGCGTTCATGGCACCTGAGTTTCAACCGGTCGAGTACATCGCCGCCGCCGAGGCGAACCGGGCCATGGACCGCGATCGCTATCTTTTTATCGTCGCGGTGCCCCCCAGCTTCGAGGCGGACATCCTGGCCGGGCGCAGCCCCGAGATCCAAGTGCAGGTAGATGCTACGGCCATGGAGCAGGCCGGAATCGGTGCCGGCTACATCCAAAACATCCTGGCGGCCGAGATCTTGCGGTTTTCAGCGAGCCCGGTGGGGGCGCGTTCTCCGCGTGTGAACCTGGTATTGCACAGCGCCTTCAATCCGAACCGCGACACCGTGAAATTTCAAAGCATCGTCTCACTGATCTCGCACATCACGATGCTGACCATAATTCTGACGGGCGCCGCGCTGATCCGCGAGCGCGAGCATGGAACGATCGAGCATCTGCTCGCCCTGCCGGTGACGCCGTTTGATATCGCGATTGCGAAGATTTGGGCGAATGGCGCAATCGTGCTGGTCGTATCGACACTATCGTTGCTGATGATTGTCGAAGGGGTTCTGCAGGTTCGGATCGAGGGCTCGCGCTTGCTATTTCTAACGGGCGCGGCGCTCTACATGTTCTCTGCGACCGCCCTCGGCACCTTCTTGGCGACCATCGCACGCTCCATGGCCCAGTTCGCGCTTCTCATCATCCTCACGATCATGCCAATGCAAATGCTGTCGGGCGGAGACACCCCGGTCGAGGGACAGCCAGATTGGTTGCAGCCGCTGACCCTGATTCTGCCATCACGCCATTTTATCTCGTTCAGCCAAGCGATCATCTATAAGGGTGCAGGGATTGAAAATGTCTGGGATGAATTCCTTGCTGTCACCGTGCTGGGCCTAGCGCTGTTAGCGGGCAGCCTGGCCCTTTTCCGGCGATCGATTACGTTGGTAGATTGATGTGGATGCATCTTTCCACGGGTGGCGGCGGATGATTGCCCGCGGTTTCATGCCATCGTGCGGTTGGGACCATGAAAAACACGGACGACGAGAAAAGCAGCAGCCAGGCGCCGGTCACCGCAGCGCTTGAGCACCTGACCGGGCCCTCGCGGGGCCGGATCGGCTGGCTCTCGGCGCCGCGGCTCGACGTCATCCTGGGGAAGGACCGTCTCCTGAGGCTTCGTCCCCTGGACCAGCCGGCGCCCGAAGGCACCGTCGTCGCGTCGATCGAGGCCGAGGGGCAGGATTTCCTGCTGGCCTGCGCCGAGGGCTGCAAGCTCTGGATCAACGGCAAGCCTGTGACACGGCAGCGCCTGCTCCATGGTGATGTGATCGAATTTGGCGAGACCGGCCCGATTTCGCGCTTCCGCCTATTTAATGATCATCACTCGCCACATTGGACGATCGACGAGATCGTCGGTGACTCAATTGCCTATCTGCGGTCAAGCCGCCGGCCGCTGGCCCCGCGTGTGACCCACGCGGCGGGCGATCTGGGCCACCGCCTGATCCACGAGACGACGATCTTCTTCCGGATCGGCGTGATCATCACGTTCGCTGTGCTGGGATGGCTGCTCTACAACCAGTATCAAATCACCCAGCAGATGGGTGCGCAGATCGAGCGCGGGTCCGCCCAGCTGGAGCGGGTCTCGTCCGCGCTTGCCAAGTCACGCGCCGAGGCGCTCCGACCTGGCGACCTGGCAGCACTGCGCGAGGAACTCGGTCAGCGCATGACATCGAGCGTCGCCCGACTCGAGGCGCTGGAACAGCGCTTCGGCGCGACCGCGCGCGTGATCGCCCAATCGGTTCCGGCCATCGCCTTCCTGCAGGGTTCCTATGGGCTGCGCCACCGCGAGACCGGTCAGATGCTGCGCCATGTGATGAGCGATGAGGGTGTCCCAGTGATCACCCCCTGGGGTCAGCCGTTGCTGTCGCTGACCGGGGATGGCCCGGTCGCCGAGGTTCAGTTCACCGGCACCGCCTTCCTGGTGGGTGAGACTGGCCGGCTGGTGACCAATCGCCATGTCGCGATGCCCTGGGAGAGTGCCGGGACTCCCCAGCAGCTGGAAGGCGACATGATGGAACCCGCGGTGCTGCGGTTCATCGCGTATTTCCCTGGGCGTGCGGAGCCGGTGGACTTGCGCATCGTCCACGCCAGCGACAGCTCGGACTTGGCGCTCCTGGAGGTGGACGCACCCTCCGTTCAGCTCGCCGGTCTGACGCTTGCCGATCAAGGAGCGACCGCCGGCGACGAGGTGATCGTCATGGGCTATCCAACCGGATTGCGCTCGCTGCTGGCACAGTCGGGTGTGGCCTTCCTGGAGGAGCTCGAAGATGCGGGAGAGGTCGACTTTTGGCGCGTCGCCGAACGGCTGGCCGAGGTCGGCATGATCGCGCCGCTGGCCAGTCGCGGCATCGTCGGTCAGGTCGCGCCCGAGGCGGTGGTCTACGACGCCGAGACGACGCATGGCGGCAGCGGCGGCCCGGTTCTGGACAGCGACGGACGGGTGATCGCCATAAACTCCGCCATCCTGCCGGAATTCGGGGGCTCGAACCTGGGCATTCCGGTCACGCGATTGCGCGAATTGCTCGACACCGCCGCGGAAAAGTGACCCCTACTCACTCGTCTGGAAACGCGACATCTGGACGAGGGCGACTGCCATGAGCGGGAGCGCGACAACAAGAAGCGCGACCAGGATCAGCAGAATACCCAATTCCGAATAGTCGGCGGCGACCGTCACCTGGCCCGTATCCCGGTCCACGACCTGGCGGGTCACCGTGAAGACCTCGTTCAGATACTTCGTCGCCAGACTGCTTGCCGACAGCGCGAGATTGGTGAAGGAGGCCATCACCGCGAAGAAGGTGGCCTTGAGCTCGGCAGGTGCGTTGCGGGCGATCCAGGCCAGCATCGGAACCATGGCGACCTGACCCAGCGGCGACTCGATCGCCGTATCCAGGATCGCGATGAAGCGCGCGTCCACCACGCCACCGGTCCGCGCCGCCGTCCATTCGTGGACGCCCTGATAGAGGCCGATATTCGGCAGAGACAGGACGCCGGCGGCGATCGTCAGCAGGACGACGATATAGGCGATCGAGCGCCGGGTCATAAGCGGGCGCAGCACCACGAGCCCGACCAGGGTCAGGACCGAGGTGATCAACGACAGGATCGACAGGAATCGCTCGTCGAAACCCAATTCATCGATCTCGAACCAACTGAGACCCGGACCCGGCAAAGGCACCGCGCGGAAGACGAAGATGATGACGGCGGTGCCGATCAGCATCCGCGCCTGGTCGACGCTGAGCACCCTGATCAGCCGAGAGATCAGGAAACAGACGATCAACATCGAGCCGGCGAAGACGATCTCCTGAGCGTATGCGATATCCGACAGGCCGATTGCTACGGTCATGATGACGAAAGCCAGGCCGCCACCCAGAATCTGCCAATTGGGCTCGGTGGCCGTTTCCTGCCCCGGCACCTCCGGGGCGGCGCCCGGCGAGGCCATCCGCCGCTGGATCGCACCGTGCAGCAGGACGCCACTGACCGACAGTGCCGGAATGACCAACGCGATCAGATAGACCCGCGCATAGAGATTGGTCTTGAGCGCCGGATCAAGCGCCTCGACATCCGAGAAGATGTAAATATTCACGGCGGCGACGACGGCGAAGCCACTGATGATCGAGAACCGGCCCAGCGTCTGCATCGTCGTGTGCATCGCCCGGCTTAGATCCTTGGTGAACGGTGCGCCGGTCTCGTCCGCGACGGGGATCGCCTCGACGGTCATGGCGTCCGCGACCACGTCCTGAACCACATAGCCCGAGGGTGCCAGCAAGGCGGCGAGCACGTACCAGCTCTCGACCGGCATGACCGCGCGCATCGCATCCGCATGCGCGACGAGGCCATACATGATCGCCAGCGAGGTCGCGATCAGCGAGGCGCCACACCAGACCAGTACCGCCTTATGCCGCCAGAACAGATCGACCAAATGGCCGAGCGGCATCTTGAGCACCCATGGGAGCCCGGCCCAAAAGGTCAATCCCGCTAGAAAAGCAGCGGACAATCCAAGCTGGTCCTTGACGAAAAAGGTTCCGACCACCGAGGTCAGGCCCGAGACCCCGGCCGCGAAATAGACCATCAAGGGGGGCAGGAACGACCAGCGAAGCTGCCGCATCAGATCGCCGAGCGTCCGGTCCAGCCAGTCTCGAATGCTGATGATCACGCTGGATCCCCTTGCGGCGCTTCAGACGGAACGGACGGCCAACCGGCTCCGTCCCGCCCGCCGCAATGGCTCCAGCGCAGGAGCGTCAGTGCGCCATGAGGATCGGCACGTCAGTCTCGGACACAATATCGCGTGTCGCCCCGCCGATCATGTATTCCCTGAACCGCGAATGACCATAGCCGCCCATGACGATCAATCCCGCCCCCATCTCGCGGGCACGCCGCCGCAGGGTCGTGCTGATCGGGTCGACCGTGCCCGGCTCTGCAGCAACCTCTACCGGCACGCCGTGGCGCGAGAGCATTGTCGCCATCTGGTGGCCGGGCTCACTCCGATATTCCGGCGGCTCGATCATCAGTAATTCGACCCGCTCGGCTTGCTTCAGAACCGGCATCGCGCGCCGCGTCGCGCGCAAGGCCTCACGCGATCCGTTCCAGGCGATCATTACAGTCTTCGCGTCCAGCCTCTCTAGACCGGCGGGGCAAATCAGCACCGCGCCGTCGCCATCGAACATCGCCCCTTCGAAAGCATCCGCGGCGCTTCGGGGAATGGTCTCGCCATAAGGCTGGGTCAGCACCGTCAGATCGGTGAATTGCGCATGGTCGCCGATCGTCTGCGCGAATGCGCCGAACCGGCAGGTGACCGGGATCACATCGCCGCGAATACCCGAACGATCAATCATCTCGCCCGCTTTCTTCGACCGCTCCTGCGCCTCCGACTCGGCGACCGCAGCCATCTCGGCCAAGACGGCGCCCGCCGCCTCGCCATAGGCATAAGGCGGGATGTTGGGCTCGTATCCGATGGCCAGAAAGGTCAGATGCGCGTCGAACTGCCGGGCAAGTCCGGTCGCGGCCGCGGCACGGGCCTCCGATGCCTCGTCGCCGTCCAGATAGGTCAGAAAAGTGCGGTAGGTCATCCGTGCCTCCGTTACCAGTCCCCGCCACGCCCGGCGGCCTTTTCTTACTATTTCACAATTGCATACCCACGCAACGGCGCATTGATGCGCATCAACCTTGCGATTGGGCTTGTCGAGGTTCCGAGGCCTCGGGCAAATCGTTGCCTGGTGGCGCCAGGTTCTCCGCGAAGCCGGCAATCGCTGCCTCGTCGAGCGTCTCGCTCCTTAGGAGTTCCGCCGATGCATCGTCCAGAACCGCGCGGTTCGCGGTCAGGATCGCGGTCGCTTGCCCGAATGCTTGGTCCAGGATTTCGGTCACGCACTCGTCGATCCGCTCGGCGGTTCGTTCACTGGGTCGTGGCCCAAAGGCGCGGCGCTCGTCAGGAAGGCCAAGCAGGTTCGGCGGCTCGGTGTCGTATGCGACATGGCCAAGATCCTCGTCCATCCCATAGCGCATCGCCATCGAGCGCGCGATGTCGGTCGCCTTGGCCAGATCGTCCGCCGCGCCGGTGGAGAAATGCCCGAAGACCAGATGCTCCGCCGCCCGTCCGCCCAACAGCACGGTGATCTTCCGCTCCAATTCCTCGCGGGTCATCAGATAGCGGTCCTCGGTCGGTCGCTGAATCGTATAGCCCAGGGCACCGACACCGCGGGGTATGATCGATATCTTGTGTACCTTGTCCGTACCCGGCAGCGCCAGCGCGGTCAGCGCGTGACCCGTCTCGTGTACAGCGACGATCTCGCGCTCGCGCGGGTTCATTAACCGCTTGCGCTTTTCGAGCCCCGCCACGATCCGTTCGATCGCGCGCGTGAAATCGTCCATCTCGACCGCATCCGCACGGCGGCGCGTGGCCAACAGCGCCGCCTCGTTGACCAAGTTCGCAAGATCGGCTCCGGTGAAGCCGGTCGTTAGACCAGCCACGTCGGCCGGATCCACCGCGGGGGCGATCCGGGCGTTCTTCAAATGGACCTTCAGGATCGCTTCGCGGCCCGCCTTGTCCGGCCGGTCGATCAGGATTTGACGGTCGAACCGCCCGGCGCGCAACAGCGCGGGATCGAGGATCTCGGGCCGGTTGGTGGCCGCCAACAGGACCACGCCCACGGAAGCATCGAAGCCGTCCAACTCGGACAGAAGCTGGTTCAGGGTTTGCTCGCGCTCGTCGTGCCCTCCGAATTGAGTCGAGATGCCCCGGGCACGGCCAAGCGCATCAAGCTCGTCGATGAAGATGATGGCCGGCGCCTTCTCCCGCGCGCGCTCGAAGAGATCACGCACCCGGGCAGCACCGACGCCCACGAACATTTCGACGAACTCCGATCCGGAGATCGAGAAGAACGGCACCCCCGCCTCGCCGGCGACCGCGCGTGCCAGCAGGGTCTTGCCCGTCCCCGGCGGACCCAGCAACAGCACGCCTTTCGGCGCCCTTGCGCCCAGCACTCCATGCTCCTGCGGGTCGCGCAGGAAGTCGATCAATTCGCGCAGCTCCTCCTTGGCTTCATCGACGCCCGCCACATCGTCGAAGGTCACCTTGGTGTCGGTCTCCACGTAAATCTTCGCCTTGGTCTCGCCAATCGACATCATCCCGCCCAGGCCCTGGCGCTCGGCCATGCGCCGAATTATAAAAAGCCAGATGCCGAAAAAGATCAGCATTGGCAGAAGCCACGAGGCAAGGGCGCCGAACCAGGTTGAATCGGCCGAACCCGTATAGGTCACGCCAGAGTCTTGCAGGGTTTCGGCAATGCCGGGCTCCACTGGACGGGTGATAAAACTCGTCCTGCCGTTATGAGGTGTCGTGTAATTGCCTCTGATCTCGTTCGTGCCGATCTCGACATCGCCGACCTGCCCGGCCTCGACGAGGTCCAGGAACGTGCTGTAGGGAATGACCTCGACCAAGCGCGCGCGCTGCACGATATCCTGGATGAAAAGCACGGCCAGGATGGCCAGCAGGATGAAGACCGCGTCAAAGCGGTGCCGCTTTTCCATTCCGATCGCCTCATTCGTTCATTGACCGGCAGGATAGGCACGAGCCGGACGGCTTGCTTTGACCTGCATCAGATTCCGAAGATCGGGACGCATTGGCGATGCGAACTCACGCAGCGCACGTAGCTGGCCGGCGAATTCGGTCATCCTGGCGCTGTGGGTCAAAGAACGATGCCGCTCATCGCATAACCTAGACCCGCCGCGACAAGCATACCGACGACATCCAAGGGCGCGCCTGCAATCAGCATCCGGCGCCGCGTGACCGCGGGATGGCTGAAGACAATCGCATTCGGTGGGGTCGCGACCGGAAGCATGAAACCGACGGACGCGGCCAGCGCGATCGGCAGCGTGAATCTCACCGGATCCCAGTCAAGCGCCACCGCAGCGGCGCCCGCCACCGGAAGGAAAATCGCCGCCATCGCCGTGTTGCTGGCAAGTTCGCCCAGAAGCACGACCACCGCGACGAAAAGCAAGATCAGCGCCGGCGCCGGCAACTGGCCCAAGCCCAGCATCCGCCCGCCGATCCATTCGGCCAGCCCGCTATCGCTCATGATCTGCGCCAACGCCAATCCGCCCCCGAAAAGAATCAGCACGTCCCAGCGCAGCCCGACAGCAATCTCCCACTCGAGCAGTCTCCGCCCATTGCCGGCTGGAAGAATGAACAACGCAACCGCGGCCGCGATGGCGATCCCAGCGTCCGTGATCGCGTCCTCGCCGATCCGGCTTTGCAGCAGCGGACGCGTGATCCAGGCCAGGGCCGTGAGCGCGGCGACAACCGCAACCCTGACCTCGGCTGACGACATCGGCGTAAGGCCGCCGAAAAGGTGGTCCGCGTCGATGCCGCCGCTCGCCCGTCGCAGGAAGACTGACAGGACGGCCCAAGCAACGGCCATCAAGATCGCCGATACAGGGATACCAACCAGTGCCCATTCCGCGAAGCCGATCTCCACACCGAGTATTTCGGCGGCGTAGGCGGCGAAGAGCGCGTTCGGCGGTGTGCCGATCAGCGATCCCATGCCGCCGATCGTGGCCGCGAACGCAACACCCAGCATCAGCGCGGCCGCGAACCGGTCGTTGGATCGGCCCTCGCCCGCGACCGCCGCCGCGATCGGCATCATAACCATCGCGGAGGCGGTGTTGCTGACCCAAAGGCTCAGAAATCCGGTCAGCAGCATGACCGCCGCGAGTAATTGGCGAGAGCCCTGCCCCGCGAGCGAGAGCGTCGCACGCGCGAGCCGTCGGTGGAGACCCGCGGATTCGATCGCCCTGGCCAACAGAAATCCACCCAGGAAGAGAAAGATCAACGGATGCGCATATGTCGCCGTGGGCAGCGGATCGGAATCCCCCCGCACGAGCGGCCAAAGAGCGATCGGCAAAAGCGCCGTCGCCGCGAGCGGAATCGCCTCGGTCAACCACCAAAGGGCCATAAGCGCTGCCAGTCCGCTGGCCCGCCAGGCCTCGTCCGTCATGTCGGCCGGTGGCGGCAGGACAAGCGCTGCAACGAGGATCAGAGGCCCGACAAAGAGCGCCAGGCGATCGAGCCGCAGCGGCGTGGCAGGCCCAGGGTGCTCCACGATCTCAGCCGTCAGGCAGGGACCCGGGCGTCCCGCGGCCCGTATTCCCGCAAATCGGCGCCCCCGCCAACACGGCCGGCATCAGCGACCCGGTGGCCGCCAATTCCTGCTTCGCGAAGCGACTTTCTTCGACAAGGATCGACATACGCGTTGAATTGTAAGCGTTCCACTCCGCGCCCGGGCTGCTCTGGGTCATTTTGAAACCGAATATTGCTCTGCAGGTGCATCCTCGCGATTTCAGGGATTGGCCGTTTGACTGGAATCAAGCCCCAAAACCGGATGCCGCGCAACCAGCGGGCCAAAAGGTCGCCGCCTGGCGGCAGTGTAGCGACGCCGAACAGGCCTTCGCGGCTCCAGAGATCGAACTCCCAAAAGCGCGAGATGTAGACAAGAACGATCCCGACGGCCATTGTGAAGACAAGCCAGAAAATTCGCCTACCCATCACAGCGCCGCGATGCTGTCCGGATCGATGCGGAAGACCAAGAGGTCGCCGCGGCGCTCGATCACGCCCTCGACCGAGATGAAGAGCCCGACCTGATCATAGACTTTTTTCGGAAGCGGCCCGCCATCCGGCCCAGCGATCAGCAGGAATTCCGAACCCTCTACCGGTTGGCTCGAGACGAAGACCGGCGGCACACCGCCGATCAGGCAAAGATTGGCACAGGCCTTGTGAGCGAGTCCTGTTCCTGGCCGCTTTATCCGACTTGATGCATTCGTTTAACGCCCGTGCATTGAGGGCCAGAGGACCGCGAGCACGTGGCTATCCTAGCTTTGCCCGAAGAGGATTTTTCGATTTCGACCATTCTAGCGGCCTTGTGACTCTCACAGAATGATTGGGGGAATTTTTGGGGGAGGATAAATTCATGGAAAAAAATTTATATATTTAGCAACCGCTTAACGAGAATTTGTGGCGCACCGGGGAAGATTCGAACTCCCGACCCCCAGATTCGTAGTCTGCGGGCAATTGGTTCCTGACAATTCCTATATGCTCACGTTGCCGCAAAAAAATATTCTATTTCATAATGTTGTGTTTCTTGCTGGTTCCTCGCAATTCCCCTATATTCTGTTTTCGTGGTTCCATGATGGTTCCACGACAGCGGATGGAACCACGGAAATGCGCCTCACGAATAAGCGGATCAGGGATGCCAAGCCGGATCAGGCGGAAACCTTCCTTTGGGATGATGACGTGCCCGGCCTGGGTGTCCGGATCAGGCCGACAAGCAAGACCTATGTCCTGCGCTACCGTATCGGCCGGGGGCGTGATGCCTCGCAGCGCCGGTCTGCGCTTGGCAAATGTTCCGTTCTTTCCCTCTCCGACGCGCGCGCCATGGCACGGGAATACCTGCTGGAAGTCGCGAAGGGTGGTGACCCCTTCGGACAGCAACAGGCCAAGCGAACTGCCCCGACCATGGCGGACCTGTTCGAGCGCTACATTTCCGATCACGCCCGCCCGCACAAGAAGCCCCGCAGCATCGAGGAAGATTTGCGGCTGATCCGCCTGCACCTCGCCCCTGCCTTCGCCCGGCGTAAGGTTTCGGAGATGACCCGCGACGAAATCGACCGCTGGCACAAATCCAAGAAAGCAACCCCCGGTGCGGCGAACCGGGCGCGAGCGCTGCTTTCGAAGGCGATGAACCTTGCCGAGGTATGGGGCTGGCGCCCGGACGGATCAAATCCCGTTCGCAATATAAAGCCGTTCAAGGAAAGCGAGGGCGCTGAGCGCTTCCTGTCGCCGGCTGAGTTGCGCGCGATGGGCGAGGCGCTGCGGGCCTATGAGGCCGAGGGCGGATCGCCCATCGCCGCAACGGCCATCCGGTTTCTGGCCCTGACTGGCGCGCGTCGATCCGAGGCGCTGTCGCTGCGCTGGGATTGGGTCGATTTCGAGGGCGGGCGCCTGAACCTACCTGAGAGCAAGACCGGTAAGAAGGTCATCACGCTGAACGCGGCTGCGCTGGCGCTGCTGGCCGACATCCCTCGAATGGCGCACAATCCATATGTGTTTCCGGGTGAGGCGGCCGGCGGGCACCTCGTAGACCTTAAACGACCGTGGAAACTGGTTCGGGAACGCGCCGGGCTTGCGAATGTTCGGCTGCACGACCTTCGCCACAGCTTCGCCTCGCTGGGCGCTGCGGGCGGCATGGGGCTACCGGTTATTGGAGCGCTACTCGGCCACAAGGAAACTCGCACAACGCAGCGTTACGCCCATCTGGCGGATGACCCGCTACGAGCGGCGTCGGAGGCAATCGGTGGTCAAGTTGCAGCGGCTTTGAACGTCGCGAACAGCGCGGTCATCTCTGAATTGAAGCCCAAGGGGTAACATTTTGCGATTATGGCGCCCGCATTGGGGCGTCGGCGCACATCTCTTGCGCGATATGGTTGGTCACAAGACGACGGCTATGGCAGATCGCTATGCCCGACGTGCGGGCGCGCCACTCACCGAATTGCGGGAACGGATGGGTGCGAGCATGGCGGCGAAATTGGCGGGCACGAAAGATGCCGATATTGTCGAGATAAAGGGCATGCGAAGAAAAACAAATTGATTCAGTGAAGGACGACTGAATGTCGGCACCTTTTTTGGCGAGCTCGGCGCATTTTGTAGTTCCTCCGCTCTAATGGACTCGGCTAGAATTGTTTGGTCCTTCAGGGAGCGATCTAGCTTCTTGGGGGTGAGCGCAGAACGGGAAAGTAGCGTTTGGCCACCTCTTTCCCGTCCTGCTTTAGATAGGCGAGGCTCGCCCCGCGCATGTCTGCGAAGTTGGACTGCGTGCTGGAAATTGTCAATCCGCGTGCTCGGATGACATGGGCGATGTCTCATCCATTTAGGAGTAATAAATGGACGAGAAATATAAGTTGATTAAGCCTGACGCCGCTGCAGATCGCATTGGATTATCCGCGTCCACTCTTGCCAAGCTGCGCATGAAACGGGCCGGGCCTCCTTGGGTCGCGCTTGGCCGGTCGGTTCGCTATCGCGTCGCTGACCTGGATGCCTGGGTCGAGGCACACACCATCTCAACAGGCCCTGCCGCTTAAGATGTCTGAAGGGTTTAATGGGCTGGATGCGCTCCACGCGTCCGGTGCCCGAGTTCGTGCTAGCAAGCGGCGGCACGGAACGGGATGCGGATTCCTCGACCTTTCACCATACGCCAGAGACAGAGGTAGGATTGTCGGGATAAAGCCCCGGAGATTTCCTATCCCGG
>JAOTXT010000039.1 GCA_029862205.1 Paracoccaceae bacterium
TGCCCTCCGCCGCCGCCATTGCCGCCGCCGTTGCCGTTGCCGCCGCCGTTGTCGCCGCCGTTACCGTTGCCACCTGGCCCGTCAGGACTTCCCGGGTTGTCGGAGTCGGCATTGTCGCGGCCATTGTCGCCACTTTCATCGTTTTCGTCGCCGTTGCCGTGACCTTTGTTCCCGCCGTCGTTGTCAACGGGATTTGTGTCTCGGCCATGATCCGCATCGCGGCCACGATCTTCGTCCCTGTCCTGATCGCCAAATCCCAGCGAAGCGCGATCTGAACTTTCTATGAGTTCGATCAGCCTCGTCGAGACAATGATGCCCCCGCCGACTTCTTCCACGCCGCCGCCCACAACCGAGGATTCTTTCACGCCGGTTTGTGGCGAGTTATTGGACAAGCGGTTTCCGACGGAGTTGCAACCGGCCAAAGAGAGGACTGCACATGAAAGGAGTAGTGCACTGAGTCGCGATGCCGTGCTGAGCGTACGGTTCCGAACATTGGTGTGTTCGCGTGTCGCAATGGCTCCAAGGACCTTGGCATCAACGATCTGATCTACGCCTAACTTCTTCATAACTACCGCTCACTCATCTGAGACAAATTCAGAGTAGGTTGCGGTATGACTCTAGAAATAGGCGAAATAAAGAATGCTTATGGCATATTAGTGAATTTAATACTTTGACTCACCTATACAGATGCTTTTTGCAGTTGCTCTCTACTCTAGGGTGATAAATCTACTGAATTTGTCGATATTGGAATGTTTCGGATCAATAAGATTGAAAGTTTACGATCAAGATCCTGGAGTGCCTGACTTTAAGGTGGTGCGATTGGAGAGATCAGATTAGCGCGTTGTCGGTATGAGCTCCTAAATGGCGAGGTCCTCTACGCCCTGAATCAAGCGCAGATCGTGATCTGGGCCTGGCAACGATATTTCAAAACGATGCGCCTGCGTTCCGCTCTCGGATCGAAGCCGCCAGATTTAGAAGTGCGCGTTAATAGGCCAACACCTTGGCCAGCACGGCCTGCGTCAAACGGGACGTAAGAGAATTCGGCCTTTTAGAACATTCTCACTGGTTCCGTGATTGGGAGCCGGCCATCGCGCAGAGTGTGGAAGTTTTCTATGAACGCACTTCGTTGGGATCCAAGGCTTTCACACGAAAGTCGTCCTTGGGGTTTCTTGACGAACAGGCTAGGTCATCTTTGGGACGTGAGTGCGCATAGCGCAGGCAATCTGAGTGTCCGGTTTGCCCCACGTTGCTGCCACTCGAACGCGGTGCAGCATCAGGTAGTTTGGGCTCAAAGCAGTCGTTCACTGCGACCGCGAAGTCTTTCTCAAAGTGCAACGCCTGCTAAGCGGGACGAAGCTGCCGTTTAGGCCAGAATCCAAATGTCCGGTTTGTTCCTATTGCTGCCGTTGGGGCTACGTCGAGAAAGTGCCAACAAAAGACATTGCCGTTTGGGCCGTGTTACGCTTCATGGGACATGAGCGAGAAGAAATCCTGCGCCTGCGAGCTCGAGTTACCAACCCATTCGAGCCCCTCATACCGGCGCGCGCTCTGGTTGGTGGCCGGGTTGAATTTGGCAATGGGCGTCGCGGAGTCGGTTTCCGGCTATCTTGCAGGGTCACAGGCTCTCAAGGCTGATGCACTCGACTTCTTGGGCGATGGTATCATTACTGGTTTGGGTCTGATTGCATTGAACTGGAGCGCCAACTTTCGGGCCTACACAGCACTCATTCAGGGCGTGTTCCTCGCACTTATGGGATTGGGCGTCTTGGCAGCCACGCTCTATCGCGTGTTCGTAACTCAAATGCCTGAAGCGGTTCTTATGGGGAGCATTGGCATTATTGCGCTGGTGGTGAATTTGAGCTGCGCTGCGATTCTGTTGCGCTTTCGAGAAGGCGATGCCAACGTTCGCGCGGTTTGGCTATTCAGTCGGAATGATGCAATTGGCAACGCCGCCGTCGTAGTGGCGGCACTTGCTGTCGGCGCGTTTGGCTCGCGTTGGCCAGATTTGATTGTGGCCGCAGTCATTGCGGGATTGTTCATTCACTCCGCCGTTAGGATCTTGGGCGACGCGCTCGCCGAGCTCAAAACCATCCAGTGAGGTTTCCCGCTTTCCCAAAGCATAAGCGGAATCTTCCGTTCAGGGTCAAGACACGCGCTCCTGGCCGTCCAAGATCAGGCCTTTCATCCATCGGCAAATTGACCCTCAAGCCTGATAGTCGGAAATCCAGCAGATGACGTTCCACCGAAACGAAAGGACGAGGCATGCCAAGCCAAACCATCGACCCCACCGACATCGTTAGCCTGGAAGTGCCGAACTATAGCCATGGGGTTTTAACCAACAAGGCATCCGAATGGCTTCACCTCTCCGGACAGGTCGGCGTCAATCCGGATGGCTCCGTTTCCCCTGATTTCGAAGATCAGTGCCGGCGCGCATTCTGGAACATTGCCGCGTGCTTGCGGGATGCGGGTATGGGGTTCGGCGATGTAGTCATGCTCCGCATCTACCTGATCGATCGCTCCGATTTGAAAATGCTACGCAACATTCGGTCAGAGTTCTTCGGTGACCGGTGCTTTCCTTCAACGTTGGTCATCGTCAGCGGGCTGGTGAACCCTGCCTGGCGTGTGGAATTGGAGATCATCGCAGCCGTTTGACTAAGGTGAGCCTTTGCTTGGACAGCGAAATTCTCTGGCCATAAGCTTTCACCACGTAACCCGATTGGAGATTCCCGGATGACGATCGCGACGCTGACCTACTTTGCCGGACGCGGGCGGGCGGAGACGACGCGCTGGATGCTCGCCGATAATGAGATTCCCTTCCGAAATGTCGGCCTCACCGAGCCGGAAGATTTCGAGGCACTTCGGGCCTCCAGCCGTCTGCCCTTCAATCAGCTCCCGCTACTCGAGTTCGAGGCGCTCGAGCTCTTTCAGTCCAGCGCAATGATCCGGCACCTAGCCAGGCGCGGCGACTTCTACGGCGACGAGGATACAGAGCGCACCGTGATCGACATGGTGGCAGGCGCCGTGGCTGACTTCGCCGAGCCTGCCCTCTCCGCCCCTTTTCAGCCGACGCCCGCGCAGGCCCGTGCAAATCTCGATGCCGCGATGCGGAAATTCGGCGAGCGTTTCGAGGCCCGCCTCGCCGATGGCCGGGAACATGTTGCCGGCGGCCGGCTCAGCTTCGCCGATGTGGTCCTCGCAGAAGCCACTACTCACTACGCAGAGATTGCGTCCGATATCCTCGAGAAGAACCCGTGGCTCGCAGCTCATCGGGAACGGGTCACGACAGATCCTGGCATTGCCGATTATCTCGCTTCGCAACAGCGCTGGCCACTCGCGGATGCGAACCACGTTATCTCGGTGGCAAAGGTCCTTCGCCGCGCACTACCGCCGCACTTTCCGAATCCGGACCGCTTTGTGACCGTGTGAGATGCGACAGCTCGACAACCTACCCCCATATGGCGGCCGGACCGGCTGACGAGCCGCCATAAGCCTCTCGTTGAGATCGACTCGGGTCAGAAGTGGACGTTGGCGCAGTCGACGATCAGCGTCTAGAAAGTGCAAAGAACTGACGTTTGAGCCCCATGGATGGAATGCCTCGCCGTCGCTAGATGACCAAGATCATCGGGCCACGATGTGAAGGTGATCACCTCAAATTAGGGGGCGAGGTGACCACCCTCTCCGCCGAGAATAGCATCGTTGTTGGCCGAACTTGGGATCCGTTTCGGCGAAAGGAGGCAGGAAGATCGTCGCTCGATGCCAGTTGGACATGGTCTGGGCATTTGATTGGGCGAGGAAGGTGCCGTCGATACGCCTGCTGGTTGCAAAATCAAAATAATGAAATTTTCTAATCGCACATTAGAAAGGTTTCTACGAGCCAAGGGTTCTCGCTATGAATGTGCGCTGGGATTACCAGCAATCAGTTGCTTAAGAGGGGGTAGCTCATGAGTAGCGTGCGCTTTGTCACGACACTTGATCAGAGTCTCACTGCCGGTGCCAGGTTTCGGCAACAGCGGTGGATTGTTGGTATTTCCCGTGAGTATCTCGCAAGTGTGACCAATGTGAGTGTGGATCAGATCACGCAATTCGAGGACGGCAAGCGTTACCTCGGTCGAGCTCAGCTGATCCGTCTCGCCCTAGCGATTGGTGTCGCACCACGGGTTCTGGCGAATGTTGTTCCGTCGGCTGGGTTGTGCCACCTCCCAGCCAATCAGGGGCTGCAGAGGGACGTTTCCCCTAGCAACGTCATGCCTCTGCACCGGTGATTATGCGACCGCGATGAACCGCACAAAAACAAGGACACGAGATTACGTCTGATCTGCCCGGCCTGACACACCCGGGTAATGTCACGCAACTCGACGCTGGAAGAAGACATACCACATCACGCCTTCCTGCTTCGTCTCCGGATCAGACTCTCACCGCCCAGCCGTTCGCACTCGCGGCCGGGCGGATGCTTTTTGTCAGCCGGCTTTCTCCAACTGAAGCCATAGGCACCAGTGCAGCGAATATGCAATCGATCCCGCCAACTATCGTAGTCGCCGCCCCGTCGAGTGCTAACTTTCGCTTTTCGGTGTCGATCGTCTGTTCTGGGTCAGGAATACGTGTAGCGCGCGTTCACCCAACGTCCGGTTTGTGCCACGTTTCCGCTGTTCGAACGCAGAGCAGCATCTGTCAATTTGGGCTCTGAACTGCCATTCGTTCGATGTGTAGGGGGCCGATCACCGGTACTTTGACTGGTTCGGCGGCAGCGAATACGCATCAGACGCCTCCTTGCTCTGGATCAAGGAGCACAATCGAGAGGCGTGCCAATCTCCTCGCCATGGCCGACAAGGATGAGATTATCGAGTTGGCATCAAAAGTGGCTCGGTGCCCTGGCAATGAGGCTCGGCCGCATCGAACTCTCGAACTCATTCTCTCGGTCGGAAGAATTGTGACCTGCCCAATCTGCAACCGGCAATTCAGGCAAGTGGGCTCGGTTAAAGGGGTCGACCCTGCGGTTTGGCCTGAGCGCGATTAAGGCGTTCACAAAAAGAAATCCCCGTCTTCCATTTGCGTGCAAATCGGGCAGTCGTGAGGGAGGATGTGATTAGCGTCAGGCAGCCTTGGCAGACTTCGCAAGATGATTGAGGGCACACTCGGACGTTTCAATTCGCTGAACTTCCCGCTGACCGCCTCAGGCGTAGCGCCTAGGTAGCGCCTAGATAGTTGGCTATTTCGCTGCGCACCGCCGCCGAAGGAGGCGGCGCGCAGCAGGTATCTGTCAGGCCGCGAGCAGAAGATCGTCCGAATGAATTCGAAAGCGGTCGTTGCCGCGCATCTCGATCGCACGCTTGCGCTTCAGCGAGCTGAACCCGCGGCTGACCGTCTCAAACGTCAGGCCAATATGATCGGCAATGTCGCGCCGCTTCATCGGCAGGACCGTGAACCCGGACGCGCCGCGCCGGGCGGCAAGGTCGGTCAGGAACCGGTAGAGCCTGTCCTCGGCCGGCATATAGGCGAGCATGAACATATGCCGCTCGCGCGCCGCGAGCCCCCGGACCATCATCGCCCGCAGGGCAACCTGCAATGACGGGTTTTGGGCGATCGCGGCCTCGGCGCGCGGCCTAGGAACGGCGCGCAGGATCACATGATCGACTGCTTCCGCAGTAAAATGCCAAGTCTCGAAATCGGCGAACCCCAGATAATCGCCCGCGCCGGCAAAACGAAAGATCTGCCGAACACCGTCCTCGGAGAAGGTACAGCAACGCACCGTGCCGCTTACGATCTGGTAAAGGGTGTCAGCGGGCTCGCCTTGCAGGAGGATCGAATGATCAGGCAGGACGTGACGCACCGGCTGCCGCGGATCGAAGAGCTTTGCAATGCGCGGCTCGAGATCGGTTTCGCTGGGAGCGGGCCGGCCGGTCTTCGGCTCGGTAAGGGTGGTTGAATGCGTGGCGTGGCAATGCATCTCGTCCTCCTGTCTTTCTTGATGACCGCTTCAGCGGCCATGGGGAAAGCAGGGACTATTTTCACGCTCAGAGTTAGTCAGGGAATCCCCTTATAGGGCAAATCCCTTATTCGCCCTTTGTGGCGGCCGTGATGGCCTCCAGGAGATCCGATCCGGCAACGGGTTTGGTTAGGAACGCGATCACGCCGAACTGGTGAGCCCGCTCCCGCAACCGATCATCGGGGTTGGCGGTGAGAATTATGGTCGCGGTCCGCTGCCCCTGTTCCGAGAGGCATTGGAGCAAGTCGAGCCCGCTCATGCCTGGCATGTTAACGTCGAGCAGCAGGCAGTCGCCGTTGCTGGGCGCAAGGGCGAGATAATCCTCGGCGGAGTTGAATGTCTCGGACTCGAAGCCGGAAGCAAAGAGAACTGCCACGAGAGACTCGCGCACCGCTTCGTCGTCGTCGACCACGTGTACAACTATTCTGTCCTGGCCTTGCACGTCCTGCACTAACTCCATCAAGCGACGTCCGCGAGTGCGGCAACACAGAATGAAGCCTGGCGAAGACCGGGGATAGTAAGGAGAATCCCTTACGACTTAGACAGTGTCTGGATCATGGCCGGCCTTGATCGCCAGCCGCACCAAATGTGACAGGTTCTCGGCGCCGATTTTTTTCATGACGCGGCCACGATGGATCTCGACCGTTCGGGGGCTCATCTGCAGATTATGCGCGATGATCTTGTTCGGATGGCCGATCACCATCTGGCGCATCACATCGGTCTCGCGCGGCGTCAGCCGTGCAAACCGCCCCGCCAGGCCATCGTCCTTTGTCTCAGATGCCGATGTGGCATTGGCGATCGCCTGGTCGATCCCTTGAAGCAATCGCGCTTGCTCGAACGGCTTTTCGACAAAGTCGGCGGCACCTGCCTGCATTGCGCGCACCGCCAGCGGCACATCTCCATGCCCGGTGACCATGATCACAGGCACGTCCCTGCGATCCGCCCCCATAGTCTCAAGCAACGTCAGACCATCCATCCCCGGCATGCGCACATCCAACAAGATGCAGGCAGCCGAGGGCGGATCAAAGCTGTCAAGGAACAACTCGGCCGAAGTGAACGCCTCCGCCTCATAACCAGCAGACACCAGCAAGGCCTCGATCGACTCGCCAACCGCCGCATCGTCATCGACCACATAGATTTTAGCCCCGTTTGCCGTCATTGATCGGCATCCGCGGCCCCATCAGCGGCCAGAGTGAAGACGAACCGGCTCCCCCCGCCTGGATTGGGTTCAAACCAGATCTTGCCGCCATGAGCCTCGACAATCGACTTGCTGACCGACAACCCGATTCCCATTCCGCCCTCCTTCGATGTGACGAGCGGGGTGAAGAGACGATCGGCGACGCCGGGGGCAATTCCAGGACCAGTATCGGAAACGGCGATTTGCACCGCTCCGCCTTCCTCTCGGTTAGTTTCAATGGTCAGGCGAAAATCGCCCTCGCGTCCGGTTTTGGATTCGAGCAGGGCATCAACCCCATTCCGAATGAGGTTGACCAGGACCTGCTGCACCTGAATGCGGTCGGCGCTGATTTCCGGCAAACCCTCCGAGAATTCGTAGATCGTCTCGATGCCCCGGTCGGCCGCCCCGATCAACGCAAGGCCTGCGGCCTCCCGCACCACCTCGTTGACGGCGATCGGCTCTTTCTCGCCCACGCCTCGCGTCACGAAGCGACGCAGCCGGCGGATCATATCGCTCGCCCGGTGCGCCTGTTTGACGGATTTCGCCATGAACTCCACGGCCCGTCCGGATTGGTCTTCACCCCTTTCGAGAAGACGTATCGAGGCATCGCCGAAATTCGCGATTGCCGTGAGCGGTTGGTTCAGCTCGTGCACGATCATCGAGACGATCTCATCCATTGCCGCGAGCCGCGCCACATGATTCAACTCGCGCTGCAACTCCTCGGCCCGAGCCTGCACAGCAACCCGGTTGGAAATATCGCGAATGAAGCCGGTGAATATCCGCTCGGTCTCGGTCCGGACCTCACCAACTGCCAACTCCATCGGAAAGATCGAGCCCGATTTGTGCCGCGCAATCACCGTGCGCCCAATGCCGATAATCCGCTTCTCTCCCGTCGTGAGGTAGCGTGTGAGATAGCCATCATGCTCGGAATGAAATGGCTCGGGCATGAGCATGTTCACGTTCTGACCAATCACCTCGGAAGCTTGAAATCCGAACATCCGCTCGGCCGCGGGACTGAAACTCCGGATGCCGCCCTGCTCATCGATGGTCACGATTGCATCCGGCGCTGTCTCAATGATCGACTGCAAGAGCGCAGCAGCGAGGCCGGAGCCTGAATCCTCCGGCGCGTCTTCAGGCACTTTGTCGTCATCATCCCGAAGTGAGTTCGGCATACGTTGATCCGTCAGAGCCCCAATTGCGAGCGTTCATTTCTGCCTTGCCCGCGGTCTCAGCGCAATCCGTATCGATTTGAGACGCAGCTGTCGGCGGCACGATTTGAACCCCGACTAGCGTTGTTGAACCCCCGGCTGGCGTTGGGCCTTCTTCGGCCGTCTTCCGAGCCTCAGCGTGCTGCTCGATAGCCGACGTTCGTTGCAACGCAAGAAATTTGAAAGAAGGGCTCAGAGCGGACATCCGACGCATTCGCTAATTAGAAGGGATCATGCCCTAGAGGTCGATCCAGCGTCCGGTTTCGGCGCTGCGGTAGATCGCCTCCTCGATCTCCTGATTGCGCAAATAACTCTGCGCCGCGGTTTCCGGCTCGCGGCCTGCCAGCCAGGCATCGATGATATGGCGGCAGGTCAGGTAGACGCAGTCACCGCCGAAGAGGTGGTCTCGCCACGGGAATTCTCGCTCGGTCTCGTCATTTGCGCCGAAGGGGCGCAGCCAGAGCCGGCCCTCGCCGTCGAGCCTCAAGGTTCCCTCGGAACCCTCGATCCACATCTCGCCCATGGTGCGGCGGCGGTTTTCGGCCACGTGGTCCGCCAGCCGGTTGCCGTCAAAGACGCCGCGCGCGCCATGGGCGAAATCGAACAGGACAACGCCCGAATCCTCACCCGCGATCGCCGGGTTAAGCCGCGCAAGCCGGGCGAAGACGCCGGTGGGCTCGCCCATAAGATAGCGGAAAGTGTCAACCCAGTGGATCGCGGTCTCGTGGACCAGGAAACGCGGCATCTTCTGGAAATAGGGCTGGCGGTCCAGATATGCGTCCGGCCCCTGCCCGTCCCCGGGGCGCAGCCGGAAGGTCGCCTGATAGGGCTGGCCCACGGCCCCGGCTTCGATCAACCGCTTGGCCTCGCGGTACCATGGCTGGAACCGGATATTCTCGTGGACCGCCAACGGGAACCCATGGGCCTCGGCGAGCGCGATCGCCTCGCGGGCCCCCGCGACGCCGCCGCAAAAGGGCTTCTGGCAGATGATCGGCACACCGAATGGCGCCAGCCGCTCGATCAATGGCAGGTGCGCGGCGGGCGGGGCGGTGATATCGACCAGGCTCGGGCCGACTTCGTGCATCATCTCGGTCGGATCGGCGAAGACAGGCAAGGGCTGGTCAGCCGTCCCATAGCGCCGCGCGGTTTCGGCTGCCTCGGCCGGATCGGGCACGCAGATCGCGACGATTTCCGCCTCGTCGATCCGGCTCCAGGCATCGTAATGGAACTGGCTGAAAAACCCGGCGCCGATGACCGCGACCCGGACCGGCGCTCGCAAGCCTAGATCTCCGCCCGGTCGAGCGCGGCGCCAACCGCAGAAAAGACCGCATCCGTCCCCGCATCGCCGCCCAACTCGCAGGTCTTGAGGCCGCCGTCCTCGAAAGCGGCGTCGACCGCGCTCCGCATCAGCGCGCCCGCCCGGCCCGCCTCGGCGACGCCCTTCTCGGCACCCAGCCATTCCAGCATCATCGCCGCCGAGAGGATCATCGCCGTGGGGTTGGCCAGCCCCTGTCCCGCGATATCCGGCGCCGAGCCGTGGCAGGGCTGGAAGACCGCATGCTCGTCGCCGATATCGGCCGAGGGGGCGTAGCCCATGCCGCCGATCAGGCCGGCGCCCAGATCCGACAGGATGTCGCCGAACATGTTCTCGGTGATCAGCACGTCCAGATCCCAGGGCTTGGTGACTAGGGCAAGCGCGCAGGCATCGATATACATGTGGTCTGCGGTGACCTGCGGGAACGCCTTGGCCCGGGTGTCGAAAATTTCGCGGAACCAGGCGAAGGCGCGGAAGACGTTGGCCTTGTCGACGCAGGTCGCGCGGCCCTTGCCCCCCGCCTCGCGGCGCTGGTCCGCCAGGCGCAGGCCGAAATCGTGCAAACGCTCGGAGACCGACCGGGTCAGGACCATGGTCTCGGTCGCCTGGGTCTCGGTGACTTCACCCTTCCCATGTGAGGCAAAAAGCCCCTCGGTCGACTCGCGCAGAATGACGAAATCCATCTCGCGCGCCCTCGGGTCGGCCAGCACGACCGGCACGCCGGGCACGGCGCGGATGGGCCTGACGCCCGCATAGAGGCCGAACTCGAAGCGCAGGTCCAGCTGGGGTGAGATCTCGGTGCCGTCCGGGTAGCGCACGCTGGGCAGGCCCATCGCGGCGAGCAGGATCGCGTCCGAGGCCCGCGCCGTGTCCATCGAGGGCTTAGGCAGCGCCTCGCCCTGGTCGCGGTAATGGGCGGCGCCCGCGGGGCAGTCGACGGGTGTCACCGAAAATCCGCCGGTGCGGCCCGCGGCGCGGCGGATCAGATCGATGGTCGGCGCGGTGATCTCGGGCCCGATCCCGTCGCCGGCGAAGACAGCAACGCGAAAATCGGCCGAGTTGGTCATAGGGTAATTCTTTTCATGGGGGTGGCACCTGTGCCATGTGAACGGAACGGTGGGTCTCGCCCGCGATAAGAAACTGAAAAGATTGAGGCACGCAATGTTTGTCGTCACCGTCGCCTTCGAGGTCGATCCCGCCGCGGCGGAGGTTTTCTTGGCGCGCACCGGCCAGCAGGCCCGGGACAGCCTGGAGCTTGAGCCGGAATGTTTCCGCTTCGATGTTTGCCGCGACGCGGACCAGGCCGGGCGGTTCCTTCTCTACGAGATCTACAGCGACGCCGAGGCGTTCCAGACCCATTTGGAGACCGCCCACTTCAAGGCGTTTGATGCAGACGTGGCGCCGATCATCCGGGCAAAGACGGTGCAGACCTGGACACTGACGGGCTAGCCGATATGGCGCCGTAGCGCGGCGATCAGCGCCTCGCCGGCAGCCGGGTCCACGTCCAAGTGCGTGACGATGCGGATGCGGCGCGGGCCAAAGGCCCCGATGACGAAGCCATCGGCCTTCATGCACTCGACCAGGGCCGGGGCATCCGGAGCATCCTCGGTCAGATCGAAGATGATGATGTTGGTGTCGACCGGCAGAAGCGCCCCGGCGCCCTTCATGGTGACGA
Source organism: Paracoccaceae bacterium (assembly GCA_029862205.1). Lineage (GTDB taxonomy): Bacteria > Pseudomonadota > Alphaproteobacteria > Rhodobacterales > Rhodobacteraceae > Thermohalobaculum. The sequence goes on from JAOTXT010000039.1 coordinate 11,359, forward strand.
TCTCGGCGGCGATGTGCTGCGCCAGTTTGTGGTCGTCGGCCAGGCGGTCCACATGGTGGTCGAGCGCGTGGATGCACATGGCGGCGATGACGCCCGATTGACGCATCGAGCCGCCGGTCCGCTGCTTCAAATCCCAGGCACTGTCGATGAAGTCCGACGAGCCCGCCAGCACCGCGCCGACCGGCGCGCCGAGGCCCTTGGTGAAATCCAACCAACAGGAATCGTAGGCGGCGCAATGATCGCGGGCTGAAATACCCGAAGCAACCACGGCGTTCAGCAACCTGGCGCCGTCGAGATGGGTCGCGAGGCCCGCTTCCTTTGCTGTTTCGGCGACCGCGATCAGCGTCTCGACCGGCCAGACCCGGCCACCGCCCATATTGGCGGTCTGCTCGGCGCAGAGGAGGCTGGAGCGCGGGATATAGCGCGAGCGCGGTCGGATCGCTTCGACCACCTGGTCCGGCTGATAGACCCCATTGACGCCGTCGAGCAACCGGGGTGCGACGCCCGAGAAGGCGCTGGCGCCGCCAGCCTCGGAATTCACGATATGGCAGGTGCGGTCGCAGATGATCTCGTCGCCCGGTCTTGTGTGCAGATGGACTGCGATCTGGTTGCACATGGTGCCGGACGGCAGGAATATCGCGGCCTCCTTTCCCATCAGATCGGCGACCCGTTCCTCGAGGGCGATGGTGGTTGGATCCTCGAATTTCTGCTCGTCGCCGACGGGTGCGTCCAGCATCGCTTCGCGCATCGCGCGGGTAGGCTTGGTCTTGGTGTCGGAATATAAGTCGTGCATATGCATACCTTTACGACGGAAACTTCACCTTTAAATCGGCAACCTGGTCCTGGGTCAGGAAACGGGTCTTCTCGGCACGCAGCATCAGGAACAGCTTTGCGGTCTCCTCCAGCTCCTCGGCCGCGTTGACCGCGTCGGTCAGCGATTTGCCAGCCACGACCGGTCCGTGATTGGCCAGCAGCATGGCGTGGTGGTGACGCGCCTTGTCGCGCACCGCCTCGGCCAGCGCCCGGTCGCCTGGGTCGAAATAGGGGACCAGCGGCAGGGTGCCGACGCGCATCACATAATAGGCCGTGATCGGCGGCAGGACATCCGACGGGTCGACCTCAGCGAGGCAGGAGACCGCGACCGAATGGGTCGAGTGGAGATGGACGACCGAGGTCATCTCGGGGCGTTCCTCATACATGGCAAGGTGCAGGAACGCCTCTTTCGAGGGCTTGTCGCCGGAGAGGTGGGCGCCATCGGGGGCGACCAGCGACAGGCGCGCGGGGTCCAGCCGGCCCATCGAGGAATTGGTTGGCGAGACGATCATTCCCTGATCTGTCATCACCGAGATATTACCCGAGGCGCCGCAGCCATAGCCGCGTTCGAACAGGGACTTGGCGAGGATGCAGATATCCTCGCGGAGTTTTGCCTCTTCTGGGGTCATGGGGCGCTCTCCAGGGCGTCGGCGAAGAAGGTCTCGCCACCGAAATTGCCGGATTTGAGCGCCAGCGCAACCGGGTTGGGACCGAGCGTCGCGCACCAGGGCACTCCGGGCGCGATCGAAGGGCCGACCGCCAGGCGCTCGGCGCCCAGCGCCTTGGCGACGGCGCCCGAGGTCTCGCCGCCCGCGACGACGAAGCGGCGGGTACCGGCGCCACGGGCCATGACGGCGATGGTGGCCAGCGTATCCTCGACCAGCGCCGCGGCGCGGTTGCGGCCCAGGGCCCGCTGCGCGGCTTCGACCGCATCGGGAGGCTGGGTCGCGGCGATCAGCGCCGGGCCGGCCTGTCCTCGCAGCCAGTCCATGACACTGTCAGCGGTTTCCTGGCCATCGGCGAGCGCCAGCGGGTCGAGTTGCATCAAGGCGGCGCCATCGTTCCTCCAGCGCGCGACTTGGTCATTGGTCGCGGTCGAGCACGAACCCGAAAGCAGCAGCGTCTCGCCGCCGATCTGCGGCAATGCGTCTGGCTGCCCGCCCGCGAGGCGCCCGGCGGCGCCAAAGCTGGCGGCGAGCCCGAGGCCCAGGCCGGACGCCGCCGTGACCAGCGGCATGTCCGCCACCGCCTGGCCCAGCGCCGCGAGATCGGCATCCGTCAGCGCGTCGACGATCACATGAGCGGCGCCGCTGGCCGCCAGCGCGGCCAAGGCTTCGCGGATCGCACCCGCGCCCCGAACCACGGTCGCCCAGGGCACCAGGCCAACCTCGGCGCCGTCCGAGAGTTGCGTGCCCAAGACCCGGCGCAGGTCGGCATCGGTCATCGGGGTCAGCGGGTGATTGCGCATCCCCGATTCCGACAGGAGTTGGTCGAAGACGAAGAGCTTGCCCTGATATATCGTGCGGCCGTTCTCCGGGAAGGCGGGGCAGTAGATGGTCTGCACGGCCCCGGTGGCGGCCATCAGCGCCTCGGCGACCGGGCCGATATTGCCGTGGGGCGTCGAGTCGAAGGTGGAACAGTATTTGAAATAGCACTGCTCGGCGCCCGCCTGCGCCGCCCAGCGCCAGCTCGCCACGCTTTGCGCCACCGCTTCTTCCACCGGCGCCGTCCGGGACTTGAGCGCGACCACGACGGCCTCGGCCCCGGGCGCCGGCTCGTCCGCGTCCGGCGCGCCGAGGCGCAGCACGGTCCGCATGCCGCCGCGTGCCAGCATCGAGGCGAGATCGGTCGCCCCGGTAAAATCATCGGCCACGGCGCCGAGTAGAACGGTCATTGGCTGTCCCCAATCCCGCAAGGTTGCACCGACTGTAGATGGCTTTGCCGACCCGGTGAAAGCGCTTTCCGGCGACAGGGGCCCGCGCGGCTGTTATCAGGCTCGGATGAACCGTGCGGCGATCGGCGTGATCTGGGGGCTGAGCTTCATCGTGCTGGAATCGATCCAGTTCGTGTTCTTCGGCAACATCTTCCAGCGCATGAGCTCGGTGCAATTCGGGTTCCTGGTCTTCGGCATCAGCACGATCAGCTTCATCGGCTGGGCGGCCTGGGCCAGACCCGCCGAGCTGCGCCTAGCGTTCCGTGGGCGCCGCAATGTGGCCGCGATGAACATTGCGGCCACGTTTTCCTGGATCATGTTTCTGATCGCCGTGCAGCTGATCGAACCCGCCATTGCTTACACAATCGGCGCGGGCGCGATGCCACTGACCGCCTGGCTGGTCAACCGCGCCGGCGTGCCCGAAGGCGAGACGATGCGCAACCGGTTCGAGGCGACAGGCAATGTCCTGATCCTGGCAGCGATTGTCTATCTGGGGGCGATCACGATTGCCGGGCAGTCCGGCTTTGTGCGCGGCGGCACCTGGGTCGCGGTCATGGGCGTCACGCTGGCCTTCGTCGAGGGGGCTATCTTCACCTGGATGCTGATCTTCGGGCAGCGGCTAGACCGCGCGGGCGTCGGGCCTGCCGTCGCCTTCGGTCTGCGCTTTCCCCTCTATGTCGTGGTGGCCGGTGGTCTTGCCGCGGCTGGATTCGACCACAAGGCGGCGTTGCCCGCGCCCGAGATCGCCTTGATAGTTGCCATCGGCCTGGCCTTGGTCGTGCCGCCGCTCTATGCCCTACAGCGAGCCGTTGCGCTGATCTCGACACTGACGATCAGCGCGCTGACGGCCCTGGGGCCGTTCATCATATTCGGATTGCAGATGATCGAGGGCCGGGTCGCCTATTCCAGCGAGACCCTGATGGGCCTGGGCGTCTATTTCGCAGGAGCGACCCTGGCTGCGTTCGGCGCGGTCAGGGCGAGCGTTGGCGCGGCCGGGCGCGCGCCCGGCCAACAAGCTACGCTCCGCTGATCGTGGGTTGCCGCCGCGCGCAGCGCAGTTAAGCTAATGCCGCACTGATCGGCCGCATCAACCGTCGCACCGCGCAAGGCGGGCCGTGCCGGGAAGGTATTCGGGGGAATGTTCGGAACAGTTCGGCGGGAGGCCGGCAGGGCGGGATGGGACGATTGAGGCTTATCCTTCGCACCATCGCGATGGTGGCCATGGCCGCGCTGGCCGGCTGCGGCGAAAATGGCGGGCTTGAACCGGTCGTGTTCTCGCAGCCCGAAACGGCGCTGAGCTATGAGGTGGCGCTGATCGGATCGCCATCGGACGAGGTCACGGCGCTGGCTGAGCAATCGCTTTCTGCCTATCGGTTCCGGGACAAGGGGGCCGCGAGCCTGGCGTTCCTGCGCCGCCGGGGCGAGGGCGATATACCGGTCCTGCTGAAAATCTTGCGCTCGCGCGGGTATTACGTGGCAAATGCGTCGGCGCGAGCCGAAGAGACAGGGGACGGTGTCGCGCAACTAACGATCACCGTAGAGCCAGGTGAGGCGTTTACCCTGACCGCCCATGATCTTGTGATCGAGCAATCGGGAACCGTGGCTCCGCCAGCGCTTAAAGCGCCAGAGTTCGGCTCGCCGATCGGAGAACAGGCGCTGGCCGCCGATATCGCGACGGCCGAGGCAGCCGCGGTCGAAGAGCTGAAGCGGCGCGGCTTTCCCTATGCACGGTTCGAGGGGCGCAAGGGCCTGGCCGATCCCGCGGCGGCCACGCTGACGGTCGAGAGCCGGATCGTGGCCGGGCCGTCTTATGTTTTCGGGCCGATCACCATCGAGGGGCTCCGACAGGTCGACGCGGACTATTTGCTGACCTATCAGCCCTGGGAAGAAGGCGCGATCTTTGCGACGGACGCGCTGGATGAGTTCCAGCGGCGGCTGTTCGGCACCGAGCTTTTCGCCGCGGCGACCGTGACGGTGCCCAAGACACCGCCCGAGGGCGCCGAACCGGCGCCCTTACCGGTTACCGTGGAAGTCGAGGAAGGTCCGCGCCGGCGTGTCGCCGGAGGCCTGCGCTACGACACCGATCTGGGGCCGACAGTGCGCGCCAGTTTTGAGCACCGGAACCTGTTCGGCGCGAACGAACGCCTGTTGATACAGGGTGAGGCCGGGTTGATCGAGCAGACCGCGGGCATCGGGTTGCGCAAGCCGCAATTCCTGCGCCCCGGACAGGATCTTCTGACCGATCTCACGGCCGAGCGCACTACGGACGACGCCTTCGATGCATTGAGCCTGACCGGATTTCTGGGGCTCGAGCGCGAGGTCAGCAAGCGCTGGACGGGCGGGCTGGGGGGCTTGGCGGAAGCGAGCTATATCGAGGATGCGGGCGCGGAGTCCGAGGCCTATCTTTTCGGCGTGCCCGTCTTCGCCGAATATGATGGTTCGAACAGCCTTCTGAACCCGACCAAGGGCGCGCGGGCGCGGTTCGAGGCGACGCCCTTTTTTGGCACCGAGGACAGCGAATTTTCCCACTTTCTGGTGCTGGATGGGACTGGCTCGGTCTATCAGCCCCTGGACCGCGACCATCGCTATGTGGTCGCCGCCCGGGGACGCTTTGCCGCGATCCCCGGGCCCAGCCTGGACGCGATCCCGGCGACCCGGCGGCTGTATTCCGGTGGGGGCGGATCGGTGCGGGGCTACGAGCAAGACCTTGTTGGCCCGCTGGACGCCAACCGCAATCCGATCGGCGGGCGCTCGGCGCTGGAGGCTGGCCTCGAGTTCCGGGCGGGTCTGTGGGGCGATGTGGGAGGCGTGGTCTTCGCCGAGGCGGGATCAGTCTCGACCGCGGTCTGGCCGGATTTCGAGGAGGGCGTGCAGGCGGCGGCGGGAGTGGGCCTGCGTTACTTCTCACCCGCCGGGCCGATCCGCCTGGATTTGGCGTTCCCGGTCAATGGGCGCGGCGCGGACGACTTCTTTCAATTCTACTTCTCGATCGGACAGGCGTTCTGATGCGGCGTTTTGTGGTGATAGTGGCCTTGATCGCGGTGTTGCTGCCGGGCGCGGGGCGGGCACTGATCGAGTTGCCCTCGATCAAGAACAAACTGATCGAACTGGCGCTGGACCAGATCTCGACGCCAGGTTCGTTCGAGATCACCGTCGAAGCGATCGAGGACCGTGACGACGGCTCGACCAGCCTGGCCGGCGTGAACGTCTCGGATGGCCAAAGCGTCTGGCTGACCCTGGAGCGCCTGACGTTCAACTGGCAGCCCGACAAGCTGCTGTCGGGCGAACTGGCGATCAGTCAGTTGGAGTTGCTGGGGCTGACAATTGCGCGGCCACCTTCGGAGGATGCGGAACCGCCTGATCTGAAACCGCAACAACCCTGGGCCGAGAGCCTCTTCGACTGGCCCCGGGCGCCGGTCGCGCTCTCGATCGAAGGCGTGGGGCTGGAACGGGTCGCGATCGCCGAGGGCGTGCTGCCCCAGGCGATCCGCTTCGACGCCGAGGCCCGGGCCCTGGACAAGGGCGACCTGCAGGACCTGCAATTGTCGCTCAGGCGCACGGACGAGGTCGCCGGGACCATCCGCATTGCGATGAAGCGCGACTTCGACGCCGGCACCCTGGCGCTGGAGTTGATCGCCGACGAGGCGCCAGGCGGCATGGTGGCCGCGGCCGCGGGGCTGGAGGCGGACAAACCGGCGCGGCTGACGTTGCAGGCCCAGGGGCCGCTGACCGATTGGCAGGTCGATTTCGACGCCGCGATCGAGCGCGTCATGACCGCGGCGGGGCGCGCGACATTCAGCAACACCGGGCGCCTGGCGGTGGACGCGGATTTTGCCGTGACGCCGGGCCCCGATTTGGAGCCAGAGCTAGGGCTTGCCTTGGCCACTGTTCTGGGCGAACGGGCCGAGTTGAAGGCGCGGATCATTCAGCTGGAAGGCGGGATGATCGAGATCGTCTCGGGGCATCTGCGCTCACCCGCGCTCAATCTGACCGCCTCCGGCGCCTATGCGGCCGGCGCTGGCGAAAGCGACCTGACGGTCGAGCTAGAGGCTCTGGCACCGCTTGCCGATCTGGCCGACGGCGTGGCCTTCGAACGCCTTGGCTTCGAGGGGCGGGTGACCGGGCCGCAAGGCGCGCTGGCGGCCAATGGCGCAATCTCGCTCACTGGGCTTGCGACGGGGCCGTTCGATGCGGGCGCGCTTCGGCTCGACGGCCAGGCGAGCCAGACGGACGAAGGCGCCACGTTCGGCCTCGGCGGCACCGGCGAGGCGCTGCGGATCGACCGGATCGGGCCTGACGTGATCGGTGCTGCGAGCCTCCGGCTCGATGGCGCGCTGGCCGGTGACGCGCTGACACTCGCAACGTTCGATCTCAGCTCGCAGGCACTGAAGGCAACAGCTTCCGGAGACTACAATCTGGCCGCCAGCGCGGGCGATCTGACGCTGGATTTCTCGGCGCCCGATCTGCGCCCGGTCGCGGGCGCGTACGACCTGGCGGCGGAGGGGTCGATCGCCGCCAAATTGGCGGTTTCGCTGGCGCAGACCAGGGTCGACGCGACCCTGGACGCGGCACTGGAATGCTTCGTGCTGGAGGCCGTCCGAGCCGAACGGCTGGCGCTCACCGGCACCGCCAGGCAGGAGAGCGAACGCCTGACCTTCGATCTCTCCGGCGGTGGGGCGGGCGTGGTGGTCGATAAGATTCCGCCCGGTCTGACCCAGAAGCTGGATCTGTCTTTGACCGGATCGATGGCGGACGAGACGGTGACGCTGAGAACGCTGAACGTTACGTCGCCGCTTCTAATGGTCGATGCCTCGGGGATTGTGGGCCTTTCGCAAGGCACGCTGGCCATCGACTACAGCGCGACGTCGACGGAACTGGCGCCGGTCGCCGCCGCCTATGACGTGGCCGCAGGCGGGGCGCTGGAGGCGTCGGGCCGCGCCGAGGGGAGCGCCGGCGCGCCGCGTCTTGGCGGATCGGTGTCGCTCGAGGCCGCGCGCTTTCAGGACGTCGATTACGGAGACATGCGGCTCGTTCACGATGTGGCCCTCGGCCCAGTCCCTGAAGGCCGCGTCGAAATCGCCAAGACCGGCGGCGCTTATGGCGATGGGGACGCGGAAACCAGTTTCCGGCTGGAGGGCAATCGCCTGAGCTTGTCCGACACCCGCGCGCGGGGACTGGGCGCGGCCATAACCGGCACGGCAGACCTCGATTTGGGGACGGTCCTGGCCGAGGCCGCCTTCGACGTGGCGGTCGCGGACCTCAGACCCATTGGCCGGCTCGCCGGTATGCCGCTGTCTGGCGCCGTCCAGGGCGCGATTGGGCTTGGCTCGACGGAGGGCCGTCAGGACGCGACGGCCGACCTGCGTCTTTCTGGTGTCGAGACGGGCCCCGCCCGCGTCGGCGACGCCCGGGTGCAGTTCGCTGGAAAGGACCTGTTCGGCACGCCCGGGATCGACCTGGCGACGGATGCGAGCGGCATTGCCGTCGGGGCGGTGACGCTGGACCGCGCCCGCATTACGGCAAACGGGCCGCTCTCCGCGCTGAACTTCGAGGCGGATGCCGCTGGCACGCTGCTGGAGAATAAACCGTTGACCCTCGCGCTCGCCGGGCGCGCCGATGCGCGTGGCGATCCGGCCCAGGTGAACTTGGCACGCCTCGCCGCCACCGCCGCCGAAGACCGGATCGAATTGCGCCGCCCCTTACGGTTGCGGCTGGGTGGCGGGCTGGCCGAGGCGCGAGGGTTGGATCTCGGGCTGCCAGGCGACGGGGCTCTGACCGGCGATCTGGCCATGCAGGGTGGCGGATTGACCGGCGATCTGGCGCTCGCCCGGTTGCCCTTGGATATCCTGGAACGCTGGGCCGGTCTTCCGGTCCGGGCCGGCACGATGGACGGCACAGCGCGGTTTCGGACCGGCGCCGCTCGTGCCGATCTGTCAGCGCAGATTCGCGGGCTTGGCTTCGACAAGAACCAGGACGCGGTCCAGAACATGGATGCGGACTTGCAGGCGGAATGGGCGGGCCGGTCGGTCGAGACCCGGACCGAGGTCCGTGGCGATTTCGGTGAGCCGTTCCGCGCGCATGCGACGATTCCGGTGCGCCGCGGCGCCGACGGACTGCCGCGGCCGGCGCGCTCCGGAGCGATCGCCGGTGGCGTGACCTGGCGCGGGAGGCTTGGCGATCTTTGGGCGCTGGTGCCCGCGCCCGGTCATGTGCTCGACGGAGAGTTGGATATCGATCTGGGGCTGGGCGGCACTCTTGCGGCGCCCAGCTATTCCGGCCGCTTCAACCTGAATGACGGCGAATATCAGAACCTGGACGCGGGCACGATCCTGACCGACATGACGCTGCGCACCAGCCTGGCCGAGGATGGGGGGATGCGGACTACCGTCGAGGGGTCGGACGGGACCGCCGGCGGCACGGTGCGCGCCGTCGCCGATCTGAGCGCGGCCGCGGGCCTGCCGGCGGTCGCGGCCACGGTCGATATCGACGCGGCGACACTGGTGCGCCGGGACGACGTAACTGCAAAGATCAGCGGAACCCTGGGCCTGAACGGACCGGTCGACGACATGCTGCTGAATGGCGAGGTCTATATCGACAAGGCCGAGGTGCGGCTGATCAATAACGCACCGCCCAGCGTGGTTGATCTCGAGGGTATCCGCATTAAGGGCGCGCCCGACGGGGACGGCAACGGCGACGGCGACAGCGTGCTGACCCTGGACCTGAAAGTGCAGGCCAAGCGGGATATCTTCGTGCGCGGCCGGGGACTCGATTCCGAATGGGGGATGGATTTGGCCGTGACCGGCGACGCGGCCGCGCCCGTGATCAACGGCACGATCGAACGGGTGCGTGGCGGGTTGGACCTGCTGGGCAAGCGCTTCGACCTGGCGCGTGGCAAGATCACCTTTGACGGCGGGGCCCAGGTCGACCCGCTGATCGATGTGGCGATCGAGCGCGAGGACAACGACCTGCGCGGCGGAATCATCGTCGAGGGGCGCGTCTCGAAGCCGGATATCCGGTTTGCCTCGACCCCTGCCCTGCCGGAATCCGAGGTGATGCCCAGGCTGCTGTTCGGCCAGTCGCGCCAATCGATGACGGGCGCCCAGGCGATCCAGCTAGCCACCGGGATCGCGACGCTGATGGGCAGCGGGCCGGGCATCCTGGACGGCGTGCGCGGCGTGACGGGGCTGGATGTGCTGCGTGTCGATGGAGAGACGCCCGAAGACGCCTCGGTCACCGTTGGCCGCAATATCGGCGAGGGCATTTTCGTCGGCGCGCGCCAAGGCCTGGGCGGCGCGGGCAGCACGGTGACCGTCGAGGTCGAGGTTTTCGACGGCGTGATCGTCGACACCGAGGTCGGCCAGGAAGGCAATTCCAGCGCCGGGATCAGCCTGCGGAAGGATTTCTGAGGGTTGTTCTCAATGCCCCGGACTTGACCCGGGGCATTGAGAAACTCGCCAAACATCGAGGCCCCGGCTTCGGAGTCGGGGCAGGCCTCAAACGCCAGCGCGCGCCACTGCCAGTAGCCCATCGAGGTCGAGATGGGTCTCCAGGTGGTCCGCCAGCCGGTCGAGCACGCGGTCCACATCCGCCTCGTAGGCGCTGCCGGACGCCTCGGCGCCCAGGCGCTCCAGGAACGCGGTGCGGAAGGCGTCGCCGGTGAACATGCCGTGGAGATAGGCGCCGATCACGCGGCCATCAGCCGACTGCGCGCCTTCGGGCTGGCCGCCGATTTGAAAAACCGGCCGGACACAGTCCGGACCATCCGTGCGGCCGATATGGATCTCGTAACCCTCGACCGGGCATCCGGAGGCAAGGTCCGTGCCCGTGACGCGGGTCAGTTGCTTCTCAGGCACCATCTCCGTCGTCACATCGAGCAGGCCCAGGCCCTGGGTCTCGCCGGGCGGGCCCTCGATCCCTTCCGGATCGGCGACCGAGCGGCCTAGCATCTGGTAGCCGCCGCAGATACCGAGGATCACGCCGCCGCGGCGCCAGTGGGCCGCGAGGTCCACCTCCCAGCCCTGCGCGCGCAGGAAGGCCAGATCGCCCCGGGTTGATTTCGAGCCCGGGATGATCACCAGGTCGGCGTCACCGGGGACAGGCTCGCCCGGGAGCAGCATTTGGACGGTGACACCGGGCTCCAGCTTCAGCGGGTCGAGATCGTCGAAATTGGCGATCCGCGAGAGCTGGAGGCAGACGATCTTCACAGGGCCGCCGGCCCCGGCAGGCCGGATATCCGCCGCGTCCTCGGCCGGCAGGCGGTGCGCGTCCGCGAACCAGGGCAGGATGCCGAAACCCGGCCAGCCGGTGCGGGTTTCGATCAGGGAATAGCCTTCTGAAAAAAGATCAATATCTCCACGGAACTTATTGATCATAAATCCTTTCACCAAGGCGCAATCCTCGGCCGGCAGCAGCGCGTGGGTGCCGACGATCTGGGCGATCACGCCGCCCCGATCGATGTCTCCGGCCAAGACCACCGGCACCCGTGCGGCCTCGGCAAAGCCCATATTGGCGATGTCGCCCTGGCGCAGATTGACCTCGGCCGGGCTGCCGGCGCCTTCGACCAGGACCAGATCGGCGCCTTCGCTGACCTTCGCGAGGCTTTCGAGCACGCCCTCGAGAAGTCTGGGTTTTAAGGCTGCGTAGTCGCGCGCCCGGGCCTGGGCCACACGTTGGCCTTGCAGAATGACCTGAGCGCCGGTCTCGGTCTCGGGTTTGAGCAGCACCGGATTCATATGGACCGAGGGCGGCACGCCGGCGGCGCGGGCCTGCAATGCCTGGGCACGGCCGATCTCGCCGCCATCGGCGGTGACAGCGGCATTGTTCGACATGTTCTGCGGCTTGAACGGACGCACGGCCAGACCGCGCCTCGCGTAAGCGCGGGCGAGCCCCGCCACCAGCACCGACTTGCCCACATTCGAGCCGGTACCCTGAATCATGAGGCGGGGAATCATGAGACTTGCGGTCATGCGCCGCCTTTTAGGACGAGGGGCAACCCGGCGGCGACGAATTCCACCCGGTCCGCCGCGGTGGCGACCTGCTGGTTGAGCCGTCCTTGCGCGTCGCGGAACTCTCGGCCCAGCGCGTTCATCGGCGAGAGCCCCATGCCGATCTCGTTCGAGACCAGGACGACCCGCCCCGGCGCCTGGGCCAACGCCGCGAGCAGCGCTTCGGTCTCGATCTGCACTTCGCGTTCGTGGTGCATCAGGTTCGAGAGCCAAAGGGTAAGGCAGTCAATCAGCAGCGTGGCTCCCTCGGCGGCGTTCGCGCGGATCGCCTTGGCCAGATCCAGCGGCGCCTCGGCCAAGCCCCAATCGGCCCCGCGCTCGGCCTGGTGGAGCCGGATACGGTCGGCCATTTCGTCGTCCAAGGCCTCGGCGGTAGCGATGAAGATATGGGGAGGGTTGGCGGCAAGGATGAGTGCCCGGGCGGACTTGCCCGAGCGCGCACCGCCCAGGATCAGGGTCACATGGGCCATCAGGCAGCCTCCACGGCGAACTGGATCGGGGTTGCGTGTGGCACGGGTTCGGCGAAGACGGCCTCGAAACTGGCCCCGGTCAGGACCATTCGGGCCGCGCGGATCGGTCCGGCGTGGCAAACCAGGGCAGTAGCGGGCGCGACCTCCTCAAGAGCTGCGGAGACGCGGGCATGGAGGGCGCCGAAGCTCTCGCCGCCTGGCGGAGCGATGGTCCAGGGATCGTCGGCCCAAGGGTCGCTTTCGGCGCGGCCGATCGCATCCCAGGCAAGCCCCTCCCATGCACCGAAATCCATCTCGACCAGGCGCGGGTCGAGGCGGAGCGTGACGCCATCCCGCCCGGCCAGAGCTTCCGCCAAAGCCCGACAGCGCAGGGCCGGGCTGGATATGACACCGGTCACCGCCGGGGTCGCTACGAGCGCGGCAGCGATCTCGTCGGCGGCGCCCGGCCCGATATCCAGGTCCGTCCGCCCGTAACAGATGCCCGGCGCGACGGCTGGTCGTGGATGGCGCAGGAAGATCACGCCCAGGCCCCCGCCAGGACAATCAGCACCGCGATTTCGCCGATCTGTGCCGAGGCGCCCATGACATCGCCGGTATAGCCGCCGATCCGGGCGGCGACGCGCACCAGGAAAACCGCACATAAGCCTCCGGCGATGATCAACGCCAGAAGGCCTGCCCAGCCGCCGATCAATGCCAGGACAAGCGCGGTGCCAGCCGCAATCGCGATCTCGGGCACCCCGGCACCGTCCGCGATGTCATCGCCTGACCCATCCTCGCGGACATAGCGCCAGTAGGCGGTTGCCGGCACCATCGCCATGCGGCCGATGCCGCCCCCCAGAACCAGCGCCAAGGCCCCGGCACAGGGGCCGAGCAATGTCAGGGCGCTCCAGCGCAAGCCGGCCGAGAAGATCAGCGCCAGAACTCCGTATGCACCGGTCCGGCTGTCGCGCATGATCTCGAGGATGCGCGCCCGGTCCCGGGCGCCCAGGCCGTCGGCGCAATCGGCCAGCCCGTCCTCGTGGAGCGCGCCGGTCAACCAGGTCGATGCCGCGAGCGCCAGGCCAGCGGCCAGGGCGGTGGGCAGCAAGAGGCTGGCGAGCCAGAAGATCATCCCGCCGACCGCCCCGATTGCTGCGCCCGCCAGGACAAAATACCGGCTGGCCACGGCCAACCGGCCCGGCCCCCAGCCGACCCAGGGAGGCACCGGCAGCCGGGTCAGAAACCCGAGCGCCGAGAGAAACAGCGCGAATTCCGTGCGCGGAGACATCACGGCCCCTTGCCCGAGACGCCCGCGCTCTCGAACGTGGCCATTTCGTTCAGCATGGCGCAAGCGGCGCGCAGCAGCGGTTGTGCCAAAAGGGCACCCGTGCCTTCGCCGAGACGCAGGTCCAGGTCGATCAATGGTTCGGCCTCGAGCCAGTCGAGCATCGCGCGGTGACCGGGCTCCTTCGAGCGGTGCGCGAAGACGCAATGGGGCTTGGCCTCGGGACGCGCCGCCAGTGCGGCCAGGGCGGCGGAGGTAGCGATGAACCCGTCGACCAGCACCACCGCGCCCACCGAAGCCGCGCCGATCAGCGCCCCAGACATGGCTGCGATCTCGAGCCCGCCGAACGCCGCCAGAGCGTCCAGCGGCGCCAACGGTCCAGGCCGTCGCGCCGCCGCGCGGGCAAGAATTCCCAGCTTTCGGTCGATGCCCCGAGCATCGAGCCCGGCGCCGGGGCCGGTCAGCACGCCTAGCTCGATGCCGGCGATGGCGTGAGCCAGCAAAGCCGCAGCCGACGTGTTGCCGATGCCCATCTCGCCAATCGCGATGACCCTGGCGCCGCCATCGACCGCCTCCGATGCGAGATCGGCGCCGAAGGCAAGCGCCTGGGCCACCTCGTCAGCGGTCAGCGCATCTTCGGCCGCCGCGTTCCGGGTGCCGCACCTAATACTGGCCCGCATGAGATCAGGCACATCGGCCAGATCGGCGGCGACACCCGCATCGACGACCGTCACCTCCACACCATTCGTCCGGGCAAAGACCGTCGACGCCGCACCACCGGCGAGGAAGTTCAGCACCATCTGGGCGGTGACCTCCTGCGGCCAGGCGGAGACGCCCTCCGCCACGATGCCGTGGTCGCCCGCGAAGATGAAAAGCCGGGCCGGATCGGCGCCGGGCGCGCGCGCGTTCTGGGCCAGCGCCATCTGCAGCGCCAGAGCCTCGATCCGGCCTAGGCTGCCCGGCGGCTTGGTCTTGGCGTCGATCGAAGCCTGAACAGCCAAGGCCAAGGTGGGATCGGTCGGTCGGATTGCGCGGTCAGCCAGCATGGCTCAGGCGTCTGGTCCCAGCGCCGGAACGCGGGCCATGAAATGCCCCTTCACGGCCTTCGGCCATTGCTTGAACGGCACCTGGCCGGTCTCGCTGTCCCGGTGCAGGCAGGCATAGTCGACCACGCCTTGCGCCGCCTCGTCTCCCGGCGCGAAGGCACCCAGCACATAGGTCAGCTTGCCGGGTGCGGCGACGGCGGTGTTGCAGTGGCGCTCGCAGCCCATCAGGCAGGATTGGCGCCGGACCTCGACCCCGGAGATAGCTGATGCCAGCCGCTCCACATGCTCGGCCAGGATCTCGCCGCCCGTGCGTCCGCAGGGCGCGGTCTTGTCCTCGGCCGTCCAACGGCAGGTATCGCAGACGAAAATCGTTGTGGTCATGCGGGATATCCTCGCAGCCCTCTCTCGCCCAGGCCATGTGTCGGCGCATGCGCCATCATCCCCCTCCCCATGTCGCTCTCTGGCCCGGCATAGGCGCATTTTTGTTTGAACCCGACATAGCGCGGGCGTATGCAGGGCGCAATGAACAGCGCACCCGGCAAGGGGGCTGAGCGGATCCGGATCGAGGCCGACCCAAACCGGGGGCCAAAGGCGGAGTTGTTCGAGGGGCGACGCCTGGTCCAGGCGAGGCCCGGCCTCTTCGGCGCGCGATCACGGCCAACCGAGGAGGGACCCATGAAAACCTTGACAGCCACCACCATCATCCTGATCGCAACTCCGGCACTCGCCGATCCAGGCCACTTTGCCGAGGAGCGCGGGCATACGCATTGGCTGGCCCTTGGATCGCTGACCTTGGCCGCCATCATTGGCGGCTTAGTCTTCTGGCGCTGGTATAGGCGCCGCGTGGCTAGGTTGGCCAAGATGGTGGCAGAGCCCAAGGCATGAGCCGCTTCGGCGTCATGATCTGCGGCCACGGCTCGCGCAGCCAGGCGGCGGTCGACGAGTTCGCGGTGGTGGCGGAACGGCTGCGCGGCCACTTCCCTGACTGGCCCGTCGAATACGGCTATCTGGAATTCGCCAACCCGGTGATACGCGACGGGCTAGACAAGCTGCGCGAGGCAGGCTGCGACCATATCCTGGCTGTGCCGGGGATGCTGTTCGCGGCGATGCACGCGAAGAACGACATCCCGACCGTCTTGAACACCTATGCGGCCAAGCACGGGATCAAAGTGCAGTATGGGCGCGAGCTGGCGGTCGACCCGAAGATGGTGGCGGCTGCGGGCGAGCGGGTGCGCGAGGCGGTCGACCGCGCGAATGCCGAGCTCGGCGAGGTGCCGATCCACGATACCTGCCTGGTGGTGATCGGCCGCGGCGCCTCGGACCCCGACGCCAATTCCAACGTCTCGAAGATCACGCGGCTGCTCTGGGAAGGGATGGGCTTTGGCTGGGCCGAGACCGGCTATTCCGGGGTGACCTTCCCTCTGGTCGAGCCGTGCCTCGAACGGGTCGCGCGGCTGGGGTTCAAGCGGGTGATCGTGTTCCCGTATTTCCTGTTCACCGGCATCCTGATCGACCGGATCTACGGTTTCACCGACACCGTGGCCGCGGCGCACCCGGAGATCCAGTTCGTCAAGGCGGGGTATCTGAACGACCACCCCCAGGTCATCGCTACCTTCGCCGAACGGGTGCGCGAGATCCTGGACGGCTCGAACGCAATGAACTGCTCGATGTGCAAATACCGCGCGCAGGTGCTGGGGTTCGAGGCCGAGGTCGGGATGCCGCAGGAGAGCCATCACCACCATGTGGAGGGCCAGGGTGCCGCGGCCCCGGGCTCGAATGTCGAGGATTGCGACCTCTGCGATACCTTCTGCACCGGCGCCTGCCGGCTGGCGGAGGGTGATGGCGGGCATCACCACCATCATCATCACGACCACGCACATGGGCATGATCATGGGCATGATCACGGACATGGGCATGATCACCATGACCACCACCACCCGCCCTACCCCCATGCGGATCATCCAATGGGGCCCGAGAGCGTGCGGAAGTATTTGAAAGGGTCCGATGGATGACCTGCCCGTCCGGCGGGTTGCGCTACGAGCACGATCCCCACGCGATCTACCGCCAGTCCTTCGCCACGGTCGAAGCTGAGGCGCGGCTGGATCATCTGCCCCCGGATCTGCGCCCGGTGGCTGTCCGGCTGGTCCATGCCTGCGGCATGGTCGATGTGCCTAACCGGCTGGCCTGGTCGGATGATCTAGGCGGGGCGGCTCGCGCGGCGCTGGAAGCGGGCGCTCCGGTGCTCTGCGATTGCGAAATGGCGGCGAGCGGGATCGTGCGCGGGCGGCTGCCGGCGGAGAATCCAATCGTTTGCACGTTGAACGACCCCACCGTTCCTGCGCTGGCCGAAACGATCGGCAATACCCGCTCGGCGGCAGCGGTCGAATTGTGGCGCGACCGGATCGAGGGCGCCGTGGTGGTGATCGGCAACGCGCCGACCGCGCTTTTCCATTTGCTGGAGCTCCTGGACGAAGGCTGGCCGAAGCCCGCCGCGATCCTGGGCTTTCCGGTCGGCTTCGTCGGTGCCGCGGAATCGAAGGCGGAACTCGCCGCCAACCCGCGCGGGGTGCCCTTCCTGACGCTACGCGGCCGACGCGGGGGATCAGGCATGGCGGCGGCGGCGCTGAACGCGCTGGCCGCCGGGCTGGAGCCGCCCCGATGAGCATTGCGATGAAGCCCTGGCTGACCGTCATCGGGATCGGCGAGGACGGCATGGCGGGCCTCTCGGCCGCCGCCCGCCGCCTGATCGAGGAGGCCGAGGTCATCATCGGCGGTGACCGGCACCAGCAACTGGCCGGGGATGTCACCGCCGAGCGGATCGCCTGGCCCTCGCCCTTCGACGCGATGATCGAGACCATGCAGCGCCACAAGGACCGGCGGATTGTGGTGCTGGTGACCGGCGATCCGCTTTGGTATTCGGTCGGCGCGCGGCTTCTGAAGGCGATCCCGGCGGATGAGATCGCGTTTCACCCGCAGCTCTCGGCCTTCCAATGGGCCGCCTGCCGGCTCGGCTGGTCGCTGGCGGATGTGGAGACATTGACTGCCCATGGGCGGCCTACGGAGCAGGTGATCCCCTATTTCTGGCCGGGCGCGCGGCTCATTATCCTGACCGCCGGCAGCGAGACGCCTGGCGAGGTCGCCCGCCTGCTGGAGGCGCGTGGGTTTGGGGCATCGCGGATGACCGTGCTGGCGAATCTGGGCGGGCCGCACGAGCGTCGGATCGAGGGCGAGGCGGCGGATTGGGCGAAAAACGATCCAGCCGGGGACATCCCGGCCTTCCACACGTTGGCGGTGGTTTGCGAGGGCACTCCCCGGCCCTTGCTATCGCGTCTGCCCGGACTGCCGGACGAGGCCTTCGCCCATGACGGGGTGATGACCAAGCGCGAGGTTCGGTCGGTAACGCTGGCCCGCCTGATGCCGGCGCGGGGCGAGGTGCTGTGGGATATCGGCTGCGGCTGCGGTTCGGTGGCGATCGAGTGGATGCGCGCAGCGCCGGAGGCGCGGGCCATCGGTGTTGACACGCGCTCCGACCGGCTGGCACTGGCCGCGCAGAACGCCGAGATGTTGGGAACGCCCAAACTGACGCTGGTTGAGGGCGCGGCGCCGGAAGCGTTGACCGGCTTGACCGCGCCGGACGCGGTCTTCATTGGCGGGGGCCTCAGCCGCGATACCGTGGCGGCGGCCCGGGCGGCCTTGAAACCGGGCGGGCGGCTCGTGGCGAATGGCGTAACGCTCGAGACCGAAGCGCTGCTGATCGCGCTCCATGGCGAGATCGGCGGCGACCTGACCCGGATCGCCGTCGAGCGTGCGAGCCCGGTGGGCGGCTTGACCGGCTGGCGGCCAGCCATGCCGGTCGTTCAGTGGAGCTTCGCCCCGTGACCGGCACGCTGTCTGGCACCCTCATGGGGATTGGCGTCGGTCCAGGCGACCCGGAACTGATGACGCTGAAGGCGCACCGGCTGATCTCGGTGGCGCGGGTCGTCGCTTACCCGGCGCCCGATTCGGGCGAGAGCTTCGCGCGTCGGATCGCGGCAGGCGTGATCCCGGCCAGCGCCGAGGAAATCCCGATGGTCGTGTCCATGAAGGCCGAGCGATTCCCGGCCCAACAGGTCTACAGGGAGGCGGCGGAACGGATCGCCGGGCATTTGGAGGCGGGCACCGATGTGGCCGTGCTCTGCGAAGGCGACCCGTTTTTCTACGGCTCGTTCATGTATCTGTTCGCCCGGCTGGCGGAGCGGTTTCCGGTGGAAATCGTGCCTGGCGTGAATTCGCTCAACGCCTGCGCGGCTGTCCTGAAGCGGCCGTTGACCGCGCGCAACGATGTGCTGACGGTGCTGCCGGCCCCGCTGCCGGACGACGCGCTGCGCGAGCGCATCGAGGCGGCCGAGGCGGTGGCGATCATGAAGGTCGGGCGCCATCTGCCGCGCATCCGGGCACTGCTCGACGGGATGGGATTGACGGAGAGGGCCGGGTATATCGAACGGGCGAGCCTGGGGGAAGAACATGTGAGCCCCTTGGCGGAAGCCCCTGAAACCGCGCCCTATTTCTCGATGATCCTGATCTACAAGGGGATCGATCCGTGGCTGACGTGACGCCGGTCGTGATCTGCCTCTCAGCGTCTGGCCAGGCGACTGCCGGGCGCGTTTCGGACGCGCTGGGCGCGGCGGTGCATGGTCGCGCGGGCCGGGTCGGGGAGGCGGCGTCGTTCTTCGAGAATGCCGTCGATCACGTGCGGGCACTCTTTGCCGCCGGGACGCCAATCATCGGTGTCTGTGCGGCCGGCATACTGGTCCGCGCGGTAGCGCCAATGCTCGCCGACAAACGGGCCGAGCCGCCATTGATCGCCGTGGCCGAGGACGGCTCGGCGGTGGTGCCGATCCTCGGCGGTCACCGGGGTGCAAACCGCCTCGCGCGGCAAATCGGCGAGGCATTGGGGGTCGCGCCGGCGGTGACCACGGCGGGCGACCTGGCCTTGGGCGTGGCGTTTGACGCGCCGCCACCTGGGTGGCGGCTGGCCAATCCGCAAGATGCGAAGGGCGCGATGGCGGCGCTTTTGTCCGGAGCCGAGCTGGATATTGCGGGCGTTCTTCCTTGGGATTTGTCCGGGCTGCCCTCCCCCAACCCTGCCCCCGGGTGGGGCGCGGGCAGCACCGATGGCGGCGCGGTCCGGTTGACGGGGACCACGGCGCCTGTGGAGAGGGAGGGGAGACGCTTGGTCTACCATCCGCAGGTCTTTGGCCTGGGTGTCGGCTGTGCACGCAATTGCCCGCCGGAGGAAATGCGGGCGCTGGTGAATGACGCTCTGGCGGGCGCGGGCGTCGCCGAAGGTTCGATCGCGGCGATCTTCAGCATCGACGTGAAGGCCGACGAGCCGGCGGTGATCGATCTTGCTCGGCATTTGGAAGTGCCGCTTCGGCTCTTCGATGCGGCGGAACTGGAGGCCGAGGCACCGCGCTTGGCCAATCCCTCGAAGGTGGTCTTCGCCGAGGTCGGCTGCCATGGGGTCGCCGAAGGCGCGGCTCTGGCAGGTGCGGGTCCGGAGGCGGAGCTGGTGGTCGAGAAGCAAAAGACCGCGAACGCGACCGTGGCGCTGGCGCGGGCGCCGGAGCCGATCACCGACCTTCAGGGCCGCTCGCGCGGTCGTGTCGCGCTGGTCGGCATCGGCCCCGGTCAGGCGGAATGGCGCACGCCCGAGGCCAGCCGCCTGATCGCCGAGGCGGACGAGTTGGTGGGCTATGGACTCTATATCGACCTGCTGGGGCCGCTGGCGGCGGGCAAGCCCCGGCGCGATTTCCCGCTGGGGGCCGAGGAGGACCGCTGCCGCTACGCCTTGGAACGCGCCGGAGAGGGCGCGGACGTGGCCGTCATCTGCTCGGGCGATGCGGGCATCTACGCCATGGGGGCGCTGGTCTTCGAGTTGCTGGACCGGGCGGCGGATCAGGGCGGGGCGTCGGACATGGCGCGCCGGGTGGAGGTGATCTCGGCGCCCGGGGTCTCGGCGTTGCAAGCGGCCGCCGCCCGGGCTGGCGCGCCTTTGGGGCATGACTTCTGCGCCGTCTCGCTGTCGGACCTGCTGACGCCGCGAGCGGACATCTTGCGGCGGATCAAGGCGGCGGCTGAGGGGGATTTCGTCATCGCCTTCTACAATCCGGTCTCGAGGCGACGCCGAACCCTGCTGACGGAAGCGCGGGACATGCTGCTGGCCCATCGCCCGGCCGATTGTCCGGTGCTGTTCGCCTCGAACCTCGGGCGGGCGGAGGAAACGGTCACCTATCGGCGTCTGGCGGACCTGGAGGTCGATGAGGTGGACATGCTGACCGTGGTGCTGGTGGGATCCAGCCAGTCGCGGCTGGCGGACCTAGGCGAGGGACCGCGGATGTATACGCCGCGGGGCTACGCCAAGCGGATCGACGAGAGGGACAGCGCATGACCGTCCACTTCATCGGCGCGGGACCGGGCGATCCCGAATTGATCACCGTGAAGGGGCTGCGGCTGATCCAGTCGTGCCCGGTCTGTCTCTATGCCGGATCGCTGGTGCCTGAGACGGTCGTCGCGGCGGCGCCGGAGGGCGCTCGGGTGGTGGATACGGCGCCGATGACGCTGGACCAGATCGTCGCCGAGATGGAGGCGGCGCGAGAGCGCGGCCAGGACGTCGCCCGGGTGCATTCCGGCGATCCCTCGCTCTACGGCGCGATTGCCGAGCAGATCCGGCGGCTGAAGGCGCTGGGCATTCCCTACGACGTGACCCCGGGCGTGCCCGCCTTCGCGGCCGCTGCCGCGGCGCTTGGCCAGGAGCTGACGATCCCCGAAGTCGCCCAGACGGTGATCCTGACCCGCACGGCGATGAAATCCTCGGCCATGCCGCCGGGAGAAGACCTGGACACGCTGGGGCGGACCGGGGCGACGCTCGCGGTCCACCTGTCGGTGAGAAACCTCTTGGAGGTCCAGCGCCGGCTGATCCCCCACTATGGCGCCGATTGTCCGGTCGTGGTTGCCTACCGGGTCGGCTGGCCGGACCAATTGTTTATTCATGCGACGTTGGAGACCCTGCGGGACCGGGTGCGCGCCGAGAAGATCACCCGCACCGCGCTGATCCTGGTCGGGCCGGCCTTGGCCGAGACCGATTTCCGGGACAGCGCCCTCTACGACGGAGCGCATCCGCATATTTTGCGGCCCAAGCGGAGTGCATAAAAAATCTATCAATAGCGCCTTTCAGGTTGCCGAGGCCGCTCAGCGGATATCCCGGCAACCGCGCCGCAAAGGAAAGAAGGATCGCGCCCGACCCGAGGCTGGGCGCAATCGCGCCCGCTTTGGGGGCGGGTCGGGCGCGATCCGGGGCTGGCGCCCCGGAAGGACGGTCAGGCAATCGATTACACGGAAGGCGAGCTTCGAGCCCTGCCCTGTTTCGATCACCCCACCTCGATCACATGGGCGAAGGAACCCATGACCTTGCCCGCGCGCAAGCCGATCTCGCCAAGGTCCGCGCCCTCGGCGTCGTGGGCCAGGAACAGCGGGTCGCCTTCGGCCCGGACGGTCGAGGCATAGTGGAATTCATGCCCGCGCAGCACCCCGTGCCAGGGCAACGCGCCGAGCATGGTCAGTGACCGGTAGCCGAGATGGCGCTTTGGCACGGCAAAGCTGGTCTCGAGGTCGAGCAGCCCCAGCATCCGGTGCCGGGTGCCGCCGGCGTCGGTCAGGCCCTCGCCCAGCACCATGTAACCGCCGCATTCGCCATAGATCAGCGCGCCGCGCCGGGCAGCCCGGGCCATGCCGACGCGGAATTGCCCGGCCACCGCCAGCCGCCCGGCATGGAGTTCCGGGTAGCCTCCCGGCAGGAAGACCGCATCCGAATCGAGCCCCGGCGCCTCGTCCGCCAGCGGCGAGAAGAAAGATATCTCAGCGCCCATCGCCCGCCAGTCATCCAGCATATGCGCATAGGCGAAGCCAAAGGCGGTATCACGGGCAACCGCGATGTGCTGGCCCAGCGGCTCGATGTGCAAGGGCGGGGCGACCGGCCCATGCAGATACGCAGCATCGGCCAGGATCGCGTCGAGATCGCAGCCCTCGGCGACCCAATCGGCCGCGCGCGCGATGAAGGCGTCCAGATCGGCCCGCTCGCCTGCCTGCACCAGGCCCAGATGGCGCGAAGGCAGGCCCAAATCGTCGCGGCGCGGCAGGGCGCCCAGCACCGGCAGCACGGTCTCGACCGCGCCCCGCACCAGGCGCTCGTGCCGGGGGCTGCCGATCCGGTTCAGGATCACTCCAGCGATATGGACATCCGCGCGGAATGCCGCGAGGCCAGCCACCAGCGCCGCCGCCCCCTGCCCCATGCGCGCGACATCCATCACCAGGATCACCGGCAGATCCAGCGCCGCCGCCAGGTCGGCGGTCGAGCCACGGCCGAGCGGGTGCTCCTCGAAGGGCGCGCCGTCGAAAAGGCCCATGGCACCCTCGACGATCAGGTGCGCGCCGTGGCGTCCGAGCGCACGGGCGCGGAGCCGGTCCGGCCCGGCCGCCCATGGGTCCAGCGTCACGCAAGGCGCGCCGGTGGCGGCCGCGTGGAAGGCCGGGTCGATGTAGTCGGGTCCGGATTTGGCCGAGACGACGGGGAGGCCACGCTTGCAGAGCGCGGCCAGAAGCCCAAGTGTCACCGTGGTCTTGCCGCTGCCCGAGGCCGGGGCCGAGATCACCAGCCCACGCATGGGTCAGCCAGCGTCGCGGGAATCGGTTCCCAGCGGATCCATATCGCGCGTCGGTGCGCCCGCCATCTGGCCGATCCAATCGAGCGCCCGGCGCATCAGCGCGACGCGCCCGATACAGACGATCGCCGGCGGCTCGAGCCCGCTGGCGGCAAAGTCTTCCGCCGCCCGGCCAAGCGTCGTCTCGACCACTTGCTGGCGCGGTAGCGTGGCGTCCACGATGATCGCGACCGGTTCTTCGGCGTCCCGGCCCGCCTGCATCAGACTGGCCGAGATCGACGGCAGGGTCTTGATCGCCATGTAGCCAATCAGCACCGGCGAGGAGCGGGCCAGGGCCTGCCAATCCAGTGCGCCAGGCGCCTGGCCGGTTTGGTCATGACCGGTGAAGAAGGTGACGGCCTGGTTCACGTCGCGATGGGTGGCTGGGATGCCCGCATAGGCCAGGCCAGCAACGCCTGCGGTGATGCCGGGCACGATCCGGATCGGCAGACCAGCCTGGACCAGCGCCTGCGCCTCCTCGCCGCCGCGTCCGAAGATGAAGGGGTCACCGCCCTTGAGCCGCAACACCCGTTTTCCCGCCTGGGCGAGCTCGATCAGCCTCAGCGAAATATCGCGCTGTTTCGGGCTGGGCTTGCCGCCGCGCTTGCCCGCGAACTCGATCTCGGCGCCGTCGCGCCGCCAATCCAGGATCCGCTCGTCGACCAGGGCGTCATAGACGATGACGTCAGCCTGGCCGAGCGCGTTCAGGGCATGGAGCGTCATCAGACCCGGATCGCCCGGCCCCGCGCCTACGAGCCAAACCCAGCCGGGCAATAGCTCGGGCCAATCGCCTTCGGTGGCGGGCAGATGCGGGGCATCGGTCATGCAGGTGATATAGCGGGCATTTCCCGCCCGGCGAAAGCGGGAAAGCGACGCCCGGGGCGCAATTCCGGCAATTGCGCCGCGACCAGGTCGCCGAATCTGGTGCTGACCTCGCCGATGCCCGATGAGATCGCCAAGTGCATCGTCATACGGGTCGACTGGGTGAAGTGACTGGTGGGTGAAGTGACTGGATCGCGGGCTATGGCGTGATAGTCTCGACCGGAAATCGTCGAGGACGGCGCCCATGCTCACACTCTACTACGCCCCGGATACCTGCGCGCTGGCGCCCCACATCGTTCTGGAGGAGATCGGGGCGGACTACGCGGCCAGGCGCATCGACTTCAGCACCCGCGAACAGACGGGGGCGGATTACCGGAATATCAATCCCAAGGCCCGGGTGCCGTCGCTCGTGACCGACCAGGGCATCCTGACCGAAGTGCCCGCGCTGCTGGTCTATCTGGCGCAAACCTATCCGGAGGCCAGGCTTGCCCCTGATGATCCGTTCGCGCTCGCCCGGGTGCAGGAGTTCAACGCCTATCTCTGCGCCACCGTCCATGTGGCCCACGCGCACCGGATGCGCGGCCACCGCTGGGCGGACGACGAGGCGGCCCACGAAGCGATGAAGAAGAAGGTGCCGCAATCGGTGACCGACGCTTTCACCCTGATCGAGGACGGGATGCTGCGGGGCCCCTGGGTGATGGGCGAGGCCTATACGGTTTGCGATCCCTACCTCTTCACCCTGGCGCAATGGTTGGAGGCCGATAGCGCCGACCTTGCGCGACTGCCCCGGGTGCTTGCCCACCGCGAGCGCGTGGCGGCACGCCCTGCCACCCAGCGCGCGATCGCGCAGGAACTGGAAGGGCTGCCCGCGTGAGTGTCCATCCGTGACGGGCCGCCCATGACCGGCGACCCATCGAACCTGCGCACCGGCTGGACCACCGGGGCCTGCGCCACCGCGGCGGCGAAGGCGGCGGTTCAGGCATTGTTGGCTGGCAGCTTCCCCGGCCGAGTGACAATCACCTTGCCCAAGGGCGAGACGCCGTCCTTCGCGATCGCCGAAACCGCCGCCGGCGAAGGTTGGGCCGAGGCGGCGGTGGTCAAGGATGCGGGCGACGATCCGGATGTGACCCATCTGGCTACGATCCGCGCCCGGGTGGCGACAGCGCCGGCTGGTCAGGGGGTGAGCTTTCACGCGGGGCCAGGCGTCGGGACCGTGACCAAGCCTGGCCTGCCGATCCCGCCGGGCGACCCGGCGATCAATCCGGTACCTCGGGAAATGCTGAAAGGAGTTCTGAAAGAAGCTGCTGAGAGCGCTGGAATTCAAGCGGATTTCGATGTGACGATTTCGGTCGATAACGGCGCGGAATTGGCCAAGAAGACCTGGAACCCCAGGCTGGGCATTGAAGGCGGGCTGTCGATCCTGGGCACGACCGGGATCGTGCGGCCGTTTTCGTGCTCGGCCTGGATCGCATCGATCCATCGCGGGATCGACGTGGCGCGGGCGAGCGGGCTGAGCCATGTGGTGGGGGCCACGGGATCGACCTCCGAGGCCACGGTACGCAACCTCTACGACCTGCCCGAGATCGCCTTTCTGGACATGGGGGATTTCGCTGGCGGGATGCTGAAATACCTGCGCCGCCACCCGGTCGAACGGCTGACCATCGCCGGCGGTATCGGCAAGCTGACCAAGATGGCGCAAGGGGCGATGGACTTGCACTCCGGGCGCAGCCAGGTTGATTTCGCGAAGCTGGCCGAGATGGCGGAGCGGGTCGGCGCGGACCCGGCACCGGTCGCCGCGGCCAACACGGCGCTCGAGGCGTTGGAGGCGGCGGGTCCGGCGCTGGCGCAAGCGGTGGCCGATGGCGCGGCCAGCGCGGCCGAGGAGGCGCTGCGCGAAACACCGATCGCGATCGAGGTCATCGTCACCGACCGGTCGGGCACCATCCACGGGCGGCGGGAATTTCCAGCATGACCGCGCGGATTCTGCTGTTGGCAGGAACGACGGAAGCGCGCGCGCTGGCGAAGACGCTGGACGGGATGCCCGGGATCGGGGTGATCGCCTCGCTGGCCGGGGTCACCCGCGAGCCGGCGCCGATCGCCGGGCAGCTCCGCGTTGGCGGGTTTGGCGGGGCAGCAGGACTCGAGGCATTTCTGCACGCCGAGGGAATCGCCGCACTGATCGACGCAACCCATCCCTTCGCGACGCAGATGACCCGCAACGCCGCCGAGGCATGCGCCGCGGCGAAGATCGCCCGACTGCGCCTAATCCGCCCACCTTGGGACGGCGACTGGCAGGAGGTCGGCAGTATCCACGCCGCGGCCCGCGCCTTGCCCACCGGCGCGCGCGCCTTCATTACCACCGGGCGCAAGGAGTTGGGGCCCTTCGCCAGCCGCACAGACATCACCGGCGTCGTGCGTTTCATCGAGCCCGTCGCCGACCTGCCGCCACACCTGACCCAAGTGACGGCGCGCCCGCCTTTTCCGATTGAATCCGAATTGGCCCTGATGCGCGAGCAGGCGATCAGCCATCTGGTCTCGAAGAATGCCGGTGGCGCGGCACGGGCAAAGCTGGACGCGGCGGGAGAACTCGGGATCCCGATGATCATGGTCGCCCGTCCGTCCCAGCCGCCCGGGCCGACCGCGCATAGCGTCGAGGAGGCGGTCGGCTGGGTCCATGCAATGGTCGCAACCGGGCCATGAGCGGCGAAACCCGCCCCCGCCGGCGTCCTTTCGCTTGACAGGCCCCGCGCTTTGCCGGAACTCTCATACTTGCATGGTTCCGCGATGTCCGCCCAAGCGGACAGCGGATTAAGAGGGAACGCGGAAAGGGCCGACCCACCTCGGGGGCCCGGTGCCGCAGCCGCCCCCGCGACTGTATGCGGTGAGGCTCCCCATCAGGCCACTGGCGAAATTGCCGGGAAGGCCGGGGAGACGGGGCCGAAAGGCCGGAGCCGCGAGCCAGGAGACCTGCCCTGCATGTTTGAAACCAACCCCGTCGGGTGTGACGGGAAAGGAGAAGAAAGACATGACCAGCAAGTCCCTGACGCATAGCGGTGCGCGCGCCGATAGCGGCCTCGCCGCGATCCTGTTTGCCGCGATCCTGGGCACCGGGCTGATTTTCGCCGCAGGCTTCGCCAATTCCGCGGCGATGCACGACGCGGCGCACGATACCCGGCATTCGGTCGGCTTTCCCTGCCACTAAGCCGCTGGCCCTGACATGTTGAAGCCATTGCTGGCCAGCGCTTTGTTCGCTGGCCTGATCGCCGGGCTGTTTGCCGCTGGGCTGCAGTTGGCGTATCTCGTTCCCCTAATCTCCGAGGCCGAGCTTTACGAGTCCGGCGTGGCCACCCATTTCGCGGGCGCCGAGGGTACGGTGGGCGGCCATCCCCATGAGGGCGATGAGGCCGAAGGCCATGCCCATGAACCGGCCGAGGCGGACCTGACGCGCGACCTGCTGACCGTGCTGATCACCGTGCTGGCCGCTTGCGGGTTCGGGCTGATCCTGGTCGCAGGATTTGCGCTCGCCGAGCGATTTGGCCTTACGCGGGTCGACGTCAAGATCGGACTCCTGTTCGGCCTTGCGGGTTTCGCCGGGACGCAGCTCATGCCCTCGCTGGGCTTGTCGCCGGAACTGCCCGGCGCGGCGGCCGGGGCCTTGGCGGACCGCCAAGTCTGGTGGATGGGCACTGTCCTGGCAACGCTCGGCGGGATTGCGCTAATCGCCTTCGGCAGCCCAGTGCTCAAAGCGGCGGGCGTGATGCTGATCGCTGTGCCCCATGTCATCGGCGCACCCCACCCAGAGGCGTTCGAGGGGGTGGTGCCGCCCGAGCTCTCTGCGCTATTCGCCGCCCGGGTTCTGGTGGTCGGCGCGCTTGGCTGGGCGGTGCTCGGTGCGCTGGCGGGGCATTTCTGGTCCCGCGAGACCGCCACTTAGGCTCAGGTGCTACGATGGAATTCTGCCAGGCTTTCCGTGACCAGCTTGGCGATCTATTCGCCTGGCGCCGCGATGTGCGGCGTTTTCGGCCCGACCCTGTCGCGCCCGACCTGGTTGCGCGGCTGATCGGCCAGACGCGGCTGGCACCCTCGGTGGGGCTGTCGGAACCTTGGCGCTTCGTGATGGTGGAGAGCGCGGGCGCCCGTGAGACAGCGGTTACGAATTTCGAGACCGCGAATGCTCAGGCGCTGGGAGGATACACCGGCGGACAGGCGCAACTCTACGCCTCGCTCAAGCTCACGGGCATGCGCGAGGCGCCGG
>JAOTXT010000147.1 GCA_029862205.1 Paracoccaceae bacterium
CCGAGAATCGCCCAGGCGCCATAACGCGGCAGCGGACCATTACGGATCTCCCGCCAGATCTGGCCTTCATACTGAACCAGCATGCCGGCGTTCTTGTCGGGGATGGAGACATTGCCGGCGGTGCCACCCTTGACGGCGCGCCAGAGTTCAGAATCCGATGTCGATCCCAGCGCATTGCCGGGGACCTCGCCGGAAACGGTCGGATCGGAGAAGCCGGTATCGCCGCTGGCGGGCGGGCGAACCGAGCTCTGTGCATCGGCGCTCGAACCGGCCGCCATCGTGAACGTCAAAACGCAGACGGCAAGCAACAGGCGCGCCGCACCACTGATGCGATCCGCCAATCGATCGCTTCGCATTCGCTTTCCTCCGCTCATACGCTCATATGCGAAGCCGCGCCCTGAGGGGCGCGGCCAGGCATTGATTCAGTACCCCGGATCAGCTTCCGGATTTCTGTCCATAGGCCGTGCCCCAGCCCCACGCGCCGGAGCCGAAGCCGCGTCCAACGACGCGTTCGCGGTAGATATTGGATACCACGTCACCGTCTCCGGCCAGCAGGGCCTTGGTGGAGCACATTTCGGCGCAAAGCGGCAATTTGCCCTCCGCCAGGCGGTTGCGGCCATATTTGACGAACTCTTCGGAAGAATTGTCCGCTTCCGGTCCGCCGGCGCAGAAGGTGCATTTGTCCATCTTGCCGCGTGAGCCGAAATTGGCGGCCTGCGGATATTGCGGCGCGCCGAACGGACAGGCGTAGAAGCAATAGCCGCAACCGATGCACAGGTCCTTGGAATGCAGCACCACACCCTCATCGGTCTGGTAGAAGCAATCGACCGGACATACCGCCGCGCAGGGCGCGTCTGAGCAATGCATGCAGGCCACCGAGATCGACCGTTCGCCGGGCTGGCCATCGCGAATGGTCACAACCCTGCGGCGGTTGATGCCCCACGGAACCTCGTGCTCGTTCTTGCACGCCGTGACACAAGCGTTGCATTCGATGCAGCGCTCGGCGTCACAGAGGAATTTCATCCTTGCCATTTTATGTTTCCTCCTTCGACCTTACGCCCGCTCGATGCGGCAGAGCGTTGTCTTGGTTTCCTGCATTTGGGTGACGCTGTCATAGCCATAGGTCTGCGCCGTGTTCGACGCCTCGCCAAGGACATATGGATCAGCACCCTCCGGATATTTATCGCGCAGATCCTCGCCCTGGAACCAGCCACCGAAGTGGAATGGCATGAAGGCGACACCCCTGCCGACACGTTCGGTGACCATGGCCATGACCTTGACTTTGGCGCCTTCGGGACCATGCAGCCAGACCATCTCACCGTCGCGAATGCCGCCATCATTGGCATCGGCCGGGTTGATTTCCACGAACATGTCCTGCTGCAGCTCGGCCAGCCACGGATTGGACCGGCTCTCGTCACCGCCGCCTTCATATTCCACCAGACGGCCCGACGTCAGGATTGTCGGGAAGTCACCGGTAACGTCGTTCGTCTGGATCGACGAATAGAGCGTCGGCAGACGATAGTTCACGGTGTCATCGTAGGTGACATATTTGGGCAGAAGATCGCGACGCGGCGTGTAGAGCGGCTCGCGATGAATCGGTACCGGGTCGGGGAAGTTCCAGACCACCGTGCGGGCCTTGGCGTTGCCGAACGGCGCACATTCATGCGCGATCGCCACACGCTGGATACCGCCCGAAAGGTCGGTCTTCCAGTTCACCTTGCCCATGGCTTCGGGATCATCGGAGCCGGCGACAAACTTGATCCTGTCAAGTTCGGCGGCGGTCAAATCCTTGTCCCAGCCAAGCTTTGTCAGCATGGCCATGGTGAACTCCGGATACCCGTCCTGGATCTCCGAGCCTTCCGACCATGAGCCTTCGGCGAGAAGGTTCTCGCCATCACGCTCCACGCCGAACCGGGCGCGGAATGTCAGGCCGCCTTCCGAAACGGGCTTGGATGGATCGTAAAGGATCGGTGTTCCCGGATGGCCCATTTCGGCGGTACCCCAGCTCGGCCAGGGCAAACCGTAAAACTCGCCATCCACCGGCCCGCCAACAGCACGCAATGTCGTCTTGTCGAAGGTGTGCTGGTTGGCCATGTGGGCCTTCAGGCGGTCCGGCGACTGGCCGGTATAGCCGATCGTCCACATGCCCTTGTTGAATTCAAGGGTCGTATCCTCCACCAGCGGCTCGTCATTTTCGACCTTGATGTTCTTGAACATCTCGTCGCCGAAACCGAGCTTTTTGGCGAACTTGTAGATAATCGTCTGGTCCGGCAGGCTCTCAAACAACGGCTCGACAACCTTTTCGCGCCACTGGAGCGAGCGGTTGGACGCCGTCACCGAGCCGTAGGTCTCGAACTGGGTCGAGGCCGGCAGCAGATAGACGCCATCGGTGCGGTTGTGCATGACCGCCGTCATGGTCGGATAGGGATCGATGACGACCAGCAGATCGAGCATCCCCATGGCCTTTTGCATATCCGGCAAGCGGGTCTGCGAATTCGGCGCGTGGCCCCAGAAGACCATACCCCGGACCTTGTTGGGCTGATCGACCATATTGGCCGGATCTTCAAGAACGCCGTCGAACCAGCGGGACACGACGATGCCCTTCTTGTTGATCAGATTGACGTCCTTGCCATCCTTGCCCTTCATCGTCGCGAAGCGGCCCTTGATGTAGTCGAAGTCGACATCCCAGACACGCGACCAGTGCTTCCACGAGCCGGTCGACAGGCCGTAATAGCCAGGCAGGGTGTGCGAGAGCACGCCGAAGTCGGTGGCGCCCTGCACATTGTCGTGGCCGCGGAAGATGTTGGTGCCGCCACCGGCCTTGCCCATATTACCGAGCGCCAGCTGCAG
>JAOTXT010000098.1 GCA_029862205.1 Paracoccaceae bacterium
GTGTGGACGAAGACATATCCGACATCGCGATGATCGAGGAGTTCGAGCGCTGGATTGCCGAGGAGACCCCCTTCCCGGCCACGGTCAGCGCCCGCTTCACCGGAGACCGCGAGGAACAGGAGGAGAGCCAGGCATTCCTGATGAAGGCTTTTGCCGGCGCGCTGGGGCTGATGTTCGTGATCCTGCTGGCTCAGTTCAACTCGTTCTACAACTCGGTTCTGGTGCTGAGCGCGGTGGTCATGTCGGTAGCGGGTGTGCTGATCGGAATGCTGGTGATGGGTCAGAAATTCTCGATCATCATGACCGGGACCGGGATCGTGGCTTTGGCCGGGATCGTGGTGAACAACAACATCGTGTTGATCGATACCTACCAGGAACTGGCCCGGCGGATGGATCGGCTCGAGGCCGTGGTGCGGACCGCTGAGGCGCGAATCCGGCCCGTGATCCTGACCACCGTCACCACGATTGCGGGCCTAGCGCCGATGATGTTGGCGGTCAGCCTGGATTTCACCAATGGCGGGATCAATTGGGGGGCACCGACCGCGCTTTGGTGGGTGCAGCTTGCCACGGCGGTCATCTTTGGCTTGGGGATCGCAACGGTCCTGACGCTGGTGGTGACGCCAGCCGCGCTTGCTGCCCGGGTTTGGGTCGGGCAATTCCTGGGCACCGGCACGCTGACAGCGTGGTTCACATTGGCGGGCGCTTTCCAGCGCGGGCCGCACCGCTCGGCCCATATGCGCGATCGGTCGCTCAGGCGCCGCCTATCTCGAGAGCCATTGCCCGAGATCATTTGGGAGGAACCGCGGGGCACGCCGCGACCACATCCCCAAGTGACCCAGGCGGCCGAGTAGCCGCGCCCTTGCGCGGCGTCGCCAGGCGGATATGAAGGATCGCATCCTGTCATAGAGCCGTCACGGAAAGCGGTCCCCACCTTGGATACAGCAGTTTTCCTCGCCGTTCTTGCGGCCGCGCTGATGCACGCCGCCTGGAACGCGATCGTCAAGATCGGGCTGGACCGGTTCTCATCGATTCTGCTTCTTTCGATCGCGCAGGGTGTTTTGGCACTGATACTACTGCCCTTCTTCGCCCTGCCGGTCGCCGCAGCCTGGCCCTGGATCATCGCCTCGGCGGGCCTGCATGTGGGCTACAAACTATTCCTGATCCGGGCCTACAGCCATGGAGACCTGAGCCAAGTCTACCCGTTGGCGCGCGGCACGGCGCCGTTGATCGTCGCCGTGGTCGGAGCTCTGTTCCTGGGCGAGGTGATGACGATTGGCAAGACCATGGCGGTGATCGCGATTGGGTTGGGGGTGATTCTGATGGCACGCGGGATCGGGGGCGCGGATGGACTACCGCGCGCGGCCTTGGGGTTCGCCCTCGGGACTGCCTGTTTCACCGCGGGATATACGTTGGTCGATGGAGTTGGCGCCCGAATTGCCCAGACCGCTTCCGGGTTCACGCTTTGGATGTTCGCACTCGACGCGGCCGGCATGGCCACGTGCGCGACGGCGGTGCGCGGGCGGCAAGTTTTCATGACCCTGCGGCCCGCTCTCCTCAGCGGCACGCTGGCGGGTGCCCTCTCGCTCGGCGCCTATTGGATCGCGATCTGGGCCTTCATCAAGGCGCCGCTTGCCATGGTAGCGGCCCTGCGCGAGACCAGCGTGCTCTTTGCAATGCTGATCGGTGTGTTCATTTTGGGCGAACGCGCGGGCGCTTGGCGGTGGATCGCGGCAGGGTTGATCGTCGCTGGGGTCGTATTGATGCGTCTTTGAAGCCGGTGAGCAGGTCTTCCAACCAGTTCAATTTCCTGCACAAATGAGAATTGTGCGATGGAGCCTAAAGGTTCAAGAGCGGACCACTAGTGCCCTTGGCGTATTTCGGCAGGTCGTCGCCAAGTTTAATCCAGGGCACCTTCTCCTCGGTGAAGACATGGAACTGGGGTTCGAGCCCCGAGGCGTCCTCGATCGCTGCAAGATAGAAGTGAATTTCGTCGGGGAATTTATCGGCGTCATAGGCAATCGGCGCACCGCAGTCAGCGCAGTAGAGGCGCCGGACACCGGGCGAGGATTCATGCGTCGCGGGTGTCTTGCCGGTAAACCGGTAGGCCTCGTTTGGCACCCCGACGAAGGTGGTGAACGGCGAGGCGGTATTGAGCCGGCAGCTTTGGCAATGGCAATGGCCGATCCAATTCTCCGGCCCTTCGTATTCGAAGGTCACGGCGCCGCAGAGGCAGCGGCCCTCGCGTTTGGTCATGACGCCCTCCTTGGATCACCGCAACATAGGCGAGCCGGTCCCAGGGCGCCAATTGTTTACACCTCGGCCGCCTCCCTCTCCTGACGCTCCCACATCTTGGCGTATTGGCCGCCCTCAGCCAAGAGCGCCGCGTGTGTTCCGCGTTCGACCATCCTGCCTTGATCGAGCACAACGATCTCGTCCGCATCGACGACCGTCGAGAGCCGGTGGGCGATCATCAAGACGGTGCGGTTTTTACTCAATCGCTTCAATTCGGCCTGGATCTGGCGCTCGGTCGGCGTGTCGAGGGCCGAGGTTGCTTCGTCCAGGATCAGGATTGGCGGATCCTTGAGGATCGTGCGGGCGATTGCCACGCGCTGCTTCTCGCCGCCCGATAATTTGAGGCCACGCTCGCCGACTTGGGTGTCGTAGCCGTTGGGCAAGCTCTCGATGAAATCGTGGATGCGCGCCGCCTTGGCCGCCGCGATCACCTCGTCTCGGCCCGCGCCTTCGTGCCCATAGGCGATGTTGTAGCCAATCGTGTCGTTGAACAGCACCGTGTCCTGGGGCACGACGCCGATCGCCGCGCGCAGACTGGCCTGGGTCAAGCCACGGATATCCTGGCCGTCGATCTCGACCACGCCGCCCGTGATGTCGTAAAGCCGGAAGATCAGCCGGAAGATGGTCGATTTACCGGCGCCGGACGGCCCGACCACCGCCAAGCTGCCGCCGCCCGGAACTTCGAACGAAACATCGCGCAGCGTCGGCCTATCCGGTCCGTAATCGAAATCCACGTTCCGGAAGGTCACGTGCCCTTCGTTCACCAGCAAGGGTTTAGCATCCGGCGCGTCGGTCACATCCGGTGCGTCATCCATCAGGCCGTACATCTCGCGCATGTCGATCAGCGATTGGCGGATCTCGCGGTAAACCGTACCGAGGAAGTTGAGCGGCACGGTGATCTGGATCACGAAGGCATTGACCATGACAAACGAGCCTACGGTCATCGTGCCGGCCTGGACCTCGTACGCGGTCATCACCATCACCGCGACCAGGCCAGCGACGATTATCAGCGCCTGGCCCGCGTTCAGAAGCCCCAGCGAGGTCGCGGTCTTGATCGCCGCTGCCTGGTATCCCCGCATGGCGCCGTCATAGCGTGCCGCCTCGCGCTCCTCCGCGCCGAAATACTTGACTGTCTCGTAGTTCAGCAGGCTGTCGACGGCCTTCTGGTGGGCATCCTGGTCCTGCTCGTTCATGCGGATCCGAATCTTCACACGCCACTCGGTGACCCAAAAGGTGAAAAGCGTGTAGACGCCGATGGTCGCGAGCAGGACGGCGAAATACCAGAACCCGAACTCGACCCAGAAGATCACCGCCACAATGATCAGCTCGATGATCAGCGGCACGATGTTGAAGATCAGAAAGCGCAGCAGGAAGTCGATCGCCTTGATCCCCCGATCGACGATCCGGCTGAGCGCGCCGGTGCGGCGCGATATGTGATAGGCGAGCGAGAGTTGGTGGATATGGGTGAAGCACCGGAGCGCCAGGCGTCTCAGTGCGTGCTGCCCAACCCGCGCAAAAACCACATCACGCAATTGCTGCAGCACCGTGCCCATCAGGCGGGCAAAGCCATAGGCCACGACCATCATCACCGGCGTTACCACTGCCAGCTCGGCCGTGGCCGGCGCCAGGCTGTCGACCGCGGCCCGATAGAAGAACGGGGTGACGATGGTCGACACTTTCGCCAGGACCAGCAGGATAAGGGCGATGACGACGCGCAACCGCAAATCCGAGCGCTCACGCGGCCAAAGGTCCGGCGCGACCCGCGCAATGATCTGTAGGTCAGGCGATCCCTCGGTCGAGGATCGCCTGCGAAGGCTGCGCCGCATGGCCCATGCTCCGGTGAGGTGGGCTCCCTACTGGGTCTGCACCAATTCGGGGACCTTGAAGATCTGTCCTGGATATATGAGGTCGGGGTCGCGGATCAAATTGCTGTTGGCGCTGAAGATCACGCTATAACGCCACCCCTCTCCGTAATGCTGTTCGGCGAACTTCCACAGATAGTCGCCGCGCTGCACAACGATCTCGCGCTGTTTGACCTCTTGTGCGACGGACTCGGGCGAATATTCGAACGGTGTTTCGAGGCGCCCAATCACATTGCCGTCCGCATCGATGGAATCAAAACGCAGCAATTGCGTCGACGAGGCGACGTCGGTCTCGATCGCGATCTGCCATTCTCCGGCGGCATTGCAGACCACCTGATCCAGGAACTCGGCATTGGCGTAGACCCGCACCACCGAGCCGGGACGGCCACGGCCAGCGGCAACCAGGGCACCGGCATCGGAATATGTCAGCCGGTCGAGCGTGATGTTGGCCGCAGGTTCGGCCTGAGCCGGTTGGAGCAATGAAATATCCTCGGCGCCGGGCTTGACCAGAACCGGGGCCGCGCCGGTCTCCGGGCGCGGCAGGATGAAGACGGGCGCACTCGCCACGACATTCGGCTCGGTGCTACCCGCCGCCGGATCGGCGGCCGCTTCAGCAGCAATACGCTCGGCTTCCGCTTTTTCGGCGGCCAGGCGCGCGGCTTCCTCGGCGGCCTTGCGTTCGGATTCCTCAGCGGCCAGGCGCGCGGCCTCCTCTTCGGCTTTCCTGGCTGCCTCCTCGGCGGCGAGGCGCTCGGCCTCATCGGCCGCGGCCTTTGCGGCTGCCTCGGCGGCGGCCTGCTCTGCCGCGCGTTGCGCCACGGCGGCGGCGCGCGTGGCTTCCTCGGCGGCGGCTTTGGCAGCCGCCTCTTCAGCGGCGGCCTGTTCCGCGGCCTTGCGGGCCTCTTCGGCCTTCGCGACGGCAATGGGGTCCGGCTCGGCTTGAACGCTGGTAGATTGGGCAACCTCGCCGTCGATGAGCGTGCGCAAGATCAGCTGCTGTGGCTCGCTGGCGCTCGGCAGGTCGAGCACCGTGGCGAACTGGCCGGTATCATCTGCGGTCAGTTCGGCCAATACCTCGCCGTCGAGCACGATCTCGACGACTTGGCGCGGGGACGCACGTCCAGCGACGACCGCCTGGCCGACCGGAGAGACCCGGACGATGTCGATTTCGGGCGCGACCGGCTCGGGTGCCTTTGCGGGTTCGGGTTCGGAATCGGACTGCGATAGCGCCGCCGTTTCGGTTTTTTCCGTCGCGCCTGTCTCGGTTCCAGTGGCGGTGGTTTGCGCCTGATCCGACGTTGTTTGGCCCGTCGCCGAGCCTTCGGTTGCCGTCTCTCCCGTCGCCGCGCTGTCTGTCCCGGCCTGGTCGGAGGCGCTTTCGCTGGAGGTTGCTGCGTCGGTTTGGCTCGCGTCGCCGGTGCGCGAAGCGAATTTCCGGGCTTCCTCGCGGAATTTTTCCGACTGCCACCATGCCAAGAAGATCACGAACGCCGCTAAAGCGAGCCCGGATATCAATTTCACCGACTTGCTCATGACTCTACGCCTTTCACACGTCCCCAGCCCTCGAAGACGCTCGTTCGGCGCACCCTATCTCAGGAATATAGGGTTATGTAAACAAACCTTCACCATGTAGGTTCAAAATTGAAACGATGAATCTGCCTCAAGAATTCGAAATACCACACAAAATCCGGACAGTTTGCGTGTATTGAGGCTCGTGGAACGGGCACAATCCGGTGCATTTTGCCGCCGCGCGCCGGTTAAATGCCGGTCTACGGCGCGGGTGACGGCGGCTTCATGGGCGACACCGCCCGTGCGGTTCAGGGGGGCCGCGCAGTCCCTAAACTGTCTGGAGATCAAGAAAAGCGCTAACGCGTTGCCCATGGGGCTGGACTAATGGGCGCCTCGTCGCCGTGGCGCCCATGCCTTTGGCTACCTTAGCCCCCCGCTGCCGCCAACCGCTGGGCCACATTCTCCCAGTTCACCAGATTGTCCAGGAAGTTCTGGATGTAGACTGGGCGTTTGTTGCGGAAATCGATGTAGTAGGAATGCTCCCACACATCGCAGCCCAGGATCGCGGTTTGCCCGAAGCAAAGCGGGTTCACACCGTTCGGCGTCTTGGTCACCTTCAGCGCATCGCCCTCCTTGACCAGCCAGCACCAGCCCGAGCCGAACTGGCCGACGCCCGCGGCCACGAACTGCTCCTTGAAGGCATCGACCGAACCGAAGGCATCCGTGATCCGCGAATCCACCTCCGAGGGCATCGACCGGCCCGACGGCCCCATCATTTCCCAGAATTGGATGTGGTTCCAATGCTGCGAGGCATTGTTGAACAGCCCCGCCTTGTCGGCCGCGTTGTAGGTGGCGGTGACGACCTGCTCGAGGCTCTCGCCCTCGAGCCCCGAGCCCTCGAGCAGCTTGTTGCCGTTGTCCACATAGGCCTTGTGATGCAGGTCGTGGTGATACTGCAGCGTCTCCTCGGACATGCCGCCATCGGCCAGAGCGTTGTGGGCATAGGGAAGGTCGGGAAGTTCGAAAGCCATCGGTCGTTTCCTCTCGGGGTCTTGGGTTGTCATTTGCGGATCACACAGGATCTGAGCTGGGGGTTCGCCCCTCGACTCGAACTATAGTTCCTTTGTCCCGCGATGAAAGTGGAATGCATGGGATCACGCTGGACTGTCTGCGCGAATAGGCGCAAGCATCCGGGCGATGGAAAACGTGCTCACCCTGATGGCCGCGATCCTAGCCCTGATGGGCAGTCCCGGGCCCGTAACGCTGGCCTCGGCAGCGGCCGGGGCGGCATTCGACCGAGGGGCGGCTGCGCGTTTCGTCGTCGCGGCCACCACTGGCACCTGGACGGTGATCGCCATCGTAGCGTTAGGGGTCGGCGGGTTGGTGATGTCACTGCCCGGTGTCGCCCCGGTGATCGCCGGTCTGGCCGGGGCCTATATCCTCTATCTCGCCTGGCGGATCGCCATGGCGCCACCGCTCGGTGCGCTTGAGAGCGGCAGCGAAGCAGCGCGGCCGATCGAAGGCTATATAATCGGGATCGCCAACCCGAAGGCCTATGGCGCGATGGGGGCTCTGTTCTCGGGCTTTCCGCTGATTGCTGGAAACCCGCTTAGCGAGACGGTGATCAAAGCGCTGCTGCTTTGTGCCTGCGCATTGATCATCAACCTGACCTGGATGCAGGCGGGCGTGGGGCTGGCAAGGATCATGCAGGACCCGCGGGCAAGCCGCGCGCTGAACATCACCTTCGGCGTGATGCTGGTCGCCTCTGTGATCGCGATGCTATTCCTCTAGGCCTCAGAGCGCGACCAGCACAGCGGCGACCCGGCGATCCTCGGCCAGAAGCACGTTGTAGGTGCGGCAGGCCGAGGCGGTGCTCATGATCTCGACGCCAATCTGGGCCTCCTCGATCACCGCGCGCAAACCGGCCGCCAGGGGCGCGATCTCGGCACCCTGCCCGATCAGAACCACGTCGATTGCCTCGGCCTCCGCCAGAACCGGCGCCAGTGACGCGCGATCCACCGGAGCTGAGAACGCAGCCCTGCCAGTGGGTGTCAGTACCAGCGAACCGTCGTGCCAGGCGCCATCGATGCGGAAGCCGCCCGGGCCATAGGAGTGGATCGGCAGCCGGCCTTCGAGTTGGATCTCGTTCATGCGCATTCGTTGCCAGAGCGCTCTTGCATCGTCATGCCCCGGCTTGACCGGGGCATTCTCCAATTGCCACGCCGTCACTAGATTGCCCGGTCAAGCCAGGCAATGACGGATCAACGCGCTCTTACACCTGAGCCCCGCCGAATTGGGTGCCGGCCTTTGTCTCGTCCGAGGCCGACCAGTCGCGCTTGACGTTCAGCCACATTAGCACCGGTGCCGCGACGAAGACCGAGGAATAGGTGCCGATCACGATCCCCCAGATCATCGCGAAGGTGAAACCCTTGATGTTCTCGGGCCCCAGCAAGAACATCGAGACAAGCGCGATCAGCGTCGTGGCCGAGGTCATCAAGGTGCGGTGCAGGGTCTCGTTCAGCGACAGATCCAGAAGATCGGCCAGCGCCATCTTCTTGTATTTGCGCAGGTTCTCGCGCACCCGGTCATAGACCACGACCGTGTCGTTCAGCGAGTAGCCGACAATGGTCAGGATCGCCGCGATGGTGGTCAGGTTGAATTCGATCTGGGTCAGCGAGAATATTCCGACGGTCAGCGCAACGTCATGGGCCAGCGCGATCACGGCGCCGATGCCGAATTGCCATTCGAACCGCAGCCAGATGTAGAAGAGCACCGCGCCCACCGCCAGCAAGATGGCCAGGATGCCGGCCTGCAGCAATTCACCGGAAACCTCGGGGCCGACTGACTCGACCCGCCTGATCTCGGTGCCGGGTATCTCGGTGGTCAGGACCTGGCCCACCTCCGCCGCCGCCGCCATCTGCGCGTCACCGCCGCCAAGCTGTTCCTCGATCCGGACCAGGACGTCGGTCTCCTCGCCGAAACCCTGGACCTGGACGTCGCCCAACTCGAGCGATGAGACTAATTCGCGTATCTGGCCCAGATCCGCCGCCTGCTGCGTTCGCACCTCGACCAGGGTGCCGCCCCGGAAGTCGATCCCGAAATTGAGCCCAAGGACGGCGACCATCAGGACCGCGGCAATCACACCCGAGCCCGAGATGCCTGCGCAGGCCTTGCGCAGCCCCATGAAGCCGATCTTGGTCTTCTCCGGCAGCACCTCGATCAGATTGATCTTCAGGGTTTTCGGCTGTTTCCAACGGACCCAAAGACCGATCATCATGCGCACCACCATGATCGCCGTGAAGACCGAGGTGACGATACCGAAGCCCAGTGTCACGGCAAACCCCTTGACCGGTCCCGACCCCATGCCGAACAGGATCACGGCAGCGATCAGGGTCGTGATATTTGCGTCGAAGATGGCGCTATAGGCGTTCTCGTAGCCGCGCTCGATGGCGCGGGTGATGTTCTTCGCCCCTCGAAGCTCTTCCTTAATGCGCTCGAAGATCAGGACGTTCGCGTCCACCGCCATGCCGATGGTCAGCACGATCCCCGCGATGCCCGGCAAGGTAAGCGTCGCCCCGATTACCGAGAGCAGCGCGAATATCATGCCTACGTTCAAGAGCAGCGCGATGTTCGCGAAGAGGCCAAAGAGCCCGTAATAGAGCCCCATGAAGATCAGCACGGCGGCAAACGCGATCAGCGTCGCATTCTGTCCTTGGGCGATCGAATCCGCGCCCAGATCAGGTCCAACAGTGCGCTGTTCCAGCACTTCGATCGAGGCGGGCAACGCGCCGGAACGGAGCTGGATCGCCAGCGCGGTTGCGCTCTCGACCGTGAAATTGCCCTCAATGAACCCGGCGCCGCCGAAAATCGGCGATTGGATGCGTGGCGCTGTGATCACCTCGTTGTCGAGGACCACGGCGAAGAGATCGTTCACATGGGCGGCGGTGTATTCACCAAAGATCTTGGCGCAGGTGGAGTCGAACCTGAAGTTGACCACCGGAAGGCCGTTTTGCGGGTGAAAGCCCATCTGGCTGTCGACCAGGCAGTCGCCGGTCAGAATGGGCGCTCTGCCCAGAAGATACGGCGTTCCATCCTCAACATCGCGCAGGATAATCTGGCCCGGACCGGGCGTGCCGACCCCGTCGCCGAAGCCGAAGACCTGGTGGAAGGTCAGCTTGGCGGTCTTACCGATCAGTTCCAGAAGCTCCTCGGCTGATCCGATGCCTGGCACCTGGATCAAGACCCTGTCCGCGCCCTGGCGCTGGATCGAGGGCTCGCGCGTGCCCGCTTCGTCGATGCGGCGCCGGATGATCTCGAGCGACTGACTCATGGTCCGGTCGGTCAGCGCGGCCACCGCGGGTTCGGTCAGCGAGATGCGGAAGGTCTGGTCGCCGACCTCCTCGACCGCCAAGTCAACGCCGCCGATTCCGCCACCCATGCCGAAACCGCCGGGCAGAAACGAACCCACCGGCTGGGCCAGGCCGCGCAGGATCTCGCCTGCGCGCGCCACTTCTTCCGCATTGGTGATCCGGACGGTGACGTGATCGTCCATGGCGCGCAGCCCGGTGCGCCGCCTGACGCCGCCTTCCTTCAGCGCGTCCTTAACGCGCTCGCGCAGCTGCTCCATTTGCTCGGTGATGACTTCCGGTATCTGCACTTCGACCAGCAAATGCGCACCACCGCGCAGGTCCAGGCCCAAACTCACAACATCCGAGGGGTAGAAGCCTGGCCATGCCTCGGCCGCCTGACGCAGTTCGTCCGGCACCGGTTCGCCCTTCTCAACCAGCCGCGCGATCTGGCCTGGGGCACGGTTGTAGGAATCCGCCGTATCGTAATAAAGGTTCGGCGAGGCGAAGATGATCCCGGCCAAGCAGATGCCGATGACGAGGATTCGTTGCCAGAGGGGGAAGAACAGCATGCCCGTGCCTTTGTTCTGGTTGTCCGTCCTGCCCGCCCCTCGCGGGACTTAGCCGTCGTTCGCCGGCTCGGTCTTGGATAGCACCACCGAGATCGTCGACCGGATCACCTTT
>JAOTXT010000040.1 GCA_029862205.1 Paracoccaceae bacterium
GAGCGTCCGCGTCCAGGCCGCCAGCACCAGCGCCATGACCACGCCCACCGAGGCGGCCTCGGTCGGCGTCGCGATGCCGCCATAGATCGATCCCATGACGCCGATGATCAGGAACATGGGCGGCACAAGGTCGACCAGGCTCCATAGCCGCTCGGACCACGACACCGTGGGCTGCTCGCCGCCCCAATCCGGACGCAGCAGGCAGGCAATCAGGATGATGACGACGAAAAGCCCGGAAAGCGCGAGCCCCGGCAGGATACCGGCCATGAAAAGCTCGGGCACCGAGGTGTCGGTGATGAAGCCGTAGAGAATTAGGTTGATCGAGGGCGGAATCAGGATCCCCAAAGTGCCGCCTGCCGCGATCGAGCCCAGGAACAGGCTCTCGTTGTAGCTGCGCTGCTCGATCTCTGGATAGGCCACGGTGCCGATGGTCGCGGCGGTCGCCACCGAGGATCCGGACGTGGCGGCGAAGATCGAGCACGAGACGATATTGGCATGCATCAGCCCGCCCGGCAGCCAGCTGAGCCATCCGGCGACGGCCTCGTACATCTTCCGGGCGATACCCGCGCGCAGGATGATCTCGCCCATCAGGATGAACATCGGGATCGCGATCAGAAGGAATTCCTTCTGCTTGTCCCAGATGAACTCGCCCATCGCCCGGCTGAGCCGGCCGCCCATATACATCTCGTCCAGCCCCATCGAGAGCAGACCCAGCACAGCAGCCACATGAACCGCGGCCAGGACCAGGACCAAAAGGGCGACGATGATCCAGGCGGCCATCAGACGGCTCCCCGCGCCCAGACACGTCCGAGGGCGGCGCTCACCGGTCGATCTCTTGAATGCCGCGGGTCTCCTCCTCCATCTCCTCGGAGACCGACATGGTGCCGGCCAGTGCCTGGACCGAGGCGGAGCCGCGCACAAAGAGCGAGGTGACCGTGTAGACAATCATGAAGATGAGAGTGAGGTTGAAGAAGATCAGCCCGGTCACCCAGACGATCTGCGGAATCCAGAGTGGGGTCAGCTGCGGCGTGACCGAGACCGAGTCACGCTCCCAGCTCTCGATGAAGACCGGCACGGCCTTCGAGGTGAAATAGGCCATGTAGGCGAACAGCATCGAAAGCGCGAAGATATCGAAGAGCGCGCGCACGCCCCGGGGCAGGAGGTTGTAGAGCGCGTCGATCCGGATATGGCTACGGTGCAGCAGGCAATAGGCATAGGCCCAGGTGGTCGCGCCGGCAAAGACATAGCCGGAATACTCGTCCGAGCCCGGGACGCGAAACTGCGGCAAGGTGAAGCCCGGCAGGACCTCGGTGCCGCCGAGTTTGCGCCCGATCACCTCGATCGTGACCATGAAGGCCG
This sequence comes from Paracoccaceae bacterium, assembly GCA_029862205.1. Classification (GTDB taxonomy): domain Bacteria; phylum Pseudomonadota; class Alphaproteobacteria; order Rhodobacterales; family Rhodobacteraceae; genus Thermohalobaculum. The sequence continues at coordinate 1,360 of JAOTXT010000040.1, forward strand.
AGAGCAACAGCGCAAAGCCGCCGGCCCAGACGGCCCAAGCCGAGAGCCTGCCAAATAGGCGGTGGATGGCGGCGAATTGTTCCAAAGGAGCGGCCAACGCGACAGCCCCGCGCCCCTTTGATCTATCCTGGGGGGCGCGGGGCCTGGATCACGCCCGGATCAGAGCGGCGCCTGGACGCCGGCGATGTCGCCCATCGTGGCGTTCCACTCCTCGGCGCAGGCCTTGCCGCAACGCTCGGCGAAGCGCTTCAAGACCACGTTCTGGACGATGTCCTTGATCTTCGCGTTGTCCGCGTCGTTCATCTCGATCGGCTGCAGATTGCCCGTCTCACCCCAATCGCAGGGACCGCTGGAGTTGCACTGCAGAGCCATCGAGTCGGTGGCCTGGATCGAGTCCCAGATCTCGTTCTCGACCTTGGCGGCATTCTCTTTGATCAGCGCTTGGGTATCGGCGCTTAGCGCATCCCAGGCATCGCCGTTGAAGGCCATGAAGGTCGCCGCATATCCCAGACGCACCCGCACGTTGTGGGTCGTGACCTGGTACCATTTGGCGTTATATGCGGGCGCCGTGCCGGTGGTGCCGCAATCGGCGACGCCCTTCTGAAGTGCAGGCACGGCCTCGGCAAAGGCGATGGTCACCGACGAGGCGCCCAGCCCCTCGATGAAATCGGCCAGCGAGGTCGAGTAGGTGCGGATCTTCTTGCCCTCGAGGCTGGCCAGATGGCCGTCCTCGCCGTCACCCAGGTTGCAGAAAAGCTGCTGGCTGGGGAACGTGTACAGCATCACCAGCTCGGCATTGTATTTGTCGCGCAGCTCGCGGCGGATGACCGGCTCATAGGCCTGCAGCGCCTTGCGGTAAGTGGCGAAGTCCTGGAAGACCCCGGCCAGGTCGATACCCTCCAGCGCCGGGCTGTCCTGGCTGGTATAGGTGGTCAGGGCGTGGACTGCGTCATAGGTGCCGAGCTTCAGGAGCTTGACCACCTCGTAGCCGGACAGCCCAAGCTCGGTGTAGGGCTTTGCATTGGCGGTCAGCTTGCCGTCGGACGCCTCGGGCAGGATCTTGCCCCAAAGCCGGCTCTCGTGCTCTTTCCAGTTGAAGAGGTTTCCCCAGGTGCCGACGACGGCGAATTCCTTGGTGTCGATGTCACCCGACATGGCGGGCGCCGTGGTAGCCAGGACCGCCGCAACCGCGGCGCTGATTACGCGCTTCATGATTTCATCCTCCCATTTTCTGTTTCGGCGGCCCTAAGCCGCCTGTTGGGGCGACGATAACCGCTTATGTCCCAATATGAAAAGCCCCGAGATCGGCGTCGTGATTGCGCTTGCAGCTAAGCGCGTGCAAAATGCCAGCCATGACGTCCAACGATTATTCGGAGATGCTCAAGCTGCCCGTCGCCGATCTGCGGGAGCGGATTCGCGCCGGCGCCTATCGCGGCCAAACCGCGGGGTTCGCACCTGGCAACCTGCAGGCCAACCTGGCGATCCTGGGTGATGGCTATGCCGAGGACTTCCGGGAATTCTGCGATCAGAACAGTCAGCCCTGCCCATTGGTCGGGGTCTCGGGCCGGGGCGACCCGGCGATGCCCATGCTGGGTGACATCGACATCCGGACCGATGTGCCGAGCTACAATGTGTACCGGCGTGGCGAGCTGACAGATACGGTCCATGACATCACCGGGCTCTGGACCGACGACATGGTCGCTTTCGCGCTCGGCTGTTCGTTCACGTTCGAGCGCGCGCTCAGCGAAGCGGGTATCCGCATGAAGCATATCGAGGCCAACAAGACCGTGCCGATGTTCCGGACCAACATCGCGCTGAATCCGGTCGGCCCGTTCACCGGCACAATGGTGGTCTCGATGCGGCCGATTTCGCGCGATCAGGTCAATCTGGCGATCGAGATCACGTCTCGCTATCCGCACGCCCACGGCGCGCCGGTGCATGTGGGGGACGGCGAGAAGATCGGCGTCTCGGACATTGGCGCGCCCCATTGGGGAGAGCCGGCGGATTTCGGCGACGGAGATGTCCCGGTCTATTGGGCCTGCGGCGTAACCCCGCAAAACGTGCTCAGCACGGCGCGGCCGGAGATTTGCATCACTCATACGCCGGGGCGGATGCTGGTGACCGATATTCCTTCAAAGCAGCCGCCGATGGCCGTGGTTTAGGTGACAGGCCGCCCGGCTTCGTAGAGCCAGGGCTGAAGCAGTGCCTCTGCTTCGGCCCGGCCCTTGTCGGTGAGCCGCAGCATTTCGCCCTCGCGCAGAACCAGACCATGATCGAGCCCGCGGAGCAAAACCTGGCGGGCACGCTCGTTCGTCCAGCCCAGATGGGTGCGCATCGCGGTCGCGACGTTTTCTTCGGCCCGGTCCTCGGTCCGCTCGTGGGTGGCCAGATGCACGACCAGCGCGCGCGCTTCGTTTTCCAGCGCCTGGCGCGCCCGGCGCTGCAAACCGGCGACGAGGCCATAGCGCGGCCCGAAGAGGCAGGCGAGGACAAGGCAGACCCCGGTCATCAGCGCCATCATCCCGCCGATCGACACATCCCAAGCGACGGCCAGGAAATAGCCTGCGATACTAGAAACCGCCGCGACCCCGATCCCGATCAACACCATCGTGACCAGCCGATCGGTCAGCAGGTAGGCGGTTGCAGGCGGCACGATGACAAAGGCGATGAACAGGATCGCGCCCACCGCGTCGAAGGCCGCGACAGCGGTGCCGCTGGTCAGGAACAACAGCGCATAGAACAACAGCCGGGGCCGAAGGCCAAAGGCTTGCGCCAGGACGGGATCGAACGTCGCGAGCTTCAGTTCTTTCCAGAAGAGCGTCACGAATGCCGCGTTCACCAGGGTCATCGCGCCCATCCAGACGAGCGCTTGCGGCATCTGGTAGCCGGCGACTTCGATGGTATCGAGCCAGACGAACCCGATCTCGCCCAAAAGCACCGCATGGGCATCGATATGCACGTCCCGCGCATAAAGATTGAGCAGCAGCACCCCGGCCGAGAAAAGCATGGGGAAGACCAGACCGATGGCCGCGTCATCCTTGACCCGGCCAGACCGCGCAAGCGCCTCGGTCAGGAAGACAGTCAGCACCCCGGTCAGCGCCGCTCCGGCGATCTGGACAGGGCCAGACGCTATGCCGGTCAGAAGCCAAACGGTGACGATGCCGAAGACGATCGAGTGGCTGATCGCGTCGGACAGCATCGCGTTCTGGCGCAGCACAAGGAACGGCCCAATCAGGGCAGCGGCGGTGCCGACCAAAAGGCCGGTGGCAACGATCATCAGCGCCGGATTGTCAAAAAGCGCCTGCATCACCGATTGGCCCCGCTGATCTCCGCATCGAGCCGCTCGGCCTCTGCCAGCCCCTCCCGCGTCAAAACCCAGTGGTCGCCCTCGCCCGGCATGTGGCGCGCGGGGTTGACAAAGCCCCGCGCCGCCAGCCGTTCGAGCGCCGCGCGGGTTTCATGGCCGTGATAGGTGTCCAGCATCCCTTGTTCCGCAGGGTAGCTCGGGTCAGCATGGGTGCGGGTGAGCTGCAAAAGCGTGTCCAGCACTTGCCGTCCGCGCAGTGCACGGCGCTCGCGCACCCGCGCCAGCGCCTCCCAAAGGACGCCGCGCTCAGGCGCGAACAGGATCGAGACGACGACGATCGCCGAGGCGGCCAGCACAATCAGCGGCCCGGTCGCCAACCCCCTCGCGGTGGCGCTGATCAGCGCACCGGTGATGCCAGAGGCCATGCCGATCAGGGCCGCCAGGATCACCATATGTTCGAGCCGCCTGGTCCATTGTCGGGCCGCGACGGCCGGTGCGATCACCATCGCGGCCATCAGCACGACACCGACCATCTGCAGCCCGACCACCACCGCAAGCGCCACCATCACTGTGAGCGCGATCTCCAGCAGGGTCACTGGCAGGCCGATCGTCTGGGCAAAGACCGGGTCGAAGGTGACGAGTTTGAACTCTTTCCAGAAAATCATGACGGCCGCCAAGGCGGCGAGCGTAATCGCTCCCATGATCCACAGATCGCCGCGCAGGATCGCGGCTGCCTGGCCGAACAGAAACGTCTCTAGGCCCGCCTGACTAGCACCGCCGCGCCCCTGGATCACGGTCAGAAGCACGACGCCAAGCGCGAAGAAGACGCTGAGCGAGATGCCGATCGCGGCATCGGTCTTCAGTCGGCTGAGCCGGGTCAGCGCCAGGATGGTCAACGCGGCCAATCCCCCGGTCGCGAGCGCGCCCGTTAGGATCGCGCCAAGCTCACGCGCGCCGACCACCAGAAAACCAAGGCAGATGCCCGGCAGCGCCGCATGGCTCAGCGCATCGCCGACCAGGCTCTGCCGTCGCAGCACCGCGAAGCTGCCGAGCACACCGCTGACCACACCCAGAATCGCCGCGCCCATCGCGACGTTCTGCAGCGTGTAGTCCGACAGAAAATCGATCAGGTTCATCGCGCGGGCGCCTCGGCCTCCCCTGCCACGGGGACTGCACCCTCGTCGATCCCGCGCAGAAGCGAAATCTGACCGCCATAGGCTTGGCGCAGATGGTCCGCCGTGTAGGCCTCGTGCACCGGGCCTTGAGCGATGACGCGCACATTCAGGATCACGATCCAATCGAAATACTCACGCACGGTCTGCAGATCGTGATGCACCACGATGACAGTCTTTCCCCGGTCGCGCAGGCCTTTCAGAAGGCGCACGATCGCGCGCTCGGTTGTCGCATCGACGCCCGCCATCGGCTCGTCGAGGAAATAAAGGTCCGCGTCCTGCACCAGCGCACGGGCCAGGAAAACCCGCTGCTGCTGACCGCCCGAAAGCTGGCTGATCTGACGTCCGGCCAGATCGGCGATTCCGACCTCCTCGAGCGCCCCCAGCGCGCGATCCCGATCCGCCGCCCCGGGCCGGCGAACCCAGCCCAAATGGCCGTATCGGCCCATCATCACCACGTCGAGCGCAGTGGTGGGGAAATCCCAATCGACACTGGTGCGCTGTGGCACATAGGCGATCCGGCGGCGCTGGGCGGCATAGGGTTTCCCGAAGAGGCGCACATGGCCGGCGGTCGCCGGCACCAACTCAAGCACCGACTTGATGAGCGTGCTCTTGCCAGCGCCGTTCGGCCCGACGATCGCCGCCATGACGCCTGGCGGCACGTCCAGATCGATGTCCCAGAGGACCGGCCGCCCGTGATAGCTGACCGTCAGATCCTCAACATGGAGCGCGAGCCCGGGCTCGTGCAGCTCTCCGGGCGGGCCGGTCCGCAGGTCCTTCATCGCTCTATCCCTCAATGGACAAGTTCCACCGCGCCGCCCAGGACGCCAGTTCGCTGGGCAACGGCAGCGGCTGGCCGCCGAGGGCCGCGACAATCGACCGGGTATTGGCGTGGATCATGCCGATATAGGTGCCGGCTGGGGTGCCCGCCTCGCCCATCGCGTCGGAATAGAGCTGCGGCCCAAGGGCGATTTCGTGGCCGCGCCTTGCCGCCGCGTCGATCACCGCCTGGATGGTGCGCGGATTGATGGTCGATTCGATGAAGACCGCGGGGACATTGCGGGCCACGACCGTATCGACCGTCTCGCGGATATCGGCGATGCCAGCCTCGCTCTCGGTCGAGATGCCCTGGATGCCGATGACCTCGATTCCATAGGCTTTGCCGAAATAGGCGAAAGCGTCGTGAGCCGTGACAAGGATCCGTTGTTCTTCCGGGATCGTCGCGACGCTGGCCGCGACCCACCGGTCGAGCGCCTGCAACGCGCTCGCATATTCCTCGGCCCGCGCGGCCATCTCGGCCTCGCATTCGGGCGCAAGTTCGGTGAAGACCCTGGCAATCACCGGTCCGGTGCCGGCCCAAAGCGAGGCGTCCATCCAGACATGGGGGTCCGCGTATTCCGCTCCAACAGGATTGATCAGCGCGGGATTCGGCACCGCGGCCTCGGCGATCGCCTTGGTCGGACGCCGCTCGGACAGCTTGCCCAGCACCTCTCCTAGCTGGCCTTCAAGATTGAGCCCCACATAGAGGACCGCGTCCGCGCCGAAGAGCAGGTTCACGTCGCCCGCGCTTGGCTGGTAGAGGTGGGGGTCGATTCCAGGCCCCATCATTGTCTCGACCGCAACGCAGCTTCCCGCGACGTTCTGTGCAACGTCGGCCAACATGCCAACGGTCGCGACCGCTTTCGGTTCGGCATGGGCGGTTAGCGGCAGAAACGCCGCCACGGCGACGGCGGCTTTCAAACTGCGAATCATGAATCTGCGCACTCCCAAACACGTTGGAATTCCGGTGGATAATTTAGGTAAGGGCTCAAAAAACTCAATCTACTGCTTTATTTGGTCTCGGCTATTTTTGTGCGGCACGTATAAGATTCGCGATAGCCGATCCCTCCGACACCCCGCCCCGACGACTGCGCGAGGCCAAGCGCCAAGCCCGGAGCTTCAACCGGGTCCGCGCCGCCCATCAGCGCGAGGTGGCCGAGGACTACGTCGAGCTGATCGCGGATCTGATCGACGTGACTGGCGAGGCGCGCGCGGTCGATCCGGCCGAGCGACTGGGCGTCACGAATGCGGCCGTAAACAATGCGCTCAACCGGCTTGCCCGCGAAGGCCTGGTCACGCGCCAACGCTATCGATCGATCTTTCTGACGGAAGCGGGCCGCAAGCTGGCCGGGGAAGCACGCGAGCGCCATCGCTTGGTCCGTGATTTCCTGATCAGCATCGGCGTCGATGCCGAGATCGCCGAAATCGACGCCGAGGGGATTGAGCACCACACTAGCGAAATCACCCTGAATGCGTTGCGCCGCTTTCTCAACGACCGGTGATCGCGGCCCGGCTACGGCGCTAACCGCGCAACTCCAATAATCCTTATCTCATAGCCACTTAGGCTGAAATCGTGACGTCTTCCCGGTAGAGATGGCACTCCACATGGCCGCCCGGTGCCGAGGCCGGGCTGGGCGCGGTCGTCGAGCATTGCGGCATGGCCTTGGGGCAACGTGGGTGGAAGGTGCAGCCGGACGGCATGTCGAGCGGGTTCGGGTAACTGGCGCCCAGATGGGTATCCGGCACGCCGAGTGTCGGGTCCGGGGTCAGGACCGAGCCGAGCAACGCCTCGGAATAGGGATGGCGCGGGGTCTCGAACAGCGATCCGGTATCGGTCTGCTCGACAATTCGCCCCAGATACATGACCGCGACCCGGGTTGCGATATGTTCGACCACCGCCAGGTTGTGGCTGATCAGAAGATATGTCAGGCCCAACTCGGCGCGCAGATCCTGGAGCAGGTTCAGGATCTGCGACTGGACCGAGACATCGAGCGCCGAGGTCGGCTCGTCGCAGATCACGATCGCCGGCCGGTTGATCAGGGCGCGCGCGATCGCCACGCGCTGGCGCTGACCGCCCGAGAGCTGGTTCGGGTAGTTGTTGAAGACCCGGCGCGGCAAGCCGACCAGTTCCATGATTTCATGCGCGCGCCGCTCCCACGATCCGGGGTCCTGATCGCCCTGCACGCGCAGCGGCAGGTTGATGATCGATCCGATGGTCTTGCGCGGGTTGAGCGACGAATACGGGTCCTGGAAGATCGGCTGCACCATGCGCGCGACTTTCATCCGGTCGAGGCTGGAGATCGGGCGCCCGTCGAGCGTGATGGTGCCGCTCGATGGCGTCAGCAGCCCCATCATCATCTTCGCGAGTGTCGTCTTGCCGCAGCCGGACTCGCCCACCAGCGCCATCACCTCGCCGCGCTTGATCATCAGGTCGACGCCGTTGACCGCGTGCAACGGGCGTTTCGGCTTCATGAAACCGCCAGAGATCATGAATGTCCTGGTGATGTCCTTGGCTTCGAGGACCACATCCGTCATCCGACTGCCTCCGGCTCGCGGATGAGATGTGCGGCGGCTTCGGCCAGGCTCTGGATACAGCGGTAGCGGTGGCTTTGGCCGGCGCCCTCACGCAGCCCGATCGCGCCGGCGCGGCAAAGACCGCGTGCATGCCGGCACCGATCGGCGAAATGGCAGCCCTGCATCTCGCCGACCAGCGAGGGAACGATGCCGGGAATCGAGCCCAGATGCGCGCCGCGCGCGGTCTTGCCCGGGATCGGGATGCAGTCAAGCAGGCCTTGCGTGTAGGGATGGGTCGGCGCCTGGAAGATGTCGCGCGCGCTGCCCTCCTCGACGATCTGTCCCGCATACATGACCGCCACGCGGTCGGCGACGCGCGCGACGACCCCCAGATCGTGGGTGATCAGGATCAGCCCGGTCTGAAACTCGCGCTGGAGATCGGCCAACAAGTGCAGAATTTGCGCCTGGATAGTCACGTCGAGCGCGGTGGTCGGCTCGTCGGCGATGATGAGATCCGGCCCGCACATCAGCGCCATGGCGATCATCACCCGCTGACGGAGCCCACCCGAGAGTTGATGCGGATACTGGCCGAGCCGCCCGCGTGCAGCCGTGATGCCGACCTTCTCGAGCAGCCAAACGGCCCGGTCGCGCGCTTCGGCGACCGAGACGCCGCGATGGCGGCGCATGGCCTCGATCAGCTGATCGCCGATCGTGTAGGCGGGGTTCAGCGAGGTCATCGGCTCCTGGAAGATCATGCTCATCCGGTCGCCGCGCAGGTCTGACATCTGCCGCTCGCCCAAGCTGGTCAGGTCGCGGCCCTCCAGCTCCAACTTGCGGGCCTGACGCCGGGCTTTCGGAGGCAGCAGGTCCATCAACGCCAGCGAGGTCAGCGACTTGCCGCAGCCGGATTCGCCGACGATGGCCAGGGTCTCGCCCCGGTCCACGTGGAAGCTGACATCTTGGACTGGGTGCAGCAATCCGGACGGTACAGGAATTTCGACACTGAGGCCGCTGACTTCGAGGATGCGCTCGGACAAGTCGTCGTCCTCAGCTGCGGCCGTCGGGCGCGGTGACGTCACGCACCCCGTCGCCCATCAGGTTAATCGAGAGAACCAGCAGGAATAGCGCCGTGCCGGGGATCGCGATCAGCCAGGCGTCGAAGAACATCAGCCCCTTTGCCTCCGAGATCATCAGGCCCCAACTCGGCTCGGGCGGCTGAACGCCGAGGCCAAGGAACGACAGCGCGGCTTCCAGCAGGATCGCGTGCGCCATTTCGATGGTCGCCACCACGATCAGATGATTGGCCACGTTCGGCAGGATCTCGGTCAGGATGATCCGGGGCGTCGAACAGCCGAGCGCCTGGGCCGCTGCGACGAAGTCGAGGTTCCTGACTTGCATCGTCGCGCTGCGCATGACCACGGCGAAGCGGTCCCAGATCAGTAAACCCAGCACCCAGATCACGACGGTGAGCGACGAGCCGATCATGCTGACGACCGCCAGCGCCACCAGGACGACCGGCATGGAAAGCCGCGTGGTGATGATGAAGTTCGCCACCATGTCGACCTTCCCGCCGAAATAGCCCGCCAGCACCCCGATCGTGGTGCCAATGACGCCAGAGATCAGCATCGCGGCGAATCCGATCAGCAACGAGATCCGCGCGCCCCAGAACAGCCGCGACAGGTAATCGCGGCCAAGCTGGTCGGTGCCGAGCGGGTGGACCCAGGTCGCCTTCGGGCTGTCCGTCCAGATGGGCGGGATCAGCTTGCGGTCGAGAATCTGATCAAAAGGATCATGCGGCGAGATCCAGGGGGCCAGCAGGGCCATCAGAAATATGACCGCCAGCACCGTGACCCCGATCATCAATCCGGCATGGCCGAATATCCGCCGCCGCAAAAGGGCGCCTGGCGATGGCTCGGTGATTTGCGCGGCGCGGGCATCCACCGCCGATGTGTCAACGACTGCCATGTCAGGCCACCCTGATCCGCGGATCCAGCCAGGCGTTCAGCATGTCCGCCAGAAAGGTCAGCACGATGTAGAAGATGCTCAGCACCAGCACGATCGCCTGCATCATCGGCAGGTCCGCGCGCTGGATCGACTCCCAAGCCAGGAAGCCGAGCCCGTTGATCGCGAAGATCGTCTCGATGACGATCGAGCCGCCCAGCATGAAGCCGAACTGTACCGCCGCCAGCGAGACGACCGGGATGATCGCGTTGCGAAGCGCGTGCTTGAAAAGCACCGTAATCGGCCGCAGGCCCTTGGCCCGGGCGGTGCGGATATAGTCGGCCGACAGCACCTCCATCATGCCCGCGCGCGTCAGCCGCATGACTCCGGGCGTGATGTAGTAGCCGAGCGCGATCGACGGCATGACGAAATTCGCCCACGAAGCCGAGCCCGTGATCGGCAAGAGCCGCCAATAGATCCCGAACCACAGCATCATGGTCAGCGCAAACCAGAAGCTGGGCATCGCCTGGCCGACCACTGCGATCGTGAGCGCCACACGGTCGATCAGACTATTCGGCCGGATCGCCGCCAGAACACCCAGAGGGATCGACAGCGTCAAGGCGAAGATCAGCGCGCAGAGCCCCAGCATCATGGTTGTCGGCAACCGCTCGAAAATCACGTCGCCGACGGGTTTCTTCAGATAGTGGGATTGACCGAAATCCCCCTGCACCGCGCGGAACAGCCAATCTGCATATTGCACCAAGATCGGTCGGTCATAGCCGTAATAGCGCCGGATCTGCTCGATATCCTCCTCGGTCGCGGTCTCGCCCGCCAGCGCCACTGCCGGATCGCCGGAGAGATAGATCATCGAGAAGGTGATCAACGAAACGGTGACCGCCACCAGGACGGCGATGCCCAGTCGTTTCAGCACATATGAGACCATGGCAACGCTCCCGCGAGGCGGTATTTGCCGGACTTCCGTGGGCCGCGCCGGCGCGCCGGAGCGGCCCTTAGGTTAGTTCCTCAGTTCCACGAAGCCGCGAAGAAGCGTGGAATCTCGTCCGAGGTGGTCTGGAAGTTCAAGTCCTTCGAGAAGACATAGTATTTCGCGTAGGTGAACATCGGCAGCCAATAAAGCTCGCCCGAGACCTTCGCCAACGCCTTCTTGTAGGCTTCCTCACGGGCCACTGGATCGGTCGTCGTATCACCCTCGGCCAGCAACGCGATCACTTCCGAATCCTTAGCCGGGTCGTCGCGCCCGCCGGAGAAGAAGTGGCTGGTGATCGCCGATACGTCCGGAATCGAGTTCGAGCCCCAGGTCATGTGATTGATCGGCGTCTTGCCCTCCCAGACCAGATCGCGCAGCGCCCGGTATTGCAGGAAGGTCAGATTGGCCTTGATCCCGACCTTTGCCAGATCGCCGATCACCGCTTCGGTGAATTCACGCTGACGATAGGCGTAGATGTCGAACTCGAAGCCGTCCGGATAGCCCGCCTCGGCCAGCAGTGCCTTCGCCTTTGCGGGATCATAGTCCCATTTCGGCACATCCTGGGTGCAGCCGAACTGATCCGGGTGGCAGGCCGAGTGGATCACCACTGAGGCCGGGCCGACCAGGTTGCGGGTCAGCGACTCGCGGTCGATGGCATGGGCCACCGCCTGGCGCACCTTCTTCTTGGTGAAGAAGTCCTGGCCCGAGTCACCGTCCACGTCGAACGCCATGTAGGAGACGCGCATGGTCTTGGCATTCTCGACGGTGACCTGGCCGGTTGCCTCCAGGCGCTCGGCCTGGTCCTTGGGCACGTCCCAGATCCAGTCCAGCCCGCCGGTCAGGATCTCGGCCAGCTGGGTGTTCATCTCCTTGATGGTGCGGAAGCGGACATTGCCGATCTGCGGCGTGCCCTTCGGGCTGTCGTCGAAATAAGCGCCGTTCTTCTCCCACAGGACGTATTCGCCGGCCTTGACCTCGACGAACTTGTAGGGGCCGGTGCCCACGGGCGAGACGGCGCCGAAATCCTTCTTGCCATCCGCACCTGCCGGTGCGCTGTCATAGTGGCCCTCGGGCACGATGAAGACGGCGTTCGAGAGATACGGCTCGGCCGCCGGGAACGGCTTGGCCAGATGGATGCGCACCTTGTGCGGACCCAGCGCCTCGGCGCTTTTCATCCAGTTGACGTTCTTGATCGTCAGGACGCCATTGTCCTCGTTGACCACGTGATTGATCGTGTAGACGACGTCCTCGGACCCAAAGCTCGATCCGTCGTGGAACGTTACGCCCTCACGGAGCTCGAGCTCCATGGTGACATTGTCGATCCATTCCCAACTTGTCGCCAGAAGCGGTTCGTACTGACCGGTATCCAGATTGCGGAACAGAAGGGCGTCCCAGCCCAGATGGCCCATGACCACCAATTCACGGGTGTTGTTGTAATAGGGATCGACGACGGCGACCTCGCGGTCGGTCGCCCAGTTCAGGGTGTCGTCTGCCTTGCCGGCCAGGGCAGGCGCGGACCAAAGGCCGGCAGCGGCGGCGAGCGCCACGGCGGGCGTAAGCCAATGTTTCATGGGGCGGTTCCTCCTAGTCGTGTTTCGCGCGGGCCGCATTCGAGGCGGGCCGTCAGGGGCCAAGCGTGGCACCGAACCGGCGCTGACGCAAGAGAAGGCAGGCAGGCATCGCAGCCGTGATCGGGGTCACTCCACAGGCAGCGTTATCGCAGATGGCGCCGCGCCTCCGGTCTGGATCGTCCAGTTGCCTGGCCTGCCATAGGGCCAGAGGGCGAAATTCGAGCGATCCGCCCCGGCGATCGCAAGACCGATCTGGTGACCCGCAGGGAACTGCCACGAGACCGGCAGCAGCGCGAAGTCGATCACCACGGTCTGGCCGGGCGTCAGCGGCCGCGCATCCGCGCGGGTGAAGCTGCGGTAGGGCCATGTTGCCGGATAGGTGGGGCTGGGCGCCGATATCTCCCGGTGAAGCGCCCGAAGCTGACCTTCGGTCACGTATCGCGCGGTCCCGTCCGGCGCGATGTCCTCGAGATAGGCGAAGATGCAGGCATCGGTCTGATCGGCGGAGAAGCCCAGATGCAGCAGCGGATGCCCGGCGATGGCCATCGGATGATCCAGCGGCTGCGAGACGAACCGCAGGCGCGTGCCCGGACGATGATCCCAATCGGCATAGTAATCTTGAACATTGCGGATCTGCAGCCGCCCGTAGCGGGTATCGAGCCCGGTCGAGGCGGCGTAATCGGCTTTGTAGCCGAGGGTGCCATCCGGGCCCGGCGTGTCGGCAAGCCGGTCGCCATCGAGAAAGAGCGTCCGGCTCCCGTCCACTGGCGGCCATTGATCGGCCGCCTTCCAGGATTCCTGGCGCATGGTGTGGTAGTGGACCGGCGCCTCCGATCCGAGGCCGGTATCGCGGCCCATCAGGTGCTCGTCGAAGAAGCGCAGGATCACGCCCAGGACCGGGAATTCCGGCAGGGCATGGCGGCGGAACGGGCTGGCATTGCAGCGCGCGCCGTGGTCCCAGGGGCCGAGAAGCAGATGACGCATGCCCGACGGTCGGCTCAGGAACCGGCTGACCGACCCGTTCATATAGGCCCCGTCCAGCCAGCCCGAGACCGCCATAACCGCCAGGTCGTCCCGAAAGCCCGGCGAGGCCGCATGGGGGCTGAACGAGTCCGGCGTGAAGTCCGGATCATGCGCCAGACTGTCGTCGCGGAACTGAAACTCGCGCAGGAAATCCGGTATGTGGACGTTCGCCGCGTGCTCGGCGATGGCCTGGGCCAGCAGGATCCCATCAGGATCGTCATCGACCGGCGCCGGACCCTGGAAGCTCGGCTCGGCGAAATAGTAGACCTCGCTGAGGGCGTCGCGGTCGTCCTGGTCCAGCGCCTCCATCACCCGGCCATAGCCGCTGGCCAGATCAGTCAGCAGGATGCCGCCCGGGTAGAAATGGTCCGTGTAGGTGTCCCAGACCGCGCTGATCGGGGCGATGGCCTTCAGCGCGGGATGCCCCGAGGCGGCGGCAAAATCGCAGGCCGCGCCCAGATAGGAGATACCGGTCGCGCCGAGATTGCCGTCGCACCAGTCCTGGCCCGCGGCCCATTCGATCACCTCCTCGTAATCCGCGCGCTCGGCGGGCGAGCGGAAACTGTCGCGGCAGCCGAACGAGGCGCCAGTGCCGCGCACATCGACCACCACCAGCGCGTAGCCACGCGGGACGAACATGTTGCGGTAGTTGGCCGAGTTGGGGCTCGGCTCGATGCCCTCCGGCGCATCACCGGCCAGCCGGAAGCGGCGGTAGTAGGGCGTGAAGATCAGGATCGCCGGGAAGCCCGCCGCGGGGCGCGGTCCTTGAGGCAGGTGGATGTCGATCGCCAGGCGGACACCGTCGCGCATCGTCAGATAAAGCGAGCGCGGCGCCGGCGAAACCGTATGGCTCGGTGCGCGGCCCTCTAGATATGTCTGCGGATCGATGACCCAGGCATCAGATCCCTTGGGATTGTCGGACATGGCAGCCCTCGCCCTCCTCGTTCACCGCCATGGACGCAGCGCCGTCACCGCGCGTCAAGGGAATGGCGGCGGCACTAGCCCGCTGCTTGGTGTCTCCGGCGCAACTCGGCCCGCGCGATCTTGCCGCTCGATGTTGTCGGCAGGGCGCCGAAATACTCGACCAGCCGAGGCTGCTTGTGCGGGCCGAGCCGTGCCTTGACGAGATCGCGCAACGCGTCGGCGAGCACGCTCTCCGGCATCTGAAGGGCGTCGGGGGCACGCACGATGCAGGCCTTCACGACCATCCCGCGCCGTCCGCTCTTGTCGGGCACTCCTATCACGCCCGCATCGGCGACCGCTGGGTGCTGGAGGAGGGTCTCTTCGATCTCGGCCGGCCCGATGCGAAAGCCCGCGCTCTTGATCAGGTCATCATTGCGGCCCTGATACCAGAAATAGCCATCCGCGTCCTTGCGGGCGAGGTCATGGGTGCGGATCCAGCGCCCCATGCGAATCTCATCGGTCGCTTCGCAATTGTTCCAGTAGCCGAGGAACAGGGTGGGATCAGTATCGGCTACCGCAATCTCACCCACCTCGCCCTCGGGGACCTCGATGCCGTCGTCGTCGATCAACGCGACCCGGCGGCCGGGGAATTCCCAACCCATCGAGCCCGGGCGGATCGGGCGGAGCCGCTGGCAATTGCCGATCATCTGGTTGACCTCGGTCATGCCGTAGCCCTCGTTGCAGACGACGCCCAGATCCTCGGCAAGCGCCCGGTGCGTTTCGCCCGGCAGCGACTCGCCGCCGGTAAAGATGGTGCGCAGCGCCAGGTCATGGCGCCCGCGCGGGGCGGGCGCCGCGGCCAATCGCTTTAGCGCGGTGGGCGTCAGCAGGATGTGGCTGACCCGGTGGCGCGCCATCAGGGCCAACGCGTCTTCCGGGTCGAAACGAGCCTCGCTGACGATCAATTTGTGGCCGAAGGCGAGCGAGGGGAAGACCACGTCGTTCAGACCCCCAACCCAGGCCCAGTCGGCTCCGGTCCAGAAGACCAGCCCCTGCTCGCGCAGTTCTAGATTGTAGAAAAGCTCCAGCGATGCATTGAGCGCGTGGAAGATGCGGTGCCCGTGCAAGATTCCCTTTGGCATCCCCGTCGAGCCGGAGGTGTAGATCAGCAGTGCCGGGTCCTCGGGCCCGGTCTCGGCGGGTTGAAATCCGCCAGGATCGGCGCCCAAGCAGTCGTCGAAGGCCAGCTCGCCTGTGGCCACCGTGCCCGAAACGATCACGTGGTCGAGTTCATCGAACCTGCTTCTGAGGTCGCGCACCGGTTGCCAGACCCGGGCGTGGGAAAAAATGACGCGCGCGCCGCTATCGGCAAGAATGTGCGCGATGGCCTCGGGGCCCGTCAGCGGGCTGATCGTCGTGGCTATTGCACCCAGTTTGTAGGTGGCCAAATGCGCCAGGATGGTCTCGGGCCGCTGGACGCTGTGGATCGCGACCCGGTCGCCCCGGCCGATTCCGAGACCTTTCAGCGCCACTGCGAGCTCCGTGGCCTGAAACTCCAAATCGCGGAAGGTCAGATGTTGTTCCAAGCCGTCGCCGGTCTCGAAAACCACCGCCACTTGGTTCGCCTTCGGCCCCTTCGCATGGCGGGTCACCATGTCGGCGGCGATGTTGGTCCGTGCGGGAATATCTAGGGTGAAGCCGGTGCCGGTGTTCCGGAATGCCGTCTCGGCCAGGTCCTCGGGCGCGATCGACCAGGTCATGGCGGGCGCTCAGGCCGGCTCGAACCAGAAGAGCTGCATCGGATGCTCGACCGGCCTCTCGGCCCACACCGCCTTGACGCGCAGGCCCGGGGCCGGGGAATCGCAGTTGCGCACCTGCTGCAGCATCGCCGCGTCCGCGCCGTCCAGCGTCACATAGCCCAGCACCAGGGTATCCTCGCCGCCACCGGTCGTCAGCGTATAGGCGCTGAGCGACGCCGCCTCGAGCACCCCCTCGCCCGGCAGCTCTACCCATTCGCAAATCGCCAAGTCGTCACCGCAATGGACCCGGGGCGGCATCCAGACCTTGCCGCACTCGGTGCAGCGCGTGCCCATAAGCCGGCGCTCCTCCAGCGCCAGAAAGAAGGGCGAGAGCTTGCCGAAGGAGTGCTTGAACTGGAAGTGTAACTCCATATCCAGGCGCTCGACCGTGCGGAAATCGCGCCAAGGGTCGTCCGGGCCACGCCCCATCGGATCGGCGTTCTCGATCACGTCCAGCTTTCGGCTCACCAGGTCGCTCATGGCTCAGTCCCTGCGCTCGAAGACGGAGACGACCGAGAAGCTGGCGGTCCCTCCGTGGATGTCGGTCAGCCCACGCCGGGCGTCCGGCACCTGACGCTCCGCCGGGCAGACGCCGCGAAGCTGGTTCACCACCTCGATCGCTTGGGCCAACCCCATCGCGCCCGGGGGCGCCCCCTGCCCGATCAGCCCGCCGGATGTGTTGGTCGGCAATTCGCCGCCCAAGTCGAAAACCCCGCGCGCGGTCAGCGGGCCGCTTTGGCCGTGATCGCAGAAGCCCAGATCCTCGTAAGCCTGCATCTCGGCGCCGGTATAGGTGTCGGCGACCTCGGCCACGTCCAGCTCGCGGCGGGGATCGGTTATCCCGGCCATGGCATAGGCCGCCCGCGACGCCTCGCGCTTGGCGCGGTAGTGGGCAAGCCCCGGATAGGGTTTTGGCCTGTCGCCGATCCGGACCCGCTCGGTGCCGCAGCCAACGCCGGTCAGGCTGACCCTCGGTTTGTCGCGCCATGCGCTGGCATGCGCCTCGGCCCAGGACCGGGTCGCCAGCACCATCGCCGCCGCCCCGTCCGCCAATACCGCGCAGTCGAGCCGTTTGTAGGGCGCCACCACCGGGGGTGAGGCAAGCACGTCCTCGACGGTGATCTCCATCGGCATGGCCGCCATCGGGTTACTAAGCGCGTTGCGATGGTTCTTGACCGAGACCATGGCCATCTGCTCCTCGGTCGTTCCGTAGAGCCGCATATGCTCCTGCATCATCAGCGCGTAGTAGGCCATGAAGAAGCCGCCCGCCGCCATTTCGAAATCCACGTCGCCGGAAAGGGCATAAACCTCACGCACGGTGGCCGAGGTCACGCCGCGGCCTACCGCGTCGCAGCCGACCACCAGCATCGAGTCGCAAAGGCCCGATTTCAGATAGGCATAAGCGGTGCGGATCGCCGCCCCCCCGGTGCCGCCGCCCGCCTCGACCCGGATCGAGGGGCGCGGGCAAAAGGCGAGCGCGTCCTGGATTACCTGGCCCATCGAAAGCTGCCGGGCCAGGATTTCACTTTCATAGGCGACCAGCGAATGCTCGATCTCGGCCGGGTCGACGCCCGCATCATCCATCGCCGCTATCGCTGCCTCGACCATCCAGTCGACCGGCGTCCCATCCGGGCGCTCGCGGGCGAATTTCGACAGGCCGCCGCCGAGGACGACGATGTCCTCGCCCGCGCTCACGGGGCACCACCCGACTTCTCGATCTCCTGGCGCCGCAACTCGCCCCGGCGGATCTTGCCGCTGCTGGTCAGCGGAAAATCCTCCACGTATTCGACCTCGCGCGGGTATTTGTAGAAGGCGAGGTTGGTCTTGACGTGATCCTGCAAGGCGTTCGTAAGGTCATCGCCGGGCGTTTCGCCGGGCATCAGGCGCACGAAGGCCTTGACGATGGCGCCACGATCCAGGTCGGGCTTGCCGATCACCGCGGCCTCGGCGACCTGCGGATGGCGTACCAGGCAATCTTCCACCTCGGCCGGGCCGATCCGGTAGCCCGCGCTCTTGATCAGGTCGTCATTGCGGCCCTGGTACCAGAAGTAACCGTCGCCATCGCGCTTCGCGAGATCGCCCGAGCGGAGCCACTCGCCAAGCAACATCCGGTCTGGCGGTCCCGGCTGGCCCCAATAGCCGAGGAAGAGGCTGGGGTCGTCCGGCCGCCAGGATGCGATCTCGCCCACGACGTCGTCCGGCTGCTCGACCCCCTGGTCGTCGATGATCGCCACCCGGCGCCCGGGGTAAGCCCGGCCCATCGAACCCGGCACGATCGGGTAGAGCGCCTGGCAGTTGCCGACCATGTGGTTGAACTCGGTCAGGCCGTAGAATTCGTTGCAGACGATGCGGAATTCCTGCTCGGCCCAGCGCACCACTTCGCCCGGCAGGCTCTCGCCCCCGGTGCAGATGACGCGCACCGCCAGGTCCCAGCGGGCGCGCGGGTCCGGGACCTCCGCCAAACGCTTGAGCGCGGTCGGTGTCATGAAGGAGTGGGTGACGCGGTGACGCGCCATAAACTCGAACGCCCATTCGGCGCTGAACCGGTGCTGACTGGCGACAACCGTCTGGCCCAACTGCCAGGCGGGCAGCACCAGGTCCAGCAATCCCCCAACCCAGGCCCAGTCCGCCGGGCTCCAAAAAATGCTGCCATCCCGGTCGAGCTCTAGGTCATAGAACATTGAAACCGTTGGAAGATAAGTGTGCAGAATGCGATGCGCGTGGAGCATTCCCTTGGGCATCCCCGTCGAGCCGGAGGTGTACATCAGGAGCGCCGGATCGTCGGCCTGCGTCGCGACCGGCGTGAAGCCGGAGGCATCCGCCTTCAGGCACTCCTCGAATGGATCACCCCGGAAGACGATATGCGCAAGGCTTCCCCGATCCTCTGGCGCCAGCGCCAGCCGGTCCCAGGTCGCCTGCTCGGTGATCAGGATCCGGCAGCCGGAATCGGCCAGGATCAGCTTGACCGTGTCGGGCCCGTAAAGATCGCTGAGTGTCAGCACCACGGCGCCCAGCTTGAAGATCGCCATATGGGCAATCGCGGTCTCGGGGGTCTGTCCGGTCTGCACCGCCACCGGCTCGCCCTGGGCGACACCCAGCCCGACCAGCGCCACGGCGAAGCGCGAGGCCAGGTCGTCCAGATCGGCAAAGCTGAAATGGCTCAGCCCGCCCGCCTCGTCCTCGTAGATCAGCGCGGTCTTGCCAGCGGTTGGACCGGCGGCGAAGCAGCCGATCGTATCCTTGGCAATATTCGCCTCCGGCGGGATCGCGATCTTCAACCGGTCGGCCTCAACGGTCAGGTTGGTCTTCTCGAGAACCGGGCGATAGAGGGCGGCATCCATCGCTACCCCTCGATCATCGTTTTGGGCAGCCAGGTCGCGAGCTCGGGGAACATGATCAGGAAGACCAGCACCACCAGGTCAAACAGAATGAATGGGAACACCCCCTTGTAGACATCACCGAAGCTTGCCTGGCTGCCCACCGCCCCCATCACCGCAAACAGGTTGATCCCCACGGGCGGCGTGATCACCGAAATCTCGATCAGCTTGACCAGCACGATCCCGAACCAGATCGGATCGATCTCCAGCGCCACCACCACGGGGAAGAGGAACGGCAGGGTCACCACCATCATCGAGGTCGTATCAAGGAAGCACCCCAGCAGGATGTAGAGGATCGAGGCCAGGATCATGAACTTTATCGGCGTGTCCGCCACCGCGGTGATCGCCAGGACCAATTCGTCGATCACGCCGGTGACCACCAGCATCCGCGACAACAGCAGGCCCCCGATCAGGATCAGGAAGATGATGCAGCTGATGAAGGCCGCATCTTGCAGTGCCGGCACCAGCCAGCCGCTAAGGCGCTTCATCCGTATGATCGCGAAAACGAAGGCGCCGAAGGCCCCAGCCGCGCCCGCCGCCGATGGCGGGAAGATGCCGGAATAGATGCCGCCGAAGACCAGCATCATCAGGATGAAGATCGGCCAGACATGGCCGAGCGCGCGCCAACGCTCCGGCCAACTGACCGTCTCGGTAATCTCGGGGGCAAGCCCCGGCTTCGCGCGGACCAGAAGATAGACACCCAACAGATAGACGACGGCGGTCAGAATTCCCGGGATCACGCCCGCGATCAGAAGCTGGCCAACCGATTGCTCGGTCATGATCGCGTAGATGACCATGGTGATCGATGGCGGGATCATCGCCGCGAAGCTGCCGGCACCTGCGATCGACCCGATCGAGAGCGAGCGCGAATAACCAAACTTGACCATTTGCGGGAAGGCGATCCGCGTGAAGACCACCGCATTGACGGTCGTGGACCCGGAGATCGCCGCGAAGGCAGCCGAGCCGATGATCACCGCCTGGTAGAGCCCGCCCCGGAACCGCCTGAGCCACATATCCGCCGTCCGGAAGAGCTCGGTGGTTATACCCGAGGCCTCGGCCAGCACCCCCATCAGCACGAACATCGGCAAGACGGCCAAGCTGTATTCGTTGACCGTGGCGAAGGGCAGCGAACGCAATTGGCCGATCGTGAACAGATCGCCTACCGCCAGATACATCCCGACAATTCCGATGCTGCCCATCGCGACCGCAACGGGCACCCCGATCGCCAGCAGGATGAACAGCGCGACGACGCTGACATATCCGACGGTTACCGGATCCATCGCAGCCACCGCTCCCGCGCGCTCACAGCCGAGACCCCAACTGACTGTCCGCGCTATCGTCGATCTGCCAGCCCAGGATCAGGCCAATCAGGTCGATCAGGCACTGGATCGTCATCAGGGTCGCCCCGATCGCCATTGCGAAGCGCGCCGGCCAGATTGGGAAATTGACGATGCCCGAGGCATATTCGCCCTGCGCGAAGCCCAGCCCCGCCGCCAGCCAGCCGTAATAGGCGATCAGCCCGAAGAAGGCGGTGGTCAGGACGTATTGGATCACATCGACGGTGAATTGCAGGAAGCCCGGCATCCGCTGGTAGATCACCTCGACACGCAGATGCGCCTTGCGCGCCTGGGCCAACGACAGGGCGAAAAAGACGACCACCACCATCATCGTCGTCATGAACTCGAACGTCGCCGGGATCGGCCAGGCAAAGACATTGGTGCCGATGATATCCATCGCCCCGGCGATCATCATCAAGAGCATCGAAATGCCCGAGATCAGAGCAAAAAGCAGGCCCAGCCTGCCGATCCAATCCGCCCAGAAGGGTTTCGCTTTCATCGCCCCTGAAATCCGCGTAATCGAGCGCCGATGGAAAGGCCCCCGCCGGTCGAGCCGCCGGGGGCCACCTTTCAAGCGTCAGGCGAGGCTAGTTCGCCTGAATCTCTTTCCAGATCGCGATCGTTTTTTCGGCGTCCGCGCCACGGCCCTTCTCCGCCATCTCCTTGATGAAGTCGCCGAAGAAGTCCGGGTTCAGCTCGCGCCATTTGGCCTCTTCCTCGGCCGGGAAGTCGTGGAACTGGACGCCCTTGGCCTTCAGCTCCTCGATCGCCTTCTCGCCCGACGCGATTGTGGCGTCACGGTCCTTGCGCATCGCCTCCAGCGAGACCTCCTGCATGATCTGCTGCTGCTCGGGCGTCAGCTTTTCCCAGGATTTCAGAGAGATCCAGGTGCCATTGGTCGGCCCCTGCCAGATGGTGATGTCATGGATATTCTTGGCCACTTCGTAGATCTTGTAGTTGACCATCAGATCGACCGAAAACGGGATGCAATCCACGGTCCCGCGAGACAGGCCCTCATAGATCTCGGGCAGGAACAGCGTCACCGGCGTGGCGCCAACGGCCTCGACGGCGCGCGGCAGGGCCTTGCCCCAGGTCCGCATCTTCTTGCCCTGCATGTCGGCGACGCCCTTGATGTGCTCCTTGCAGACCAGCTGGTAGGCGTTGAGGTGGTGGAAGAAGAGGGTCTTCACGCCGTTTTCGCGGGCTTCGTCATCAAAGGCAGCCACCTCGGGCATCAGACGCTCCATCAGCGCCGTTGCCTGGTCGACCCGCGAAAGTGCCATCGGGATCGAGTTCGGCGCGGCATGGAAAGGCAGCTGAGCGGGGAAGTAGCCCGGCGACATCATCGCGATGTCGATCGCGCCCTGCTGCAACAGGCCCAAATTCTCCTGCGCCTTGCCCAGCGCGCCGCCGAAGAACAGCTTGATTTCGACCTCGCCGTTGGTGCGCTTCTTGATTTCCTCGGCCCACCATTTGTCGACCTGCGAGCCCGCATGGGTCTCGTTCCACTGGCTGTTGGCGCGCAACAGCATCTGGGCCGCCGCGTTCTCTGCCCCCAAGGCGGCCACCATCACGCCTGCGATCAGCGGCAGCATCCATTTGGTAGAAAGTCTCATATTTTCCTCCCGGGTAACCGGCGCGCATCACCCTTGGCGCGCCCTGGACCGGATGCACGGCCCCAACCTGGCCCGGGCATCCAAGTTCTTTTCCGAAACCTTACCCAAGGGCACCCATCACACCTAATTTTTTTCCTTTATGGTTACATATAAGTTTACCTTATAGTTTGCGCCTGTTTTTGCGGGGACCTGATTGGGAGCCTGGTTGAATGAATTTCAAGCAGATCGAGTCTTTTCTCTGGGCCTCGCGGCTCGGCAGCTTCAGCGCCGCGGCACGGCGCTTGAACACCACCCAGCCGGCGATCTCGATGCGGATCAGCGAGTTGGAAAAGGGTCTCGGGGTCAAGCTGTTCGACCGGCAGGCCCGCAGCCTGCGTCTCACGCCGGACGGCCGTGAATTCACCGATTACGCCCGCCGGATCTCCGACCTGGCGATGGAGGCCGAGACACGGCTGGGCGACCGTAGCCAGGTCACCGGACGGCTGAAGCTGGGCGTGACCGAAAGCGTTGCGTTGACCTGGCTCTCCAGCCTGGTCGTCCACCTGAACGAAGAATTCCCCGCGATGCTCATCGACCTGGACGTCAACCTGACCAATGTCGTCTGGACCAAGCTGCGCGGGGGCGACCTCGATCTGGCGGTCCTGCCGGGCCCCGCTTACGGCGCCGATTTGGCAACCACCTATCTGGGCTCGATTCTTTACACCTGGATGGCAAGCCCAAAGATGGGACTGGGCGGTCCTGGGCGGCGGCTCGGCCCGAAAGACCTGGAGAGCGTGCCGGTCATCACGCTCTCGGAGGACTCGAACCTCCACGACATCATCGATACCTGGTTCGGCAAAAGCAGCGCCGCCCCTCGCCGGGTCGACGTCTGCAACAGTCTGGGCGTGGTGGCCGAACTGACGATGGCGGGCTTGGGCATCAGCATGTTGCCGCCGAGCATCTTCGCCGAGGAGATCTGCTCGGGCCGGCTCTACGAACTCAAGACCGGACCGCGGATCACACCGCTCGATTTCTGGGCGGTGCAGCCGCGCCGGGGCCAAACGCCGGTCACCGACACCATTGCGCGATTCGCGAGCGAGGCGAGCACGTTCGAATTCACCAATCCGCCGAGCGGAGCCTAGCCCCCGTCACCGCGTAACCGCCTCGCGCGCCAGGCGAGCGCCGCCCGCAAACCTTCGTTCTGCGAGATCTCCTTGAAGCGCCGGCGCGAAGGCGTCTCCAGCGTCTCGATCTCGACCGAAAGGTCCAGATTGGCCCGCAGCGCCTCGCGCAGCCCCATTGCATCGAGCGCCCGGTTGATCGAGCGCTTGGTCAGTTGCACCGCGTCCGGATCAAGCGCCGCGATCCGGCGAGCGATCTGCAGCGCCGTCTCCAAACCCTGGCCTTCGGGAATTACTCGGTTCACGAGTCCCAAGTCGTGCGCACGCTCCGCCGTCAACCGATCCTCGCCGGTCAGCAGGATTTCCTTGGCGAGCTTTGGGCCGGTCAGGAAAGGCATCACCATCGCGGTGATCACGCTGCCGAACTGGATCTCGGGCTTGCCGAAGATCGTTCCCTCCTCGGCCACGGTGATGTCGCAGGCCATGGCCAAATCGCAGCCTGCGGCCATGCAATGACCATGGACCGCGGCGACGACGGGCTTCGGGAAGTCCCAGAACCAGGTGATGAACTCCAGATTCTCCCCCAGAACTTGGCGCCAGCCCTCGGCGCCGGAGGTATCGCCCGCTGCGTCATCCTTCAGGTCCATCCCGGCGCAAAAGGCACGTCCGGCTCCGTCCAGCACGATCGCTGCGACTTCGGGCACTGTCTCTAGCTGGTCGAGTGCCTGACGCGCCTCCGCCATCATCTGGCGGCTGATCGCGTTCAACCGTTCGGGCCGGTTCAGCGTGATCCGGCCCACCGGACCCGTCACCTGCATCTCGATTGTCTCGAACGCCATCGCCCTTAGTCCCATCGGCCCCAGCGCCTTGTCAACGTGGTCAGGCTTCGGCCAGGCTTCGGTGCGAAAGGGCGGGATTTCGCCGCCGGAACGCGCTAGATAGCCGGGTGGAGACGATGGGAGGGTGCGATGGCCGCCCAGGCCGCAGAACCTGAGTTGCGCGCGATCGTCCTCGGCTCCGCCGCGGGCGGTGGTTTTCCCCAGTGGAATTGCAATTGCCGGAACTGCGCCGGCTATCGCGCCGGACGCCCGGGGTTGGAAGCGCGCAGCCAGTCCTCGCTGGCCGTTTCGGCCAACGGCACGGACTGGGCGCTGCTCAATGCCTCGCCCGATCTCCGCCAGCAATTGGCCGCGACGCCGGCCCTTCACCCACCCGATGACGCGGCGCGCGGCAGCCCGATCAAAGCCGTCCTCCTCACCAATGGCGACATCGACCATGTCGCGGGACTCTTGACCTTGCGCGAAGGCCAGCCCTTACGGCTGCTTGCCACGGCGGAGATTCACGCGATCCTGGCGGCCAACCCGATCTTCACGGCGCTTGCCCCCGGGCTGGTCCTGCGCGAGACAGTGAAACCGGGTGAGACGGTCGAATTGGTGCCAGGCCTTCGAGCGACGCTCTTTCCCGTTCCAGGCAAGGTGCCGCTTTATTTGGAGGATGGATCGGTCGAGACGGACCTGATCGGCGAGCAGACCGTTGGCGTCGAGATCGCGAGCACCAAGGGTAAGCGCCTCCACTACATCCCCGGATGCGCCCGGATGACCGAGGATCTGGCAGTGCGGCTCGAAGGATGCGGCGCCATTCTATTTGACGGCACGCTTTGGACCAACGACGAGATGATCGCGGAGGGCCTCGGCCAAAAGACCGGACGGCGCATGGGGCATATGCCGATGTCCGGGCCAGACGGCGCGATCGCGGCCTTGGCAAGGATCAATGCGGGGCGAAAAATCTTCGTCCATATAAACAACACCAACCCGGTTCTGGACGCACGCGGACCGGAACGGGCCGAGGCCGAGTCCGCCGGGTGGGAAATCGGCCATGACGGGATGGAGATCATGCTTTGACCACGCTGATGAGCCCTGATCAACTCGAAGCCGCCCTGCGCGCCATCGGCGCCGAACAATACCACGACAAACACCCCTTCCACCGGCGCCTCCACGCAGGCGACCTGACCAAGGACCAGGTGCGGGCCTGGGCGCTCAACCGCTACTGCTATCAGCGCACGATCCCACTGAAAGACGCGGCAATCCTGGCCCGCATGGACCAGGTGGCGCTCCGCCGCGTCTGGCGCCAACGGATCATCGATCACGACGGAGACGCGGGGGACGGCGCCGAAGGCGGGCTCGCCCGATGGCTGGCATTGACCGATGGCCTGGGGCTCGACCGGGACTATGTGACGTCGATGCGGGGCGCCCTGCCCGCGGCCCGGTTTGCCTGCGAGGCTTATGTAAATTTCGTCCAGCGCCGCAGCTTGCTTGAAGCGATCGCCTCGTCGCTGACCGAGCTGTTCTCGCCCGGGATCATCCGCGACCGCGTCGAGGGAATGCTGGCAAACTATGATTTCGTTACCGAGGACATCCTGATCTATTTCGGCCACCGGTTAGATCAGGCGCCCCGGGATGCGGACTTCGCATTGGACCATGTGACGCGCAACGCAACGACGCCCTGGGATCAGCAAGCCTGCCTCGACGCTCTGCGCTTCAAATGCGGCATGCTCTGGGCGCAGCTCGACGCGTTATATCTGGCCTATGTGGAACCGGGGATGATCCCGCCCGGTGCGTGGCGGCCCGGTGAGGCCGTGAGCGAATGACTGGATCACTCTCGGACGAAATGGTGCCCATGCTCGCGCGCGGTGTCAGGCTGCGCGGGGACCAGCACCGCGACGCGACGATGCTGCTCGCCCCAGAACGGGCTTTGAAACTCGACCCGGTCGCGGAGGCAATCATCCGCGAGATCGACGGTGAACGGAGCTTTGCCGAGCTCGTTGACCGGCTCGAAGCGGTGTTTGACGCACCGCGCGACCGGATCGAGCGCGACGTCCGGGACTTCCTGCTGGACATGGCAGGCCGGGGAATGATGGAGCTGTCGTGATGAACCCCGGACCGCCGATGGCATTGCTGGCCGAGCTAACCCACCGCTGTCCGCTCGCCTGCCCCTATTGCTCGAACCCAGTCGACTTGGTGCGCCGCTCGGCGGAACTGCCGACGGAAGCTTGGGTTTCGGTCTTGCGCGAGGCCGCCGAGATCGGTGTGCTACATGTGCATTTCTCAGGCGGCGAGCCCGCGTCGCGCCGGGACCTGGAGGCGCTGGTCGCGGTCGCGGCGGAGGCCGGTCTCTACACCAACCTGATCACCTCGGGCGTCGGGCTAACCGAGGTCCGGATCCAGGCTCTCGCCGAGCGCGGGCTCGACCACCTGCAGCTCTCGGTCCAGGCGCCGGAGCCCGCCTTGGCTGACCGCATTTCTGGCTACCGGGATGCGCTGGCGCAAAAGCGCGCGGTCGCGGCCTGGACCAACCGGGCCGGGATGGCGCTGACGGTGAACGCGGTCATGCACAGGGCAAATCTGGGCCTGTTGCCCCAGACGATCGACATGGCCGTCGAACTCGGTGCACAGCGGCTCGAGGTCGCCCATGTGCAATACCACGGCTGGGCGTTGCGGAACCGGGGCGCGTTGTTGCCCACGCGCGCGCAGGCCGACGCCGCGCGGGCGATTGTGGATGAGGCGCGCAGCCGATTGTCAGGGATCCTTCAAACTGACTACGTGCCCCCCGACCATTTCGCCCAATTTCCGAAACCCTGCATGGGCGGGTGGGGCCAGGTCGGCATGACGATCACACCCGAGGGCAAGGTACTGCCCTGCCACGCGGCCGAGACCATCCCCCATCTGACATTTGAGGCCGTGGGGTCGCGGCCTTTGGGCGAGATCTGGGCTGATAGCGCGGCGTTCAACGCCTATCGCGGCACCGATTGGATGAGCGAGACCTGCCGTGCATGCCCGCGCCGCGAGATCGATTTCGGCGGCTGCCGCTGTCAGGCCCTAGCGCATGCAGGAGACGCGGCGGCGACCGATCCGGCTTGCGAACGCTCGCCAATGAATGCCGAATTCCGCCAGAGGGTGGCGGCCGAACCGCAATCGGCGTTCGTCTACCGGAGGTTTTCAACCGGATAGAGCCCGCGCCGACGTTCAGTTGTTGGTGCTGTTATTAGAGTCGCCGCCGCCACCGGACGCCAAAACCCCAATGATCACGCCCGCCAAGATGACGAGAGCGCCGGCGACCACCGCATCGGTAGGGATGGCGTAGCAATCGAGAGGCCTGCCTGCCAGTGGACCGGGAACGGGGCCCCCCGTGCGCGAGGCGTCAGCCCCTTCCTGACCGTCCACGATGCGTTTCTGCACCTGGGCTGGCCGCGCGCCGGTGGGCACGAAACAATCCGCAGCGCGCCTGGCAACGGGGCCCGAAGCCCCTGGCGCGCCGGCGACGGATCCGCCCTGACTCTGCGCGGCCGCCTCGGCGGCTGGCAAAACCGGTGACAGCGCCAAGGACACCGCCGCTAGGATCGCCAAAAGTCTCATGCTCCGCCTCCTTACGCCCGGCCTTTATGTGCCGAGGCTGGCCAGATTCCCCGCCGCGACCTTGGCGACGGTTGTCTCGCGGTCCGCCACATTGCCGTCCTGGGCCACTTCGCCAATCTCGGCATTCCTGCCGTGTTCTACCGCCAGCTCGTAGTGCTGGCGGGCCAAATCGAGCTCGGCGAGCTCTTCATAGGCGACGCCAAGGTTGAGATGCGCCCAGGGATCGGCCGGTTTCTCGGAGAGCACCGCCAGATAGTGATCCCGTGCGGCGGTATAGTCCTCGGCGACGATCATCGACCAACCGTCGTCGCGATATGTGCCTGAATCAGTACAGCCCGCAGCCAGCAACGCGACCGCCAAGGCGCCAATCCCCACGTGCTTGCGCATGTCCACCTCTGCGCATGGAGCCGCACTTTGCCAGGCTCCGAATGCTCCCCGTCTCCGATCCGTCGTTATCATACATGCCTTTCGGCATTTCGCCAAAGACGAGACAATTACTTCGTAAATTTCCTCTGATTGCGTGCCTTCCCCGTCTTGCGCGTGGTCTTGCGCGTGGATCTTCCCAACTGATCGGCCAGGACCTTGGACGGGACTTCCGCGACCGTGCCGGGCGTCAAATCGCCCAGTTGAAACGGCCCATAGCTGATCCGGATCAGCCGGTTGACGCTCAGACCAACCGTCTCGAGGGCGCGCCGGACCTCGCGGTTGCGGCCCTCGCGCAGGCCCACCGTCAGCCACGCATTGGCGCCCTGTTGGTGGTCGATGGTGACGTGCATCGGCTGGAACCGCTCGCCATCCAGGGTGATGCCCTTCTCGAGGGGGGCCAGCATGTCAGGGGTGGGCCGGCCGCGCACCCGGACCCGGTATTTCCTCAACCAGCCGGTCGACGGCAGCTCCAAGCGCCGCTTCAGGTCGCCGTCGTTCGTCAGCAGCAGAAGGCCCTCGGAATTTATGTCGAGCCGGCCGATGCTCATGACCCTGGGCAGCTCCCTCGGCAGGCGGTCGAAGACCGTCGGGCGACCCTGCTCGTCACGGGCCGAGGTCACCAGGCCAAGCGGCTTGTGGTGGCGCCAGAGACGGGTCTGCTCGGCCTCGGCCAGCGGCTTGCCATCGACCAGGATACGGTCGGCGGCGGTGACGTTGAGCGCCGGGCTGGTCAGCACCTTGCCGTTCACCTTGACCCGGCCCGCTTCGATCATCCGCTCGGCATCGCGGCGTGAGGCGAGGCCAGCCCGCGCGATGCGTTTGGCGATGCGTTCACTTTCCGGGTCATTTGCCATGCCACCGTCTAGCCTCAGATGGCTTGCGGCGAAAGGGCTTGGCCCGGATATTGGGCCGATGGCAAAGTTCACGAGTCATATGGAACGCGCACTTGCCGCTGCCCGGGACGCGGCGGCGCGGGGAGAGACGCCCGTGGGCGCCGTCGTCGTCGGGCCGGACGGGAGGGTTCTGGCCACGGACGGAAACCGGGTCCGCGAAAACGCGGACCCGACCGCCCATGCGGAGATCCTGGCGTTGCGCGCGGCGGCCGACGCGCTGGGCTCGGAGCGGCTGATCGGCTGTGATCTCTACGTGACGCTCGAGCCCTGCCCGATGTGCGCGGGCGCGATCTCGCTCGCGCGCATCCGGCGGCTATATTTCG
Source organism: Paracoccaceae bacterium (assembly GCA_029862205.1). Taxonomy (GTDB): domain Bacteria; phylum Pseudomonadota; class Alphaproteobacteria; order Rhodobacterales; family Rhodobacteraceae; genus Thermohalobaculum. Next base: position 30,881 of record JAOTXT010000040.1, read on the forward strand.
GCGCCCCGGACCCGAAGTCCGGAGGGGTCGAGCATGGCGCCTGCGTCTTCGCGCAGGCGACCTGCCACCACGCACCCGAAGTCTATGGCGGCGTGGCCGAGGCGCAGGCCGCCGCTCTGCTGCGTCAGTTTTTCCAGGCCCGGCGGGATTGAGCCCGGACGCGCCGGGCCCTACCCTTACCCCATGATCGAGACTGACATCCTGGTCGCCGGAGGCGGCATTGCGGGGCTGAGCGCGACCGCCAGACTGGGCGCGGCGGGGTTCGACGTGATCTGCGTCGATCCGGCGCCGGCGGATCAGCCCGGCAGCGATCTGCGCACCACCGCCTTCCTTCAGCCGGCGGTCGAGACGCTGGAGCGCGCTGGCGCATGGGGCGCCATGGCCGATGGGGCCGCCGCGCTCTCGACCATGCGGCTGGTTGATGCGGGCGGGGCCGAGCGAGCCCCGCGCGAGACCGCGGGTTTCGAGGCAAGTGAGCTAATGGACCGGCCCTTTGGCTGGAATGTGCCCAACATCGCCGCCCGCGCCGCGCTGTTGGACCGGTTGGAAGAGCTTCCGAATACGCGGCTGATCGACCGTGAGCGGGTGACGAGCCTGGTGACCCGGCGGACTGAAGCGCTGGCCCGGCTGGAGAGCGGCGAGACGGTGCGCGCCAAGCTGGTGCTCGCGGCGGATGGGCGCGACTCGCGGCTTCGCGAGAAGGCGGGGATCCGCGCCCATCGCTGGCATTACGGGCAGAAGGCGCTGGTCTTTGCGGTCATCATGGGGCGGCCACATGATGGGGTCTCGACCGAGATCCACCGCACCGGCGGGCCGCTGACCTTCGTGCCGATGCCCGACCGCGACGGGCGGCCATGCGCCTCGGTGGTCTGGATGGTGCCGGGGGCCAGGGCGGGGGCGCTGGCCGAGCTCGACGACCGGATGTTGGCGGCGGAGCTGGAGCTGGAGGCGATGGGCCTTTTCGGCCGGCTGGAGATCGCGGGGGCCCGGGCGGTCTGGCCGATCATCGCCCAGGTGGCCGCGAGGCTGACCGGGCAGCGCCTGGCGCTGGTCGCCGAGGCTGCCCATGTGGTGCCGCCGATCGGCGCCCAGGGGCTGAACATGAGCCTGACCGACATCGAGTGCCTGGCCGGGCTGGCCGAGGAGGCGCGCGCCGCGGGCCTCGATGTCGGCGGGCCGGACCTGCTCGACACCTATCACCGGCGCCGCCACGCGGAGATGCTGGCCCGGGTCGCCGGGATCGACGTCCTCAACCGGGCCGCCCAGGCCGAGGCCCAGCTACTGCGCGACCTGCGCCGGGCGGGGCTGCGGGCGATCCACGAGGCGGCGCCGATACGGCATCTGGCGATGAAGCTGGGGTTGGGGGTGCGATCTTGAGATTCGGCAGGGCGGCGCCAATTCTGGCGGGGTGAACCCCGCCCTACTGAGCCGGAATGGGGGTCCATCTCACACCCTCTCACATGTGAGATTCTTCACACGGCGTTGAGATTGCTGTCATTTTTAGACACGTTTACCCTTTCTTTACGGACAGAGCGCGCTCCTGAGCCGCGCGGCGCAACGGCCTGCGGAGCACCCACCTTACGGGCTGCGGCTATTTTGGAAGCTCGACCTCGCCTTCCCAATGGGTCGTCTTCTTCATGTCTACGACGTCGTCGGTGATGAAGGTTCCGCTGCCGGTCATGCCAAGATACTTGCCCGAGCCGTTCGCGACCATCCAGGTTCCGCGGCGCTGATAGCCCTCGGCGGTCTTCGCGACCCTGCTCTCGGGGTCCATAATGAACGTCACCGTCCAGCGGTGCGGGGGAGCGCCGAAGATGCAGACCCCTTCGCCCTGAATCCGTCTGGGCGACCAGAAACCCGCCCCGTGGCATTCGACCGGGCCGTCCGGCAGGGGGCCGGTCTTCATTTCGATTTGGCCCTCGCTGTCGTACATGTAGTAGCCGGAGCCGTCGGTCGTCATCCACCATCGCTCGGTCGTCTCGTAGCTGTTGGTGCCGGATATCAATTCGCCGGCATTCGATGGCGCCGCCAATAGGATACCGGCCATGGTCAGTGCCAAAATTCTCATTCGCTCCCCCAGTAATGCGTTTGAGCGAGATTAGCGCGGCCGCCCGATGGCTGCAAAGTCCATGAAATGGCGGGGCGTGTCTCAGTTCGAACGTCGGCAATGCGGGGCAGAGCTGCCTTGCCTTCCAAGGAGGTGTAATGGCTGCTCCCGACCCGACTCGGGCGTACGCCGGAGCCCGGCCCTATGCCTCGAAAGGCTGCTACAGTCGCCCGCCGACGGTCTGAAAAGCACCCGAAAGCGGACCTTGCCTCTGGTACTGGCAGATGAGCGCAAGCCCGAGAATGATGTCCTCGCACCGAGCGCGTATTTTGGCGGCGAAGAAGACATAGTCGAGATGACCATCGAAGGCCTCAATCCCGACCGAAGATGGCTAAGCATCAATGCTCGGCGCCCGTGAACCCGGGAGCCGCGTGATCAAGCGACGGCGATAAGCGACGGAGCACCGGTATCCGTCCCAAGGCGGCGAAACTCAACAGCAGGTCATTGCGGAGGAGCTCCGGTTCAGTGCTGGGCAGTTAACTTGCCCGAAAGAAGGAGCGGCGGTTCGCCCTTGCCTATGTTGTTATGCCGACGAGGGTCGCGCCGCCACACCCCGGGATCGAATAGGCTGCCGCGTCGCCCAGATTTTCCGGGTCGCTTTATCGACCGGACACCCCACATCGTGGTCTTTATCGATCAGATGGTTCGCTTTCGCGTGGAGAGCCTGCAAACCCCGGCGGGCCGGATTCGCCGAACCGGCGCCTGGCGAGATATGCCAGATCGTCGGCGGTGACTTGAGCGCGTCCTTCGCCGCGCACGTAATCTTCAGCGCGTCGGCGAACCATCCGGCGCACGAATCCCGGAACCCTCGCAATGCGCGCCTCAGCGTCCTCGGTCCACCGCAATCCGGCAGCCACCGGGCCCATCGGGTCGATCACGGCGCCCCCCGAGGGCTGGTACGTGCACAGGAAGTCCTCGCCCATCATGTTTCCGTCCCGGGCCAAGGGTCGCGCCCGGCATCCGCCGCAGAGCTTTTGATACTCGCAGACACCGCAACGGCCCTCCAGCTTTGGCGCGCGCAGGGCTTGCAGCACCGGTGCATCGCGCCAGATTTCGGAGAACGGTTTTTCGCGCACCGATCCTGCGGGTTCTTCCATGTAGGGGCAGGCGGTCACGTTCCCTTCGGGTGTGATCCTCGCGTATCTTGTGGCGGCGATGCAGCCGCCCGCGTCATAGCCGTGGGCCGAGGTGATTGGCCAATCCGGATCGATCTCCATTGCGATCCGCTTGAAATGGGGGGGCGCATTTCGCCCGGACCATCAGACGTTCCTCATCGCGGGCGGCGTGGGCGACGCGCCGCAGCACCGCCTCGTATTTCTCCGGCGAGATGTCGGTGTATTTCTCGGCCCGCCCCGTGCAGACCATGAAGAATACGTTCAGAACCATGGCGCCCGCGTCACGCGCAAAGGCGATCATGTCGTCGATTTCATGCGCCGTGTCGTCGGTCACCGAGAAATGAATCTGGAACGCCAGACCAGCCGCCTTGCACGCGTCGATCGATGCCATCGTCTTGAGCCACGCGCCGCGCCGGCCGCGAAAGCTGTCGTGATGATCGGGATCGAGGGAATCGACGGAAAGGCCGACCCCTGCGACGCCCGCCCGCTTGAGCCTCTCGACCCGCTCCGGCGTCAACAGGATGCCGTTGGAGCCGATGACGACCATCAGGCCCAGGCCCGAGGCATGGGCGGCCAGCTCCTCGATATCCCGGCGCAACAGCGGCTCTCCGCCCGTCAGCACGATCATGGCTTCAGGGCCGACGCTCGCAATTTCGTCTATGACGCCTTTCAGCTCATCCGTGTCCAGCTCGTCCGCCGCACCTTCTTTCATGACCTTGGCGTCGAGATAGCAATGCTCGCACGCGAGATTGCAGCGCTCCGTCAGGTTGAGCGCGATCAGATAGGGTGCTTCGGCTTTGACTGTCATCGAATTTGCGAGCCGCGAGCGACTTCGGGGCGGCATTCCGTTCCGAGCGGGAATTGACCGGGCTCTCAAGACCAATAGTAGACGGCTGCGGCCCGGCGATGCAAACGCCGTTTTCTGCCATGATGCCGCGCTTGATCTGGCCGGCTGGGGAAGGCATGAACGCACTGCATCAAAACATTCGCGGCGCAACGCTTCGCGCGCCGAACCCACGAAATCCGAGAATGTGAGCCAAATGCGGACAACGTGAGCGGCAAGATCGGCATTCTGCTCGTCAACCTCGGCACGCCCGAGGCAACCTCGTTCTGGCCGATGCGCAGGTATCTGAAGGAATTCTTGTCTGACCGCCGTGTAGTCGAAAACCGTGGGCCCGTCTGGTGGTTTGTTCTGAACGCGATCATCCTGACCAGGCGCCCGGTGAAAAGTGGGCGCGCCTATGCGCAGATCTGGAACACAAAGCGCGGCGAGTCACCGCTGAAAACCATTTCCCGCGCACAGGCGGAAAAGGTCGACATGCGCTATGCCGACGATCCCCGGATATTGGTGGATTGGGCGATGCGTTATGGCGAGCCGCCCATAGCAGAAACGATTATCCGGCTGAAAGAGGCGGGTTGTGAGAGGGTTTTATTGTTCCCGCTCTACCCCCAATACAGCGCGGCGACCACTGCGAGCGCCATGGACAAAGTCTTCGACGCCCTGAAGACCATGCGCTGGCAGCCAGCGATCCGCAGCGTGCCGCCCTATTTCGATCACCCCGCATATATCGACGCTCTGGCCCGCAGCATCAGGGCGCATCGGGATGCGCTCGGCTGGACGCCCGAGGTGACGTTGGCGTCACTCCACGGCCTTCCAAAAGGGTTTATCGACAAGGGCGATCCCTATCAGCGCCATTGCGAACGGACGGTGGAATTGCTCCGCGATGCGTTGGGGCTTGGGGCGGAGGAACTGCTGCTGACCTATCAGTCGCGGTCGGGTCGGGTCGAGTGGTTGGGTCCGGACACCGAAGACACGATCGTAGCGCTGGCCCGGAAGGGTGTCAGGAACCTGCTGATTGTGACGCCCGGCTTCGCCTCCGACTGTGTCGAGACCCTTGAGGAAATACAGATTCGCGCAGCGCAGTCTTTCTTGCAGAATGGTGGTGAGAATTTTTCCCTGGTTCCGTGTCTGAACGAGAGCGCAAATTCGATCCACATGCTTTGCAGTATTATCGACGAGCAGCTTCAGGGCTGGGTCTGATGGCGCCAATCAGCCCATTTGATCCTTCCGATCGTTTCATTCCGAACCCAACGGGCGCAAAGCGACAAAATGCGACATTGGACGACGCACCTCTGGTCTCGTAGACATTTTTTTATGGACCCGAATCAAGACGATCTGGAGGGTTCGTCATCGATACCAGCGACCTTGTTGAATTCGCATCGGATCCTGCATTCTCCGTCGACGACGACATGCAGGTCATCGGGTGGAACTCCGCGGCGGCGGAGCTTTTGGGGCGCTCGGCCACCGAAGTCGTCGGAAAGAAATGCTGGCAAGTCCTGCAAGCGTTCTATCCCACCGGAGAGCCATTGTGCTCTGCGTTATGCGACGGCTGCTCCTGCATCGCAATCGGTGATAAATGGAGCACGGCTGCCTGCCGGGTCCGCCACGACAACGGCGAGGTAATCGACACGGCGATCAGTACGCTCGTGTTGTCGCAAGATGCCAGAAAATCGGCCGAAGGCGATGCGGCGGCGATAATTTTCCTTCGCAGAACCGACGGGACCACTAACAGCGAAGCGCCCGAGCTGCCGATGCGCATCTTGACGCTGGGGCGGTTTGGCCTGGTGCTGGCTGGGCATGGGCTGGACATCAAAAGCTGGAAGCGCAAACAGGCGGCTGTGGTGCTGAAATGCCTGACCAGCCGGCTCGGCCGCCCGGTGCATCGCGAGCGTCTGATTGAATGGTTGTGGCCGAACAGCGATCCAGAGCGCGCTTGGAATCGGCTGAAAGTTACCATCTCGTTCCTGCGCAGCGTTTTACGGAAAGGTGGCGCACGCCAGAACGTCATCGAGACGATCGGCCAATCATATATTTTGCGGCGCGACGCGGTTTGGATTGATTCTGTGGAATTCGTCGCTCTGGTCGCCGCGGGCAGTAATTTTCTCAATGACGAAAACTGGAGCGAAGCGCAGAAGCGCTTCGAGCAGGCCGAAAGCCTCTATCGCGGCGACTATTTCGAAGACGAACCCTTTGCCCGCCGCCATCAGCGGTACCTGCTCGACCCTGGTCGGTGGAGCAGCCAAGGCGCTGCCCTTTGCCAGCGCGATGTCGACGGGCATCAAAATCTTGCCAGTGGTTTCGCAACAAGCCGAGCCCCGAGCTTGTTCCAAGAAATGCTTTGCCGATGACATCCTGCGCGCCTCGCTAAAACTTAGCTGTAGCCAGCCCGGCAGAACTCGCGCCCTCGGCCACGGAGATAAAGAGCACGCCGCGACCTCGGGATTTGGTGCCGACACCTCCTACGCTATTGGCAGTCTGCGTCGCTTCCCTTGACCGAGGTCAACAGAATGGAAAACCATGCCTGTGTCGCCCAGCAATACGCTGCCGGCATTAATTCGATTGCGCCGAACGAAAACCTCCGCTCGCCCCGATTGGCGGAACTCCAAACACGGATCGACACCGACAGAAACCTGGGTGGCGGCGTCTTCGCGGCTGAAGTGCGCGTAGCCGAACCGACGAATGCGGACCGCTCCGCCACCGGATATTTCCAAGATCGGTCGGATCTGAATGTTGCTATCCCACCCGAATACAGAAGTTGACCTTCGTGGCATCATCGGCGGCAACCCGGAACGGGCGCTATGTCGGCTCCTGGCAGAAACGGACGCTCGCTGAGCCGAGCCTGAAGATTAGTTTACCAACATAGTCCGGACGCTACCCATAGGAGCATGATGAGGGCCCGCATTTCGAATGAGAATTTCAAGGGACGTGGACCAGACCGATTGGCGTTGTCACAGGCGGCGACAATCCATGCCTGACGTAGCGCATGCCGATCGAGTCGATCCCCACGTCCCAGCTAATAAGTTCGATTTGCGGCAATTGGAGGCGCGGGCTAAGCAAAAGCCATACGCACAATTTAGCGCACAGTTTCGAATTCTGACCCACAACCTTGGGAGAAGGGAAAGGTCGGAAAATCGTTTATTTATATAATGGTGCCCGGAGAGAGACTCGAACTCTCAAGGTGTTGCCACCGGCGGATTTTGAGTCCGCTGCGTCTACCAATTCCGCCATCCGGGCCCCGAGGCATCGTCACCTAGACGTGATGAACGCGGCGCACTATAGGCACCGCGCTGTCCAGTGCAAGGGCACAAGCGGCCGATTCCCCGCTTGTCGCCAGTGTC
>JAOTXT010000041.1 GCA_029862205.1 Paracoccaceae bacterium
TCCGATCTATGGAGACCGGCATCTATGAGAAACGCGGCGTGACGCCGACCATCTCGCCCTCGATGGACATCCAGGTTAGCTCGAACTTCGAGCGGCTGATCTATGAGCTTTACGATGAAGACGGCTCGGCGGTGAGCCAGGTCATGGATGAACTCGCCGAGACCGGGCGTTTCCAGCTCAGCCAAGGAGCACTTACACGGTTGCGAGAGGGCTTTGACTCCGCAATGGCGGATGGCGCTGCGTCAATGCGGATGATCGCGCGCGTTTGCCGGGAAGGTGGACCGGTTCTCGATCCGCATACCGCTGTTGGTGTCATTGCCGCCGAGGCGCGGCGCGGCGATCCGTCTGTGCCGATGATCACGCTGGGCACTGCTCATGCCGCGAAATTCCCAGATGCCGTCGAGGACGCCTGCGGCACGCGTCCAGCTTTGCCGGCGCGGATGACCGACCTCTACGAACGCGACGAGCGGGTGGTGACGGTCCTGAATGACTTGGCGGCGGTCGAGGCGCTGATCCGGGAGCGGCGCGCTTGACCGTCGAGCTCGAAACCCTCGGCAACGGCTTCCGCGTGGTGACCGAGCCGATGCCCGGGATCGGGTCGGTCTCGCTTGGCGTCTGGGTCGATGCTGGCTCGCGCCACGAAGCGGAGGCGGAGAACGGTATCGCTCATTTCCTCGAGCACATGGCCTTCAAGGGCACAACTCGGCGTAGCGCCCGCCAGATCGCCGAGCAGATTGAGGATGTGGGCGGCTACTTGAACGCCTATACGTCGCGCGAGCGGACCGCTTACTACGCCCGGGTCCTCGCGGATGATGTGCCGCTGGCGATGGATCTGATCGCCGATATCCTACGCGATCCCCTGCTATCGCCGGCCGAGATCGAGATTGAGCGCGGGGTGATTCTGCAAGAGATCGGCCAGACGCTCGACACGCCCGATGACATCATCTTCGATTGGTTGCAGGAGATCGCCTTCCCGGACCAACCCCTGGGGCGGGCAATCCTTGGGCCGCCGGAGCGCGTGCGTGGTTTCGGCCGCGAAGCCTTGGGTGGATTCATCTCGCGGCAATATACGCCCGGGCGGATGATCCTTGCGGCCGCGGGCGATGTGGACCACGGGAAGATCGTGAATCTGGCAGAACAGCTTTTCGGGGACATGGCGCCGGCTGGTCCCGCCAAGCCGCATCCCGCCCGCTATTCAGGCGGTGAACTGCGGGCCGAGAAGGCACTGGAACAGGCACATATGGCGATCGCCCTGCCGGCACCGTCGTTCCGCGATCCGCAGTTCTACGCGGCGCAAATTCTGGCTGTGGCGCTCGGCGGTGGAATGTCATCGCGCCTCTTTCAAGAGGCCCGCGAGAATCGCGGTCTGTGCTATACAATATTCGCGCAATGCGCTGCTTGGTCGGATGCGGGCATGATGACGATCTATGCCGGGACGGGAGACGAGAAACTGCCGGAGCTTGTCAGATTGACGGCCGATGAAATTCGGCGTGTCGCGGAGGATCTGAGCGAAAGCGAGGTCGCGCGCGCCCGCGCGCAGACCAAGGCTGGCCTGGTCATGGGGCTGGAAAGCGTCTCGGCCCGGGCCGAGCGTCTGGCGGCGATGCTGTCGATCTGGGGCCGCGTGCCGCCCCTGTCGGAAACTGTCGAACGGATCGACGCGGTCGGTGTAGCGGAAGCGCGCGCTGCGGCCGAAAGATTGGCCGAGGCGGAGCCGGGGCTGGTGCTCTACGGTCCAGTGGGGCATGCGGGGCCGGATGGCGCCTTCGCGGCGCGGCTGGTGGCCTGAAAAGATGTTCGCGCGGCGCAAAACCGGAGAGAGCGAGCTCTTTACCGAGCGCCTTTTGCTGCGCCCGCCGCAGGTGCGTGATTTCGAGCAATGGGCAAAGCTGCGCCGCGATAGCCGCGAGTTCCTGTTGCCATGGGAGCCGCGCTGGTCTCATGACCATCTCAGTTCCCGCGCATTCCGCAATCGGGTTGTCTGGGCGGAACGCTCGATGCGCCAGGGCGAAGCCTATCCATTTTTTCTGTTCCGGCAGAAGGATGGTCAAATCGTCGGCGGCCTGACGCTGTCGAACATCCGGCGCCAGCCCGCTCAGACGGGCACGCTCGGCTACTGGGTGGGCGAGGATTACTCGTTACGTGGCTACATGACCGAAGCGCTGGACGCGCTCCGCCATTTCGCTTTTACCGAGCTTGATCTTTCCCGGCTCGAGGCCGCTTGCCTACCGGACAATATCGCCTCGCGCCGGCTGCTTGAGCGGTGTGAATTTCAGTACGAAGGTGTTGCGCGGGCGTATTTGCAAATCAGCGGGCGCTGGTGCGACCATGTGCTTTACGCCTCGCTGAGGGCAGATCGGAGCGGGCGCGCCCGCGATTGACGTGAAATGACCTGGTTAGGCCGTGCCGCCTTGCGATGACAGCATGGCCGGGTGAACGCCGATCTTGGCCAACGCTTTGTCCCATTTGCCGTCCGCGTCATCGTCGAAAAGCAGGTCTTCGTCGGATGGGCACGCCAGCCATCCATTGCCCTGAAGCTCGGCTTCCAGCTGGCCTGGCGCCCACCCCGCGTAACCAAGGGCAACGATCGCCTGATCCGGCCCCTGATCGGTCGCCATGGCGTGGAGAATTTCCAATGTCGCGGTCATCGAGGTTTCGTCATCGACCTGCATCGTCGCCTCATCCACAAAATAGTCAGACGAGTGCAGCACGAAGCCGCGCCCGGTTTCGACCGGGCCGCCATAGTGAACCGGGGCTTTTCCGAATGTCTTCGCGACCGGGATCTCGAGTTTTTCGAACAGATCCTTGAGTCTGAGGTCGTCCGCCCGCTTGTTGACGATCAGCCCCATAGCGCCTTCCTGCGAATGGGCGCAAAGATAGACGACCGAGCGATGGAACCGTGGATCCTGCATCCCTGGCATTGCGATCAGGATCTGGCCACTAAGGAATTCGGCCTTGCCTTCATCGTCTTGGACGTGGTCAGCGCCTGGAGTTTCCGGCTCATCCGTCATTGCTCAATGATGGCGGCAAAGCGACGTTCACGCAAGAAATCGCGCAACTGTTATTGTTTAGCCGCTGAATTTCCTGACATCTTCGACTATGTTTAGGGCGATGCGAGGTATTTTGACATTCGTCACCCGGGGGATGGTGTTGCTTGCGCTCAGCGTGGCAGCAGGGCCTGTGCGCGCCCAATCGGTTGTCTCGTCCGGCGAATCCTTTGTCGACATGCGTCTCTTTCCGGGCAGGGCCGAAAGCGATGGCTCGCGCCTTGTTGCACTGGTTATCGACGTGGCACCCGGGTGGAAGACCTATTGGCGCAATCCAGGAGCTGCCGGAATTCCACCCAGTTTCGATTGGAGCGCCTCGCGCAACTTGCGGGCGGCCGAGGTCATGTGGCCGCGTCCTGTCCGATTTGACAGTTTCGGCCTTTCGACGTTGGGCTATGGCGGTCAGGTCGTCTTCCCGGTTCGGCTGGATCCGGAAGACCGTGCGGCGCCACTGGACATTTCGGTGGGGGTCGCCCTAGGCGTTTGCCGCGACATCTGTGTTTTGGAGGAGGCGACCGTCGGAACCGTGATCGCGCCGGACGCGCCCGAAATCGGGGGCGCGCTCTTACGTGCGGCCGAGGCTCTAGTGCCACGGCCGGGGGCCGCGCAAGGATTGCGCACGGTCAGCTGCCGCTTGACCGGTGCGGGCGCGAAACGCGCGTTCGAGGCAACGCTCGATTTCGATAACCCGCCATTGTCGCCCGAGGTGATCCTGGAGGGCCCCGAACAAACCTGGTTCACCGCCAGCGAGACCACGACTGACGATGCTGGGGCGATTACGGTGCGGGCGGATCTATCGCTTTTGGATGGATCGAGCTGGCTTGACCGGTCTGATATCAGGATGACCGTACTGGCGAACGATTTTGCCGCCGATATCGTCGGGTGTTCGGCGAGTGGCAGCTGAACCGGTGTTCAGGACTGCGGCCACAAAGGAACCGCCCGCCAATGCGTCCATGGCGGGCGGTTGCGTCTTGCCTGTATGCGCCCTGGCTGACCGGCCGGGCGGTAATTGCCTCAGAGGGACTTAGTTTGCCGCAGCGCCGTTCGACGAGCGCCGTGCCAGTTCGATCGGCGGATCTTCCTTCGATGCGACGGCGGCCTGCTTGGCGCTGGCGGTGTCACCGCCGACGCGCTGGGCGAGCTCCTCGGCCATCGCGATGAATTCGTCGATCTTGCTGATTTCGGCTTTTAGACGATCGCGATGGTTTTTCGCGATTTTCATGACGTCGGTCATTGCGGTCTCCCTATCAGTTGGCGCCAGGGTCGGCTCTGGAGGATTGATCTCGGCCCCTGCCGAGCACGTTGATTCAACGCCTGAAAGGTAGCAGAAAAGATACTGAAAACGCTAAGAAATTTTCGGAATTAAGGCAAATGTGCCAGGTATGCGAGCAATCGTCGGATGCCACTCAACCATGGGTAAAGACATTCTACTTTGGGCTGCGCGGCTCAACCTTTGCGGGTGCAGATGGCGCGAATCATCGGACTGCGATTCGCCTCGGGATGCAGCGCTTGCCAGTTGCCTGGAAAATGGATTCGCGGCATGATCGGCGTGCTCGGACTCAGAAGCCGGGCGCGCCCGGGGAGCCCCGGGGAGCATGGTGCAATAAACGGCATAGTGCCGGAGGCAGGTCGTGGATCTTCTGAGTCCTGAAGACATCAGTGCATTCTTCAATTCACCCTTCGTGGCTCGGTTCTGGCCGACGATCGTCGGCGGCCTTCTGCTGTTCATCGTCATGTTCAGGGGCGCACGGTTCTTGATGTTTATGATCATCATTATGACCGCAGCCCTGCAGGCCTGGCATTTGGGGGTGTTTGTTAATACTGGATAGCGAGGCTGGCGAGCGCGGAGCGGTGGAGAATCCGTCCGGCAGGCTTCTTGTCCGGGCCAGACGTGGTGATGGAGTCGGGACGTGGCAACCCACACGAAGAAAGCCCCAGGCGCCGATGCGCGCGGTCCGATCGACCTCTACGGCGACGAGATCGCAGAGATCGCGACCGCCATCGCAGGGACGTTATGGCCCGTACTGATTGGGGGCGTCATCCTGTTCCTAATGATCGTGAAGGGTTGGGAGCGCGCGGCGGTGCCAGTAGGTCTGCTCGTCGCCGTGACCCAGCTTTGGCTGCTATACGGCTAGCGGCTCAGGCCGCTATGTCGTCTTCGCTTTCACTGTCGCCGCGGCGGAGGGCGGACGAAACGCGGATACCACGGCGAACGAAGGCCACCATGCCCTCGATCGCCCGGTCGGTGGGGTCGATACCGGCACAGTTCAGCACTTCCCGCCCGTCGCGCGAACGCGCCCAGCGGGCCAGGGCATCGGCCCCGGCGCCGTTTAGCTTTTCGTCCCTGATCGCATCGTCTAGTGCAGCGAGCACAACCGCCGAGAACAGCTTGCGCGCCCGCTCACCCTGGTCATTTACGAATGCGATCGCTTCGGTGTCGCGAAACACGCGAGCCTCCCGCTCGATGGCATCTGAAGGGTCCGCCTAGTTGAACCAGGCTTCCCGCCTATTTAGTGGTGCAGCGCGGGAAGTCCAAGTGTTTTTTGACACTTTTCCTTCAATTTGCGCACTTTATGCGGGAGAGCCGCCGGTCAGGCATTGACCGATGAAGGTATCCTGACGCGCTTGGCTGGACCGCGCGATCGCCAGGTCAAACATGTCGAAGGCATGAACCCCGCCCGGATAGATCGCGAGTTCGGCCCAGTTTCCGGCCGCGCGCCAGCGGTTGGCCATGAACAGGCTGTCGTCCAGTAAGGGGTCGGATGTGCCGACCTGGAGCAACGCCGGGGGCAGGCCGCCCAAATCGGCCAGCAGCGGCGAGACAGCCGGATCGTCCGGTGCTGGGCCTTTCAGGTTTTCGCAGAACCAGCGGGTGGTCGGGGTCGAGAGGATCAGGTAGCGCCGCCCCCAATTGGCCATCGATGGGGTCATGCGCAGATCGAAGATCCCGTAGTTCAGGACCGTGCCCGCCACCGCATCCAAACCACCTAGCTCACGCAGCCGCAACAGGACGAGGGCGGCCAGATGCGCGCCCGCGGACTCCCCGCCGATCACGACCGGCCCGCCGAATTCCTCGATCGCCCAGCGCATGGCGGCCACGCAATCCTCAAGGCAGGCGGGCCAGGCATGTTCAGGCGCGAGCCGGTATTGCACCGAGACCACCCGGCATCCGGCCATTGCCGCGATCCGCTGGTTGTGGCTGTCATATTGCTCGGGCGCGCCCAGGGTCCAACCGCCGCCATGGATGTGGATATAGGTGCCGCGCGGCATACCCTCCGGCTGCGAGAGACGCGCGCGCCCCGGGCCGCCGGCGGCGGCGGGATAGATAATCCAGTCCGATCCTTCGCAAGGCCCGGCTTGGGGAAAGACGCCGCGGCCCTCGGCCCGTGCCTGGCGGGTCAGCTCGGGTGGCACTTCGTGGACCGGTTTGATCTTGGACAGCTCGTCCTCGAGCCATCGGTTGAACGCGGCAGTCTCGTCGCTGATTACGCCGGGATCGAAGGGATCGGCGGTGTCGGTCATGGCGGCCCTTTGATTGCCCTCAAGGCCGCCAGATTATATTCCGGTCCCGCTGGGGCAAGTCCGCCCGGCCTTCACGTCCGACGCAAAAGCCTCGCGCGGGTCTTGGGCACCCGCTTGACCTCGACGCCGGTGAAGACGTGCAGGGTATTCAGTTCGCGGTCGATCACCGCGTGGTCCGAGACCCATCCGCCCATCACCAAGTAAGAGCGTAAGAGTGGCGGCATGCAGCGCAGCGCCAGCTTCTTGTCCGGCCGCTTGAACTTCAGATTACGGGCAAATCGGAAGACATCCGGTGCCTTGACCCTGGGCAGCCAACGCCGGGGTGCCAGATGCTGTTCCTTCAGAAGGGCGAAGGCGTCCATATAAGCCTCGGCCTCGACCCCGTGGAAGGACGAACAACCGAAGATCAGCGCGACGTTTTGCTCATCCACAAAACGGCTCATCGCTGCCCAGGCTGTGCGCAGGATGTTCGGATCTTGATAGGCTGGGTGGATGCAGAACCGGCCCATTTCGACCATCCGGCCGGGATAATCCTTGAGTTTGGAAAGCTCGTAGAACTGGGCCGAGTAACTCTGCGAGATCCGCGGCCCGTCTAGCGCCATCATGCGGAAGCAGCAGACCAGCTTGCCGGTCGCGACCTCCTCGACCATGACGTGGTGGCAGGCCGCGTCATAGGCGTCCTGGTCAAGCGCCAATCCGCCTTGGCGCGCCAGTCCGCGTTCTCCGATGAATGCCAGGTGGCGAAGCTGTTGGCAGGCGACGATATCTGCCTTGCCGTCAGCGAACCGGGCCCTGTAGCGCCCAGACCGAAATAGGGGCATCGCGTTACCTTCTGCTCAGCGACATGTATCCGGCGATGGGTTCGCTCTTCTCGGTTCTGCCCTATATTCTCGTTTCGAGTGGTTACATGAGTATGACGCAAACGGATTCAAGCCGCAGAGGACACGCCCGAATGGCCGAGAAACTGACCCGCAGCGACGAAGAATGGCGAAAAATGCTTTCGGATGAAGCCTATCGCGTCACCCGTAATCACGGGACCGAGCGGGCGTTCACCAATGACAATTTCCCGAAAGCGCCGGGCAAATTTACCTGTGTTGGTTGCGGCGAGCCACTGTTCGACCAAGCGCACAAGTTCGATTCGGGCACCGGATGGCCCAGTTTCTATCAGCCGGCGGAGGCCGATCAGGTTGAGACTGAGGAGGACCGGAGCTGGTTCATGACGCGGACCGAGGTGCGCTGCGCCCGCTGCGACGCGCATCTGGGCCATGTCTTCCCGGACGGCCCCCAACCGACGAGTCTGCGGTATTGCATCAATGGGGTCGCGCTGAACTATGAACGCGACGACGAGGGTTCCCGATAGGCGTTTCCTCGCCGCACCGGCCATGGCATAAGCGCCGCGCTGACACCCCGAGCACCGGAGCCGAGCGGCATGGCTTTTGCCCATCCCTTCTACTTTTTGCGCCACGGCGAGACCCACTGGAACCGTGCGAAGCGCACTCAAGGCCAGACCGACGCAAAGCTGAACGAGACCGGCCGCGCCCAGGCCGCGTCGGCCGCCGAGGCGTTGAGGGACGAGCCGATCGAGCGGATCGTCTCAAGCCCGCTCAGCCGCGCGCATGACACGGCGATGGCGGTGGCCGCGGCGCTGGATCTGGGTGTTGAGACCGATGACGGGTTGATGGAGTGCCATCTGGGCGACCGCCAGGGCGAGCCGCATGGGGATTGGCTTCAGGCCTACTTCCGGGGCGAATACGCCCCGCCGAACGGAGAGACCTTCGACGAATTCTGCACCCGGACATGGGTGGCGATGCGGCGCGCGGTGGCGCTGGGGCCGAATAGCTTAATCGTGGCGCATGGCGGGCTTTGGATTTCGGCGCGCCGGTACGTGACGGTCGACCCGGATCTGCCGCGAATGCCGAATGCGCTGCCGCTTAAGGTGACGCCCAAGGGTGACGTGTGGCGTCACCAGGTAATCGGTGACCGCGCGTGGACGGATTCGATGACCGTCTAGCTGCGTTCGCCCGCTGCAGGTGTCAGGAAAAATTCCTCCATTCGCTCACGCGACCAGGAATTCGCCGCGCCCAAGGCCAGCGTCAGGTGTAGCTTGGCATCGACCGCGGCCGGCGTCATGTCGCCCGCCGACAGCGCGCCCAGATCTGCCAGCCAGCTTCCGGCTCCATAGGTGCCTGGGTCCATAGCTCCACCCGGGGTCTGGCTGTCGGCGACGATCAACGCGCCTGCCTGGTGGGCCGCGGCCAGTACCGGCGCCAGTAGTGAGCCTGCCGGAAAGTTGCCGATCCCGAATCCATGGAGGTGGATGGCGCCCAAACGATTGCCCGCGAAACGGATCGCCGCGTCGACGAGACCAAGATGCAGATCGGGTTCGGCTGGTGCCGCGAGGATCGGGAGCACGATCTTCCTGCCGAAATGAGGCGTCAGGAGATCGAGCTGCGCCGAAAGTGCGGACGCCTCCGCCTCCGGCAGGTCCGGCACCGGCACCCACCCGCGCGGACAGGCGAAGGCCCGGTCATCGGTCGCCGAGACCTTCATCACCCGCGCGCCGGGCAGGGTTTCGCCCGCGAAGGCGACCGTCACGCCGGCGCCGGCATCAGAAATAACGTTATAAGCCAGCTCCAAATTCGCTATGGCGTCTGTGCCCGGCGCGATGCCTTCGTCCGAGAATAGGGGGCGCTGCGAACCGGTGACGACCACCCGTTGCGAATGGCGGCCGACCGGGACCGCGTCGCTATCAAATAGCGTCAAAAGCATCGCGAGGGCAGATGTGGACCAGGCCAGTGTATCAGTCCCGTGCAGCATGATCACGGGCCCATTGGCGCCCGCATCGAGAACTAGCCGGGCGAGGCCGAGCCAGTTCCCCGGCGCGGCCTCGGTCGAGTCGACCGGCCGCTCGATCCAATGCCAACTCCGGGGGGCGCCCAGGCGGGACTCGACATGGCGCTGCCAGAGCGCCTGAAAATCGATGTAGGCGAGCGGCTCGAGCGGTTCGCCGGCGCTACCGATCGTGCCGCCGGTATAGATCAGCGCCGGCTTCATGCCCCCAGCGCCGCCAGAACACGGGCCCAGCTTCGCGCGCCCTTGGTGAAGCTGCGCAGCTCGTATTTCTCGTTCGGACTGTGGATGCAGTCATCTTTGAGGCCGAAGCCGATCAACAGCGAATCCATGTCCAGGATCTCTTTGAACAATCCCACCACCGGGATCGAACCGCCCTCTCCGATGAAAGCCGCTTCCGTTTCCCATTCATCCGACAGAGCTCCGCGCGCCTTCTCGAACGCCGGGTCCTCGACCGGCATGACCGATGCGACACCGCCCGGGCGGCCGACGAATTCCGCCTTGCAATCGGCGGGCAGACGCTCGGTGACGAATTCTCGGAACGCGGCACGGATCGTTTCAGGGTCCTGTTTGCCGACCAAGCGGAAGCTGATCTTCGCACTGGCCTCGGCGGGGATCACGGTCTTGAAGCCAGCGCCGGTATAGCCGCCCCAGATGCCGTTTACTTCCGCCGTCGGGCGCGACCAGATTTGCTCCAGCGCGGTATAAGCGGTTTCGCCCGCAGGCTCGGAAAGCCCCACATCGCCCAGGAACTCCGTGTGGTCGAAACCCAAGGCCTCCCATTGCTCCTTGAGTGCATTCGGCAGCGGCTCGATCCCGTCATAGAAACCCGGGATCGTGACCTTGCCACGCCCGTCATGGATCTCAGCCAGGATGCGCGTCAGAATATGGATCGGGTTGGCTGCGGCGCTCCCATACATGCCGGAATGCAGGTCACGGCTCGCGGCTTTGACGGTCACCTCCTCGGCAAAATTGCCACGCAGCATGGTGGTGATGGCTGGGGTCCTGGCGTCCCACATTCCGGTGTCGCAGATCAGGGCGATATCGGCGGTCAGCTCGTCGCGGTTAGCGTCAAGGAACGGTGGCAGGCTGGCGCCGCCCGATTCCTCCTCGCCCTCCAGCAGGATCGTCACCTTGCAGGGCAGCGCGCCATGGACCGCCTTGTGGGCGCGGCAGGCCTCGACGAAGGTCATCAGCTGACCCTTGTCATCCGATGATCCGCGGCCGGAGATATAACGCGAGCCGTCGTCACGGGTGCGGACCGCAGGGTCGAACGGCTCGCTGTCCCAAAGGTTCAGCGGATCGACAGGCTGCACGTCGTAGTGGCCGTAGAACATAAGATGTGGGCCGTCAGCCGTCAAATCATGAGCGACGACGATCGGCTGCCCCGGCGTCTCGGCGACACGGGCCTCGAAGCCGATTCCGTTCAAGTCCGTTGCCAACCACTCCGCCGCCTTCTGGCATTCCGCATCATAGGCTGGGTCGGTCGAAATCGATTGGCAGCGCAGCAGCTCGAACAGGCGTTCGACCGCTTGGTCAGCATCGGAATCGAGATGAGAGAGGACGGGGGCGAGATCGGCCATCAAAAGGTCCTTGCTGGAAGGTGAGTCGGGCACCGGCGCGCGGCGGCATTTTATATACCGCGAAACCCGAGTTAGGTCTTGCCTTCCAGACCCGCGGCTTCCGCCTCGGTCGCGCCGGGGATGCGCATCTCGAAGGTCTCGCGCACCACTGCGTAGTCGTAATAGCCCATGCGAGCGATCGGCTGAATGGCGGCGATGTCGAGCTTGCCGTCGTCGCCGACGATCGCCTCGTCGATATGGATCCGAGCGACGCGGCCGATCACCATGTCGACGGTGCCGATCTCGGAATTGCCGGGCAGGCGGACGGTCTGCAGGTATTCGCATTCGAAATGGCAGGGGCTTTCGGCAACGCGGGGGCCCGGTGCGTCGATGCAGGGTGCCTTGGTGAGGCCCGCACGCTTGAACTCGTCCACGTCCGGCGTCAGCGCCATGGCGGAGATGTTGACGGCCTCACGCACGTCCCAGGTCGCCATATTCCAGACGAACCAACCGGTTTGCTCGGCATTCACAACGGTGTCCTTGCGCCCGCCTAGCACTGACTGATTCGCGGCGAACATCACCATCGGCGGGTCGAAGGTCAGGTTTTGCCACTGCGAGAACGGGGCGAGGTTGGCCACGCCGTCGGACGAGATGGTCGAGAGCCAGCCAATGGGCCGCGGCACCGTGCAGCTTTTGAAAGGATCGTAGGGCAAGGGACAGGGATCAGTCAGCGGGCTGTAGTGCATCATCCGCGCCCGATCCAGCCGCCGCCGAGCACCCGCGAGCCATCGAGCCCGTAGAAGACGCAGGCCTGACCCGGGGCGACGCCTTCTTCCGGCGTAGTCAGTTCTACCTCGGCCGTGGTGGCGGTAAGCGGGCGGATCTGTGCAGGCGCTGGCGGACGCGTGGAGCGGACCTTGACCAGCGCCTCCCAGCCCACGCCGGGCACGTCCCCGAAATCGGCGTCGCCAATCCAATTGACACCAGAGACCGCTATTCTGTGCGTGGCAAGCGCCGCGCGCGGGCCGACGACGACGTGGCGCGCCTCCGGGTCGAGCCGGATCACGAAAAGCGGTTCGCCGCCGCCGATTCCCAGACGCCGGCGCTGGCCGACCGTGTAGTGGGTGACGCCCGCATGCTCTCCCAGCACGTTTCCAGCCAAATCGACGATGTCGCCTGGCTCCGCCGCTCCGGGGCGCAGTTTCTCGATCACCGCGGCGTAGTTGCCCGATGGCACGAAACAGATGTCCTGGCTATCAGGCTTGTCAGCAACCGCTAGCCCGAACTCGGCGGCCAATGCCCGTGTTTCGGCCTTCGAGGTCAGATGCCCCAACGGGAAGCGCAGATACGATAGCTGTTCGCGGGTGGTCGTGAACAGGAAGTAGGACTGATCTCGCTGCGGATCCGCCGCGCGGTGCAATTCCGGTCCCGCCGGCCCGTCGCGCCGCTGGATGTAGTGGCCGGTCGCCAGGCAATCCGCCCCGAGCTCCTGTGCAGTGGCCAGAAGGTCGCGAAACTTCACTTTCTCGTTGCACCGGATGCAGGGTATCGGGGTCGCTCCGGCCAGATACTGGTCCGCAAACTCATCGATTACCGCTTCGCGGAATTGATCTTCATAGTCCAGAACATAATGCGGAAAGCCGAATTCCGACGCGACGCGGCGTGCATCGTGGATGTCCCGGCCTGCGCAACATGCACCCTTCTTGGCCAATGCCGCACCGTGGTCATAGAGCTGAAGGGTGATCCCGACCACGTCGTAGCCCTCGCGCGCCAGCATCGCGGCGACGACCGAACTGTCCACGCCGCCCGACATCGCCACGACGACACGGGTCGCGGCGGGAGCCTTGGCGAAACCGAGGCGGTTCGTCTTGAGAGCAGTTTTCAACATAGCCCGCGTCATAGCCGGATCGCGTTGAAAAGAAAACTCCCAGGCGCAGCAAGGGTCTTTTCATTTCTCTTTAATGCCAGGGACATAGGATACGCGCCGAATGACTGCTGAGAGTGTGGGTGGAAATGGATGATCACGAAACGATTCCCTATGTGATCGGACCAGACGGCGAGAAGATGACCTGCGCAGATCTGCCGCCCGCGGCGATCCGGCGCTGGGTGCCGCGACGGAAGGCAAAGGTCGTGGCGGCCGTGGAAGGCGGCCTGATCTCCCGCGAGGAGGCCTGCAAACGCTATGAAATTAGCGACGAAGAATTCGAATGTTGGAAGTCCGGGCTCAGCGAGCACGGACTTCGGGGCCTCAGGGTCACGAAAATATCGCAGCGGCGCGGAACTTCCGAGTGAAGTTCCGCGTTATTTCCCGAGGCGGTAACCTTCCGTTTACCTCGTTGCGATTAACCTTTGGCGATGATCGTTGCGGGACCCTGCGGAGAAGCCCATGCGCGTGTTGTTGATCGAAGATGATCCGTCGACGGCTGAGAGTATCGAGCTCATCCTTCGAAAGGCCGAGCTGAACACCTATGTCACCGATTCCGGTGAGGAGGGAATCGAACTCGCAAAGCTGTATGATTATGACCTGATCCTGCTCGATCTCAGCCTTCCCGACATGGACGGCTATGATGTGCTGCGCAAACTGCGCCTGGCGCGGATCGAGACGCCCACGCTGATCCTCACGGGCATGGAGGGAACCGACAGTAAAATCAAAGGCTTCGGCGCTGGTGCTGACGATTATCTGACAAAGCCCTTCGACAAAGAGGAACTGGTCGCGCGGATCCACGCGATTGTCCGCCGCTCGAAAGGTCATGCGCAATCGATCATCCGCACGGGCAAGATCGCGGTCAATCTGGATGCCAAGACGGTCGAGGCCAACGGGCACCCCGTGCATCTGACCGGCAAGGAATCTCAGATGTTGGAACTCCTCTCGCTCCGCAAAGGTTCCACGCTGACGAAGGAAATGTTCCTGAATCACCTCTATGGCGGCATGGACGAACCCGAAGTGAAGATCATCGACGTTTTCATCTGCAAACTCCGCAAGAAATTGTCCGTCGCGACCGAAGGCGAGAACTATATCGAGACGGTTTGGGGCCGGGGTTACGTGCTTCGCGATCCGCAGCCCATGGCCGAGGCCGCTGATCAGCAGGTCATGGCCTGATCCGGCCCCCGGTCCCGCCCCCAAACCGGCCGCGGCTGATCCAATTGGCGCGATCCGCCGTCGACCTCCGCGACGGCATGATTTCGTGTGGCATCCCCGTGAGTCGCTAGAGCAGGTTTCGTCAGGCCCGATCCACTTTGCATCCCGTCATTGCGCGGCTTGATCTGGCAATCCAGGGTCCAACGCCAGGATGCCCGGCTCTGATGCGGTTTGCGCCTTATCTGAGGCAGTCCCTCGTGACCGTCATCCTCCGCGAAGGCGGAGGATCTCGTCGTGTGGAACCAGATCCCCGTCTGCGCGGGGATGACGGAAAAATTGAGCGGCGCCGAATAAAAGCGATAGGCTCTAGGCCGGGCATGAGATGGAACAGCAATCGCAAAACCTGCTCCAACAATCGTTAAACCGCCAACTCGATCAGCACATCGGCAATCACCTGGGCCGCCGCCGCGCAATCCTCCTTGGTCGCGCTTTCGGCCTCGTTATGGCTGATCCCCTCCCAACACGGAATGAAGATCATGCCGGCGGGGCCTAGGCGCGAGATGTGGCGCGCGTCGTGGCTGGCGGCGGAGTAGATCCGCTGGTTTGGGAAGCCACGAGCGGTGGCGGCGGCCTCGATGCGGGCGCGCATCTCCTCCGGAAACTCCATCGAGGCCGAAGTGATGAATTCGGTTACCGATACCTCGCAGTCGCCCTTTAGATCCTTGCAGATACCCACCACCCGGTCTCCCTCGGCCGCCAGGGTCTCGGAGGAAGGATGACGCATGTCGATGGTGAAGACCACACGGCCCGGCACGACCGAGATGCCGCCGGGCAGGACCTCGAAACGGCCGATGGTGAAACGCATCGTGTCGGTCTCATCCAAGAACGCTTGGCGAAGCGCCTCCGCCATCTGTGTTGCAGCCACGAACGCATCCCTCCGGCGTGAGCGCGGGGTGGTGCCGGAATGGGCGTCCTGGCCAGTCACCTCGACCCGGAACCGGCGGTAGCCTTGCATGCCCGTCACCACGCCGATGACGTTGCCGTAGCCTTCAAGTGTGATGCCCTGCTCGATATGGGCCTCGATGAAGGCGGCGAAGGGCTCGCCCAATTCGCGGCGGCCGGCATCGGGCAGGGCGGCCCTCAGGTCGGCGACGCATTGACCCATGGTAACCCCGTCCGGATCTTCTGCCGCCAGCATCTTTTCCAACGCCTGGACTCCGGCATAGGTGGCCGAACCCATGCAGGCAGGTGTAAAGCGTGGGCCTTCCTCATTGTTCCAGATCGCGACTTCGATCGGGTGGCGGGTCTCGATACCCGCATCGTCGATCGTCTCAAGTGCCTCCAGCGCCGCCAACACCCCGAACATGCCGTCGAAACGCCCGGCCATCGGCTGGCTATCGGTGTGCGAGCCACTGGAAACCGGTGGAAGCGACGGGTCAGCACCCTCTCGGCGCAGAAACATATTGCCGATGTCGTCCAGCAGCACGCCCCAGCCGCGCGCTCGGGCCCAGTCGTTCAGCCTCCGGTGAGCCTCTATATCCGCCTCGCCCAATGCGAGCCGGTGGATCCCGCCACCTGGGGTCGCGCCGATTCCATCCATCTCGGTCTGCCGCGCCCAGAGGCGGTTCGCGTCGATCTCGGGCAGGTTGGTCATGGGTAATCTCAAAGTGGCGCAACTGGGTCGCCCAGGCGAACCGTGCCGCCTTGGACTATGATGCAATTGAGGCCCGAGCGATTGAGCAGGGGCTGATAGACGGCCTTGCCGGTGACAAGTTCCAGATACTTGCATGGGACGTTGAGGCGCGTGCCTTCGATGACAACCTCGCCAATCCGCAACCGGCAACCAACGAAATGGTTCACCGCGACCCCGCAGACGGTCAGGTTGCGGCGATGCTGGTCCGGGGTCAGCTCGATCCCGTGGTCGCGGGCGAGGGCTTCCAGCGTTTCCGCCTCGATCAGCGTGACCTGGCGCCCAGGTTCAGGCTTTTGCGAATAGGTGCCGGTGCCGAGCAAATAGCGGTCGCCCTCGATCCCCTGACCGGCGATCAGATTCGCCTCGGTCAACGGTTGCATCGGCTCTCGGCCTTTCGGCGTGATGTGGATGTGTTCCAGTGTGCCAGGCATGGGCCGAGTTGTGCCGAACGCTGCGCAAGGGTCAACGGGTCAGGGTCATCAGAGCCCCAATATCCTCCATCTGCTCGATCCCGGAGATGGCGTCAATCAAGGCCTGTGCCCTGTCCGCGCCGAGGACCGGAGGCACCAGAGCGGAGAATTTCGTGCCCAGGGCATCCCACTGAGCATCGGTATCCGATGCCGGTTGGCCGGCATCCGCCTCCGCTGTCAGCACGCGCCCATCCGTCAGATGGATCGCCACATGGCCCGTCATCCAATCCCGGTCCGGGTTGATGGCGACGCGCGTCTGGCCGCGCGCGGTGACGAGCTCGGGATCGTGCGCGACCTCATCGGTATAGGCATCCAGCGACGCCGTCTGCGCCCCGGCCAGCGCCAAGACGCCAGTGTGGCGCAGCGAGAACTTCACCTCCAGCCCAGTTGCCGGTTCCTGGATGTTGCAGACATCCCGGAGCCTGGGGCTGACCGTGATGGTCATCTCGGCCATGTCGTCGAGCGTCAGCCCATGGCGCTCGCGCAGCGCGATTATCGCATTCATCGGTGCATGGGTCAGATAGCAGGCAGCATGATACTTAAAGAGCAGGTGCTCCACATGCATCGGCGCCGCCGGGTCGGGACGGAACGGGGCTGGTGCGAAATCCGGCGCCTGGGTCCACATCAGACCAGCCGAGGCCTCGATGGCCTCCGGATTTGCGGTGAAGCCACGGGCCGCCAGGCGCGCGGCGAGCAGGCCATTGGCCGCTGCCTTGCCCACATGGAAGGGCTTGGTCATCGTGCCGAAATTGCATTTCAACCCAGCGGCTTGGGAAGCGGCGATGCCCAGCGCCCAGCTGGTCTGCACCGCATCCAAGCCCAGCAACCTGGCGCAACCCGCCGCCGCGCCAAGGGTGCCGAGCGTGCCGGTGGCATGGAAACCCTTTTCGTAATGCGAGCCGCCAGTCATGGCGCCCAGCGCGGCCTCGACCTCGACGCCCACGATCAGCGCGTCGATCACCGCCGCGCCGCTTGTCTTGGTTTCTTCGGCCAGGGCCAAGACGGCGGGCGCGACCGGCGCGGTGGGGTGACCGTTCAGGGCCGAGACCACGTCGTCGTAGTCGAGCGCGTGACCCGCCGCGCCGTTGATCAGCGCGGCGGTGTGTGGGTCGACCGAGCCACCACCGATTAGGGTGCAGGACCCCGGTCTTCCCATCTCCTCACGCAGGATCGACACCAAGGGTTCGTCCATGCCGGCGATGGTTACTCCCAGCCAGTCGAGCAGGGCGTGACGCGCCCAGATACGGGCGGCCGGTGTTGGCGCGGCCCCCGAGGCAATCCACTCGGTCGCCTCGCAGGTCACCCGCGGAACAGGTTGGGCCTCGGTGATCACCATTGTGATACCCTAGTTTGCCTTGGCCGTTCGCCCCTTGGGCGCGGCTTTTCCAGTATAGGCTAGCACGGCCCCCGCCGGTGCCCAAGGGACCTGCCGTATGAGCCAAACCGACGCCGCGACACCCGCCAGCCCGCGCCCGGTCGCTGTGTTGCTAGGCGCCATGGCAACGCAAGGTGCTGCCGCCGTTGGGTTCTGGGCCTACAGCTTGCTAGCGCCGGAACTGGCGCGCGAAACCGGGCTGAACGAGCGCGATTTCGGGCTGGCGGTCAGCTTCATTTTCCTCGGCACCTTCTTCTCGAGCCCATTCACCGGGCTTCTTGCGGGGCGTTTTGGCGGCATGGGAGCAATCGCTCTGGTGCTGATCGGTATGGCGGCGGCAATGCTGTTGAACCTGGCAGCGCTTTGGAGCGCGACCATGCTTTCGGCTTTTCTGTTTGGGCTCTTCTATGGTCCGCAGGGTGCGGTCAGCATGACCCTGGTGGCCCAAAGCGCCGAGCGCCGGATGCGTGGCCTCTTCCTGTCGATCCGCCATTCCTCGGTGCCCGCCGCAGCCGCGGTGATCGGCAGGTTGCTTCCACCGCTTATGCTGATCGCAGGCTGGCAAATGGGAGTCTACGCGGTTGCGCTGGTGCTGGTGGCGGGCGCCGCCTTCGCGTGGGCGGCGCGGCCCCTTTTCCGGCTCGGCGGCGAGGGGCGGGCACGGGTGGCCGAGCGACGATCCTTCTGGCTTGGTATCCGCGGGCGGTTCAGGGTTCCGGCTCATTTGCGTTTCCTCTGGGGCGCGGGCCAGATCTTCGCCATCACCCAGACGGCGGTGACGTTCTTTTCCTACCTCTATCTGCTGGAGGTGGCGGGTCTCGACCCGGTCGCCGCCGGCATTTTCGCGTCCAACCTACACCTGACCGCGCTCTTGGGCCGCCCGGTGCTCGGCTGGCTCTGCGACCGAACCGAGCGGCCACACGCGGTGTTGGCGGGAATTGCCGTCGTTACCGTGATCACCGTCGGCGCCATGCTGAATGTCGGGCCGGACACGCCGGTTTGGCTGCTCGTGCCGCTGGCGGTCGCCTGCGGGGTATCGGGGCAATGCTGGAACCCGGTTTTCGTCACCGCGATGAGCTTCGAGGTGGCTGACGATGAGCTGGCCGAGATGAACGGCCGCGCGTTCTCGTTCCTTTCGATCGGCTGGATGGGGACGGCGCCGGTCTTCTGGGCGCTGATCGAATTCACTGGCGGCTATGTGGTGCCTTATATCATCATCGCGCTCGCGAACCTGGGCGTCATTGCTGTGCTGATGCGCGGCGGCAAGGGGGAGAAATGAACGTATCGGACGAGATACTCGGTCTGCTGCAGGAACTGAACACGCCCACACTGGCCAATGCGCTCGAGGATCTGGGGTTGGAGGCGGTGATCACCGGCCTCTCGCCCGCTGGGACGGACATGCGCTGTGTCGGCCGCGCGGTGACGGTGCTCGAGATGACTGGGCCCAAAGGCGCCTTCCCGGCCTCGGATTTCAGGGTGGGCGAAATGATCGACGCTGCGGGTCCGGGCGACGTGGTCGTGGTTGCCAATGGCGGCGCCCCGATCTCGACCTGGGGCGGCACGGCGTCTTACGCGGCGCATCTGAAGGGGATCGACGGGTTGATCGTCGATGGCGGCATCCGTGACCGCGAGGAGATCTGCGAGATCGGCTTTCCGGCCTTCGCCCGCCACATGGTGCCGACCACCGGTAAGACCCGGATTCGGGTCGAGGCGATCGGCGTGCAGGTAACGCTATCCGGCATCCGCGTCGACCCAGGTGACGCGATCGTGGCGGACGGCATTGGCATCGTCGCCATCCCGGCCGCCCACGCGGCGGAAGTAGCCGACATGGCCACGGCTTACGCCGCCGACGATGCTCGGGCGATGCGCGAGCTGGATCAGGGTCTCACGTTCCGCGAAGCCATGGCGAAGTTCGCCAAGATATGATCGAAAGCGGTGTTCTCGACCGGCTCAAGCGGGCCGCCGGACCGGGCGGGTTCCTGGACGGTCCCGCCGATACCGCCGCCTATTGCACGCCTTTCCGCGACGGCGAGACCGGGGCGACGCCCCTGGTTCTCCGGCCCGACACGACCGAAAAGGTTGCGGCGTTGGTCACGATCTGCGCCGAGACCCGTACCCCAATCGTGCCCCAGGGCGGAAATACCGGGCTGACTGGCGCGGGGCTGCCTCGTATTGCGGGCAACGAGGTGGTCCTGTCGCTGACCCGTCTCAACCGCATCCGCGCGGTCGATCCGTTGAACGACACCATTACCGTCGAGGCTGGCGTCACCATGGAGGCGGTGCAGCAGGCGGCCGAGGAGGTGGACCGGCTGTTTCCCCTCTCCATAGGCTCGCGCGGCACCTGCCAGATCGGTGGCAACCTCTCGACCAACGCGGGCGGTATCCATGTGGTGCGATACGGGACTGCGCGCGCCATGGTGCTGGGGCTGGAGGTCGTGACTGGCCAGGGCGAGGTCTGGGACGGGCTGCGCGGGCTGCGCAAGGACAATGCGGGCTATGACCTGAAGCAGCTTTTCATCGGGGCGGAGGGGACGCTCGGCATCATCACCGGAGCGGTCCTCAAACTTTTCTCCAGGCCGCGGGAGCGTCAGACCGCTTTGGTCGAGGTGGCGAGCGCCGAGGCGGGGATCGGACTGCTCGCGTATATGAAAAGCGCAATGGGCGAGGCAGTCAGCGCCTTCGAATTGATCCACCGCAACTGCTTCTCGCTCGCCACCGAGACACTCGGTCACCCCGATCCCATGGAAGGCGTGCGGACCTGGCGCGTTCTAATGGACCTGGCCGGACAGGAAGCCCCCGGTAGTTTGCGCGAACCGCTGGAGGAGGCATTGGCCAATGCCTTCGAAGCTGGGCTCGTGACCGACGCGATCATCGCTGCTTCCGGCGCTCAAGCGGACGCGATCTGGGCGATCCGCGAGGAACAGGCCGAGGTCCAGCGCCGGGCGGGCTTCGGTATCAAGCACGACATTTCGGTCCCGGTATCAGCGATTCCGGAATTCATCGCCCAGGCTGATGCGGCGCTCACAAAAACCTATCCCGGCCATGTCACTTGCACCTTCGGCCATGCGGGCGACGGCAATCTGCACTACAACCCCATCGAACCGCGTGATTGGGGCCGGCAACGCTGGGAGGCGGAGACAGAAGCTGTCAATCGCATCGTCCATGATATCGTCGCTGACATGGGCGGGTCGATTACCGCCGAGCATGGGGTTGGGCGGCTGCGCAAGGGCGAACTCGCGCATTACAAATCTCCGGTCGAGTTGGGGATGATGCGAAGCCTTAAACGCGCCTTCGACCCGGCGGGGATTTTCAACCCGGGTAAGGTTTTCGATGTCTGAGACGCGTTCGATCTACTTCTCGCCCGAGCACGACCTCTTCCGCGATCAGATACGCCGGTTCGTCATCGAGGCAATCCGTCCCAACGCCGATGCGTGGGAGGCCGCCGGCGAGGTGCCTCGCGCGGTTTTCCGGGAAATGGGCGCGCTCGGTTTCCTGGGCGCGCGCTACGGCGAGGAATATGGCGGCGCCGGGATGGATGTCTTTGCCAGTATTGTATTGGCGGAGGAACTGGGCAGGGCTGGCCTTTCCGGACTCGCCGCAGGCGTTCTGGTCCACACCGACATGGCCTCGCCCCACCTGGCGCGTTTCGGCAGTTCCGAGCAGAAGGCGCGCTACATGCCGGCGATCATTCGGGGCGAGATGGTCACCGCCATCGCGGTCACCGAGCCAGGCGCCGGGTCGGACGTGGCCGGGCTGACAACGCGGGCCGAGCGCGCAGGCAACGGCTGGATCCTGAACGGCGCCAAGACGTTCATAACCAACGGGGCGCTGGCCGACCTCTACTTCGTTGCCACGCGCACCGACCCAGAGGCGAAGTCCTCGCGCGGACTTTCCCTGTTCATCGTAGAACGCGGGACACCGGGCTTCGAAGTGGCGCGCAAGCTCGACAAACTGGGCTGGCATTCCTCGGATACGGCGGAGCTTCGCATCAAGGATTGCCGTTTGCCCGCCGACGCGCTGCTTGGCGAGGAGGGCAGGGGCTTCTATCAGATCATGGAGAACTTCCAGAAAGAGCGCCTGGTGATCGGTGCCATGGCGGTCGGCGAAGCGGAACGGGCCATCGAGATCACGCTTGAGCATGTCCGGACCCGGCAGGCCTTCGGCGGCCCGCTTTGGGAAAAGCAAACGGTGCGCCAGAATCTGGCCGATTGCGCGGCCCGCGCAGCGGCGGCTAAGCAATTGGTCCACCACACCGCATGGCTCGACGCCCAAGGGATCGACTGCGTGCGCGAGGTCTCGATGGTCAAGGTGCACGCGGCCGAGATGGTCCAGCATGTCGCCCATACCTGCCTGCAGCTCCATGGCGGCTCGGGCTATATGCGCGGCATGGAGATCGAGCGTCTCTACCGCGATGCGCGCATCCACTCGATCGGCGGCGGGGCCACCGAGGTGATGCACGAAGAGATTGCCAAGCGGCTCTAACCCCGTCACGGCGTTGTAATTTCACGGTTGCTGGGGTTTAGTGGCCTGGACCCTCGTGCCGGGATCGGCGGCGAGGCATCGCAACGAAAAAACAAGATCTGGAGGAAACACAATGAAGAACCTGGTCAAATCCGCCTTGCTGGCCGCCGCCGTGTCGCTGGCCGCGACCGGCATTGCCAGCGCCCAGAATGTCGACGGGCCCAGCGTCTTCTGGAAATGGTCGACCTGGGGCAAGCCGCGCGCGTTTACCGCCGGCGTCGAGAAGCTGGCCGAACGCGTCTCGGCCGAGACCGGCGGCAAGTTCAAGATCCAGATCTTCTATGGCGGCCAGCTGGCCAAGAGCCGCGAGAACCTGGACGGGCTCAAGAACAATGCCTTTGAGGGCGCGATGTTCTGCAATTTTTACAGCCCCGGTAAGAATCCGGCCTTCATGGTCTATTCGATGCCCTTCGTGCCCTTGGGCGATTTCCGGGTCTCGGCCTATGTGCGCAACAAGCTGATGGAGCACCCGGCGATGGTCCGGGACATGGAGCAGTGGAATGCCATCGCCTATGCCTCGACGCTGTTGCCGCAGTATGAGTTCCTGGGGACCGGCAAAGCACCGAAGACGCTTGCCGACTGGAAGGGCATGCGCGTGCGCGCGGGCGGCGGTGTCGGCCAGGCGATGGAGGTGCTGGGCGCCACCCGGCAGACCGTGCCGGCGGCCGAGACCTACACGCTGATGCAGCGCGGCGGTGTCGATGCCGTTTCGTTCCCGTTCAGCTATGCCCACGCGGCCTACAAGATCAACGAACTGGCGACCTGGTATACCGCGAACCTGCAGCCAGGATCTTCGGAGTGCCCGATGGTCTTCAACAAGACGGCTTACGAGAAGCTGCCGTCCCAGTATCAGGACCTGCTGATGAGCCTCAAGGACGAGGTCACCCAGGCGATGATCGACAAATACGAAGAGGCGGACGCGAAGAACCTGCCCGCCTTCGAGCAGAAGATGGAAAAGATCGTCTATGACGACGCGACCATCGCCGAGTTCAAGCAGGTCGCGGGCGAGCCGGTCTATAAGAAGTTCATCAAAGACTACAAAGACCAGACCGACGCCAAGGCGGTGCTCGAGCGCCTTTTCGAACTGGTCGAGGAAGCGCAAGAGAAGTTCCAGTAATCCTCGGACGGGGCGGGCCACCGGTCCGCCCCTGAACCACGCAATCCATGTCTTCCAGCCACGATAGCGTGCTGCCTAACCCGCCCCCGGATGGGTTGGGCCGACTGGTATGGCATCTCGACCGAGTGATCCGGGCGCCCGAGAACCTGATGAACTTCCTGGCCGCCGCGGCGACGCTTTTCCTGGTGCTATTGGGCGTCGTCCAGGTGGTGCTGAACGCCAAGTGGCTCTTCAACAGCCCAATCTTCGGCTATATCGACATGATCGAGCTGGCGATGCCGATCCTGGCGATCTTGGGGATCTCGTATTGCCAGCGGCTCGGCACCCATATTCGCATGGACATCCTGATCCAGCGCTTTGATGGGCGGCTTCTGTGGTCGGTCGAGACCTTCGCTGCGCTGATGACCTTGATGATCGCGATTCTGCTGATGATCTTCTCGTGGAATTTCTTCGCCGATGCCTACCAGATCGGCGATTCCACGACGGATGCCGAGATCGATACCTGGCCGTCGAAGCTCTTGGTGCCGATTGCGTTCGCGCTCCTTTCCTTCCGGGCTTTCGTGCAAACCATCGGCGCCTTGCGTCTGGCGATAAACCCCGGTCTCACCCCGGTTGGCGTCGTGGTTCAGATGGACATTGCCGAACAGGCACAGGAGGAAATCCGCGAAGCCCTGGGTGATGCGGACGAGGACGCATCATGATCCAGTGGCTGCTTGGGCCCGAGGCGGATGTTCCGGGTGCGCTTTTCGGCATCGGCTATAATTTTGACTACTGCCTATTCGCGGCGACCGAGACCGAACCGGGGGCAGCCTGCGGGCCACTTCTGGTCGGGGTCATCTGTATCGTTCTGTTGTTCGGACTGGCGCTTTTGGGCGTGCGGATTGCCTTCGCCGCGGCCATCGCCGGCTTCGTCGGCCTGGTCGAGATGATCGGCTTCACCCCCGGCGCGGCACAGGCGGGTACGGTGCCCTACGCCAAGACCTCGCTCTACGCGCTCTCGGTTCTGCCGCCCTTCATCCTGATCGGGTTTCTGGCATTCCACGCAGGCATGACCTCGAAGCTTTTCGATGCAGCCCGCAAATGGATTGGCTGGCTGCCGGGCGGGTTGGCGGTGGCGACCGTCATGGCCCAGGCGGGCTTTGCCGCAGTCTCCGGCGCGTCCACGGCCACGGCCGCCGTCTTCAGCCGGGTCGCAATACCGGAGATGCTGCGGTTCAACTACGACACCAAGCTTGCTGCCGGCGTGGTCGCAGCGGGGGGCACGCTCGCCACCCTGATCCCACCCTCGGCGATCCTGGTGATCTATGCGCTGATCGTCGAGGAATCGGTCGGTGCGCTGCTACTTGCGGGCTTTTTGCCGGGCATCTTTTCTGCGCTTGTCTATGCGGGCATCATTGTCCTTTGGGCGAAATTCAAGCCCGATGCCGGGCCGCCGGTCACTGGGTTCTCATGGTCCGAGCGGTTCCGCTCGCTGCCCGGCGTCATCCCAATTGTCATTGTCGCGATGATCATCATCACCGCGATCTACGACGGTTGGGCGACGGTGACCGAGGCGGGCGCCTTGGGGGCTTTCGTGGTGCTGGTCATCGCGGTGACGCAAGGGATGCGGTTCGGCGGCCTGAAGGAAGCGTTGATGGATACGGCGCGCCTAACCGTGATGATATTCACGCTGATCTGGGGCATCTTCATCTTCGTCACCTTCCTCAACTACTCGACCGTGCCCCAGGCGTTCAGCCAGTGGATCGTCGATCTGCCTTACAACCCCTACGTCATCCTTTTCGCAATCCTGATCGGCTATGCCGTCCTGGGTATGTTCATGGACGCGATCGGCATGTTGCTGGTGACCTTGCCAATCTTCTACCCGGCGGTGATGGCGCTGAACGGCGGGGACTACGTGACCCGCGAGGACTCCGCCTTCGGGCTGGACGCGACCGAGGCATCGATCTGGTTCGGGATCATTGTCGTGAAAATGGCCGAGGTCTGCCTGATCACACCACCGATCGGGCTCAATTGCTTCGTGGTCAACGGCGTGCAGCCGCAGATTCCCCTGGCGCACGTTTTCCGGGGTATCCTTCTATTTTTCATTGCCGATCTTCTGACAATCGCCGGACTGGTCATGTTCCCCGAGATCGTCACCTGGCTGCCGGCGCTTTTGCGGGGGTAGTGACGCCTGCCAATGTTCCGGGCTTGACCCGGGACCTCGTCGGCCTGCGCGCAGCGGTGGGAGGCCCCGGCTCGGGGGCCGGGGCTTCGGTTTGCAGCCCATCCGGTATCTGATCCTTTCCAAGCCTAGCTGGATCGCCAAGCCGGGCACGGCGAGGATGCGGCGATGACCGAACACGTGCCCGCAAAGCCCAGCGAGTTCACCACCGCTGCCATCGGCGTGATGGCGCTTTGTTTCCTGCTCAATACGGTTGCGCGCGGCGCGGGCGAGACGTTCGCCGTCTTCTACGGCTCGTTCCTTATCGAATTCCAATGGAGCCGGGCCGAGGTCTCGTCGATCTACTCGGTTTTCATGATCGGGATAGGCATCGGCGGTCCACTGATCGGCATGACCTTCGACCGGCTTG
Organism: Paracoccaceae bacterium; assembly: GCA_029862205.1. Lineage (GTDB taxonomy): Bacteria > Pseudomonadota > Alphaproteobacteria > Rhodobacterales > Rhodobacteraceae > Thermohalobaculum. The sequence continues at coordinate 25,807 of JAOTXT010000041.1, forward strand.
GCGGGCGCGTCGTCTATGTGGGCGGGCTCGCCGCCTATGGGCTCGGCTTCCTGATCGCCAGCCGGATGGAAGCGCTTTGGCAGGGCTATCTGGGCCTCGGTGTCCTTGTGGGCATCGGCGCGGCGGCCACCGGCATGACGCCTGCGACAGGCGTGCTGGCGCGCTGGTTCGACCGCAATCTGGGACTTGTTACCGGTGTCGCCTATGCGGGGCTCGCCGCTGGCGCGATGATGCTGGCCCCCGCCGCGCGGCTGATGATCGACGCCCATGGCTGGCGCTGGGCCTACGAAGTGCTGGGCACGGCCATGTTGATCCTGGGCACGGTGATCCTGATCCTGCCGTGGAAGCGGATCGGAGAGGGCGCCGTGGTCAAGCTGTCGCCCCGGCCGAGGCCCATGGCTTTGAGGCCACAATATCTGTCGAAGGCGCCCTTCTGGGGCATGTTCATGGTGTTCTTCACGGCCTCGGTCGCAACCTATGCCATCCAGGTCCAGGCGGTGGTCTATCTGGAGGAAGCTGGCTACGCGCCCATCACGGCGACTTTCTTCTTCGGCCTGAACAGCTTTGCCGCGCTTGTTGGGATCGTCGGCGCGGGCTGGCTCGCCGACCGGTTCGGCGGGCGCGCCATCGCGACGGCTACTTTCACCTGTTCGATCATCGGCATCCTGGCCCTATCGGCCCTTGCCACCGGGCCCAATCCATGGCTGCTGGCTCTGTTCCTTCTGGGCTTTGGCGGCGCGATGGGATCGCGCGGGCCAATCGTGTCGTCCTTGGTCGCAAAGTTGTTTCCGGGCCAGGTGGGCGCGGTCTTCGGGGCGATCATGATCGGCATGGGGCTGGGCGGTGCCTTCGGGGCCTGGGTTGCCGGATGGCTCTACGAGGTTACCGGCGGCTACGATTGGGGTTTCGGCGTGGCGATTGCCGCCATGCTGATCGGCATGGCACAGTTCTGGTTGATCGAGGAACTGGCAACCCGCCGCTGGCGTAAGAGACAAGCATGATCCCGGGCGATCTGACAGACGAGCAACAGGCGATCCGCGACGCGATCCGCCGCCTGATGGAACCCTTCGACGACACCTATTGGCTGGACCGGGACACGAGTGGCGCGTTCCCGGATGACTTCCGCAAGGCGGTGGCGGCAGGCGGCTGGCTGGGGATCGCTTTGCCCGAGGAATATGGCGGCTCGGGCCTCGGCGTCACCGAGGCGGCGGTCATGATGGAGGCAGTGGCGAATTCTCCCGGGGCCATGTCGGCGGCCAGCACCATCCACATGAACATTTTCGGGCCGCAAGCGATCGTGAAACACGGCACCAACGACCAGAAACGGGAATGGCTGCCCTCGATCATCGAGGGCAACCTGATCACATGCTTCGGGGTGACCGAGCCCGATGCTGGGCTCGACACCACCCGCATCAAGACTGAAGCGCGGCGCGAAGGCGACGACTACGTGATCTCGGGCCGCAAGATCTGGACCTCGACCGCCCAGCAGGCGCAGCGATGCGTGCTGCTTGCGCGGACCGCAGAGTTTGACGCGGCGCGGCCGACCGATGGATTGTCTCTGTTCTTCGCCGTGCTTGACCCCGCCCATGTGGAGATCCGCGAGATCCCGAAGATGGGCCGTCACGCGGTCAACTCGAACATGGTTTTCTATGACGGGCTGCGGGTACCGGCGCGCGACCGGATCGGCAAGGAGGGCAGGGGGTTCCGTTATATCCTAGACAGCATGAACCCAGAGCGGTGCCTGTTGGCCGCCGAGGCGGTGGGGATTGGCCGCCAGGCGCTCGACCGCGCCGCGGCTTATGCCCGCGAGCGGGAGGTCTTCCGCCGTCCGATCGGCCAGAACCAGTCGATCCAGCACCCGTTGGCGCAAAGCTGGGCTGAACTCGAAGCTGCCTGGCTGGTCACTCTGCGCGCCGCCGGGCTCTATGATGTGGGCAAGCCCTGCGGGCCGGAGGCAAACGCGGCTAAGTATCTTGGCGCCGAGGCCGGATACCGCGCTTGCGAGCGGGCGGTGATGACCCATGGCGGCATGGGCTATGCCCGGGAATTCCATGTGGAGCGGCTACTGCGCGAGGTCTGGATCAACAGGTTGACCCCGGTCAGCCAGCAACTGATCCTCAGCCATATCGCCGAGCGGGTGTTGGACTTGCCGAAATCCTATTGACCGGCACCTGGGAGGAGCGAGAAACCCCGCTCGTGGCGTCCAATATTAACCAGAAAACGGACCCGACATCATGCGGCCACGAACGCATGCCATTGGCCCAACCCGGCCACTAGGTGAGAGTGCTAGGGCAACCGAATTTCCTGCTACTATGGAAGCATATTCGGCTCCTTTGCGATCGGTCGGTCGGTTCAATCATTGGCGGTGCGCTCAATCGAACGAGGGTTCAGCTGCGACAATCTGTCAATGCAACCACATTTTGGGTAAGATCAGTGTGCTTGTTCGATTCCGAGCACGGCAACAGCGTCGCACGGTTTTCGCGCGACTAGCGAGTTTCAAATACGGGGGGAAACTATGTTTGAGAAATCCCAAGTGGTTTCGATGATCGCACTCTTGACAATGAGCATGGGTGTCTCGACTGCGTCGGCTGACGAGAAACAGGCCCTGATCGACGATGCGCTCAGCGCCGCGCCCGACGCCATATCAATGAGCGCGACTATCATGGACTGGGAGGGGAACGTCCTTCAGGAGGGCAGCAACGGCTTTACCTGTTTCCCGACGCCTCCCGTTCTGCAGGGAAAGGCGCCGATGTGCCTGGACGAGTCCTGGATGGCCTGGGCCGATTCCTGGATGAACAAGAAATCCTTTCGGGCCGAGAAGGTTGGGACCGGCTACATGCTCGCGGGTGATGGCGGGGCGAGCAATATTGATCCCTTCGCCGAGGGGCCAACGGACGACAATGAATGGGTCGTCAGCGGCCCACATCTGATGACCATCGTGCCCGACCCGGCAGCGCTGGAGGGCATCCCGACCGATCCCGCCTATGGTGGCCCCTTCGTGATGTGGAAGGGCACGGACTACGCCCACATCATGGTGCCGACCGCCGGAAAATAGTATCGCCTTCATTAAGGCTGCGTTTCCTGTGCATCCTTCAATGTTCCGGGCGCCAGACTTTGGCGCCCGGAGATGTAACCGTTATTTGTCCTCTTTAGTATAATGATCTTCAGGGAGTTGCCGACGTCGACCTTTTTCTTTGGCCGTTCCATGGCACTACCACGACGTACGGTCTGAAACCAAAATGGCCGACTCTTCATCGGATTGCCGACGCTCGAGCGGCGGCGAGGCACTGGAACTGGAGTGTTGAAATCTCCCTCGTTAACAATTTTTCTTCGTTATATCCGCGTATTAGATCCATGCAAACGCCTCTTACCCTTTCATCCTGCCCCGCCACCGGTCCGCTTCCGCTCTTGATGCTCGCGCCAGGCGATGTAGAAGCCGCTGCCGAAGACCACGAAGGCGCCGAGCCAGGTGAAGATATCCGGCACCTCGCCGAAGACCCAGAAGCCCAGGATCGCCGCCCAGACCAGTTTCAGGAAATCGAACGGCATGACCGCGGTTGGATCGGTCTCCTTCAAGGACTGGCTGAGCGCGAGCTGCGCGATCGTGCCCAGGATCCCGATCGCGATCAGCCAGACCCAAGCCTCGGGCGGTGGCGTCACCCAGACCCAGAGCGCGGGGCCCAGCGAGAACAGGCTGAGGAAGATGTTCATGTAGGCGGTGATCGCGAAGCTCGACTCGGTGCGCGACAGCACCTTGATCACGATCATCGTGATCCCCCAGAGCAGCGCTGATCCCACTACCAGGGTCGAGCCCAGATCCACCGGGATCATGCCGGGGCGCAGGATGATCAGCGTGCCGGCAAATCCGACGATCAGCGCGCTCCACCGCCGCGCCCGGAACCGCTCGCCGAGGAAGATCACGCTAAGGAGTGCCGTGAACAGCGGTGCCGAGAAGGCCAGTGCCGTAACGCGCGCCACCGGGGTCATAGCGAGGCCGGTGAAGAACATCAGCATCGCGGTGACATTGATGATGCCACGGATCGAATGCAGTCCCAACCGCTCGGTCTTCATGAAGGACAGGCCGGTCGACATCAGCAGCGGCATAAAGACGATAACGCCGAAGATGTTCCGCAGAAACGCCACCTGCAGCGGTGGCACGTCCTGCGCCACGTAGCGCACCAGCACATGCATTGCCGAAAACAGCACCGTCGAGACACACATCAGCATGATTCCGCGCATCACTGGCGGGGCTGCCTGCCACAGGTTGATCAGCCCGGGCAGCGGGTTCTCGCGGAATTCGGTCATGGGCCGAGCCTCATCAGAGTTTTTCACCCCCCGCAAGCGCTCGCGGCGTTGCGCGGGCCCGGGCGCCCATGCTTATCCTCCATGGGATGAACAAGCTTGCGAGGGGCGCGATGATTCATGTGAACGCGGACGGGCTGACCGGGGCGTTGACCCGTATTTTTGCGGCAGCAGGCGGCAGCGAAACCGAGGCCAATGCCATCGCGGCCAACCTCGTCGAGGCCAGCCTATCGGGCCATGATAGCCACGGGGTGATCCGGACCGAGCGCTATGTCCATTGGACCGACGAGGGGTCGGTGCGGTTCGGTCAATCAGTCCAGATGATCAGCGAGGCACCTGGATTTGCCCTGATGGACGGCCAATTCGGGTTCGGTCAGACCATCGGGCCGCAAGCGGTTCAGCACGGCATAGCCATGGCCAAGGAGCGCGGCTTCGCCCTGACGGGTTTGCGGAATTCAGGTCATTTGGGCCGGATCGGTGCCTTTGCAGAGATGGCCTGCGCCGAGGGGCTGGTTTCGCTCCATTTCGTCAATGTGGCCAACAGCGTGCTGGTGGCGCCCTTCGGTGGCGCCGGGCGTCGGATGTCGACCGCGCCGGTCTCGATCGGTGTGCCAAACCAGGAAGGCGATTTCATCCTGGATTTTGCCACCTCTCGCGTGGCCGAGGGAAAGGTTCTGGTGGCGCGGAAGGTCCGGGCAGAGGCTCCCGAGGGCAGCCTGATCGATGGAGACGGCCGGCTGACTAGGGACACCGATGCGCTTTACGGCCCGCCCGAGGCCGGCAAGGTGGATAACCCCCGCGACGGGGCCGGGGCGCTGGCGCCGATGGGCGACCATAAGGGTTCGGGCCTCGGCATCGCCTGCGAGCTGCTGGCCGGGGCGCTGACCGGATCCAGCGTGGCGATCGACGATTCGATGCCCGTTCATAATGGGATGATGTCAATCTATCTGGACCCGAAACTGATGGATGACGGTCATGGCTGGGCCGGGACGGTGGCCGACTATCTTGCCGAGGTTCGAGGCTGCCCGCCGGCTGATCCGGCAGCCCCGGTGATGATCCCGGGCGATCCCGAGCGGAAGCGCCGGGCCGAGCGCCGGGCAGGGGGCCTGCCGCTGGCCCCGGATGTGTGGGAGAGCATCCTGGGCGCGGGCGCCGCGAAGGGGCTCGACCGGGCGGAATTGGCCGCATTGGCAGGCGGGCCAGCGGTGTGAGAAGGGCGGGGTTCTCACATGTGAGAATCTAGTTAAACTCCGGTTTTAATTACGAAAAAAGTTCACATTAACTTGAAATTTATACATTTACTGGTGCCAAGCGAGATCCTCCGCCTTCGCGGAGGATGACAGTTGCAGAGGCCGGATCCACAAGAAGGCAGGCGCCGCTTTAGCCGATCTCCACCAGCACCTTGCCCCTCGGCCGGCCGGTTTCCTGACGCTGGTGGGCCTCGGCGACGGCGTCAAGCGGATAGCGGCTGTCCGCGCGATGCCAAAGGTCGCGCGCCTCAAGGCTTTCCTGCACGAAGGCCACGGCGCGCTGCTTCGCCGCCTCGGGCACCTCGAATATCGCGACGCCGTTGAGCCGGATGTTGCGATACATGAACTTCGGCCAGTCGATTGCCGGTGCCGGATTGCTGGCGCTGCCGAACGAGGCAATCGTGCCGTTCTGGGCGACAATGCGCCAAGCATAGTCCAGATGCGCGCCCAGATCGACGTCGATCATGGTGCGAACGCCCGTGCCGCTGGTTAGATCGAGAGCGATCTCCTTGAGCGACTCCCGGTCGGTGTTGACGACATGATCAGCGCCCGCGCGGCGGACGTCGTCAGCCCGGTCGTCCTCGCCGCGGACGGTGCCGATCACGGTCGCGCCCATGCGCTTGGCAAGCTGGACGGCGTAGTTGCAGACCGCCCCGGCGGCCCCGGTGACGAGGACCGTTCCGCCGCCCACGGGACCACCCAGCATCAGCGCATGACAGGCGGTGATCGCTGGCACACCGAGCGACGCGCCATCGGAAAAGCTGGCGTCCCCGGGCAGCGGCATGGCGCGTGAGGCGGGCAGGCACACCAATTCGGCGGCCGCGCCGTCCCATTTCCGGTGCGCGGCTTCCCACAGCCAGACCCGCTGGCCGATGCGGTTTGGATCGACGCCTTCGCCGACGGCTTCGATCACCCCGGCGCCATCATAGCCAGGGACCACGCGAGCGAACGGCAGGCGGCCGCGCTGGCCCGCCCGGCGTTTGCAGTCGGTCGGGTTGACGCCGTGGACATGGACACGGACCAGAATCTCGCCGTCACCCGGCACAGGATCGTCAACCTCGCCGACCTGTAGCACGTCCGCCGGGGCGCCAGTCTCTTCGTAGAAGGCGGCCCTCATGTTTCCTCCAACGCGGCGATCTCGGCCTCGCTGAGGCCGGCGTCGGCAAGGATTTCGCGGTTATGCTGGCCATTGGCCGGGGCAGGGCGACTGGCCTGGGCCTCGACGCCGGTGAATGCCAGCGGGTGGCGCGTGACCCGCAGAGGGCCCTCGGTCGGATGCTCCTCGATCTGGAAAAAGCCGCTGGTGTTCAGATGCGGCTCGTCGAACAGGTCCTCGAGCCGGTTGATTGGGCCGCAGGGGATGTCGGCCGCCTTCAGCTCGGTCAGCCATTCGGCGGTGGTGCGCGCGGGCATCGCCTCGTCGATCACCTGGCAAAGCTCGTGGATGCGCTCGGATCGCGCGACCGGATCGGGGAACCATGGCTGGGCCGCGATATCGGCGCGTCCGACGATCTCCATGAAGCGCGTCCAGTGCTTGGGCGCGTAGGGCAGCACACCGATATAGCCGTCCTTTGTGGGGTAGGGGCGACGATAGGGGTTCAGGAGGCGCCGGTAGCCGGGGCTGGAAAGCGGCGGATCGAAGATCTGCCCGCTCAGGTGCTCGACCATCAGGAAATGGGTCGCGCATTCCATCATCGGCACTTCGAAGCTGAGCGCCTGCCCGGTGCGCGCGCGATGCAGGAGCGCTGCCAGCACCCCCTCGACGATGAACAGGCCAGAGATCTTGTCGACCACGATCTGCGGCACATAACGCGGCGCGCCGTCCGCGTCCGCATTGACCGAGGCGAAGCCCGAGAGGCCCTGGACCACATCGTCATAGGCCCCGTCATCGGCGTAAGGACCGCCTTGGCCGAAGCCGATCGCGGCGCAATGGATCAGGTTTGGGTTGCGCGGACAGAGGGTTTCCGGGTCGAGTCCCAGGCGCCTGGCGGCCGGGCGGCGCATGTTGTGAATCAACACATCGGCCCCCGCGATGACCCGGTCAAGCGCTGAGCGGGCCCGCGCGTCCTTGAGGTTCAGCCGGAGCGAGCGCTTGTCGCGGTTCACATTCAGGAACATGCCGCCCATGCCAGGGTGCTGGGCGGGCGCGATGTGGCGCACTTGCTCGCCCTCGGGCGGCTCGACCTTGATCACGTCGGCGCCAAGCGCGCCCAATTGATAGGTGGCGAAGGGGCCCATGACCACGCTGGTCAAGTCGATGACCCGAATGCCTTCAAGGAGTGGGATCATGGTGGCCTCGGCTCGCGGTTTGTCCCGCTATAGCGAAGCGGTTTCTGGCCGAGAACCGGGTTTCTGGTGTAGCAGGGGAAGCATCATGTCGCTGATGCATGGGAGGCGCGGATGACCGCCTGGCGCGACCGCAAAGAATTCACCGAGGTGCTGGGGCGCCGGATGGCGCATGTGGAGACGGGCGAGGGCGATCCGATCCTGTTCCTGCACGGGAACCCCACGTCCTCGTACCTCTGGCGCGACGTGATGGCGGAGATGGACGGTGCCGGACGGCTGATCGCGCCGGACCTGATCGGCATGGGCGACAGCGACAAGCTGCCGGATGCGGGGCCTGGGTCGTATCGCTTCATCGAGCACCGGAAATACCTGGATGCCTGGATCGACGCGGTGATCCCAGACGGTCCGGTGACCCTGGTGATCCACGACTGGGGTTCGGCGCTGGGGTTCCACTGGGCACATCGCCATCCCGACCGCGTGCGCGGGATCGCTTACATGGAAGGAATTGTCAGACCAATGGAGTGGTCGGAATGGCCCGAGGCGATCCGCGGGCTGTTCCAGGGGCTGCGGTCGGATGCGGGCGAAGAAATGATCTTGGAGAAAAACATATTCGTCGAACGGATCCTCTTCGGCTCGATCCTGCGCGAGCTGAACGGGGAGGAAAAAGCGGAGTACCGGCGGCCGTTCCTGGAACCCGGCGAGGAACGGCGGCCGGCGCTGACGTGGCCGCGGCAGATTCCGCTGGGCGGTGAGCCCGCGGACGTCGTCGCAATCGTCAGTGCGTATTCAGATTGGCTGAGCAAGACGCAGGTGCCGAAGTTCTTCGTCAACGCAGAGCCTGGGGCGATCTTGACCGGACGCATTCGCGAGACCGCACGCAGCTTTCCGAACCAGAGCGAGATCACGGTGCGGGGCAGTCACTTCATCCAGGAAGATTCTGGGGCGGAGATTGGTGAGGGGCTCAAAGAATGGTTGAGGAAAATCGAATAGACATATGTAATAAATCAAATATCCTAGTTTTACACTCGCTGATGATTTAACATAATATATCTTATGCGAATATCACCCCGGCCCCGATGGCCCCGCTCCCGCTAATTCTAGAAATTTGTGCGAGACGGTCATGTGCGTCCGGTGATAAGTCTCGCCGACCGACGGCAGCAAAGTGAGCTCAAGGCCATGCCTTTCGGATACTGCATTGGTCACATCACCGTTGACGACCCGGATGCGTACCGCGCCTATGCGGAAAAGGATCCCGCGACAATTGCGCTCTATGGTGGAGAGTATCTCGTCCGTGGCGGCCAGTCCGACGTCAAGGAGGGAGATTTCCCCGGTGCAAGAACCGTCGTGATCCGCTTTCCAAGCTTTGAGGCCGCGAACGCCTGGTATCATGGCGCGGAGTATTCCGCCATTCGCCCAATCCGTGAGGCAGTCGCATCTGGCGCGCTGATGATTGTCGAGGGCGTTTGATCGGTAGGTAAAAAAGAGCCGCCTACCCTTCACGGGTGGCGGCTCAGTTGCGTTCCAGAGGGACGGGGACAAGTCGGTATCCAGGACGAGGGGAAACCTGGATCTGGGGTGGTGACTGCCAAATCAAACTCGGCAATCGGTGATCATCAGGGACAGCCGATGATCTATGTCCCGCCCATGGACGCAGGCGACTTGAGAAACGCTAGAGACGGGGTAACTCACATGAAGGCCGGCAGCGTAAAACCAACGAAGATCAGGGCGCAGACGGCGGCAAAGCCAATCGCATCGATCAGCGCTTCGCGCGGTGCGCTGGCAGCCAATTTCCGGGCTTTGAGCAGCGTCGGCATGATTCAACCTCCGATCTATGTGTTCCGTTATGTTGATGTAATGTTCTATATAAGTTCGCGTAAAAATCAAGAACAATTTGCGAACAAAATTTCTAAGCCGAGTTAGCCGCTTTTCATCATCAAGACCGAAGCGTCGCGTTCCATCAGATAAAGGAGTGTTCTAAGTGCGTTGCCGCGCTCGGTGGTGAGTTCCGGATCGCGGGTCATCACCATGCGGGCATCGTCGCGGGCCAGAGCCATTAGACCGACATCGTTTTCGAGTGAGGCGATCCGGAAACGTGGCAGGCCCGATTGGGCGGTACCCAGCACGTCACCGGCGCCGCGGATCTTGAGATCTTCTTCGGCAATGCGGAAACCGTCCTCGGTCTGGCGCATGATTTCGAGCCGCGCCCGCGCGGTTTCACCCAAAGGGGGCGCGTAGAGCATCAGGCAATACGACTGCCCTGCCCCGCGCCCGACCCGGCCGCGCAATTGGTGGAGCTGAGCGAGGCCGAAAGTCTCGGCCTGTTCAATGACCATGATCGTGGCCTCGGGGACATCTACGCCGACCTCAATTACCGTGGTCGCGACCAGGACCCGCCGGGCACCGGACTGAAAGTCGGCCATCGCCGCGTCCTTTTGTTCGGCGGGCATCTGGCCGTGGACCAGAGCGACGTTGTCTGACCCCAGGACAGCGGCCAGCGCCCGGTGCCGGTCCTCGGCGGCGATCAGGGGCACCGTGTCGCTTTCCTCGACCAGCGGGCAGACCCAATAGGCGCGCTGGCCTTTCTCGATTACCGCCTTCAGCCGAGCCACGACGTCGTCGTAGCGCCCCATCGAGACCAGGCGGGTGTCCACCGGGTGCCGCCCAGGCGGCTTTTCGTCCAGGATTGAGATGTCGAGATCGCCGTAGCCGGCCAGTGCGAGCGTGCGCGGGATCGGGGTCGCGGTCATCACCAGCACGTCCGCCCCGCCCGGCGCCTTGGCGGTCAGATCCATGCGCTGGCGGACACCGAAGCGGTGCTGCTCGTCGACCACCGCCAAGCGCAGGTCGCGGAAGGCAACATCCTGCTGGAACAGCGCATGGGTGCCGATGATCAACTGTGCCGAGCCGTCGCCGATGGCGGCCAGCTTCTCCTCGCGCGCCGCGCCCTTGTCGCGGCCGGTCAGCAGGACCAGGCGCACCCCGGCCTTGGCGCAAACGCTCTCCAGCCCAGCGGCGTGCTGGCGGGCTAAGATCTCGGTCGGCGCCATCAGGGCGCCCTGCCCGCCTGCCTCGGCCGCGATCAGCATCGCCATCAGCGCGACCCAGGTCTTGCCCGAGCCCACATCACCCTGCAGCAGCCGCATCATGCGCTCGGGCGCGGACATGTCGGCCTCGATCTCGCCGATGGTGCGTGTCTGAGCGCCGGTGGGGTCATAGCCAAAGGCGCTCGCCGCCGCTTCGCGCAATGTCCCGTCGCCGGCGCTGGGACGGCCCTTGCCCCGGCGCATCCTCGTGCGGGCAATCTGCAAGGCGAGTTGGTGCGACAGAAGCTCATCATATGCCAGGCGCTGGCGCGGGGCCGCGCCATAGCTGATCGCCTTGACCGAGTCGGGCTGGTGGACGGCGCGCACCGCCTCGGCCCAGCCGAGCCAGCCGTGTTGGTCCTTGATACCCGGATCGAGCCATTCGGGCAGGTCCGGGAGCTTGGTCAGTGCGCCGGCCATCGCCCGAGCCAGCGCGCGTTGTGTCAGGCCTTGGGTCAAGGGATAGACGGGTTCGAACGGTGCCAGGCCCTTCGCCTCGGCCGGGGTCAGGATCAGGTCCGGATGGGCCATCTGCAGATGCCCTTCGTAGAGCTCGACCCGGCCCGAGATCACGCGCCGCTCGCCCTGCGGAAGGGCGCGTGTGACCCAATTGTCCTTTGCATGGAAGAACACGAGCTCGAGGTAAACCCCGCCGCCCTGCACGTGCACCCGATAGGGCTGGTTTCGACCCCGTGGCTTGTAGTGTTCGCCGACCTCGACTTCGACGGTGGCCACCTGGCCCGGCTCGATGCCCACCAGGCTCTCGCGCGGACGCCGGTCGATCACGCCCGTGGGCAACAGGAACAGCAGATCGGCGATCTTCTGGACGCCCAACTTTTCGTAGAGCTGAGCGGATTTCGGTCCCACCCCAGGCAAGCCCGTGACCTCGGCGAAAAGTGGGAACAGGATGGGCGGGCGCGACATGGAGCGCAGGATGCGTCCAGCGGCGGCGCGGATCAACCGGCGATCAGCCGCCAATCAGAGCCAGCCAGCCATCCTCGTCAAGCGTCTCGATGCCGAGCTCGCTCGCCTTTTTCAGCTTCGAACCCGCCCCAGGGCCCGCGACCACGAGATCGGTCTTGGCCGAGACCGAGCCCGACACCTTGGCCCCCAGCGCCTCGGCGCGGGCCTTGGCCTCGGCCCGGCTCATCTTCTCCAGCGTGCCGGTGAACACCACGGTCTTTCCGGCGACCGGGCTTCCCTCGGTCTGGGGCGCTTCGGCATCTCTCGGTGTCACTTGCGTCAGCAAATGATCGAGGGCCGTCTG
>JAOTXT010000148.1 GCA_029862205.1 Paracoccaceae bacterium
TCGTCAAGGTTCCACCGTTCGAGCCTGAGCCACTGGCCGAAACCATTGAACGGCTCGATTTGAGGGCGGGCGACGGGCTTGCCCTGGTTGCAACCGAGAGCCCGATCATTCGCGATGCCATCAACCGCCTGAATGACCGCAACGTGCGGGTCGTCACGCTGATTTCCGACATCCCGAACTCTTCCCGCGCGCACTATGTCGGTATCGACAACGTGGCGGCGGGCCGTGTGGGCGCCAGCCTTCTGGGCCGGTTCGTTGGTGAGCGGAGCGGAAAGATCGCGATCATAGCAGGTTCAATGATACTGCGCGACCATGTGGAGCGACGCCTCGGCTTCGAGCAGGTGATGCGCGCCGAATATCCGCATCTGACGCTGCTTCCCACGGTAGAAGGCTACGACGATGCCAAAAAAGTGGAAGTTGCGCTGGGTGGCGTGCTGAAAGAAAACCCCGACATTGTAGGGGTTTACAGCCTTGGCGCCGGCACCCGTGGCGTCGTCGCAGCATTGGAAGCGGCCAAGGTTGAAAAACGCACAAAGGCGATCGCTCACGAGCTCACGGAGCATTCTCGGAAGGCCCTGACGTCCGGAACGCTCGATGCCGTCCTGGCGCAGGATTCCGCCCATGAGGTGCGCAGCGCAATTCGGGTGCTCAAGGCATTCGTCGACGATGCGCCCATTGTCGAAAGCCAGGAACGCATCCGCATCGAGATTTTCGTTAGAGACAATCTGCCGTGAACGTGCTTCGTGACGATGAGGGGATCAGGAGGAGAACGAGATGAAGACAATCAAGGGGCCGGCTCTGTTTCTGGCGCAGTTCGCCGGTGATGACGCGCCGTTCAATTCCTGGAGTGCAATCACCAAATGGGCGGCGGATTGCGGCTACAAGGGTGTGCAGGTTCCCAGTTGGGACGGCCGGCTGTTCGACCTCGATGCTGCGGCGAACTCTCGCGACTATTGCGACGAGTTTCGCGGACAGGCGCGGGAAAACGGCATAGAGGTGACTGAGCTTTCGACGCACCTGCAGGGCCAGCTGGTGGCGGTTCACCCTGCCTATGACGATATGTTTGACGGGTTTGCAGCGCCCGAGGTGCGTGGCAATCCAGAGGCTCGCCAGGCATGGGCGGTCGACCAGGTCAAGAAGGCGCTCAGCGCGTCACGCAACATGGACGTCGACGTCCACGCAACCTTCTCCGGCGCGCTGGCCTGGCCATTCATCTATCCTTGGCCGCAACGCCCCGCAGGGCTTGTCGAGGCCGCGTTTGACGAGCTCGCGAGGCGCTGGCGGCCGATCCTCGACCACGCCGAGGAATGCGGCGTAGACGTCTGCTATGAAATCCATCCTGGCGAAGATCTGCACGACGGGATCACCTACGAGATGTTTCTCGATCGCGTCGACGGACACGGGCGGGCCAATATGCTCTACGACCCGTCGCACTATGTACTGCAATGCCTCGATTATCTCGATAACATCGACATCTACAAGGACCGGATCCGCATGTTCCATGTGAAGGATGCAGAGTTCAATCCGACCGGCCGGCAGGGTGTCTATTCCGGGTTCCAGAACTGGGTCGACCGGGCCGGCCGCTTCCGAAGCCTGGGTGACGGGCAGATTGATTTCGCTGCGGTGTTCTCAAAAATGGCGGCAAACGACTTCGACGGCTGGGCCGTCGTGGAATGGGAGTGCTGTCTGAAGCATCCGGAGGACGGTGCGCTGGAAGGGGCGCAATTCGTTGCCGACCACATCATCCGTGTCACGGAAAGCGCGTTCGACGATTTTGCCGGGGGCGGAACGGACGACGCAGCGAACCATCGGATACTGGGGATTTGAGAGAGAATTGTGGGGATTTGAGAGAGAATTGAATGAGTGAATCACGCATTCGTCTGGGTATGGTGGGCGGCGGCCGTGACGCCTTCATCGGCGCTGTCCATCGCATCGCTTCACGAATCGACGATCAGTACGAGCTTGTCGCCGGCGCATTGTCATCCACTCCGGACAAGGCGGTCGCCTCGGCGAAGGACCTCGGCATTGCCGAAGATCGCGCTTACGGCGACTACAGGACCATGGCGATCCGGGAGGCGCGGCTTAAATCCGGGATCGAGGCTGTTGCCATCGTTGCACCCAACCATGTCCACTATCCGGCTGCCCGCGAGTTCCTCAAGCGCGGTATCCATGTGATCTGCGATAAACCGCTCACATCGACGCTTGCCGACGCAAGGAAGCTGGTAAAGCTGGCTGACGAATCGAGAGCGCTGTTTATTCTGACCCATAACTACACCGGTTATCCCATGGTGCGGCAGGCGCGTGAGATGGTTGCCGCCGGCCAGATCGGCGATGTCCGCGTGGTGCAGGTTGAATATGCCCAGGACTGGCTGTCGGAGAAGCTGGAGGACACCGGCCAGAAACAGGCCGGGTGGCGAACCGACCCGGCGCGCTCGGGCGCCGGCGGCAGCACGGGGGATATCGGCACCCACGCCTACAACCTCGCGAGTTTCGTGACCGGGCTGAAGCTGGGTGCCCTTTGCGCAGATCTCGACAGTTTCGTGGAGGGCCGCGCGCTTGATGACAACGCCCATGTGCTGCTGCGCTTCGAGGGCGGCGCCAAGGGAATGCTCTGGTCCAGCCAGGTCGCGCCGGGTAACGAGAACGCGCTCGCGCTTCGGGTCTATGGCTCGAAGGGCGGGTTGGAATGGCGACAGGAGGATCCGAACTATCTCTGGTACACGCCGTTGGGCGAGCCGAAGCGGCTGTTGACCCGTGGCGGCGCCGGAAGCGGCACCAGTGCCGGGC
>JAOTXT010000043.1 GCA_029862205.1 Paracoccaceae bacterium
CACCGACACCGTGAAAGATCTCGGGCTCCAAGACCTCGAAGCCCAAATATCTGAACGGAAATAGTATCGGCCAAAGATGCAGTCGGGTGTCTCCTTCTCGTCCGTTATGAGCGCAACTTTTTTCGCTCGCACCGGTGGTCACGCAGGCGAGCATTCTCTTTCCCGCGCATATCCCAGTGTCGTAGCGCATAGCGCTCCGGTACATGTGGCCATAGACGAAAACACGATCCATCCAGCCCTTAAAGATCGCCGGTGGCCCAAACCACCAGAGCGGGAAGTGAACGACCAGCAAATCGCAGTCCAGCAAACGCCGCGTTTCCAGAGTTACTTCTGGTGGCAAAGTTGCCTTCTCGGCGTTGAAACGCTGTTCGGTCTGGGCATGAAATACCTCGGCATCCTTGCGGGACTTGTAATGGTGCGGCCCCTCCCGCGGATCGAAATCCATGGCGTAGAGGTCAGAAAGCGTGCTCTGCCATCCGACGGCCCCGAGTGCTCGCTGCGAAATGCCCGACAAATGGGCGTTGAATGATTTCGATTCTGGGTGCGCCAGAACGATATGGGCCTTCATTTGCGTTTGCCTCGTCGCAACATGATCTAGGACTTAATGTGCCTGCTCTGTCAGAGGGCATTTGTCAAAGCCGCCCTTTGGCACAAAGCTGACCTATGTGTGTCGGCGATCCATGTCCGCTAACGAGATCGAAGCGGGCAACTTCAAACTGAGACGCTACCCAATCAGAGCCCAGCTTGACCGCGCCCATCGCGCTCCCTACTGACCCAATGGATGCTCCCCACCCCCGCCACCACGCCGCCCCGGCTCCCCACCCTGATCCTGCTGACCGCGTTCTCGACGCTGTCGCTCAACATGTTCCTGCCCTCGCTTGGCAGCATCGCGGCGGATTTCCGGGCGGATTACGCGCTGGTGAATGTCTCGATCGCGGGGTACCTGGCGGTGACTTCCATCCTGCAACTGGTGATCGGCCCGCTTTCGGACCGCTATGGGCGGCGCCCGGTAATGTTGGGGGCCATTGTTATCTTCGTTTTCGCCTCGCTGGGTTGCGTGCTGGCGCGCGACATCTGGACCTTCCTGGCCTTCCGTATGGTCCAGGGGGTGATCATCGCCGGCGCCGCGCTGTCGCCCGCGATGATCCGGGACACAGCACCCGAGCGCGAGGCTGCGAGCCTGCTCGGTTACGTTACCATGGCGATGGCAATGGCACCGATGCTGGCGCCCATGCTGGGCGGCGCGCTGGACGAGCTCTTCGGTTGGCGCGCCAGCTTCGTTTTCTTCGTCGCCAGCGGGATCGCTGCCTTTGGGCTCGCCTGGACCGACATGGGCGAGACCAACCGCTCGCCGTCCGAGACCTTCACCAAACAGTTCCGGGACTACCCGGCGCTTTTCGGTTCGCGGCGGTTTTGGGGGTATGCGCTGTCGATGTCCTTCTCGGTCGGCGCTTTCTACTGTTTCCTCAGCGGCGCGCCCCTGGTGGCCCAATCGGCGCTTGCGATCAAACCGGCCATGCTGGGCTTCCTGCTGGGCACGATCACCGCTGGCTTCGCGTTCGGCAGCTTCCTCTCGGGCCGATATGCGGCGCGGTTCGGGTTGACCGCGATGATGCTGGCAGGGCGCGCGGTCGCCTGTGGCGGGTTGCTGCTGGGCCTGGGGCTTTACTGGGCGGGATCGGTGAACCTGCTCTCGTTCTTCGGCACCACGATCTTCGTCGGGCTCGGCAATGGGCTGACCGTGCCCTCCAGCAATGTGGGCGCCATGTCGGTCAGGCCGCACCTGGCGGGCAGCGCCGCGGGTCTGGCGGGCGCGATGACCGTGGGCGGCGGGGCGCTTTTGACATCGTTCACCGGTTGGGCACTGACGCCGCAGAACGCGATCTGGGCGTTGCTGACGATCATGCTGGCGTCCTCGGCCGCCGCCGGGATCGCGGCATTGTCGGTCCTCGCCATAGACCGATCGGAGGGACGCTAAACGCGGGCCGGCCGCCGAAGGAGCAGCCCCCCAAGCGCCAAGGCCAAAGCGGCGATTAGAACCCAAGCCTCTGGTGCCCCGAGCGCAATCAGGGTCAGCGCGCTCACCGCGACCCAGGCCAGTGGAATGATCGACAAGGCCATAGCGGTGAGCCCATGCGGCGCCAGCGCCGCGAGGCCGAGCGTCGCCAGCGCGGTCGGATCCGGGTGAATGCCGAAGACCTCGGCCCCAGCCACCGGTCGGCCGCTCACCATCGCTACCATTGGATAGAGCGCGACCGCCGCAACGGCCAGCCCGAGATCGATGCGCCGTGCCGGCCCGGGCGCGCCGAGGCCAAGGCCCCCGCCGATTACGCCGAATACCAGCAACAACGCCGCTTGGACCATGAACGCCCACATGAACCCCTCCCCGGCCCAATTGAGCGCCGCATATTCGGTGCCGACGAAACGCCATCCGACCCAAGCCCAAACGACCGCGAGCAGGCAGGCAACGGCCCGGCCTGACCAAGGGAACGGTCGGACCGTCAAAAAGATTGCCACTGCGCCGAGGGCGAAGGCCGCAAGGTGCAGCGGCCAAACCTCGCGGCTGTAATTCTCGATCAACCGCCAATAGGCCTCGGCCGAGAAGGGCACGAAATCGGCAATCGCATAGTCGAGCCAGCCGGTCATATGGCCCGGTCAACGTCTCGTGCGATCCGCTCGCGCAAGGCCGCGTCAGGCATCGGCCCCAAGGCCGCCGCCTTGTTCTCCCGCACATGATCGACCCGGGTTGTCGCCGGGATCGCCACCGTCACCGCGGGATGGGCGAGAATGAATTTGATCAATGCCTGCGCCCAAGACGTCACGCCGATCTCGGCCGCCCATCCGGGCAGGGGCGCATTGCGCAACCGCTCGGGCAAGGCACCGCGGCGGAAGGGCCGGTTGACGATGACCGCCATCCCACGGTCCCGCGCCAGCGGCAGCAGCCGCGTTTCGATCTCGCGATCAACGGCGTTGAGCGTAAGCTGCACGAAATCCAGAGGATGGGCCTTCATGACCGCCTCGAAATCGCGATGGCGCCGGCCATGGGAGGTGGTGATGCCCACATACCGCACCAGGCCCGCCGCCTTCATCTCGGAGAGCCTCGGCAGGTGTGAGCGCCAGGCGACCAGGTTGTGGACCTGCAGCAAGTCGAACTGCTCCACCCCCCAGTTGCGGCGCGTCGCCTCGATCTGCGCGTCCCCGTCCACGGCGCGGGTCCAGACCTTGTCGGCTGAGAACAGGGCCGCCGGATAGCCGAGCCGTGCGAGGCCGTCGCCGATGACCTCCTGGGACGAACCATACATGGGCGAGGAGTCGATCATGCCCCCACCCTCCTCGAAGAAAGCCGCGATCACAGCGGCGCTGCGGCCGCGCAGTACCGGGTCGTTTCCGACATTGAAGGTGATCCAGCTTCCCAGGCCGATGGCGGGAATCGCTTCGCCGGTCGAGGGAATCGGGCGATGCCCATCTTCCCCCGCCCGCAGGCGGATCGGCAGTGCCATGCCGGCCAGGCCCCCCAGGATATGCCGGCGCGTAATCATCCCAGGAATATAGACAGGCTGAACGGTTCGGCCAAACGCCGTTAGCGTGTGATCCCGACACCCGCGCGGCGCGGATCGCCGGCGGCGCGCATCCCGCCCTGCCCATCGCGCATCGCCGCATGGACCCCGCCATAGAACATCGAGCGTTCGGCCCATCCCTTGGCCTGCGGGAAGGCTTCCAGGACGCCCACGCGATCCTCCTCGGCCAGATCGCTCAGCTCGAAATCGACCGCGGGCGGGTCGCCCGCCTCCACATGCAGCCGCGGCGCTTCGACCGCCTCGCTCAGCGGCATATCGAGATCGATCAGGTTGACCAGAACCTGCGCCAGCGCCGTGCGGATCCGGTTCGAGCCGCCCGAGCCCAGCATCGCCAGGCTCCCGTCGGCCCAGGCGGCCGCCATCGGGGTCATCATCGAGGAGAGCCGCTTATCCGGCGCCCAGCTGTGCCAGCCGCCGGGCACCAGATCCGCCTCGCCCAGCATGTTATTCGGCATGATCCCGGTGCCGGGGATGATCGCGCCGTTGCCCTCGCCGTTCGACAGCGTTAGGGCGACGCCCATGCCATCGCCGTCGATGACCGAGATATGGGTGGTGCCCCGGGTCGCGGGCGCGTGGTCCCGTACCTCGCCCCGGTAGCGCGCGACGAGGTCCGGCGACAGCAGCTTCAACGCGCCACCCTCCGGATCGGCCACAAGCCCCGCCTCGACCCGCGCGCGTGTCGTGGCCTCGAAGGCATGGGCTCGCTCGGCTGCCCGGGCGCCGCTGCCCATAAGTTCCAGTGCGAAGGCGACCAGCATCCCGCCCAGCGCCGGCGGCGGATTGACCGCGATCCGCACATTGCGCCGGGTGATCTCGACGGGCTTGCGCCACTGGGGCGCATAGGCGCTGAGATCATCCCGGGTCAGGTGCCCGCCCTGCCCGGCCATTGCCAGCAGCCCGGCGGCGACCTCGCCCTCGGTGACGAAGCGCGCGCCCTCGTGCCCGAAGACCTCCAGCACGTCAGCGAAGTCCGGGTTGCGGGAGAGCGCCCCGCCCGGCAGCGGCTTGCCGTCCTCGCCACACATCAGCGCGCGTGACTCGGGCGTCGCCTCCAGGATCGGCGCAATGATCCGGCCAAGGCTCGCCTGGAACCCGGTGACGGTGACGCCCTCGCGCGCGGCCCGCACCGCCGGGGCGGCCAGATCGGTCAACGGCATCCTGCCGAAGCGCTCATGCGCCTCTGCCAGACCAGGCGCCAGGCCGGGGGTCGCGATGGCGCCGGCGCCGATATGAAACTCCTGGGTGGTCTCCCCGAAATCCGCCTGAATGGCGTGGAAATCGAGATCGTCCTCGCCGAGCTTGCGCTTCGGGGCCTGAACGAAACAGTCGAGCAGCGCTGGTGCGCCTTGCGCGGGCTGGATCATCAGGAACCCGCCGCCCAAGAGCCCGGCCAGGACCGGCTCGGCCACGCAGGCCATCAGCGCGCCCGCGATCGCGGCGTCCACCGCAGTGCCGCCCGAACGCAGCACGTCCGCGCAGGCGGCGGCGGTCAGGTCATGGCCAGCGGCGACGGCGAACTTGGTCATGGGCTTCGACTAACCCGGCCATCCGATCGGTGCAATCCGGGTGCCTGGCGGTTAGGTGGTCAAATTTGTCCGCCCTACCATCGCCGCCCAGCATTGGAATCGGCGCCCAGTGCGCTAGCCTCCCAACCAGAGCCAACGACGGAGGCCCCAATGACCCAGTGCAAACCCCGCCTGATCGGCATTAACCATGTGGCGCTCGAAGTGGGCGACGTGGACGAGGCGCTGGCCTTCTACGGCCAGTTCTTCGAGTTCGAGCTGCGCGGACGTCATGGCGACGAGATGGCCTTCATCGATCTCGGCGACCAGTTCATCGCGCTCAGCCGCGGCCGCCACCAGGACCCGGACCGCGACCGCCATTTCGGCCTGGTGGTGGATGACCGGGAGGGATTGCGGGCGAAGTTGGAGGCGGCGGGGGTAACGCTCACCTCGGAAAAACGCCTCGACTTCCTCGACCCCTGGGGCAACCAGATCGAGGTGGTTCCTTACGTGGACATCCAGTTCCTGAAGGATCGCGCGGTGCTGGACGCGATGGGCAAGCCGGGCCTCCTAAAGACGGAAAAGGCGAAGGGAGAGTTGCGCGAGAAGGGGGTCGAGCCGCCAGCGAATGCGTAGGGTGGGTTTGCAACCCACCTTTCGTGCCATCTGGTCAAGGGACGGTGGGTTGAAAACCCACCCTACCGAGATCACGCCGCCGTCGGCGCCGCGGCTTTCACGTCCTCGCCCACATGCGGCTCGTATTGTTCGAAGTTCTTGACGAACATGGCGACCAGTTCGGCGGCCTGGCGGTCATAGGCCGCCGGATCGGCCCAGGTACGGCGCGGGTCGAGCAACGCCTCGTCCACGCCCGGCACCGAGACCGGCACCTGAAAGCCGAAATTCGCGTCTTCGCGGAACTCGACCCCGGCTAGCGAGCCATTCAGGGCCGCCGTCAGCAGCGCCCGGGTCGCCTTGATCGGCATCCGTGAGCCCGTTCCATAGGCCCCGCCGGTCCAGCCCGTGTTCACCAACCAGCAGGCCGCGCCGTGCTGGGCGATCTTGTCGCGCAGGAGCGCGCCATAGACCTCGGGCCTCCGCGTCATGAAAGGCGCGCCGAAGCAGGTCGAGAAGGTCGGCTGGGCCGTGTTCACCCCCTTCTCGGTCCCCGCCATCTTCGCGGTAAACCCGGTCAGGAAATGATACATCGCCTGCGCCGGCGTCAGCTTCGCAATCGGCGGCAGCACCCCGAAGGCGTCGCAGGTCAGCATGACGATGTTCTTCGGCACGCCGGCGCGCCCGGTCTCGGAGGCGTTGGCGATGTAGTGCAGCGGATAGGCGCAGCGCATGTTGGTCGTCAGGCTGTCATCCTCGAAATCCAACTCCCGCGTATGCGGGTCGTAGACCATGTTCTCGATCACGGTCGCGAACATCGAGGTGGTCTTGTAGATCTCGGGCTCGGCCTCGGGGCTTAAATTGATCGTCTTGGCGTAGCACCCGCCCTCGAAGTTGAAGATGCCCTGATCAGTCCAGCCATGCTCGTCATCGCCCAGAAGCGTGCGCTCGGGGTCCGCGCTCAGCGTCGTCTTTCCAGTGCCCGACAGCCCGAAGAAGATCGCACTGTCCGACGGGTCGCCCTTCGTATGATTGGCCGAGCAATGCATCGGCATCACGCCCTTGGCCGGCAGCAGGAAGTTCAGGATCGAGAAGACCGACTTCTTGTTCTCGCCCGCATAGGACGTGTCGCCGATCAGCACCATGCGCCGCTCGAACGAGACCGCGATGATGGTCTCGGAGCGGCAACCGTGGCGGGCCGGGTCCGCCTTGAAGGTCGGGCAATTGACGATGGTGAATTCAGGGACAAAGCCCACCAGTTCCGCGGCCTCGGGCCGGCGCAGCATGTGGCGGATGAAAAGCCCGTGCCAAGCGAGTTCGTTGACCAGCCGCACGTTCAGCCGGTGCGCCGGATCCGCGCCCGCATAGAGGTCCTGGACGAAGTATTCACCCCCCCGCATGTGCGCGAACATGTCCTGACGCAGGCGCTCGAAGGCGTCCGCGTCCATCGGAGTGTTGTTTTCCCACCACACATCGGACTCAACCGACGGCTCGCGGACGACGAATTTATCCTTGGGGCTGCGGCCCGTATGTTTGCCGGTATTGCAAAGGAAGGCGCCGCCCAGACCGATCTCGCCCTCGCCCCGGCGCACCGCGGCTTGCAGCAGGCCGGCTTCGTTCAGATTGTAGTGGATCTTGCTCAGACCCACCATTCCTGCGTCTTCAACGCGCTCATTTGGGTTGAAGAGACCCGCTTCCATCCATGCAACTCCCAAAATCGCCGATGGACGCCGCCAGCGGCATTTGCACGGCACCGTGACCGGGGAACCACAGCCGAATCCCCCTCGCGCTCCCACCTAAGTGCGCGCTGTCTATATCAACGGAACCGTTGCGTTCCAACCATGTTCCGGCCTGGAGTGACCCGCTGTCACAGTCAAAACTTCCAAAATGCGGGATTTTCGTGTCTAATCGCCACGAAAACGCATTCATACTTTCGCCATGCAAGAATCGCATAGGCGTGTAAACGACAACAAAAGGCCGATAGGCAGAGTGACATACAAGCCGGCGTACAGACGCCAGAAACCCGGGAGTGTTCATGCCAAGCATCGCTCTGGTCGATGACGACCGCAATATACTTACCTCGGTCTCCATGGTCTTGGAGGCGGAAGGCTATGATGTGGACACATATACCGACGGTGCTTCGGCGCTTACCGCGCTGACCACCACGCCGCCCGATCTCGCGATCTTCGACATCAAGATGCCGCGGATGGATGGGATGGAGCTGTTGCGCCGCCTGCGCCTGAAATCCGACATGCCGGTGATCTTCCTGACCTCGAAGGACGAGGAGATCGACGAGGTGATCGGCCTGCGCATGGGCGCGGACGACTATGTGCGCAAACCGTTCTCGCAGCGGCTGCTGGTCGAGCGCATTCGCGCCGTGCTGCGCCGCCGCGCAGCGATGGAGGATGCGAGCCTCGAGCGCCAGGAGTCGGAGAAGGTCATCCGCCGGGGCAAACTGGAGATGGACCCGATGCGCCATTCCTCGGTTTGGGAAGGCCTGCCGGTGACGCTGACGGTGACCGAGTTCCTGATCCTGCACGCGCTGGCCCAGCGCCCCGGCTTCGTGAAAAGCCGCGATCAGCTGATGGACGCGGCCTACGATGATCAAGTCTATGTCGACGACCGTACCATCGACAGCCACATCAAGCGGATCCGCAAAAAGTTCCGCGATGTCGACAACGAATTCAATTCCATCGAAACCCTCTACGGCGTCGGCTACCGATACCGCGAAGTCTGAGGCCTCGCTTGGAGGGGGCGCCCATATACGACGACACGCAGGTTCGGGACCGGACCGGCGACCGGACTGGTGCGGTCGAGCCTGATCGCTCCAAAGAGCCCGGCGGCGATGACAGTTCTGGGCAGCAGGAACCGAGCAAGACCGCCCAACCGGCCGATCTGCTGCATCTCTTGCGCGAGCTCGCGCCGTTCTCGTCGCTGCAGCGGCGGATCATCTTTTTCAACCTGATTGGGCTAGCGATCCTGGTCATCGGGGTGATGTATCTAAACCAGTTCCGCTCGGGCCTGATCGAGCTCCGGGTCGAGGCCCTGCGCACCCAGGGCGAGATCATCGCGATCACGATCGCCGAGTCCTCGGCCGCTGGGCCGGGCGAGCCGGACTACGATCCGATCCGCGCCAATGTGATCCTGAACCGCTTGGCCCAGCCGACCGGCGTTCGCGCGCGGCTCTATGACCGGCAATTGCGGCTGACCGGCGATACCCGCAACCTGGCTCCAGCTGGCGCGCCGATCGAGATCACGCCGCTCGGACCACCGGGGGCGGACCGAAAGAACCCGATCCTGAGCACACTCGAGCGGACCTATACTGATTTGATAGACATGATCCGCGACCGCCCGCCGCTCTACACAGAGGTCGCAACCGCCGGGATCAGCCGCGACCGCGAGGTACGCGAGGCCGCGCTGGGAAATATCAGCCACGCGGTCCGCGTCAACAGCGAGGGCGAGCTGATCGTCTCGGTCGCCATGCCGGTGCGCCGGTTCAAGGCCGTGTTGGGCGTGCTGGTGCTGTCGACCCAGGGTGAGGACATCAACGCGATCGTGCAGAACGAACGCATCGTCATCCTCCAGGTCTTCGTGATCGCAACCATCGTCAGCGTCGCACTTTCAGTACTGTTGGCCAATACGATCGCCAACCCGATCCGCCGTCTATCCGAAGCGGCGGATCAGCAGGGCACCAACAGTTCGCGCCCGATCGGGCCGGACCGGGTCGAGATGCCCGATCTGACCAACCGCACCGACGAGATCGGAGACCTCTCGGCGTCTCTAATCCGAATGACCCAGGCGCTCTACCGGCGCATCGAGGCGATCGAGGCCTTCGCCGCGGATGTCGCGCACGAACTCAAGAATCCGCTAACCTCGCTCCGCTCCGCGGTCGAGACCATGGTCTTCGCCAAGACGCCCGAGCAGAAGCAACAGCTTTTGGACGTGATCGAGAAGGACGTTCAGCGCCTGGATCGACTGGTGACCGACATTTCGAACGCCTCGCGGCTGGACGCGGAATTGGTGCGCGAGCGCATGGACGCCTTCGATCTTAGCACCTTGATAAACGCCCTGGCTGAAATGATTCGCGACCAGGCGGTCGAGCGCGATGTCTCGGTCGATGTCGATCTGCCCAGCGAATCGCTCATGCCCCGCGGACTCGAGGGCCGGATCGCCCAGGTGATCACGAATCTCATGGACAACGCGCTTTCCTTCTCGCCGGATGGCAGCGCGATTTCGGTCAAGGCCGAGCGCACCGAGGACGGCAAGGTCCGGGTGTCGGTCGAGGATCAGGGGCCCGGCATCCCCGAGGACAATGTCGAGTCGATTTTCGAACGCTTCTACAGCGAGCGTCCGACCGCCGAGAGCTTCGGCAACCATTCAGGCCTTGGGCTCAGCATCTCGAAACAAATCATCGAAGCCCATGCCGGACACATCTGGGCCGAGAACATCGAGCCGCCTGAGGATGCGCCGCGCGGGGCCGGCCCGGCCGGTGCGCGCTTCGTTCTGGAGCTGCCCGTGTGAGCGCCAATGCCGGCGGCGGCGATCTCATCCACGCAAGCGCGGTCGCCGTCGGTGGCCAGGCCGTCCTGATCGTCGGAGCGCCAGGATCGGGCAAGTCGATCCTCGCCGCCGAGATGATCGCACAGGGCGCCGTTCTGGTGGCCGATGATCAGGTGATCGTGAGTGCCGGTGACAGGCTGTCGGTCTCGGCGCCCGAGCGGCTCTCCGGCCTTCTTGAGATTCGCGGCTTCGGCCTGATCCGGCTGGAGGCGCTGCCCAGCGCGCCGCTCCGGCTTGTCGCCGATCTCGACGAGGCCGAGCCCGAACGGTTGCCGCCACACCGGGTCAGAGACTTGTCGGGGCATCCCTGCCGGCTCATGTTATGCAAGGGGCGGCCCCGACTTGCTGCGACGCTTGCCTGCATTCTCAAGGCACGGGACTGGCTCGATCCGGACGAACCGATCCTGCGCGATAGAGACCCGCTCGGATAGGACGTGAGAATGACCGATCACGGCGATGACAGCCCGAAGGGTGCCGCAGCCGCGCCCTTGGTGGTCCTGGTGACCGGCCTCTCCGGCGCCGGGCGAACGACCGTGATCAACACGCTCGAAGACCTGGGCTTCGAGGCACTGGACAATTTCCCGCTTTCTCTGATCGACCGGCTCGTGCGTTCTGAAAGCGCCGAGCCGCGGCCGATCGCCATTGGCATCGAGACGCGCACCCGCGGCTTCTCGGCCCGCGCGCTCTCGGACACGATCGACCGGCTTCGCGCGCGCAGCGGCGGCGCGGTGCTCGTCTTCCTCGATTGCAACGACGAGGTGCTGATCAGCAGGTTCAACGAGACTAGGCGGCGTCACCCCTTGGCACCCGAAGAGGATCCGGCAACCGGCATCGCGCGCGAACGGGACATCCTGGGCGAGGTCAGCGCCCGGGCCGACATGGTCATCGATACGAGCGCGCTGAACCCCCATGCACTGAGAGCCGAGATCACACGGCGTTTTTCCGGCCGCGGTAGCGGCGACATGGCCGTCTCGATCCAGTCATTCGCCTACAAGCGCGGCGTGCCGCACGACGCCAACCTGGTGTTGGATTGCCGCTTCCTGCGAAATCCCTATTGGGACCCGGACCTCAGGACGCTTGACGGACGCGACCCGCGCATACAGGGTTTCGTTCGGGAAGACCCGCTCTTCGAGGCCTTCTTCGAGAATTTGTGCGAGATGTTGCTGATGTTGCTGCCGGCCTACAAGGCGGAAGGGAAAGCGTACTTTTGTTTAGCGTTGGGGTGCACCGGCGGACGCCACCGCTCGGTGACCGTTGGCACGCTGGCCGCCGATCGCCTGCGCGGCGCCGGCTGGACCGTGGCGCTGCGTCATCGCGATATTGGCCCGGATAGCAAAAGCGGGTCCGCCGGATGATCGGCCTGGTGGTGGTTGCCCATGGGGCCCTGGCCCAGTCGCTTCTGGCGGCAACCGAGCATGTCGTCGGCCCGCTTGAAAACGCGCATGCCGTCTCGATCGAGGCGCAGGACGACCTGCACGCGCGCCAGGCCCAGATCAACGACCTGGTCGCCAAAGCCAATACCGGCCAGGGGGTGGTCCTGGTCACCGACATGTTTGGCGGCACGCCCTCGAACCTGGCGCTCGGCGCAATCGCCGGCAGTGATGTCGAGGTGATTTGCGGCGCCAACCTGCCGCTGTTGGTCAAGCTGGCCAAGATGCGCCGCCGGCCCCTGGCCGAAGCTGTGCGCGCGGCGCTGGAGGCGGGCCACAAATACATCGATTCGGCCAGCAACATCCTGGACCCGGTCGCCAGCCAAGAGCGGCGCTGACCGCCTCTTGAGCCAATAAACCCCATGCCGCTCACGAAAACGCTGACGATCTGCAATACCAAGGGCCTGCATGCCCGGGCCTCGGCTCAGTTCGTCGAAACGGTGGAACGCTTCGACGCTTCGGCCACCGTGCGGCGCGACGGTCAATCGGTCGCGGGCGATTCGATCATGGGCCTTCTGATGCTCGCCGCCGCCAATGGCTCCCAGATCGAGGTCTCGACTAATGGGAATGAGGCCGAAGCGCTGATGCAGGCGCTGGAATCACTCATCACAGATGGGTTCGGCGAGGAGAGCTAGGCCGCTGGGAACCGCATCCGCGCCGCTTCGTCGGCGCATTCCGTGTGCTGCGGACAACCGACCAAGTGATCGTTCACGATGCCGACCGCCTGCGCGAAGGCATAGACGATGGTGGCGCCGCAGAACCGGAACCCCGCGGCGCGTAGCGCCTTGGACATCTCCTTCGACATCTCCGTCTCGGCCGGCACCTGACCCGTTTCCTGCCAGGAATTTTGCTGCGGCTTTAAATCGACAAAGGACCAGAGGAACCGGTCGAAGCCTTGATCGGCCTCGATTTCCAACCAGGCCCGGGCATTGCCGATCGTCGCCTCGATCTTACCGCGGTGGCGCACGATGCCTGGATCGGCCAGCGCGTCCGCAATCTCGGCCTCGCCCCATCGGGCGATCTTCTCCGGATCGAAACCCTCGAACCGGGCTCGAAAGGCATCCCGCTTTTTCAGGATGGTGATCCAGCTCAGGCCGGCCTGGAACCCGTCCAGGATCAGCTTCTCGAACAGCGCCCGGCTATCGGTCTCGGGCCGGCCCCATTCTGTGTCGTGATAGTCAACATAGATCGGTTCCGTGCCGCACCAGGTGCATCGCTCCGCCATCTTAGTCCCCGGTTAAGACAATTTTAATCAAACTAGAACATTCACAGAACATTAATCCAGATAAATCCACTATGTGACGGTCGATCCGGACCCTGGGGGCGTATTATGAGCGATCAGAGGACGTTCCTCAGCAGCCACCGGCGATTTCGGCCGCGTCCGAAGCCCGTGGCGCTCGCCTTGTTGGGAATCGACAATTTGACGGCGATCGAGGATTTGTTCGGCGCGCCGATCGGCGAAGAGATCCTGACTGCGGTTCAAACCCGGCTCGAATCCATGTTGCCCCAGGGCGCCCGGTTGTGGCGTGCCGGGTACCGCCGACTAGGCATCGCGATCCCCGGTCTCGACCGGGTCGGCATCTCGGCGCTGGTGGCGCAGGTGCAGGCGGCGATCGCGCACCAGGCGATCACGACCTCGGAAGGACCGGTGGCGGTGACACTCGCCGCCGGTTGTGTTGTCCGGGGTGAGGGCGGCGCGAACCGCGCGGACAGCGCTGCCAATCCAGGCGATCAGAGCGAGACCGCCTGCGAAACCGCAGCACGCCACGCGCTGAACGAAGCCATGGGCCAAGGGGTCGGCTGCATCCGATTCGCCGAGGAGACAGGCGCCGCCGCGCGCCGCCGCGCCGAGATCGTCGATGCGGCGCAAATCGCCATGGGCGCAATCCGCAACGGCGACCTGATCCTGGCCTACCAGCCGGTGGTCTCGGCCCAGGGACACCACCGGGCGGCGTTTCACGAGTGCCTGGTCAGAGTACGCCCCAGTTCGGGCGAGCGCGCGGGCGAGTTGATCGCCGCCGGCGAGTTCATGCCGGCGATGGAGCGGCTGGGCCTGGCGACGCTGATCGACCGCCAGGTCCTGGTCTTGGCACTCGAGGCGCTGGCGCACCAACCCGGGCTGCGCATGTCGGTCAACATCTTCCCGCAGACAATGCAGGACGCCCAATGGATGATCCTGTTCAGCGAGGGCACCAGCCGCGACCCGACGCTGGCCGAGCGGCTGATCATCGAGGTGACCGAAACCGCCGCGATGCTCGAGCCCGCGCGCACGCTGGAATTCATGGACCGGCTGCGCCGGCAGGGCTGCGCTTTCGCGCTCGACGATTTCGGCATGGGCCATACCTCGTTCGGCAGCTTGCGCGACTTCCGCTTCGACATCATCAAGATCGACGGCAGCTTCATCACCGATGTGACGGCAAATCTGGACAGCCGGTTCTTCGTCTCGAAACTGGTCGAGATCGGGGCCCATTTCGACATGATGACGGTGGCCGAATTCGTCCAAGGCCCGGCCGAGGCCCGGATCCTGCGCGGCCTGGGCGTCGAATATTTCCAGGGCTTCTATTTTGGCTCACCCAGCCTGGTGCTGGATCCGGGTCTGAAGCCCGAGGGCGCGATCATGGGCGCCCGGTCGCGCTGACGGGGCTGCTCACCTGGTCGATGGCGGGATGTTCTGGTTCATGTGAAAGACATTCGCTGGATCGTATCGGTCTTTCAGCGATTGGAGACGCGCAAAGTTCTCGCCGTAGGCTTGCTTGACCCGCGCCAGCATTTCGTCATCGCCCATGTAGTTGCTGTAGGCAGCCGGCGCGGCGTGGGGCCGGAGCAAATCGTAGGTTTCCCGGGCCCAGGCCACGTTCTGCTCGGTCTCCGAGGCGTCGCGCCACTGGGCGAGGATCAAGACGCTGAACCCCGCCGACCGGAGCGGGAAGGCGGTGTCCGTGGCCGCCCGGCGCAAGGCCGCACCGTGCGGGCGCTCGACGATCAGCTTGCTCATCGGCGAGGGGCAGCAGGCGAACTGCTCGGTGAGGATGCCGATCACCTCGTCGCTCAGCGAGGTGACGAAGCACGATTTCCAATAGTTCAGCGCCAGTTTCGGGAAGCCCGGGTCCAAGAGCCGGTTCAGGTCGCAATAGGAAATCGGCCCAAGCCGATCGATGACCGGTTCGGCGATCCCGCGGACCGCGCCAATGGCGTGCTCGGCGCGGCCCGCGGCTCCGCAATGACTGACCAACATGGCGGCAAGCTTTTGGCCGGAGCCATCCGGCGCATGGGTAAGACTGCACACGGCGGTCAGTTCGTCATACGGATCCTTGGCAAGGTCGCGCAGGAAATGAAGCGACCTCGCCGTGTCCTCGAAGGAAAACGCGACTAGCCCGCCATAAACCGTGGGGCCGACCGGATGCAGCGCGAACTCGAAACTGGTGGCAATGCCGAAATTGCCGCCGCCGCCACGCAGTCCCCAGAAGAGCTCGGCGTTCTCGTCTTCGGACGCGGTAAGTACCGCGCCCTCCGCCGTGACCAGCTCGACAGATGTAACGTTGTCGACGGTATAGCCGTGCTTGCCCATGAGATAGCCGAACCCGCCGCCCAGCGTCAGACCGGCAACCCCTGTGCTCGACACCGCGCCGCCCGTCGTCGCGAGCCCGTGCAACTGCGTCGCGCGGTTGAACTCGCCCCAGCAGACGCCTGCCTGGGCCCGCACCCGGCGGGCTTTCGAATCGACCCAGATGCCCTTCATCGGGCTGAGATCGATCACTATCCCGCCATCGCAAACCGCGCGCCCGGCAACATTGTGCCCGCCGCCGTGCACCGCGATGTCGAGGCCATGATTGCGTCCGAAGGCGAGCGCGTCCACGACATCCGGCGTCCCCTGACATCGGGCGATGACCGCCGGCACACGGTCGATCAGGCCGTTATGGACCCGGCGTGCGGTTTCAAACCCCGCCTCGCCCGGCAACAACACTTCACCGGACATTGTGGCCCTGAGAGCAGCAATACTGTCATCGCCAATCCGCGCGTCGAGGGACATGAGGCACTCCGTGAGAAAGGGACCTGATCCGACGCAGGTTAATGGCAATTTTTTTGCATGACGATTGCGAAAGCCGCATAGTCAAAATACAAATATGCATGAAGGCCTCCTGGGACGACCACCGTTTTTTCCTGGCGATTGCGCGGGCCGGCTCGCTGACCGGTGCCGCCAAGGCCTTATCGGTCAGCCAACCCACCGTGTCTCGGCGCCTCGATGCGATGGAAACCCGGATTGGAACCCGGCTTTTTCATCGCACCCGCAAGGGCTACGAGATGACCCCCAGCGGGGCCGAGCTTTTTGAAACCGTGGTCCGCGTCGAGGAAGAACTTGCCGAAGCCGGGCGTATCGTCTTCGACCGCGACAGGGACCTGTCGGGCAGCCTGCGCGTCACCAGCACCGAGATCTTCGTCAATGGCTATCTGGGTCAGCACATTTGGGCCTTCCTGCGCACGCATACCGATATCGAGATTCAGCTCATCTGCACGCAATCGACCCTCAGCCTCAGCCGGGGCGAGGCGGACATCGCCATCCGCTTCACCGAAACCCCGCCCGACACCTTGGTCGGCCGGCGCCTGGCCACAGTCGCCTATGGCATCTATTCGGCGTCAGATAACTCGGGCGACCGATTCATCCCTGCCGAAAGGGCGGACTGGGAATGGATCGGAATGCACAACGAGACCCACAACCGGATGCTCTATGGCACTTTCTCGCCCAGAACCCGGCTCAAGCACCGGGTCGACAACATGGCGGCAATGCATGCGATGGTACGGGCTGGCCTCGGGGTCTCGATCCTGCCCTGCTACACCGCCGACCGGGATCCCGGACTGCGGCGGCTAAACCCCGAACCGCTGCTCGATCCGAAATTCGACATGTGGGTACTCTATCACCCGGATGTCCGGCGCACCCATCGCCTGCGCGTCTTCGCCGAGTTCATTGCCGATCGGATCGGCGGGGATGTGGATCTGTTTGAAGGTCGGCGCCCACGCGAAGGATAGCGGACCTGACGACAGTGGTCAGCGCACAACCGCGCCCGCCATTACCCCTTGCCCCGCGTCAGCTTTTCCAACTGCGCCTGCATCTCTGCCAATTGGCGCTGGAGCTGGTCCAAATCCTCGCTGAGGTCCGGCGCGTCCTCTGCCGGGGTCTCGCGCTTGGCTGAATCCTCGGCATGCGTGGCGCGTCCAGCCGCTGAGGCGCCGAACGGCGAGAACATGCGCATGGCCTGCTCGAACCACTCCATGTTGCTGCGCGCCATGGCTTCGAAATTGGCCATGGCCTGGCCGCCGCCGAAGGCTTTCCGCATCCGCTCCTGGTTCTGGGAAAAGGTTTCCATCGAGGCTTCCAGATAGCTCGGCACCACTCCTTGCAGCGCATCGCCATAGAGGCTGATGATCTGGCGCAGGAAATTCGTCGGCAGCATCGACTGCCCCTTGGCCTCTTCCTCGAAGATGATCTGGGTCAGCACCGACCGAGTGATGTCCTCTCCGGTCTTCGCGTCATAGACAGCGAAGTCCTCGCCCGCTCGCACCATCTTCGACAGGTCGTCAAGCGTCACGTAGCTGCTCTTCGCCGTGTTGTAGAGACGGCGATTCGCATATTTCTTGATGACGATCTTTTCGGCCTTGCCCTTGGCGCCACTCGCGCCCTTGGTCTCGCTCTTTCCCGCGGCCACGGCAAACCCTCCCAGGACTCTCCAGTGACGCCACTTTTCGTGCCCTGCTCGCCCTGGGGCTTTGCCTGGGGCACCCGACGTCCTGATATTGCGCCTGCGAAAGGCTCGCGGCAAGGCTCTTTTTTGCGGTGCACTGCGGGCGACCTGATCAGGCAGCAATAACGCCACCGCTCGCCCCGGCACTCAAAAAGAATTGTGCAGCGCAACAATTGTCGCATTGCGCCCGCCTCGTGCTCATGCGAAAAGGCGGAAATCATTCAAAGGGAGAGAACCCCCATGACCAATATCGTCATTGCCTCGGCCGCGCGCACCGCCGTCGGCAGCTTCAACGGTTCCTTCGCCAACACCCCTGCCCACGAGCTGGGTGCCGCCACGATCGAAGCGGCTCTTGCCCGCGCCGGCGTCGAAGCAGCGGATGTTTCGGAGACGATCCTGGGCCAGGTCCTGACCGCGGGCCAGGGCCAGAACCCGGCCCGCCAGGCGCATATCAATGCCGGCCTGCCGGTCGAGAGCGCCGCCTGGGGCATCAACCAGGTCTGCGGCTCGGGCCTGCGCGCCGTGGCCATCGGCGCCCAGCACGTTCAGTTGGGTGACGCAGATATCGTCGTCGCCGGCGGCCAGGAGAGCATGAGCCTCAGCCCCCATGTGGCCCATCTGCGCGCGGGCCAGAAGATGGGCGACCTGAAATTCATCGATTCGATGATCAAGGACGGCCTCTGGGACGCCTTCAACGGCTATCACATGGGCACCACCGCCGAGAATGTCGCCAAGCAGTGGCAGTTGGGCCGCGACGAGCAGGACGCTTTCGCGCTCGCCAGCCAGAACAAGGCCGAGGCGGCGCAGAAAGCCGGCGAGTTCGCCGACGAGATCGCGCCCTTCACGGTCAAGACCCGCAAGGGCGACATTGTCGTCGACCAGGATGAATACGTCCGCCATGGCGCTACCATCGAAAACATGCAGAAA
Source organism: Paracoccaceae bacterium (assembly GCA_029862205.1). Lineage (GTDB taxonomy): Bacteria > Pseudomonadota > Alphaproteobacteria > Rhodobacterales > Rhodobacteraceae > Thermohalobaculum. Next base: position 18,348 of record JAOTXT010000043.1, read on the forward strand.
CTGCGCCCGGCCTTCGACAAGGAAGGCACGGTGACCGCGGCCAACGCCAGCGGCATCAATGACGGCGCCGCGGTCACGGTGCTGATGTCGGCGGACGAGGCCGAGCGCCGGGGCATCGAGCCCTTGGCCCGGATCGTCAGCTATGCGACCGCCGGGGTCGACCCCACCATCATGGGCACTGGCCCGATCCCGGCCAGCCGCCGCGCCCTCGAGAAGGCCGGCTGGAAGGTCGAGGACCTGGACCTGGTCGAGGCCAACGAGGCCTTCGCCGCCCAGGCCTGCGCGGTCAACAAGGATATGGGCTGGAACCCCGAGATCGTGAACGTCAATGGCGGCGCGATTGCGATTGGCCACCCGATCGGCGCTTCTGGCTGCCGGATCCTCAATACACTCCTCTTCGAGATGAAGCGGCGCGACGCCAAGAAGGGGCTGGCCACGCTCTGCATCGGCGGCGGCATGGGTGTCGCCATGTGCGTGGCGCGCAATTGACAGATGTAGGGTGCGTGCTTGCACGCACCATCGTTTGAACCCGGTGCGTGCAAGCACGCACCCTACGGATACGGAGAGGATAATATGGGACGCGTTGCACTGGTCACGGGCGGGTCGCGCGGCATCGGCGCCGCCATTTCCAAGGCTCTGCAGGCGGCGGGCTACACTGTCGCCGCGAACTATGCGGGCAATGACGAGGCGGCGGGCGCCTTCAAGGCCGAGACCGGGATTCCGGTCTACAAATGGTCGGTCGCCGATTACGACGCCTGCGCCGAGGGTATCGCAAAGGTCGAGGCAGATCTGGGACCCGTCGAGATCCTGGTCAACAATGCCGGCATCACCCGGGACGGCATGTTCCACCGCATGACCCGCGAGCAGTGGAACGAGGTGATCTCGACCAATCTGAATGGCGTTTTCAACATGACCCACCCGATCTGGCCGGGGATGCGCGAGCGCAAGTTCGGCCGCGTCATCAACATCTCGTCGGTCAACGGCCAGAAGGGCCAGGCGGGCCAGACCAACTACTCGGCCGCCAAGGCGGGTGATATCGGGTTTACCCGGGCGCTCGCGCAGGAAGGCGCACGCGCCGGCATCACTGTCAACGCGATCTGCCCTGGCTATATCGGCACCGAGATGGTCCGCGCGATTGACGAAAAGGTCTTGAACGAGCGCATCATCCCGCAGATTCCGGTCGGGCGGCTGGGTGAGCCGGATGAGATCGCGCGTTGCGCCGTGTTCCTGGCCTCGGACGATGCGGGCTTCCTGACCGGCTCGACAATCTCGCCCAATGGTGGCCAGTTCTTCAGCTGACCGGCCGCCTGCCGATGTCCCGGGCTTGACCCGGGACCTCGCGGTGTTCGATGACCATCGAGGCCCCGGCTCAAGGCCGGGGCATTGAACTGGGCTAGCTCGTATAAGTCTCGTCCAGCGCGTAGCCAGCCGCGCGCACGGTGCGGATTGGGTCGCGGTCGCCGCGCCGGTTCAGCGCCTTGCGCAGCCGTCCCACATGCACATCGACCGTGCGCGCCTCCACATAGACGTCGCGGCCCCAGACCTTGTCGAGGAGCTGTTCGCGGCTGAAGACGCGCCCCGGCCGCTGCAGCAGGCAATCGAGCAGCCGGAACTCGGTCGGTCCCAGATGCACCTCGCGCTCGCCCCGGCGCACGCGCTTGACCTCGCGGTCGAGCGAGATGTCGCCGAAGCTTGCCACATCGCCCGCCAGGGCCGGCCGTGTGCGCCGAAGCACCGCCTTGATGCGGGCGGAAAGCTCGGCCATCGACAGCGGCTTGGTCATGTAGTCGTCGGCGCCAGTATTGAGGCCGCGCACGCGGTCTTCCTCCTCGCCGCGGGCGGTGATCATGATCACCGGCACGTCGCGGGTCTCGGGCCGGGCGCGGATTCGCCGGCAGATTTCCAACCCCGAGACGCCGGGCAGCATCCAATCGAGCAACACAAGGTCCGGCACATCCTCGTCCAGCGCCAATTGCGTCTCGTCCCCATCGCCGCAGACGCGGACCGCATAGCCCTCGTGGCTCAGATTGTATTCCAGCAGCGCCGACAGCGCCGCCTCGTCCTCGGCGACAAGAATTCGTGCCGTCATACCTGGTCCCTCAACCGATCTCGTGGCCTGCCGGCTCGCCTTTCGGACGGTCTTCCACAAGTGGCTGACCCGTCTCGACATAGTGGATCATCTCGGCCACATTGGTGGCGTGATCACCGATCCGCTCGAGGTTCTTGGCGATGAACAGAAGCTGCGAGCCGACCGAGATCGTGCGTGGATCCTCCATCATGTAGGTCACCACCTCGCGGAAAAGCGAGTTATAGGCCTCGTCCACATCGACGTCCCGGCGCCAGACCGCGATCGCGCCCTCCACGTCCGAGCGCCCCCAGGCGTCGAGCACCGCGGTCAGCTGATCGAGCGCCTGGCGCCCCATGCGCACGATCGAATTGGTGACGCCGGCGGGGGGGGTACTGGCAAGCTGCATGCCCCGGCGCGCCGTGCTTTTCGACAGATCGCCCACCCGCTCGAGCGTCGAGGCCAATTTCAACGTCGAGATCACCAGCCGCAGGTCCTGCGCCAGGGGCTGGCGCTGGACGATCAGATGGGTCGCCATCTCCTCGACCTCCAGCTCCAGCGCATCCATCCGCTTGTCGAGCTCGATGATCGATTGCGCCAGATCGGTATTGCGCGACTGCAGGCTGCTGAGCGCGCCCGAAAGCATCTCCTCGGCCAGCCCGCCCATCTGAGAAATCTTCGCGCGGACCGCGGCAATGTCCTCGTCGAAGGAAGTGACAATATGCTCGCCCATGGTTCTCGCTCCTCAACTCAGCCGAAGCGCCCGGTGATGTAGTCCTGCGTCCGCTTGTCTTCCGGGTTGGTGAACATGGCGGTCGTCTCGCCGTATTCCACCATGTCGCCCAGATGGAAGAACGCCGTCTTCTGGCTGACCCGGGCGGCCTGTTGCATTGAATGGGTGACGATCACGATCGCGAAGTTCTGGCGCAATTCGTCGATCAGTTCCTCGATCCGCGCCGTCGCGATTGGGTCCAGCGCCGAGCACGGTTCGTCCATCAGCAGCACCTCCGGCGCGGTCGCGATGGCTCTCGCGATGCAGAGCCGCTGCTGCTGGCCGCCGGAGAGGCCCGTGCCCGGTTGGTCGAGCCGGTCCTTGGCCTCCTCCCAAAGCGAAGCGCCCCTCAGCGAGGCCTCGACGATGTTGTCGAGCTCGGCCTTGTTCGCGGCCAACCCGTGGATGCGCGGGCCGTAGGCTACGTTGTCATAGACCGATTTCGGGAACGGATTCGGCTTTTGGAACACCATGCCCACGCGGGCGCGCAGCAACGCCGGATCGACCGAACGGTGATAGATATCCTCGCCGTCCAAAAGGATGTCGCCGGTGACCCGGCAAATATCGATTGTGTCGTTCATCCGGTTTAGGCAGCGCAGGAAAGTCGATTTGCCACAGCCCGAGGGACCGATAAACGCGGTCACGGTCTTGTCCAGGATGTCGATATCCACGTTCTTGATCGCGTGATTGTCGGCATAGTAGACATCCACGCCGCGCGCTGTCGCCTTGACCGGTTGGGTCTGCACCACGGGCTCCCGGATTGTGATCTGGTCCATCGCTTGATCCATCCTAACTGCCGACACCGCCAAATTCAGCTACCAATGCCGCTCGAAGCGCTTTCTGAGATAGATCGCCAGACCGTTCATCACGATCAGGAAGGCGAGCAGCACACAGATTGCCGCCGAGGTGCGTGAGACGAAGCCGCGCTCCGGGCTGTCGGCCCAAATAAAGATTTGCGTCGGCAGGGCCGTCGCCGGATCCATGACGCTGTCGGGCGCCTGAGTGATGAAGGCGTTCATGCCGATCAGCAATAGCGGCGCGGTCTCGCCCAGCGCCCGCGCCAGCCCGATGATCGTGCCGGTCAGGATGCCGGGGATCGCCAGGGGCAGCACATGGCCGGTCACCACCTGATGGCGCGAGGCGCCGAGCCCCAACGCGGCATCCCGGATCGACGGCGGCACCGCCTGCACTGCGATGCGGGTGGCGATGATGATCGTCGGCAGCGTCATCAGCGACAGGGTCATGCCACCGAGCAGCGGTGCCGAGCGCGGCAGCCCGAACCAGCCGATGAAGGCGACCAGCGCCAGAAGTCCGAACACCACCGAGGGCACTGCGGCCAGATTATTGATGTTAACCTCGATAAGGTCCGTGAACCGGTTCTTCGGCGCAAACTCCTCCAGATAAATCCCCGCGGCGATCCCCACAGGAAACGAGATCAGGAAACAGACCAAAAGCGCGTAGAACGAGCCCCAAAGCGCGCCGGACAGACCCGCAAGTTCCGGGAACCGGCTATCTGCGTTGGCGATCAGGGCCAAGTTCAGGGGTTTCGAGATCAGCCCCTTGTCCGCCAGCGCGTCGAAATTGGCAATCTCGGCGTCCTTCAGCCGTCGGTTCTCCTCGGGCGTCTGCGGATCGATCAGCCCCTTCGCCAACTGGTCGTAGGGGTCGGAAACAGGAACCCTCAGCGAAACGGTGGAGCCGATCAAATCTGGATTGTCGATGACGTAGTCGCGCAGCTCGTATTGCGCGCCGTTGCTGATCATCCCGGCAAGCGCGCGCTTCTCGCGCCGATTGGTGATATCGGGGAAGTGCGCATAGATCGCATCCCGCACGATGGTTCGGAATTTCCCTTTGCCCGGATCGTCTGCTGGCACTTTTTCGGCCAAAATCTCGAAATCGAGCGTGACGTGCGTCTGGGTGAAGGCCGGCAGACCCGAGACGAGCAGCGACGCAAGCAGGATCACCAGCGTCAGACAGGCTGCCCCCAGCGCCCCCAGCCCCGCCCAGCATAGCCAATTGTCCTTGCCGTTGCGCCGCTTGAGCCGCACGGCGAGCGCCGGGTCTTTCCAATCGATATTCGGCAGGTTCGGTATATCGGTCATCGGGCCGCTCAATCGTAGGCTTCGCGGTATTTGCGCACGATCGTGAGCGCCAGCACATTCAACATCAGTGTCACGATGAATAGCATCAGCCCCAGCGCGAAAGCCGCGAGGGTTTTCGGATTGTCGAACTCGGTATCACCGATCAGCAGGGTTACGATCTGCACCGTTACCGTCGTGACCGAGTCGAGCGGATTGACCGTCATCTTGGCGATCAGCCCCGCCGCCATTACCACGATCATGGTCTCGCCGATCGCCCGGCTGACCGCCAGCAGGATGCCGCCCGAGATGCCCGGGATCGCCGCCGGGAACATCACCTTCATCACCGTCTCGCCCCGGGTCGCGCCCAGTGCAAGCGAGCCGTCGCGCAGGCTGCGCGGCACCGCGTTCAGCGCATCGTCGGTGAAGGACGAGATGAACGGGATCAGCATGATCCCCATCACGCCGCCCGCAGCCAGGGCAGTGTTGGGCGCGATGTCGATGCCAAGCGACGCGCCCGCCGAGCGGAGCGCCGGCGCCACCACCAGGATCGCGAAGAAGCCGTAGACGACCGTTGGCACGCCCGCCAGAAGCTCGAGCAAGGGCTTGGCGACCGCGCGCAAGGTGGGGCTGGCGAACTCGTTCAGGTAGATGGCACTGAAGATTCCGATAGGCACCGCTACGACCAGCGCCACTACGGTGATCACCAAGGTGCCGAGCAAGACCGGGAGCCAGCCGAAGGCGCCGCTGGCCGCGACCTGATCCTCGCGGATCGGGATCTGAGGCTCCCAATTCAGGCCGAAAAGAAACTCGCTGATCGGCACCCGGTCGAAGAACCTGAGCGATTCATAGACCAGTGACAATATGATCCCCAGCGTGGTCACGATGGCGACCAGCGCGCAGAAGATCATGAAGCCGCTCACGACCTTCTCGACCGCCTGGCGCGCGCGGAAGGCCGCGGAAATCTTGCGCCGGGCCAGGAACATGCCCAGCCCAAGGATCGCAACGACGCAAACCGAAAGCGCCATCCAGGCAGTGGTGCGCAGGTTGTTCAGGCTCTCGGCGGCGGCCATCATGAAGGGTTTCGGCTCGCCAAAGACATTGCCCTGCGCGGCTGACCGGATCTCGGCCATCAGCAGCGATTTCTGCCCCTCGTCCATGCCGGCAAGCTCGGCCTCGGACAGCCCGCCGGCGACGATCGCCTCGATCACCGACTCCTGGAACAAAAGCCAAAGCAGCACAAAAATGAACGCCGGCAGACCGGTCAGGCAGATCGCGTAGACACCATGAAAGCCCGCCAGCGAGTGCAGTTTTTCGCCGGAAGCGGTCAGCCGGCGGGCCGAATAATAGTTAAAGAGATAGCCGAGGGCCGATGCGATCAGGATCACCAGCAAGAGATATCCCAGCATCTAACAGCCCCTCGCTTCAGACGCGGGGCGGCCAGCGCAAGCTGGCCGCCCCATAATTATCGCAGACCTCAGAGGAGCGGCGCCATCTTTGTCGCCTTCAGCGTGGTCTCCTGGACCTCGCCGCGCTTCTCGTCCGAGAGCGGCGTCAGGCCGCGCTCGACCAGATAGCCGTCCTCGCCCATCGCCTCGTCCGAGACATACTCCTCCAGAAACTCGTCCAGGCCGGGGATCACGCCACGATGGGCATTCTTCACATAGATGAAGACCGGCCGGGCCACACCATAGGAGAAGTCGGCGATGGTCTCGGGGCTCGGCTCGACGCCGTCGATCGAGATACCCATCAGCTTGTCCTCGTTCTCGTAGAGGAACGAGTAGCCGAAGATGCCGAGCGCGTTCGGATCGGCGCTCAGGCGCTGAACGATGAGATTGTCGTTCTCGCCCGCCTCGACGAAGAGGCCGTCCTGGCGCATCCGCGAGCAGTTCTCCTTGACCCAGGACTTGAACGCCTTCTTGTCCATTTCGTCCTTCTTCACCTTCACGAAGTCCAGACGCTTGCAGCCGTCATGCATGACCAGTTCGACGAAGGCGTCGCGCGTGCCCGAGGTCGGCGGCGGGCCATATGCCAGGATCTTGATCTCCGGCAGTGACGCATCGATGTCCGACCACATCTGGTACGGGTTGTCGATCCAGGCGCCATCGACTGGAACCTGCGCGGCCAGGCCAAGATAGATTTGTGCTTCAGTCAGCGCCCAGTCCTGGCCGGTATCGCGCGAGACCGCCAGCGACAACCCGTCATAGCCCAACAGCACTTCGGTGACGTTGGTTACGCCATTCTTCGCGCACAACTTGTACTCCGACGACTTCATCGAACGCGAGGCTCCCGTGATGTCCGGGAAGGCTTCGCCAATGCCCTGGCAAAAGATCTTCATACCGCCACCGGTGCCGGTGGACTCAACGACCGGCGACGGAGATCCGGTCCTGTTCGCAAACTCCTCGGCAACCGCCTGAGTGTAGGGGAAGACAGTCGACGACCCGACGATGCGGATCTGGTCGCGCGCCGCCGCCTCGCCGGCGAATGCCACGGCGGCAACGGCAGCGGCAGCCAAGCCTTTGAAGATGGTCATCCAGTATTCTCCCGTTCGCTTACTCGTTTCGGCTGAACGGTGTGCGCTCCAGACCGGAAACCGCCGTCCGCTAGCACAACCTACGGCTCCGCAAAGACGTGCATATGTCGCTTTGGCTACAGTTTTGTGACGGGTTAACTGGCTGTTTAACTACATTAAATTTTCACCCCTCCTAATGGAAATAAGAGTGGCACAGCCTTCAGGGCTCGGCCGAATCCTCCGCGCGGGGCAGCCAAGCGGTGAACTGGGTGCCTTCTCCGGGGCTCGAGTGAATTGCCAGATCCCCTCGGTGCCGGCTGAGGATATGCTTGACGATCGAGAGGCCAAGCCCCGTCCCGCCGGGCCCGGCATCTCCCGGCTTCCCGGAGCGCGACTGCGATACCTGGTAGAACCGCTCGGTCAAGCGTTGCAGATGCTCGCGGGCGACCCCTTGCCCCTTGTCGGCGACGCAAATCCCGGTCATTCGGCGCCGCCCGGGCTCGGGCTTGGCCAGCGTGATGCGCACCTCGCCGCCGTCACCGCCATACTTGATCGCGTTGTCGATCAGATTGGTAAAAAGCTGGCTCAACTCGTCCCTGTCGCCCGTCAGATCCAGACCCTCGCGGGGAACCTCCAGCTTGATTTCGACCTCCGCCTGCTCGGCCAGGGGCGCCATCGCGGCAACGGTCTCGTGCACGATCGCACCGAGGTTCACCATCTCGGACGGGCGCACATGCTCGTTCATCTCGATCCGGTTGAGCGAGATCAGGTCATCGATCAGCCGCGCCATCCGATCGGCCTGGGCGGCCATGATCGGCAGGAACCGCTCTTGCGCGCCGGAATCGCCCGCTGCCGGGCCGCGCAAGGTCTCGATGAAACCGGCGATCGAGGCTAACGGCGTGCGCAATTCATGCGAGGCATTGGCAACGAAGTCGCGCCGCATCTGCTCGACCCGGGCTGCCCGCGTGTGATCTTCCAGAAGAATCATCACCGACGGCCGGCCACGGCCCGGCCCTTCGTCGAAGCGGCGTAGATGCGCCACCAGGTCGCGCCGCTCGCGGGCGCGCATCAGGGTGAAATCGACGCTGGCCGAGGCCCCGCCCCCCTGCACATTATCAATCGCCTCACCCAGCGGACGCGCCCGGATCACCGTCGAAAGCGGCGTCTCGGCAACCACATCGCCGAAGATGCCCCGGGCCGCTTCGTTCATCAGCAGGATGCGGCTGCTCCGGTCGATCAGGATCACCGGCAGCGGCAGCCCCAGAACCAGGGCGGGTACGCCGCCGGGTTCGCTGTGGCTGCGCCCGTCCACACGCCCGGCTCCGTCCGTGCCCATCGGCACACCGCCCAGCGCGGTCGCCACGCCCAGATAGACCGCAATGCCCAAAACCGTGGAGATCACCACGCCCAACGCGCCGCCAACAGGAATTGCCAGCGCGATGATTACTGCCGCCAGCACTCCGGCCGCGACACTGATCAGATTCCGGTTCCGAGTCATTGGCGCCCGCTTATCACGTGCCGTCACGCCGGGAGAAGGCTTTGAGCAAAACCGGATCAGACTGATTCAGTCTGAAACGGTTTTGGTCTAGCCCAGCAATGCCTCGTCCAACGGGTAGTCGGACAGAACCTCGCACCCGGTCTCGGTGATCAGCACCTGCTGTTCCAGCTTGACCCCGTCGCGCTCGCCGACCGCGCCCATATAGCTCTCGACGCAGATCACCATGCCCGGCGCGAGCACGCCGTCATAGGGCGTCGGGCCCCGGAAGCGCGGGTTCACACGGGGGAATTCGTCGCACATGCCGACCCCGTGGACGATGCAGGGATAGGCCTGTTGTTGGAACTCCTCCGGCACCTCGAAGGCTTGGGCCTGGATCTCGCCCAGCGTCATGCCGGGACGCATCAGGCCCATATTGTGCTCGACCTCGTCCAGCGCCAGCCGGTAGAGCTCGCGCTGCCGCCCGCTTGGCAGGCCCGGACCGCAGAAGAAGGTGCGCGAGATGTCGGCGAAATAGCCCATCGGTCCGATCATGTCGGTGTCGAAGGCCACCAGGTCACCCGCCTCGACCCGGCGCGGCGAGGCCTCCTGCAGCCACGGATTGGTGCGCGGGCCCGAGGCCAGCATCCGCCCATCGTGCCAATCCCCGTCATTGGCCAGATTGGTGTAGTTCAGAAGGCCCCAGAGCTGCAGTTCGCTGACCCCAGGGCGCAGCGCCTCGCGCATCTTGTCCATTCCCAGCGCGGCCACCGCGCAAGCCCAGCGAATGCAGGCGATCTCGTCCTCGGACTTGATCACCCGCGCCATCTCGGAAATCGCCACCCCGTCGGTCACCTCGATGCCCCGCTGCAACAGTGCCTGGGTGATCGAGGGGTTCACGTATTCGACCGCGACCCGGCGGTTGTCCGAGCCGACTTCGGAAAGGAAGCCGACCACGTCATCGGCGAAGAGCCGCGCCGCTTCGGCGAGATCCGGACCGCCATCGAAGACGCTGATCGCGCGGCCTGGGCGCGCCTCGATGCCGGTCCCGGGCGCGATATAAGAGCCATAGGCGGCGATCGGGCCGTCGACAGGCAGAAACAAATACGTCGAGGGGATGTGGGACTGGAAGAGCGCATAGGAGCGATAATCGATCGCGTAACGCAGGCTGATCGGGTTGACCAGGACGCACATCGCCACGCCGGCCTTGCGCATCTCGGCCTTCAGCCGCCCGATCCGCCAGGCATATAGCCGGTCGCGGTCGATCTGGGGCATCGGGCGATGGCGGGAAAGCTCGCTCCACTCGGCGTCCATGACCATCTGATCCGGGCCGATGCTCATGGTTCCGCGCTCATGGGGCCAGGATCGCCTCAACGATCTTGGCCGAAAGCTGGTGCGCCGGCACCTCCCAGGCCGGTGACATGACCGAGCCCTGGAAGCCGATCGAGCGGCGGCCCTGCTGCAGGCGTTCCAAGAGCTGCACATCCTCCAGGTTCAGATCGTGCCACATGGCGATCAGGTCCTCGCGGCCCTTGGCATAGCGTTCGGCCTCGGCGGCCTCGTCGCCGACAACGAAGAAGTGCAATTCCTCCTCGGTCTCGTCCGGCGCCGTCGGATGGATCGACATCACCACGAACTGGTCCGCATAGACCTCGGCCAGGAAGTTCGGCATGACCGCGAACCACATGCCGCGCCGCGCGTCCTCGTCCGAGAGGCCGGGATAGTGAGGCAGGCCGTCGCCCCTGCCTTCGCTCAGGCCTGGCGCCACGTAGTCGTTGTAGAAGACATGCTCCAACCACTCGCCCGACCAGCGCACATGCATGGGCGCGTGTTCGACCAGGCGGGGATGGGCGGCGAAGACGTGATAGCCCTCCATGTAATTTTCCAGCACCAGCTTCCAGTTCGCCTTGATCCGGTAGGCGCGCTTGCCGATCCACCGGATCTGCGCGAAGTCGAAGGCCGAGGTCCGGCGCAGCATCGGCGCCAGCCAATCGTCAAGCGCGGGCGCGGCACCGGAGATGTCGACGAAGACGCAGCCGTTCCAGACCTCGCAGCGCACCGGGGCCAGGTCGAGGCCGGGGGCGCCATCGTCGAACCGCTCGACCTTGCCGGGGCCGTGGAAATGCGGCCGCGAGCGCAACTTGCCGTCCAGCCGGTAAGCCCAGGCGTGGTAGGGGCAGGTCAGCGTCTTCGCGACGCACTCCTCTTGCACCAGCATCGTCCCTCGATGCCGGCAATGGTTGTGGAAGGCGCGAATCGTGCCCTCGGTGTCGCGCACTGCGATGACCGGCGTCCCGCCAACCTCGATCGGCTTGACCCCACCTGGCGTCAGCTCGGCCGCCGCGCAGGCAAAGACCCAATTGCGGCGGAATAACCGCGCCTGCTCCAGCGCCAGCCAGTCCGCCGACCAATAGGCGGCGTTCGGCAAGCCGCCGGGCTCCTCGATCGGGCGGGTGATCTGGACCAGCCCGTCCTCGCCCAGGATTGCGCGCACCTGGCGCGCGATTTCGGTCTCGGCGGCGATCCCGTCCATGCGGACTCTCCCCGACTCAGCCGGATTTCTTCGAGCTTGACCCATCGCGCGAGGATTTCCAGCGGATTTTGCCGTTGCGCGCCGTCCCGCGTTGATGCTGGACTGTGGTCCGTGTGGATCGCCCTGGCCTGCCGCGCGCGACGCTGGACGCGACCGAATAGCCGAGTAGGAGACAAGCATGTCCGAAGAGAGCAAGGTTGGCCATTCCTACCTCGCCCGCACGCCCCAGGAACAACAGGCAGCCTACGATGATTGGGCGGCTACTTATGAGCGCGACCTCTGCGCCATGGGCTACCGAATTCCGGCCATGGCGGCGGCGGTCTTCACCCGGCACGTGGCGCCGGATGCGGCGCCGATCCTGGATGCGGGCTGCGGCGGCGGCATCCAGGCCGAGCCCCTGGTGGCCATGGGCTACGGCCCCTTCACCGGGATCGACCTCTCCGAGGGAATGCTGGCCATCGCCCGGGCCAAGGGGATATATGCCGAGCTTCGCCAGATGGCGCTCGGCGGGCGGCTCGACTTTCCGGACCACGCCTTCGCCGCCGTCCTCTCCTGCGGCACGATTACGCCGGGCCACGCCCCGCCCGAGAGCTTCGACGACCTGATCCGGGTCACCCGCCCCGGCGGTCGCCTGATCTTCTCGCTGCGAGACGACGCCGCCCAAGACCCGGCCTACCCGGCTGCGCTGGAGCGCCTGACCCAGGCCGGCGCCTGGCGCCCGGTCTTCGCCACCGAGCCCCTCCAGTCCATGCCCTATGGCGAGCCGGAGGTGTTTCACCGCATTCATGTGTACGAGCGAGCGGGGTGAGCGGGTTGGGATAACCGGTCGGCGTACGGCAATTGCCGGCTGTGCGGACGAAGCGGACATTCACGCTGCCCGCTAAGAAGGTCAGCTACTGACCCAATCCGGGCTCTAAGCATCAATCATGTTCGGCAATACAGAGAGCTTTGAGCCGTTAATTGCAAAGGGGCGTGACGGGCTTGATGGACCACAGGCCGCTCACGCACTAAGAATTTGGGCGGGTTGAATGCCGCGACACTCTGGGCGCGGCGACGGATAAGCGGAGGCTGGCCGATCATGAGCACAACAGACGCGACTGGGACGTCCCCGGGTGATTTCAAATATATTGGTACCCGTGCACCGCGACCCGATGGATTCGAGAAAGTTACGGGGCGAGCGCGCTTTGGAAACGACATTAACCTACCGGGAATGCTACGAGGCCTCGTTTTGCGCAGCCCGCATGCCCACGCCCTGGTGAAATCCATTGACACGTCGAAGGCCCTTGCGCTGCCGGGGGTCAAGGCCGTCGTGACACGGGATGATTTTGCCGACCAGCCTTCGGAAATTGTTCCAGCGGGAGAATTGGTGGTCAACTACCGCGACGTGGTGCGCAACATCATGGCCCGCGAGAAGGTGCTCTATGATGGCCACCCGGTCGCTGCGGTGGCCGCGACCAGCCTCTCGATCGCAAGGAAGGCGCTCAAGCTGATCGAGGTGGATTACGAAGTTCTGCCCCATGTCATCGAGCCAATGGCAGCGGCGGCCCCCGACGCGCCTTTGCTGCACGACTTCATCTTCACCGAAGGAGTTGAGCCGAAGCCGGACAAACCGTCCAACGTCGCTAAGCGGGTTGCGGTAACGCGTGGTGATGTGGACGCCGGGTTCGCAGCGGCCGACGTCATCATCGAGCGCGAGTACGACACCAAACCGGTGCATCAGGGTTACATTGAACCGCAGGCCTGCACAGCCAACTACGTCCGCGGCGGGCAAAGCGAGGTTTGGACCACGACCCAAGGGCACTATCTGAAGCGGGCCTTTACTGCACGGCTCTGCGGGATGGAGACCGGAGACCTAAAAGTGACGCCGACCGAGATTGGTGGCGGCTTTGGTGGCAAGAACAACGTCTATCTGGAGCCGGTGGCCCTGGAGCTGTCGCGCAAGAGCGGCAGGCCGGTGAAGATGGCGATGAGCCGGGGCGACGTGATGCGCGCCACCGGCCCGACCTCGGGTGCGCACATGCGGGTCAAGATCGGCGCGAAGTCGGACGGAACAATCACCGCTGGCGAAGCCGAGATGTGGTATCAGGCCGGGGCATTCCCGGGCTCGCCTGTCGGCCCGGCCTCAATGACCACCTTCGCCTGTTATGATTTGGAGAACGTCAACGCCGTCGCCTACGACGTGGTCAGTAACCGCCCGAAGGTTGCCGCCTATCGCGCGCCTGGCGCTCAGATCATCAGCTACGGCGTCGAAAGCACGATCGATTTGGTGGCGCGTGAGATCGGCATGGATCCGATTGATTTTCGCCTGAGAAATGCTGCCAAGGAGGGCACACAAGCCGCATATGGCCCAACCTTCGGCCCGGTTGGGCTCGTTGAATGCCTGGAAGCGCTCCGAAGCCACCCGAACTACAGGGCTGAACTCAAGCCGAACCAGGGCCGCGGCATTTCGGTGGGCTTCTGGTTCAATATCGGCGGCGACACCTGCGTGACCATGAATGTCAACGAGGATGGCTCGCTCGGGCTGATGATCGGCAATCCTGATATCGGCGGATCGCGCGCCTCGATGGTTCTGATGGCTGCCGAGGCACTGGGCGTCGACCCGGAGACCGTCAAGCCCACGGTCGGTGATACCAATGCGCTGGGCTTCAATTTCCTAACTGCGGGCAGCCGAACGACCTTTGCAGTCGGCAAGGCAACCCACGATGCTTCACTGAAGGTGATCGAGGAGTTGAAGCGCCGCGCCGCGGAAACCTGGAGCATCCCAGTCGAAGCTGTAGATTGGAAGGACGGTCATGCCCGCCCCGCCGGACCTAACGCTGGCGATTTTGAGCCGCTCTCGATCGCGGAGATTGCAAAGAATGCCAGCAAGACCGGCGGGTCCATTTCCGGACATGTGGAAGAAAATGTGAAGGGCGCCGGTCCAAGTTTCGCGGCGGAGATGATCGATCTCGAGGTCGATCCGGAAACCGGCAAAACCACGATCCTGCGTTGTACCGTCGCCCAGGACGCCGGCAAGGCAATTCACCCCTCCTATGTAGAAGGCCAGTACCAAGGCGCGGTGGCACAAGGCATCGGGTGGGCATTGAACGAAGAATACATCTACGACGACAATGGGAGGCTGGATAACCCAACATTCCTCGACTACCGCATTCCTGTCGCCTCGGATCTTCCTATGATCGACGCGGTGATCGTCGAGGTTCCTAACCCGAACCACCCGTACGGCGTCCGCGGAATTGGCGAGACCTCGATCGTGCCAGTCAAAGCCGCTGTCGCGAATGCGATCGCTGATGCTATCGGCGTACGACTGACCGATTTGCCGATGTCACCGCCGAAAGTGTTAAAGGCGATTGAGCAAGGCGTCTGTTAGAACCCGCCCAAATCACTCGGCGCGTACGGTTGCGCAATAAGCTGGCTGAACGCAAACCCTAGACGCGTTTTCACGCGTATTAAACACACCATTCCAAACCGGGCGCGATCATACAGCGACACGATATGCTCGACAGCGAAGTGGGAGGGCGCGGATATCGCCCTCATGGCACAGAGCGGACGTTAAACGAAGCTGTCCCCGACGTCCGCAACGGGGCTCGGAGCGGCCATCCATAGGCGGTGCGATCCCCATTTGCACTCAATTAGCTGATCTGCGCGCAGCGCGCGAAACCGGCCCATAGCCCATTGCGCTAGGACACGCACCAGCGCGCGCTATCCGTGAACAATTGGTAAATTGTTCAAATTTCTCACTGATATTCAATCGCTTAAGCAATGTCTCACATGTGAGAGCCCATCCCTTCTCACACCTCACCACCCTCCATGGCCGCCCCGCCCGGCCCTCACCGCCGAACGCCGCCCGCGACGTCGACCCTCCGTCACCGACCATCCACCCGCCCCCTCGGCTGATATCCCGCCAGGGCCGCGATACGCTCGCGGATGCTAAGATGGATGATCTCGCCGTCTCCCCGCCCGGTGACCCTGGGTTGGCGCAGCAGGTAGAACTTCGCGGCCCCGCGCCGTGGCCCGACCGAGGGCGCGGCGCTATCCTCCGGGAACTGCGCCCGCCAATCCTCAGGCAACGCCAAGCCCAGATCGGCCGCGCGGCGCAGCATCCAGTTCAGCGACAGATTGGCAAAGGGCCGCGCCGCCGCGTTGCGGCGAATGTCCCCGCCCACATCGCCGTGGACGCCCGGGAACCAGGCCTGTTCCAGCCTGCCCTCCCAATGGTGCGACCGCCTCCACAGAATCGGCGCGAAGGCGCTGCGATCCTCGTCGATCGCCAGGGCGTGGTAGCCGTGCCGGATATGCCCGCCCAACGCATGATCGTGGAAATCGGTCGCCATCGGCGCCAGCCGCGACAGACCGGGATAGGGCAGGCCCAGGGCGCGCACCGTGTCCCAGACCCCCAGCATCTCGATCTGTGCTTCGCCGTGGCACCGCTCCTCGGCGAAGGCGAGGCAGCGGCGGCGCTGCCGCTCGCCGTCCTGGCGCTCGTAGAACCGGAAGGCGCGGCGGATATTGCGTTCGGTCGCCATCTCCTGGCGCAGCAACCCGACCGAGCCGATCATCCCGGCCAGCGAGCGCACCGCATAGGCGCCACGGGAATAGCCGAACAGATAAATCCGGTCGCCCGTCTGGTAGCGGCTGGCCAGGAACCGGTAGCCCTGGATGATCGACAGGTTGATGCCGTTGCCGGTTGCTGCGTTGAACCAGCGCCGCCAGCCGTTTCCCTGAACGCCTGGGTCATAGTCGAAATGCTGGACGCGCGACCGGCCGACCTGCTCGAGAAGCCGCAGCACCTGGCCCGCATTTGTCTCGCAGCCGGGCTTGAGCGTCGACAGGGTGCCGTCCGAGATAAAGACCAGGTTCCGGGGGGCGCCCGTCAAGCCCGCGCTCCGGATACCCGGCACGGGCAATTTCGGCCCGTTTTCGCCACGGCTGCGCCCAGGTTCCGGACGGCACGAATTTTCAACGGCTGCATAGGGGTTTCCCAGCTGAAGATGCGCCGAAAGCTTAATTGACCCCGTCTTGGGGTCAACGGTCCCGCTTGCCTCATCATAGAGTTTCGGACATAAAAGCAAGATCGTGTTTTCATTATGGAAATCGCCGCAACGGAAAGCGGCGTGACAGTGGGAGCCCCATCGCGTGCTCAAAGACGACCGAATGATGTCGATGCTGACCGTCGTGGTGATCCTGATCGCAATCGGGACCTTGGTCCAGCGCATGGATGTCTTCGAGAAATATTTCGGCGGTGAAACCCAGCGCTTTGCCCATGTCGCGGACGAAGTGATCGTGCGGGCAAACGTGCTGAGCGACATCGACGTGCTGGCGAATGACCAAGGGATCGAGGAGGGTGATGCGGACCGCCTGCTGATCATCGCCCAGCCCGATTGCGGGCGCGTTTTTGCCGAGGAGGGCCTTGCGCACTACATGCCCGCCGACCGATGCGTGGGCGTCCAAACTTTCTACTACGCGGTCAACGGGCGCGGCAATCAACCGGGCGAGGTCAGGGTTACCGTGCGGCTTGGCGAGGTGACGGAAAGCATGGTGGAGAATGCCCAGCGCGACACGCCCGCGCCGCAGCCCCAGGCGCCCAGCACCGAAGTGCAGGCCGCGGCCGACGCCACGACCGCTCCGGCCGCGCCCACGGCCCCTCAGGGCAGCTTGACGACGAGCGGCGCCGTCGCTCAGGCGCCCGCGGTGCCAAAGCCGGAAGCGCCGACGATTACCGAACTGCCGGCGAGCGCACGCGGCGCCTCGTTGGGCGGTTCGGGCTCCGGCGCCGGCATCGCGCGTGAAAGCGCGGGCGCCGCTCCGCGTGTCGTCGATACGACCGACGCCCTCGCGGGCGAACAGGTCTCGGCGGCGACACCCGAGGTCGCCCTGACACGCACGCCGGATTCCACCGCCGCTCCGGACGCCGCCGCCGATCCGCAAGGATCTGCCGAAGGCGTTGCGGCGGGCGCCAGTGAACTCGGCCCGGACCAAGAGTCCGCGCCGGATCCGCAAGCGTCCGTGCCGGCCGAGATCGCTGCCGCCACGCCCGAGAGCGGCGCGGGCGAAGCGGCCGCAGGTCAGGATCAAGCGTCCGGGACGGCCGCGGTCACGCCGATCGAGGAGACACAAGACAGCCCCGCAACGATCCGGCGCGCCGAGCCCCAGGAACTCGCCGATGCTGCCGCCACCGAACCCGGAAGCGAAGCCCCCGACGAGGCAGTCGCGGTCCTACGTGAAAGCGAAGCGGCGAACCTCGCTCCGAACGTCACCCGGGTCGACACAACGCCGCCGCCGGAACTGAAAGACCCGGATGCGGCGAGCGCGCCCGCTCCGCAAGAGGAAACATCCGGGACCCAGGTCGCCGCCCGCCCGCCGTCGGCAGAACCGTGCACCGTGCCCGCGTCGCTCACCCTCGACGTGCGCGCCGCGGCGATCACATATGCAATCATCGAGTCTCCCTGCCATGCGGGCACGGTGGCCGAACTTGGCTACGAGGGTCTGCGCTTCGCGATCCCGATCGACGGGGCCGGCACCGGCACCATCGCGGCGCCCGGATTCCAAAATGCCAGCGACGCGACCATTCGATTTGCCGACGACGCCCGGCTGAACTTCAGCATCGCTTTCAATGACACCGAGAAAATGGACCGTGTCGCGGTCGCGACCGAGGCCGCCACCGAGCTTCAGCTCCATGCCTTCGAATTTGGCGCCGCGCCAGGCGGCCCGGACCATGTGGGGCCCGCCAATCCACGGCGCCACGACGATGTTCGCCGCAGCGGCGGCGGCTACCTGCTGGAATACGCGCCGGTTGATGGCACCGGCCAATCGGTCGAGATCTACACGTTCTGGCACCGCCGGCGCGGCGGCGAGGGCATCGTGCGGCTGGATTTGGGTCTTGGCCGGGATAGCGGCCCTGCCGCGGGATGCGGTGGCGGCGGCGCGGGAGGCACGCCCGATTACGTCGTGCTGCGGACGCAGAAGGG
The DNA here is from genome assembly GCA_029862205.1 of Paracoccaceae bacterium. Lineage (GTDB taxonomy): Bacteria > Pseudomonadota > Alphaproteobacteria > Rhodobacterales > Rhodobacteraceae > Thermohalobaculum. The sequence continues at coordinate 36,747 of JAOTXT010000043.1, forward strand.
TAAGTTACTGCGCCCGCGTCTAGGCCTTCTGGCACCGATCGACTGCGCGGCGCTCGCCGCCAGCGGCGGATTCGTGCCCGATGCGATTGATGACATCGTGGTGCGAAAGCGATAGGTCTTTGCTTGGATGACGGCC
>JAOTXT010000044.1 GCA_029862205.1 Paracoccaceae bacterium
AGAACCGCAGCCCGGCGATCAGCAGAACCAGGATCAGCACCGAGCGATTCACCATCATGCCCAGCACGACGGCGAGGTAGAGCGCCAGCACCAGAAGCGTCAGGCGTTTCAGCGGCATTGTGTCGGCCAGCCCGCCTGCCTGGATCAGAACAGCCGCCGAGGTCAGCGTCGCGATGGTATAGATGCTACCCCAGCCGCCATCGGTCAGGCCGTAGATCTCTTTGATATGGCCCGCGAAGAGCGAGATGAAAAAGGTCTGCCCGAACGAAGAGCAGAGCGCCAGGACCAGCCCAGCCATCAGCCATCTTGCATTGTCGCGGTAGAAGCGAAGCATCGGCCCCGTCTAGGCGATCGCCGATCCCGGCACCAGCGCCAATCGGGCTAGATCAGCGCGCGTTAATCCTAAGTGCGGCCGCCGCCGCGAAAGGCGCCAGCGCCGCACAGAACAGCGTCAGCCCAGCGCCGATCATTAGCACCGGCCAGGGCGAGAGCCCGGTCAGCGCCCGCTCGACCGCCCTGGCGCCGAAGATCAGGCTGGGGATATATAGCGGCAGCACCAGGATCGACAGCAAAAGCCCGCCGCGCCGGACACCGACCGTGATCGCCGCGCCGACTGCCCCGATCAGGCTGAGCGCCGGGGTGCCGAGCGCCATGCCGATCACCAGCGCCGGCAGAACCGCAGACGGCAAATTCAGCATCAGGCCCAGAACCGGCGCGATCAGGGTCATCGGCAAGCCAGTCGTCACCCAATGGGCCGCGGCCTTGCCGAGCACCACCTGCTCCAGCGCCAGTGGCGACAGCATCAGCTGATCGAGCGAGCCGTCCTCGAAGTCCGCCTGAAAGATCCGGTCCAACGACAAGAGCGCCGCCAGAAGCGCCGCGATCCATAGGACCCCACCGGCGATCCGCGCCAGGACCGCGCCCTCTTGCCCGACGCCCAGCGGGATCAGCACGACCGCGAGCACGAAGAAGGCGACGCCGATCCCTCCGCCCCCGCCGAGCCGCAGCGCCAGGCGCAGATCCCGGACGATGAGCGCGCCGGTGCCCCTCATCCTATCGCCCTCACAACCACGCCCCCTCGAGGAACGGGTCCGCCTGCTCGGCTGCCGCCGCACCGGGCGGCGAAAGCTCCAGCACCGGCATGTCGCGCAGCCCCAGATCCACATGGGTGGCGATCAGGGCCAGGCCGCCTGCGCCCACATGATCGGCGACCAGGCCGGTGATCAGGCCAACAGCCTCCGCATCGAGGGACACGGTGGGCTCGTCCAACAGCCAGAGCGGGCGATCGGTGACCAGAAGCCGGGCGAGGCCGAGGCGCTTTTTTTGCCCCGCCGAGCACTGCGCGGCTGGCCGGTCGGCGATCGCGTCCAATCCAAAGCGTGCAAGCGCCTTCTCCGGATCGGCCTCTGATCCATTGATCCCCGCCCAAAGGGCCAGGTTCTCGGCAACCGTCAGCGCTGGCTTCACAGCGTCCAAATGCCCCGCATAGGCGATCCGCTCCTGAAAGGCCTGGCGGTCTTGCGCCAACGACACCTCGCCCAGCATCGCATCCCCGCCCGCGACCGGGATCAGCCCGGCCAACTGGCGGAGCAGCGTCGACTTGCCAACCCCGTTTGGCCCGCGCAAAGCCGCCGCCTGCCCGGCGTCGATACGGAAGCCGAGATCGCTGAAGATCAATCGCCCGGCACGCCGGCACGAGAGGTTCTCGAGGGACAGGTCCATCGGCCCCTATTACCTGCTTGGCGCGCTGGCGCAAATGCGCTTCGTCGAGCGGGGCCGCAACGAGCGCGGCAGCACTTTGTGCACTGCGACATGGCGGGCGATTGCCATGCCGCTTGAATTCGGCCATTAGGAGCCCAGCATTCCGAAAGAAAACCTCCCAAAACTGCCGGTCACCGGACCAGCGCATCGGGGGGCCGATACCAGGGAGGACGCCACATGCCCATCACCGTCGGTTCCGACAGCACCAAGACCCGCCGCACCCTCTCCGTCAACGGGCGCGAGATCGCCTACTATTCGATCCCGGCGGCGCAGGCCGCGGGCTTGGGTGACTTCGCGCGGTTGCCGGCGGCGCTGAGGGTGGTGCTCGAGAACATGCTGCGCTTCGAGGATACGCGCACGGTGACGGTAGACGACATCAAGGCGTTCTCGGATTGGGGCGCGAATGGCGGCAAAAACCCGCGCGAGATCGCCTACCGTCCGGCCCGCGTGCTGATGCAGGACTTCACTGGCGTGCCGGCGGTGGTGGACCTGGCTGCGATGCGCGACGCCATGGTGGCGTTGGGCGGCGATCCGGAGAAGATCAACCCGCTGAAGCCGGTCGACCTGGTGATCGACCATTCGGTCATGGTCGACGAATTCGGCAACGCACGCGCCTTCCAGATGAACGTCGACCGGGAATACGAGCGCAATGGCGAGCGCTACCAGTTCCTGAAATGGGGCCAGGGAGCGTTCGACAATTTCCGCGTCGTGCCGCCCGGCACCGGCATCTGCCACCAGGTTAATCTGGAATATCTGAGCCAGACCGTCTGGACCGACAAGGACCAGTCGGGCGCGGAAGTCGCCTATCCCGATACGCTGGTCGGCACCGACAGCCACACCACCATGGTCAACGGCATGGCCGTGCTCGGCTGGGGCGTCGGCGGGATCGAGGCCGAGGCGGCGATGCTGGGCCAGCCGATCTCGATGCTGATCCCCGAGGTCGTGGGCTTCAAGCTGACCGGAAAATTGCGCGAGGGCGTGACCGCGACCGACCTGGTTTTGACCGTCACCCAGATGCTGCGCCAGCACGGCGTCGTTGGCAAGTTCGTCGAATTCCACGGGCCGGGCCTCGATCACCTGGCGTTGGCCGACCGCGCCACGATCGGCAACATGGCCCCGGAATACGGCGCCACCTGCGGGTTCTTCCCGGTCGATGGCGAGACGCTGCGCTATATGCGCACCACCGGCCGCGACGAGGACCGGATCGCCCTGGTCGAGACTTACGCCAAGGAGAACGGGTTCTGGCGGGGCGAGGATTACGACCCGGTCTACACCTCGACGCTGGCGCTCGACATGGGCGAGGTCGAGCCATCGATCTCGGGCCCCAAACGCCCCCAGGACAAGATCCTGCTGAAGGAGGCCGCCGCCACCTTCAAGGGCCATATGGAGAGCGAGTTCAAGCGCCCACTGGGCAAGAAAGCCGCGGTTGAGGGCGCGGACTATACCGTGCATTCGGGCTCGGTCGTGATCGCGGCGATCACGTCCTGCACCAACACCTCGAACCCCTATGTGATGATCGGCGCCGGATTGGTGGCGCGCAAAGCCCGCGAGCGCGGATTGAACGTGAAGCCCTGGGTCAAGACCTCGCTGGCGCCAGGCAGCCAGGTCGTCTCGGCCTATTTGGAAGCGGCTGGCCTGCAGGACGATCTCGACGCGCTTGGCTTCGATCTGGTCGGCTATGGCTGCACCACATGCATCGGCAATTCGGGGCCTTTGCCCCAGCCGATCTCGGCGGCCGTCCACGAGGGCGATCTGGTGGCCTGCTCGGTGCTGAGCGGAAACCGGAATTTCGAGGGCCGGGTGAACCCGGATGTGCGGGCGAACTATTTGGCCTCGCCGCCGCTGGTCGTCGCTTATGCGATTGCCGGCGACATGAACGTCGATATCGCGACCGAGGCGCTGGGCCAGGACCACGATGGCAATGATGTCTTCCTGAAGGACATCTGGCCCTCGACCCAGGAAGTCGCTGACCTGGTCAATCAGACCGTGACCCGCGAGGCGTTCCAGGAGAAATACGCCGATGTCTTCAAGGGCGACGACAAATGGCGCGCGATCGATGCGGGCGGCGGCCTGACCTATGCTTGGCCATCGACCTCGACCTATGTGCAGAACCCTCCCTATTTCCAGGGCATGGGCGCCGAGAAGGGTGAGATCACCGATGTGAAAGACGCCCGCATCCTGGCCTTGCTGGCCGATTCCGTGACCACCGACCACATTTCGCCCGCGGGCTCGTTCAAGCCCGACACGCCCGCCGGCGAATACCTGGTCGAACGCCAGGTCCAGCCGCGCGACTTCAACTCGTTCGGCGCGCGGCGCGGCAATCACGAGATCATGATGCGCGGCACCTTCGCCAATATCCGCATCAGGAACGAGATGTTGGAAGGCGTCGAGGGCGGCTTCTCGAAGGGCCCCAACGGCAAGGAAATGCCGATCTACAACGCCGCGATGGCTTACAAGGCGCAAGGCACGCCCCTGGTGGTGATCGCCGGCAAGGAATACGGCACCGGGTCCAGCCGCGACTGGGCGGCCAAGGGCACCGCGCTGCTGGGCATCAAGGCGGTGATCGCCGAGAGCTTCGAGCGCATCCACCGCTCGAACCTGGTCGGCATGGGGGTGATCCCCTTGGAGTTCACCGGCGGCGACAGCCGCAAGTCCCTTGGGCTCACCGGAGAAGAGACGATCTCGATCGCCGGGCTGAAAGGGGATCTGGACCCGCGCCAGACCGTGAAAGCGGCCATCACTTATGGCGATGGCTCGGTGAAGGAAATCGATCTGCTGTGCCGCATCGATACCGAGGTCGAGATCGAATACGTCGAGAACGGCGGCGTGCTGCACTACGTTCTGAGAAACCTCGCGGCGGCGTGACACCGGGCGGACAATTTAGTCCGCCCTTCCGATCGATCGATGACCGGTAGGGCGGGCTTCTGCCCGCCTGCTATGCCGATTGCGCGATCAATCCCGCCCTACCCGCTTCTCCACGAAACCGCGCACGCCAGGGGTGATCCACGCACTCTCCAACCGCGAATCTTGCAACCTCAGAGTGAAAAGCACGGCATTTTCAACACCTTTGATCAATAATCGCTACCACTTCGCAACCACTCTGTGGCACGATTCGCCTACCGTCTTGCTCCGGGCCTGTGCCGGAATGCACACTGGGGCAGGTGCGCGACACGAGCGTAGGAGAGCGAAGACGAGAGCAATCATGAGACGCATCGACCCGGATTTCCGCCGCCAGCTGGAAGGCTATTCCATGGCAACCGCCGAGATCTTCTATCGGATGCCAGACGCCAATGATCTGTTGCAGACCTTCGTCTGGCAGGACTATGACATGGCGCCGAGATTCCCTAAACTCATGAAATTCCTCGACTTCTGGACGCGCGAACTCGACGGCCCGATCCATTCGGTTCGCCTGGCGCATGCAAATTTGCTGCGCCCGACCGAGTTCCGGTATACGGATCACGAGTTCACGATCCACTGAGTGAGATCTTGAGCGGGACCTTGAGCGCGACGTTGACCGGGGCATCCGGCTAAGGTGTCGGGCGGCGATCACGCCGCGTTCACTGAAACGTGGCGTAACGCAGGAGTGATTGGTGATGCGGGCCTTGTGCGCTTATCTCCGCGTCATGCGTGGAACGTCATCCCTCATGGTGGCCGTGCTCGGCCTCGCCCTATCGGCAATGCCGGTCCTCGCGCCGGCGCAACAGGTCGAGCGCGCGGTGGTGGTCGAGCTCTTCACCAGCCAGGGCTGCTCGTCCTGCCCGCCGGCGGATGAAGTCCTGGCTCAGATCAGCGGACGCGCGGACGTGATCGCGCTATCGCTGCATGTGGATTATTGGGACTATCTGGGCTGGCGCGACACCTTCGCCCAGCGCCAGTTCACCGAGCGCCAGATCGCCTATCGCGACGCCTGGCAAAAAACCGTCATCTACACGCCCCAGATGGTGGTGATGGGAGCCGAGGACGTGCGCGCCAGCAGCTCGAACGCGGTGGCAAGCGCCATAGACCGCGCCCAGGCAGCGGACGCGCTGGTCAATGTCTCGATCGAGCGCGACGGCGGAATGCTGAAATGCCGAATCGATCCGGTAGCGGGTCAAGTCAGCGGCACGGTATGGATCGCCAAATACGACCTCAGCGAGAGCGTCGCGATCCAGCGCGGCGAGAATGCCGGGCGCGAGATCACCTACCGCCATGTGGTGCGCAGCCTCAACCGCATCGGCACCTGGACCGGGGCCGAGCCCGAGGAGGTGGCGATGCCGCAGCCGGAACCGGGTGAGGGCGTCGCGATCTGGATCCAGAATGGCGATGCCGGGCCGATCATGGCGGCGGCGAAGATCGAGAACCCGGTCGAGTAAGGCCGCCGGCAATTCCCTCAACGGCAGCTTAGGAACAATCCCTGGTCCACGTGGAGATGGTCCGCGTGCAGCGCATTGTAATCCGGGCTCAGCACAACCCTGAAATAGTCGCAGAGCCCATCCCGCGCGCGGCGCAGGAACGCCGCCTCGCCGCTTTTGCCATCCCAGCCGCGCCGGAGCGAAATGCGCCGCCCGTCCGACAGGACGAACCCGGAGATGTCGAAGGCATTGGCGGTGGCGTGCTCGCTCATCCGGCCGGTCGGTCCGCGATGGCTCCGGATCGGCCTGCAGCTATAGGACCCGAAATGATCGATCCGCGCGACGGCCGTGCCCAGGATCTCGCGCGCCGCCGGTTGCAGCGCATGGCGCTCCCACATCAGCAGCCGAAGCGCGATAGCGCAGCGCGTCGCCTCGGGCGCGAGGCGCGCGTGTGAGAGCCGGTCCAGACGCACCGCACCCCGCATATGGCATTGCGCCGACGCCGTCCGGTCGCCGACCGACGTTGCTTGGGCCCCACCGCGCATCAGCGCCGCGCGACACGCCGCCCAGTCGCGCCCGGTCCGGACCAACTTGAAAGGCGTCACGAAATTCGGCGCCGCCGCGGGGTCGAGCGGTGCCCAGGGCGCGAACGCGGCCGGCACGTCCTCGGGCCGCAGCACCATGGGCGCGGCGGCCAAGGCCGCCAGGCCCGCGCCGATAACGGCCCGGCTCAGCCAGCGAACGATCCCCGATAGGCCCCCCGATCTCGGGCGGGCCATCCTAGTAGCGGTAGTGCTCGGGCTTGTAGGGGCCTTCCTGAGTCACCCCGATATAAGCCGCCTGCTCGGAACTGAGCTCGGTCAGATTGACCCCCAGCTTGCCCAGATGCAGCCGCGCCACCTTCTCGTCCAGGTGCTTCGGCAGGACATAGACCTCTTTCTTGTAGTTGTCGCCGCGCGAGAACAGCTCGATCTGCGCCAGCACCTGGTTGGTGAAGCTGGCCGACATGACGAAGCTGGGATGCCCGGTGGCGTTGCCCAGGTTCAAGAGCCGCCCCTCGCTCAGCAGGATCATGCGCTTGCCCTCCGGGAACTCGATCATGTCCACCTGGGGCTTCACGTTGGTCCATTTGTAGTTCTTGAGCGCGACCACCTGAATCTCGTTGTCGAAGTGGCCGATATTGCCGACGATCGCCATGTCCTTCATCTCGCGCATGTGCTCGATACGGATGACGTCCTTGTTGCCGGTGGTGGTGATGAAGATGTCCGCCGAGGGCGCCACATCTTCCAGCGTCACCACCTCGAACCCGTCCATCGCCGCCTGCAGCGCGCAGATCGGATCGATCTCGGTGACCTTGACCCGTGCACCGGCGCCGCGCAGCGAGGCAGCCGAGCCCTTGCCCACATCGCCATAGCCGCAGACGACCGCGGTCTTGCCCGCCATCATCACGTCGGTGCCGCGTCGGATGCCGTCGACCAGGCTCTCCTTGCAGCCGTATTTGTTGTCGAATTTCGACTTGGTGACCGAGTCGTTCACATTGATCGCCGGGAACGGCAGCTTGCCCGCCTTCTGCAGCTGGTAAAGCCGGTTGACGCCGGTCGTCGTCTCCTCGGTCACGCCCTGGATCGCGTCGCGCTGGCGGGTGAACCAGCCCGGGCTCTCGGCCAGACGGGTCTTGATCTGGTCGAACAGGCATTCCTCTTCCTCGGATCCGGGATCATCCAGGAAAGCCGTGTCCCCACCCTCGGCCCGAGCGCCCAGCAGGATATACATGGTCGCGTCGCCGCCATCGTCGAGGATCATGTTCGTCGGTTGGCCATCGGCCCATTGGAAGATCTTGTCCGTATAGGCCCAGTATTCGGTCAGGGTCTCGCCCTTGACGGCGAAGACCGGCACACCGCTGGCGGCGATGGCCGCCGCCGCGTGATCCTGGGTCGAGAAAATGTTGCATGAGGCCCAGCGCACATCGGCGCCCATCGCCTTAAGGGTTTCGATCAGTACCGCGGTCTGGATGGTCATGTGCAGCGAACCGGAAATCCGCGCGCCTTTCAGCGGCTGGCTCTCGCCGAACTCTTCCCGGCAGGCCATCAGGCCCGGCATCTCGGTCTCGGCGATCTCGATCTCCTTGCGGCCAAAATCCGCAAGGGCGATATCCTTCACGACGTAATCGGTCATTCCGTGCATCTCGCTCATTCCTTCAACAGGCCCACCGCCCAATTCAGCCCCAAGATTGGTCCCAATCTCGTTTCGGGGGCGCCCATATCATTTCCGCGCTTGCTCGACAATGCGGCGGGCGGCGATTAGACAGGCCCGGAAACGGAAAATCCAACTTTGTTGCGGATTTGCGAGGCATGGCGGCACGGGCATGGCAGCGGATGCTTTCGGGGCGCAGGCTGGACCTGCTGCACCCCTCGCCCCTGGATATCGAGATCGAGGACATCGCCCACGGGCTGGCGCGGGTCGCACGCTGGAACGGCCAGACCACCGGCGACCACCCCTATTCGGTGGCCGAGCATTCCATGCTGGTCGAGCTGATCCTTCGGCGTCTGAAACCCAAGGCCGGACCGGCGGAACGCCTGGCGGCGCTGCTGCATGACGCGCCGGAATACGTGATCGGCGACATGATCTCGCCTTTCAAGGCGGCGATCGGGCTCGACTACAAGGCGTTCGAGCAGAAACTGACCTCGGCCGTCCACATCCGGTTCGGCCTGCCCGCCGAACTGCCCCCGGCGCAGGAAAAACTGATCAAGCGAGCCGACCGGCTGAGCGCCTGGTTCGAGGCAACCCAGCTGGCGGGCTTCTCCGAGACCGACGCTGCCAAGTATTTCCCCCGGCCCAAATTTGACGGCGCGTCGGCGATCGCGCTGAAGCCGCAATCGACCAAGGCGGTCCAGCGCGCCTTCCTGGCCAAGTTCCGCCAGCTCTATCTGCAGATTCGAGCATGACTTCGGGCCAACCCGCACAGCCCGTCCGCGTCGAACTATCAGCGGTGATCGTGACGCTGGAAATCGACGCTGGCCGCGCCCGCCCGATGGTGCTGACCCCCCGGGGCGCCGAGGGGCGCGACCTTCCGACCGCCGCCTTCGACCCGGACCGGCACCGCACGCTGCACGAAGCCCTGGCCGATGGCGTCGAGGCGACCAGCGGGATCAGGCTCGGCTATGTCGAGCAGCTCTATACATTCGGTGATCCGCGCCGGTCGGCAGCGCGCGACCGGGACGAGCCGCATACGGTCTCGATCGGCTATCTGGCGCTGGTCCCGCCGGATGGCGCGTCGGCCAGGCCGGGATGGACCCCCTGGTCGCATTGGTTCCCCTGGGAGGACCGTCGCCAAGGTATTCCGCAGATCCTGACCGAGACGATCCTGCCGCGCTTGCAGGACTGGGCGGGCAGCTCGATCCAGCGGCGCGAACAAATAGCGCTGGTCTTCGGCGCACATGACGGCGCCCAAGATATCGGGTGGCGGGACGAGCTGACGCTCGAGCGCTACGAGATGCTTTACAGCGCCCGCCTGGTCCCCGAGAGCTGGCGCGACCGGGGTGCGGCGGCGCCACCGGACATTCCGGCGCTGGGCGCCCCGGCCCGGCGCGACCACCGGCGCATTCTGGCGACCGCGATCGGGCGGCTCAGGGGCAAGCTGAAATACCGCCCGGTGCTGTTCGAATTGATGGGCGAGGTTTTCACCCTGACCGAATTGCAGCGCGCCGCCGAGGCGGTCTCGGGCGTCGCGCTCCACAAGCAGAATTTCCGCCGCATGGTCGAACGCTCAGGCCTGATCGAGCCGACCGGCGGGGTCTCGACGCGCCTCGGCGGACGCCCGGCCGCCGAATACCGCTTCGGCGCCGAGGCGATATGGGAGCGCCGGGCCGCCGCCGTGCGCTTCGGCGGGGCGCGCCGCGGCGGATGAAGGGAAAGGAGCCAAAAATGGGAAACGGCGATGATGACGACGTTCTGGGGGGCGTCTATCAGCTTGACAGCCCGGAGAAGACCCAAGCCTTCTACCGCGATTGGGCCGCGCGCTATGACGAGGACATGGTCGTCAACCGATACGTCTCGCCGGACCGCGTCGCGGCGGCTATGGCGGCCGAGGTGGCGGATCTGACCGCGCCGATCCTGGATCTGGGCTGCGGCACCGGCATCTCGGGCCGCGCGCTGCAGGACGCGGGCTTCACCACCATCGACGCGACCGATTTCTCCGACGAAATGCTTTCCGCCGCGCGCGGGAAGCACGTCTACCGAAAGCTGACGAAGGGGGATCTCCACGATCCGATTCCGGCGCGGCCCGGCGATTACGCCAACTTCGCGGCGATCGGCGTCTTCAGCCCTGGGCACGCGCCGGCGGACATGATCGACACGGTGATGGCGTTGCTGCCACCGGGCGGCTGCTTCGGCTTCACGCTGAACGAACACGCCCTGGCCGAAAAGGTCTACCAGGCGCATATCGAGGAGCTGGCGGACCAAGGCGCCGCTGAAATCCGGTTCGCAGAGATGGGGCCGCATCTCGAGGCATTAGGCACGAAATCAATGGTTTACGTCCTGCGTCGGCCGATCCCGGCTTAACGCAACACGCCCTTGACGACGAGGATCACCGCCGCGACGGCGACCAGCAACGCAATCTGCAAGTGGATCGTGCTGGGCCGCGCCGCGCCCTGGGGCAAAGCGCGGCCTTGCCGCCAGTGAAAGGCGCCTTGCTGCAGCACCAGCAGCACCGCCGGGATCGCCGCATACCGGCTGGCCGCCGCGAGCAGGATGCCGGCGCAAAACGTCAGCACCCCGCCGACGAAGACCCAGCGCGCCGCGTCGCTGTCGCCCGCGGCCCGCGCGTTCTTCATGATGAAAACCGCGCCGATGGCCCAGACCAGCCCGACGATCCGAAGCAAGATAGTGACGATCGCGGTCATCGCGCCTCCCTCGGCCCATGTCGTTACTCTCGACCACACGTCCGCGCAACGCGCTTGGCGTGGCGTGCACCTCCGAGCTAGGCTCGGCGCCTGTCAGCAAGGGGAGCCCCGAACATGGAATACCGCCTGCTCGGCCGCACCGGGCTGAAGGTCTCGCGCCTCTGCTTCGGCACCATGTCCTTCGGCGGCGACGCGGACGAAGCGGCATCCGCCGCCATGTATGCCGCCGGCCGCGAGCGCGGGATCAATTTCTTTGACTGCGCGAACGCCTATTCCAAGGGCCGAGCCGAGGAGGTTCTGGGCAGGCTGATGGCGCACGAGCGGGACGAGCTGATCGTCACCACCAAATGCTTCAACCCGATGGGACCGGACGTGAACGCCACCGGCGCCAACCGGCGCCACATCGCGCGCGCGGTCGAGGCATCGCTGAGGCGCCTGGGCACCGACCGCATCGACGTCCTCTTCATGCACCGCTGGGACGATACGGTGCCGCTGGAGGAGACCATGCGCGCGCTCGAGGACCTGGTGCGGGCCGGAAAGGTGCTCTACCTCGGCGCCTCGAACTACGCCGCCTGGCAGATCGCCAAGGGGCTGGGAATCGCCGAGCACCGGGGCTGGGCGCGCCTCGACGTCATCCAGCCGATGTATTCCCTGGTCAAGCGCCAGGCCGAGTCCGAGATCCTGCCGCTGGCCCGTGCCGAAGGCCTGGGCGTCATCACCTATAGCCCGGTCGGCGGCGGCCTGTTGTCTGGAAAATATGGGCCAGATGCGCGGCCCGGGGCCGGGCGCATCGTGACCAACCCGGAATACACCGCGCGCTACGGCGAGGACTGGGTGCTGGAGACCGCGGGCCGGTTCACGGCGCTGGCGCGGGAGCGCGGGCACCATCCGGTCACGCTGGCGGTCGCTTGGGCGGCGCGACACCCGGATGTCACCTGCCCGATCATCGGCGCGCGCAATGCCGAGCAACTGGCCCCATCGCTCGCGGCCCTGGACATCGACATGACGCCGGAACTCCGCGCAGAAATATCCGCGTTAAGCCGCGCCCCGCCGCCGGCGACCGACCGGCTGGAAGAGACGCTCTAGGGATAAGTAACCTCGGCCAGGTAGAGCCCCTGAGGCGGCGCGACGGGGCCGCAAGCCGCCCGGTCGCGCGCGGCCAGCGCCTCGGCGACGCGTTCGACGGGCCATTTTCCGGCGCCGACCCGCTCCAGGGTTCCGGCGAAGCTGCGCACCTGGTTGTGCAGGAAGGACCGGGCGGCCAGGTGCAGGTGGATCTCGGCGCCGTCCCGCTCGACCCGGAACTCATCCAGCGTCTTGACCGGGCTCTCGGCCTGGCATTGGGCCGAGCGGAAGGTGGTGAAATCGTGCCGGCCGATCAGCAGATCGGCGGCGGCCTGCATCGCTCCGGAATCCAGCTCGTGCGCCAGGTGCCAAGCCCGGCCCCGTTCCAGCGCCAGTGGCGCCCGGCGGCAGATGATCCGGTAAAGATAGCGCCGTCCGGTTGCGCTGAACCGGGCATGGAAGTCGTCCGCGGCCAGCTCGGCCTCCAGCACCGCGACCGGGTCGGGCTTCAGGTGCCAGTTCAGCGCCTCGGCCAGGCGGAACGGCTCCCAGTGGCGGCTGAGATCGCAATGGGCGACTTGGCCCATCGCATGAACCCCCGCATCGGTGCGGCCGGCGCCCGTGACCGCCGGCTTTGCGTCGTCGAGCGCGGCCAGCGCCTCCTCCAGGCGGCCCTGCACCGAGCGCCCGTTCTGTTGGCGCTGCCAGCCCACAAAAGGCGTGCCATCATATTCCAGCGTCAGCTTGTAGCGTGGCATCAGCTGCGCCCGGAGTGACGCGCGGCCAAGCGGGTGGCGCCATTGGCCAGCAGAAACAGCATCAGCGCCGCGACCACCATCGAGGGCCCTGCCGGGCTGTCGGCGATCCAGGCCAGCCGCAGCCCGCCCAGCGCGGCCAGCACGCCGATCACCGCGGCGCCCAGCGCCATCGCCTCGGGCGAGCGCGCCAGCGGACGCGCCGCCGCGGCTGGCAGGATCAGCATGGCGGTGATCAACAGCGCCCCGACCACCTTCAGCGCCGCCGCCACCAGGACCGCCAGCGCCAGGGTCAGGATCAGGCGGTCACGCGCGGGCGCTCCGCCCTCGGCCCGGGCAAGCTCCTCGTCGAGTGTCGAGTTCAGAAGCTGGCGCCAACCGAACCAGAGGCCGATCGCGCCCAATGCCGCCGCGCCCCAGATCACCGCCAGATCGCCGGGCGCGACCGCCAGAATATCGCCGAACAGCCAGGCCGACAGATCGCCCCGCCCGCCTGGCAGGAACGACAAAACCACCAGGCCCAGTGCCAACCCTCCATGGGCGAGCACGCCCAGTAGCGTGTCTGACGCGTAAAGCCGGCCAGTGCCATGGGCGACGGCCAGCGCGACCAGCACCGAAACCGCCAGCACCGCCGGGATCACCCCTGCCTCGATGGCCAGTGCCAACGCAACGCCCAGAAGCGCCGCATGGGCGACCGTGTCACCGAAATAGGCCATCCGGCGCCAGACCACGAAACAGCCGAGCGGCCCCGCCATCAGCGCGACCCCGATGCCCGCGAGCGCCGCGCGGACCAGAAAATCGTCCAGCAAGCCGGTCATGCCGCGTCCCCCCGATGATCATCATGTCCGTGGTCATGCCCGTGTTCGTGGTCATGCCCGTGGTGACTATGGTCATGCTCGTGCCGGTAGAGCGCCAGCGCGCCTTGCGTGCCCAGGCCGAACAGCGCGCGGTATTCCGGCATCGAACTCACCTGCACCGGCGCGCCTTCACAGCAGACATGGCCGTTGAGGCAGATCACCCGGTCCGACCCGCTCATCACCACATGCAGGTCGTGGCTGACCATGCAGACCGCCGCGCCCGTCTCGTCACGCACCCGGTCGATCAAGCGGTAGAAGGCCGCCTCGCCGGACTGGTCGAGCCCCTGCGTCGGCTCATCGAGCGCCAACAGACCCGGCCGGCGCATCAGCGCGCGCGCCAGCGCCGCGCGCTGCAACTCGCCGCCCGAAAGCCCGCTCATCTGAGCCTCGGCCAAATGGGCAATGCCGGTCATTTCAAGCGCCGACCGCGCATCCTCACCGCCGCCAAGCTCCAGGAACCGCGTGACGGTCAGCGGCATCGTGCTCTCGATCGCCAGCCGCTGCGGCGTGTAACCGATCGTCAGGCCGGGCTTGCGGGCGACCCGCCCCCGGCTCGGCGTCAGCGCGCCGATGAGCGTGCGCAGCAGCGTGGTCTTGCCCGCTCCATTCGGGCCGACGATGGTGACTATCTCGCCGGGCGCGAGGGCAACGTCCACGTCGTAGAGAATACGCCGCCCGCCCGCGCTGACGCCCAAGCCCTCGGCCCGGATCAGGGGCTCGGAAGCGGTCAACCGTCCCTCCTGCAAGCGGGACAGGTACCTTCGATCTCGAGCACGGTGCGCCGCATCGCGAACCCGCGCCCCGCGGCGACCTGGGCCAGCGCGACGTCCAACGCGCCGTCCTCGACCTCGGCGACCTTGCGGCAGCTGGCGCAGATCAGGAAATAGGCGCCATGATCGGTGCCGTGGTCCTCGTCCGGATGGCAGCAGGCCACATAAGCGTTCAGCCGCTCGATCTTGTGCACGAAGCCCGCCTGGGTCAGGAAATCGAGCGCCCGGTAGACGACGGGCGGCTGCGAGCCCAGCCCCTCCTCGCGCAGCCGGTCGAGCAGCTCATAGGCGCCCATGGCCCGGTGGGCTTCGGAAAGGATCTCGAGCACACGGACGCGCGCGGGCGTCAGCCGCAGCCCGCGGGTCTTTGCCGCCTCGGCCAACGCGTCCTTCAGCGCCGCGCGGCACTTGCCGTGGTCATGTTCCGCGAAGGCGAGCGTCATGTCGGGCTGCTGTTGTTACAAAATAACATGCGCATTGTTATATCATAACGATTCTGCTAGGCAACCCGCCATGCAACGATGGATTATGACAGCACTGAGCGCCGCCCTAATCGCTCTCGGGACATTCTCAAGCGAAAGCCGGGCCGAGACCGTGGGCGTCGTCGCCAGCATCGCGCCGCTCCATTCGCTGGTCGCCCGTGTCATGGAGGGCCGAGGCACGCCGACGCTGCTGCTGCCGCCCGGCGCCTCGCCGCACGACAACGCCTTGCGCCCGTCGGACGCGGCGGCGCTGGCCGATGCCGGCCTGGTGATCTGGATGGGACCGGCGATCGAGCCGTGGCTGGAACGCCCGATCACGGCGCTGGCACGCAACGCGACGGTGCTGCGGCTGAACCGGACTGAGGGGCTCACGCGGCTCGACTTGCGCGAGGGGGCCGCCTTCGAGGCCGAAGACAAAGGAGATGACGACCAAGAGGATGGCGACGAGGCGCATCAGGACGAGACCGACCCGCATCTCTGGCTCGACCCCAGGAACGCCGCGCTCTGGCTCGACGAGATCGCCCGGGCACTGGCCAAGCTCGATCCGGATAGTGCGGACACATACATGGCCAATGCCGAAGCGGGCCGCACGGAACTGGCCGCGCTCGAGGCCCGGATCGAGGCGCGCGTCGCGCCCCTGCGCGGCCGGCCCTTCATCGTGCTCCACGACGCCTTTCACTATTTCGAGGACCGCTTCGATATCGAGGCCGCGGGCGCGCTGGCCCTCAGCGACGCCCGCCCGCCCGGCCCGGCCCGGGTCGCCCAGATCCGCGACCGGTTGCGCCAAGGCGATATCCGCTGCATCTTCCGCGAGCCGCAAGGCAATGCAAAGCTGGCCGAACGGGTCGCGCGCGATGCCGGCGTCGAGATCGGCGTCCTCGATCCTCTCGGCGCCGCGCTCGCTCCCGGGCCGGCGCTCTATCCCGCGCTGATCGAGGGCCTGGCCGACGGTCTGGCGGCCTGTCTGAACCCTCTCTGAATTGACCCAGCCGCCAATTCTTGCGACGGTTTCAGCGATTTTATGCGTTCAGTTATCGGTTTTCGCGATGTCGAGAGACCTTGAGGGGAAACAAATGGGGAGAGATCGATGAACCGGCGATTCGCACACGCGGCGGTTTGGATGCTTGGCATTATGTTGTTGGCTCCGGGCGCTCTTCAGGCGGCGGAGGTCGCCTTGGTGATCGGCAATGCGGACTACCATCGCGCGCCGGATGCGCGCACTGCCGAGGCCGATGCAAAGTTGGTGGCCGAGGCGCTGAGCGATGGCGGCTATGACGTGACGCTGGGTATCAATCTGGACCGCAAGACCATGCGCGCCCGCCTGGCACGCTTTGCCCAGAAGATCAGCGGCGCCGACCGGGTTGTGTTCTACTTCACCGGCCATGCGCTGCGCAGCGATGGCGAGAGCTATCTGACCGCTGTGGATCAACGCAACAGCTCGCTGGTCTCGGTGATGATGGACGGGACGCCGCTGGATTTGGTCATGCGCATGGCCGCCTCGCGGCCCGGGCGCTCGGTCGTCTTCGTCGATGCGGCGCAATACAATGGCTACACCCCGAACGCGGTCTCCGAGCCTGGGCTCGCCGAGATTGCCGCGCCCGATGGCGTGCTGGTCGTCTCGGCCGCCGCGCCTGGGCGCGCGATTCGGCGCCGCGGCAGCGGGCCCAGCCGGTTCGCCCGCACGGTCGCCGACGACTTCCTGCGGCCCGGCAACCGGGCCATGCGCGCCGCGCGCCGGATGGCGGCACCCGCCTGGAGCACCGGCGCGGTCCGGCCCGGCTTCCGACTGGTGCGCCAAGGCGCGAGCGGCGGCTCGGTCAACGCTGCGAGCCCGGCCGAAGTCGAGCGGCGGCTGAACCTGACCCGATCGCAGCGCCGTGAGGTACAGGAGCTCCTGTCGCTTTTGGGTCATGACCCGCGCGGTATCGACGGTGTTTTCGGCCCAGGTTCGCGGACGGCGCTCCGGCTTTGGCAGCGCAACAACAACCTGACCGAAACTGGCTATCTGGACGCCGATCAACATGCCCTGTTGCGGCAGCAGGGCCAGGAAGCCGGGCCCGGCCGCGACGATCGCGATTGGGAACGCGCGGTCTCGATCGGCACCGGCGATGCCTATCGCGACTATCTGGCCGAGCATTCCGATGGCCGCCACACCGATGCGGCCCGCGATGCACTGAAACGGATGGCCCGCGCCGGCACCGATGACCTGGCCTACCGGGAACGCCGCTTCTGGCGTCAGGCGCGTCAGGACAACATCCCGGAAGCCTACCGTGACTATCTCGAGCGCTATCCCAACGGCATCTGGCAACCAGAGGCCGAGGAGCGGCTCGCGGCGCTGGGAAGCACGTCCTCGACCGCCGAATCCACCGGTTCCGCCGATCCGGCCGAGGAGGAGCGGGCGCTCAATCTGACCCGCAACGACCGGCTGTCGGTCGAGCAGCGGCTCAACATTCTGGGCTTCTCGCCCGGGGCCATGGACGGGTTCTTCGATTCCAGTACCCGTTGGGCGATCGAGGGCTACCAGCGCAGCCGCGGTTTCGAGACCAACGGCTATCTGAACCGGCCGGTGCTCAGCCGTCTGGTGCAGGAAACCGGCCAGCGCCGGGGCGTCGTGATCGACGGCGCGACCGTGCTGCGCAATCTGCTCGGCCTGGAATAACAAGAGATATCAGAAACTTGAGCGTGGCGCCGGGGACTCACCCCGGCGCCTCGTTTGCGTCTAAGGCGCCAATTCCCTTGCATATGCGATCGCCGATGGGGCAGAGAGGAGATTGAGCAGCAAGAAACAACGCCAAAAGGCAAACAAAGTCATCCATGCATCGATTGTATCACCTGCCCCTGTCGCCATATTGCCGCAAGGTCCGCTTGGTCCTGGCCGAGAAACGGATCGAGGTCGAACTGATCGAGGAGCGGCCGTGGGAGAAACGGCTCGACTTCCTGCGCCTCAACCCTGCCGGCAAGGTGCCCGTGCTGATCACGCCCGCGGGCAAGGCCCTGTCGGAATCCGCGGCGATCCTGGAATATGTCGAGGAGACGGTCCCCGAGCCGCCGCTGTTGCCCCGCGACCCGGTGCAGCGGGCGGAGGTGCGCCGCCTGGTGGGCTGGTTCGACGACAAGTTCAACCGCGAGGTGACCGAGAATCTGCTGTTTGAGCGGGTCACCAAACGGCTCGCCCGGCTGGGCTATCCGGATGGCTCGTGCCTCAAGGCCGGCAGCCAGAACATCCGCGTGCATCTGGACTACATGACCTTCCTGCTGGAAGGTCATAACTGGATCGCCGGGCCCCGCATGACGTTAGCCGACATTGCCGCGGCGGCGCATCTGAGCTGTCTCGATTATATCGGCGACGTGCCCTGGGACGACTACCCCTCGGTCCGTGATTGGTATTCGGTGATGAAATCGCGGCCCTGCTTCCGGGGCCTGTTGGCCGACCACCTGCCGGGCTTCCCGGCGACCGAGCATTACGCCGACCTCGATTTTTGATCGCCTTCGTCAGTGACCGGTTCAGCCCGTACACGCGGGTGTCACATGCTTGTGTCCAGGCCTGGCTTTGACTGCGCGCGGCCGCGCCACACATCTCCTGCATCCACGATTGAACGAATAGACGGCTGACGGGAGCCCAGTATGAAATTCGCAATCCTTTCCTCCGCTTTGGTGCTTGCGACCCTATTGTCCGCCTGCGCGGGCGAAGCCAACCGCTTCTCGGACGACTCGCGCAAGGCCGGCCATTTCGGCGCCGGACTGCATGCGGGGCGCGTCAGCGGCAACTGAGCCCGCCCGCGCGCTGGCGCCTTTGAACTCGCGCGCCCGATCGGTGATAAATGGCCCTGGGCAGCAGAATGGCCCGCCCGGAGGGCACGCGATGGGGCCGGAGACCAGCCCAGAGGCGATTGACGCACTGCGCACGGCGCTGGAAGACGAAGCGCGTGCGCTCGGCTTTGCCGCGATTGCCGTGACCCGGTCGGACCGCGTATCGCGGGCCGGCGAACGTCTGCGTGCCTGGGTCGATGATGGGCAACACGGCGAAATGGGTTGGATGGCCGACCGGCTTGCCTGGCGCAGCGACCCGGCGGCGCTTTGGCCCGAGGCGCGCTCGGTCATCATGGTGGCCGACAGCTATGCGCCCGCGTCGGACCCGATGGAAACACTTGCCGCCCGCGACCGGGCCGCGATCAGCGTCTATGCCCAGGGGCGCGACTATCACGACATCGTCAAGAAGCGTCTCAAGCGTCTCGGCCGATGGCTGATCGAGCGCCATGGCGGCCGGATCAAGGTCTTTGTCGACACCGCCCCGGTGATGGAGAAGCCACTGGCCGAGGCGGCGGGGCTCGGCTGGCAGGGCAAGCACACGAACCTGGTCTCGCGCGATCTGGGTTCGTGGTTCTTCCTTGGCGCGATCTTCACCACGCTGGAGCTTGCGCCCGACCAGCCACACGAGGACCGCTGCGGCGGCTGCCGGCGGTGCCTGGATATCTGTCCGACCGCGGCCTTCCCGGCCCCCTACCAGCTCGATGCGCGGCGTTGCATTTCGTATTTGACGATCGAGCTGAAGGGCCCGATCCCGCGTCCCCTGCGCCCCCTGATCGGCAACCGGATCTACGGCTGCGACGATTGCCTGGCGGTTTGCCCGTGGAACAAGTTCGCGCACGCGGCCCACGCTGCTTATGCCCCGCGCGAGGGTGCCGCTGCCCCGCTTCTGGCCGAGCTTGCGGCGCTTGATGACGGGGCCTTCCGCGCCCGCTTCTCGGGCTCGCCGATCAAGCGGGTCGGGCGGGGCCGGTTCCTGCGCAACGTCATGGTCGCGATCGGGAATTCCCGGATGCCGGCGCTTCTGCCCCATGTCGAGGCGGCAGTGGCGGATTCCGACCCGCTGGTGCGCGGCCACGCCGTCTGGGCGGCGTCGCGCCTGGCAACGCCCCAACGGTTCCACACGCTTGCGCGAACCGATCCGGACCCCTTTGTTGCCGAGGAGTGGCGGCTGGCCGCGGCTGAGCTCGCTCGCGAACCTATTGGGAGTCCATCCGCTGAAGCCTGAGCTGGGCCGCCTTGCCGACCGGGCCATCGCGGTCGAGATCGATCGCCTTCAGCCAGGCCGCGCGGGCGGCATCGCGATCCTTGTTCCGCTCGGCCAGCGAGCCCCGTTCCAGCCAAAGGCTGGGGAGCTCCGGCGCCAGTTCCTCGGCCCAGATCAGGTCCGACCGCGCCTCGACCAATTCGCCCAGGCGCCGTTTCGCGCTGGCGCGCAGCACAAGCAAGCCCGCATCCGGCGCGCCTTCGGCCAGGGCCTGGTCTAGATCCCCGACCGCGCCGCGCCAGTTTTTGCGCTCGGCCTTGATCCGAGCACCCAAGGTCAGGGGCGCCCGGTCCGGACCGATCAGCAGGATCGCCCGCTGCACCGCGTCCTCGGCCAGCCTCAACCGGCCGGTATCCAGGAAGACCTCACCCGCCTCGACAAACAGATCGGCACGCACCCGGTCCGGCAGGGTGCGGTCCCCGGCGGCGATCTCGACCATCAGCGCTGCGGCGCGCTGCTCGGCCCCCTGGGCCAGCATGGCCAATGCTTGGCAATGCTTCGCCGGAGCGCCGCCATCGGCCTGGGCCCAGGCATGAGCCTGGCGCTCGGCCGCGACCGGATCGGTCTCGATCATCGCGACGCAATCGTCATAGGATTGCGCCGCGGCGGGCGCGCCCATCACGGCGGCCAGAAGGACGGCCAGAATCGATATTCGCTTTCGCCGCATCAGCGCGTATCCTCCGCTCGACATTCCGGGAAACTATCCGACCCAAATAGGCACCGCCATGGGCAATGAACAGGTTCTGCTCAGTTTTGGCCACGGCTATTCGGCCCAGGCGCTGGCCCGGCGCCTGCTGGCGCGCGGCTGGCGGGTGATCGGCACCACCCGGTCCGAGGAAAAGGCAGAGGCGATCCGCGCCACCGGGGCCGAGGCGGTGATCTGGCCGGTCGAGAAATGCGGCCCGCTGGTCGATGAGGCGACCCATATCCTGATCTCGGCCGGGCCCGGCGACCAAGGCGACCCGGTGCTGCACCGCTGCGCCGGCGCGCTCGGCGCCCGGGCCGAGCAATTCGACTGGGTCGGCTATCTGTCGACCACCGGGGTCTATGGCGACCGGGGCGGCGGCTGGGTCGACGAGAGCTCGGATTGCACGCCCGCGACCGATCGGGGCCGGGCGCGGCTGACGGCCGAGCGCGACTGGCTCGGCTATTGGCACGAGACCGGGCTGCCGGTGCACGTCTTCAGGCTGGCAGGGATCTACGGGCCCGGACGCGGCCCCTTCTCGAAGGTCCGCGCGGGCACGGCACGGCGGATCATCAAGCAGGACCAGGTCTTCAGCCGCATCCATGTGGACGACATCGCGACCGTGCTGGAAGCCTCGATCGAGCGGCCCCATCCAGGCGCGATCTATAATCTCTGCGACGACGAGGCTGCTCCGCCAGAAGACGTGATCGCCCATGCGGCTGAACTGCTGGGCCTGCCGATCCCCGAAGCGGTGCCATTCGAGGAGGCCGAGATGAGCCCCATGGCGCGGTCCTTCTACGCGGAATCGAAACGCGTTTCGAACACCCGGATCAAGGAAGAACTGGGGGTGGAGCTGGCCTATCCGACCTATCGGGAAGGTTTGGCGGCGCTGTTGGCGGGGGAGGCCCGTTAGACGCGCCAAACCGGCACATGGGGAATATGGAGACGGCGCGGGCGAACGCCCCGGCTCATTACCCGCGGGACCGGCGCTCCGACAAATACGACCTCGGATCGTCGAGCATTGCCGGCCAATCCGGGCGCGATCTCAGCCTATCCAGGTCGGCCGACGAACCGACAAAATCGAGCCGGATTTCCCGGCTATAACCGGATCGTTTCGCTTCCGCCGTGATCAGAAGCTCGGCCGTCTCCTCCATCGCTTGATCATCTTCACCAGCGGCCACTAAGGTCCGGATTCCCAGAATCTGGTGCCCCATCGCATTGCCGGGATTGGGCGTGAGCTTGTCATAGGCCGCCCGGGCGTCGGCCGCCTGACCCCGCCGCAGAAGAAGATCGACCAGCCCTGCGCGCGGAACATAGGCGAAGGCGGACATGTCCATCTTCGGCAGTCCCCGGTCGGCGAGGATCGCGACGCGATGCAGAAGATGCGCCGCGAGGTCGTATTCAAGGTCTTCGGCCCCGAACTCGCTGAGATGCATGAGCAGAGGCGGCTGGTCCCAGTAATCGGTCGCCCGCGTATCCAGAAGCGTCAAGGCACCCGCGCGATCCCCCGCGCCCTTGAGCCGGGCAAATTCCAAGCCATGCTTGTTCCACCAAGCCTGTGCGGCCAAAGCAGCCTGCGCCTGCGCCTCTGCGGGTGTCGCCTTCCAACTCGCACGCAACGGCCTCAGCAGGAAAGACGCTTCGTAGTTGCAGCCGGCACGGCTCAGCGCAAGGCCCAGCGAAATCGCGGCATCGGGATCGTTCGATGCATTTGCCAAGGCGGCGCGAAGCCGCGCCACCTCGGGCGGGTCTTCCAATGGATATTCGCCCAGCCGGTGCATCAAAGCGCCTCCATGACCATGGCCGCTAAACCCCCTCCGCCATTTTCCTCAGCTCGAACTTCTGCACCTTACCCGTCGATGTTTTAGGCAGTTCGGCAAAGACCACGTGGCGGGGGCATTTGAACCGGGCCAGGTGCTCGCGGCAGTAGCCGATGATGTCGTCGGGGCTGGTCTCGGCCCCGGGCTTCAGCTCGACGAAGGCGCAGGGGGTCTCGCCCCATTTCTCGTCCGACTTGGCGACCACGGCGACCATACTGACCGCCGGGTGCTTGTAGATCACGTCCTCGACCTCGATCGACGAGATGTTCTCGCCGCCCGAGATGATGATGTCCTTCGAGCGGTCGCGGATCTGGATGTAGCCGTCAGGATGCTTTACCGCCAGGTCGCCCGAGTGGAACCAGCCGCCGGCGAAGGCCGCCTCGGTGGCCGCCGGGTTCTGCAGGTAGCCCTTCATCACAACATTGCCCTGGAACATGATCTCGCCTATGGTCTCGCCGTCCGCCGGCACCGGCTCCATGGTCTCCGGGTCGATCACGTCCAGGCCTTCCAGGGCCGAATACTTCACCCCCTGGCGCGCCTTCATGGCGGCGCGGCCCGAGCCGTCGAGGCCGTTCCATTCGGGCTTCCACTCGTTGATCACCGCGGGCCCATAGGTCTCGGTCAGACCGTAGAGGTGGATCACCTCGAACCCCGCCTCGGCCATGGCGGCCAGTGTCGCCTCGGGCGGAGGGGCCGCGGCGGTCAGGAAGGTGACCTTCTGCGCGAAACTCTGGCGCTCGTCGTCACTCGCGTTCAGCAGCACCGACATGACGATCGGCGCGCCGCAGAGCAGGTTTACCCCGTGCCCGGCGATCGCCTGGTAGATCGGCCCGGCGCGGACCTGGCGCAGGCAGACATGGGTGCCGCCCGAGACCGAGACCGACCACGGGAAGCACCAGCCGTTGCAGTGGAACATCGGCAGGGTCCAGAGATAGACCATCGGCTCCGGCAGCCGCGCATGGATCACGTTCCCGGTTGCCAGCAACGCCGCGCCCCGGTGGTGATAGACGACGCCTTTGGGATTGCCCGTGGTGCCCGACGTGTAGTTGAGGCTGATCGCGTCCCACTCGTCCTCGGGCATCTCCCAGGCAAAATCCCGGTCGCCGCCGGCGATAAACGCCTCGTAGTCCTGGCCGATCCCGGCGCGGGCCACCCCGGCTGTCGGGTCATTGTATTCGACGACAATAGGCTTCGGCCCATCCATCCGCTCCAGCGCCTCCGCCAGCAGCGGCGCCATCTCGCTGTCGGCCAGAACCAGCTTGGACTCCCCATGGTCCAGGATGAATGCGATCGCGGCGGCGTCGAGCCGGGTGTTCAGCGTATTCAGCACCGCCCGGCACATGGGCACCCCGTAATGGGCCTCCAGCATCGGCGGCGTGTTCAGCAGCAGCGTCGCCACCGTCTGGCCCGGCTGCACCCCGGCCGCGCGCACCGCCGAGCCCAATTGCCGGGCACGGGCGTAGAATGCGGCATACGGGGTCTCGTGGGGCCCATGGATTATCGCGGCGCGATCCGGGAAGACAGCGGCAGCGCGGGCGAGAAAGCTCAGTGGCGTCAGGGGCTGATAATTCGCGGGCCGCTTGTCGAGCCCCTCACGATAGGCACGGGTCATGGCATGTCCCAAAGGAAATTGAACCAGGCGCGGGCGGATCCGCGAGCGGTTCAGGTCTGCCGCGCCCCTCGGGCTTTGTCAAATCTCGCGCAAACAAAAGCGCGCCGCCAGACCGACATCCACCCGCGGTCTGGCGGCGCACCCGTTTTCAGCCTGCGCCGGACGCTCTCGCGGCCGGCGCGGCGTTGGTTCGTGCTTACTGCTTCAGCGCCCGCTTCAGCGCATCGAGCGAGTCCTGCAGCGAGTTCGCGTCGGACGCCTCCGAGGCTGCCTCGGCGGCGGGCGCCTGGGGCGCCTCGGCGCGCGGCGCTTCAGGCTGCGGCTTGGGCGCGGCTTCCGGAGCTGCCTGAGCGGCGGCGGGCGCCTCGGCCGGCGACGGCGCAGGGCTGGGCTCGGACAGAGTCAGCTCCTCTTTCTCGGCCTCGGCCTCGGCCTCAGGCGCGGCCGGCGCCGGGTCGAACATTGCGACCCGATCGTCTTCCTGCACCACGCTCTCGCACTTTTCGAGCGGCAGGTCGGCAATCGGCGTCTCGACATGCTGCGTCAGCACGTCGGCAAAGCTCAGGAATTTTTCGATTTTGGTGACTTCGGCTTCCAGCCGGGCGCGGTGATCAACCGCGATTTGCATTACGTTAGACACGCTAACCCCCATAGTTACAGCGATAACCACTTGTTACGCGTGGCCAGAATGGTTTAATCATTGCGGTTGTCAATTAAACTGTTGTTATCGTTAATATTTTACTACCATAGCGCGAACCTGATTACCGCCGCTCTTTCGCTGGTCGTGCAATTTCTCGAATAGGTTTAATTACGCAACCATCTCTCTCGCCGGATTACCAGCTGGATTCGGACCGACCGCGCTATCTGGCTGTCGCAGCCGGGTTCCCCTGGCCCCGGCGTCACGTTACCAACGACGTATGGATGGCGAGCAACCGGAATTCCTGACCACCCGCGAGGTCGCGGCGCTTCTGCGCGTGCGCGAGCGCAAGGTCTACGACCTGGCGGCCAATGGCCAAATCCCCTGCCGCCGTATCACCGGTAAGCTTCTGTTTCCAAGAACGGAAATCGAGCGCTGGCTGGCTGGCGAGCGCGGTCCCGCCGAACCCAGTCCCGCAAAACGCGCGCCCGAGGTGGTCGCGGGCAGCCACGACCCGCTGCTGGACTGGGCGTTGCGGGAATCGGGATCGGGGCTGGCCAGTTTCTTCGACGGCAGCCTCGACGGGCTCGAGCGCATGGCCCGCGCCGAGGCGATCGCCAGCGGGCTCCACGTTTTCGAGCCCGAAAGCGGCGGCTGGAACCTGGCCCATGTGGCCGGCCGCCTAAGTGCGGCGCCCGTTGTGCTGATTGAATGGGCAAAACGCAGCCGCGGTCTGATCATAGACCCGGCGCTGGAAGGCCATATCAGCCGTGTGGGCGATCTGAACGGACGGAGAGTCGCGCGGCGCCAGCCGGCGGCGGGCGGCCAGGTTCTGTTCGATCACCTTCTGGCCGAGGCCGGCTTGGGCGACGACGCACTGGCCCCGGCCGGTGAACCGGCGCGCACCGAGGCCGAGGCCGCCGCATCGGTTGCCTCCGGCCAGGCCGAGGCGGCGCCGGGGCTGGAGGCGATGGCGCGCCAGTTCCGGCTAGGCTTTGTGCCTTTGATGAGCGAGCGTTACGACATCGTGATCGACCGGCGGGCCTATTTCGAGCCGCGCTGGCAGGCATTCGTGGCGTTCTGCCAAGGCTCCGCCTTGGCGAAGAAGGCAACCGAGCTGGGCGGATACGACCTTTCCAGCCACGGCACCGTGCGCTGGAACGGCCCTTGAGCCGGACTAAGCTTAGATAGAACCATTCCGAGAGGCGCCGATGCCCCAAAAATTCGACCGCATCTTCGCCATGGCCGCCGAGCGCAAGGGCGGACAAGAGGTGCTGGAGAAGCTGCTGCCGCACCCGAAATCGGCCGCCGCAATGACCCGGATCCCGGACGACCGCTGGCTTGCGGCGATGACCCGGTCTGTTTTTCAGGCGGGTTTCAGCTGGAAAGTGATCGAGACCAAATGGCCGGGTTTCGAGGAGGCGTTCTGGGGTTTCGATGTCGGCCGCTGCTCGATGATGTCGGATGCCGAGTTCGATGCCCTGGTCAAGGACACGCGGATCGTGCGCAATGCCGCCAAGATCCGATCGGTGGCCGAGAATGCCACCTTCCTGCGCGAGCTCGCGGCCGAACACGGCTCGGCCGCCAAGGCCTTCGCGAACTGGCCCGCCGAGGATTTCGTGGGCCTGATCATGCTGATCAAGAAGCGCGCCTCGCGGCTTGGCGGCACGTCCGGCCAATACTTCCTGCGCACCATGGGCATCGAAAGTTTTGTGCTGACCCGCGACGTGGTGCGCGCCCTGATCCGCGAGGGCGTGGTCGAGAAGGACCCGACCTCGCAGCGCGATCTCGCCAAGGTGCAGGCCGCGTTCAATGCCTGGCGGGCCGAGAGCGGGCGCTCGCTGTCCGAGATCAGCCGCACCCTCGCTGCCTCGGTGGGTTGATCCGCAACCGCGCAGCGAAACCACCAGATTTTGCGCGCCTTCACGTCTACGACACGAGATCAAGATCAATCCGTCACGCTTGGCCGCTATCAACGGTTGCATGTTCGATACGCAACCCACCCTGTGCGGACACATCGGCCGCGGCGGGCGGCACGGCCTTCGCCATTTAGAGACGCCGCCATTCGGTGGCAAAGAAAAACTCAAATTACAATCGCGTGAAACCCGCGTAACAGGCATATTTAAACCACAAACGATTCTTAGATTAGTAAGTATGTATCGCTAGAGTGGTATCATGATTGATGTGCGTCCACGCGCGGTCGTCCTAAGGGACGAAACCAGGTTCCCGGTCTACACCCGGGCCGAGCGGCTTGCGGACGGCGTTCTCCACATCATCGGGGTGCTTGCGGCGCTGATCGCGGTGCCGGTCATGGTGACGCTCTCCGCCGTCTGGTACGGCGACGCTTCGACCATTGGCGCGGCGGTGATCTATGGGGTCAGCCTTATCGCCATGCTCACCTGCTCGGCCAGCTACCACATGATGCGCGCGGGCCGGAAGAAACAGCTTCTGCGCCGGCTGGACCACGCGGCGATCTATGTGAAGATCGCCGGCACTTATACGCTCTTCGCTGTGCTGCTGGCGGGCGACGCCACCCTGCCGATCGTCGCGGGCATCTGGGGCGCGGCGCTTGTGGGCGTCGGCTTCAAGATGGTCTCGGCCCGGCGATGGGCGACTTTCACCCTGGCGCTCTACCTGGCCATGGGCTGGGCGGTCGTGGTCGTTGGCGCGCCTATCCTGAAAAGCGTCTCACCGGGAACCTTCACCCTGATCACCGCCGGCGGCGTCCTCTACACCATCGGCGTGCTGTTCCTTTATTGGGAGCGTTTGCGCTTCCATAATGCCATCTGGCACGCCCTGGTGCTGGCCGCAACCTTCCTGATCTATGCCGGGATCCTGAACGAGGTAGCCCGCCTGGCCCCGGCGGTGGTACAGTAAGGCAGATCAAGATCCGCCCTACAGGCCCGCGCCGAAATCGCGCGGTGGAACTCGTTCCACCATTCACCCAGACCTATCCCAGAACGGAAAAGCTCGATTCCTCGTTGATTTCGCGCTTGCGCGAATAGAAGCCCACATCGATTACCCGGTCGATATACGGCAGGCGGAATTGCAGGGGCTCGGTGTCGTGGTCCGCGCCGCCCTCGCAATACTCGATCAGGGCCGCCATCATCTTCCCCGCGATCGGCGCGTTCTTGTATTGGTTTCCGCTGGTCCCGCAGGCCATGTAGAAGCCCGGCAGCGCCGACTTGTCATAGATCGGGATCCAGTCATCCGAGGCGTCGTAGAGGTCCACCACCCCGCGCATTGCCGACGGAATGCCCAAGCTCGGAACCCGCTGACCATAGCGCATCGCCTGCAGCTTCCATTGATCGGTGAAGTCGCGGTCATAGTCGGTGTCGTTCTCGACCCATTGGTGGGGGTCGCAAGGCGGATCCTCGGACCCGATCAGGATGTTATTGCCGTGCTCGGGCCGGCAATAGCAGGCGATGTCGCTGTCCGAGACCACCATGCCGTCGCGTTCAAAGTCGAAGCCTTCCGGCGCCGGCACGTGCACGACCTCCTGTCGCAGTGCCCGGGTCGAGATGGTCATGTCCCCGGTCACCCCCGCCATCCCGTTGATCTTCGACGAGGCCGGGCCGCCCACATTGACCACGACCGGCGCGTGGACCTGCGCTCCATCCGCCAGCGCCACGCCCTTGACCCGCCGCCCGCCCTCGCTCAGGATCCCGGTCACGGTCGCGCCCAGCATGACCCCGGCGCCCTTGGCCCCGGCCGCGTGGATCAGGTTCTGCGCCGAAAGCGCCGGGTCGGTCACATAGCCGCTGGTCGGCCAGAAGACCCCGCCCCTCAGGTCACCGCCACCGCCCGGCTCGCCAAAGCCTGAATCCTCCATCCGCTTCGGCGGGTGGTAGCCGGTCAGGTCATAGATCGGCAGGCGCCGCCGGATCTCGTCCGGCCCCCAACCCTCGAACGGGCAAGCCAGGGTCCGGCTGTGCTCCATGTGCTTGACCAGATGCCCGTTCTGCTCGGTCTTCATCACCAAGCAGCCGACCTCGCGGAACTGTGCCAGGCCGTTCGGGTCATGTGCCTCCAGGTAGTCGGCCCAGTCGCGCCAGTAATGGTAGCCCTCCCAGGCGAACGCCGTGCCGTCCAGGGTCGAGTAATGCATGCGGATGATCGCGCAGGACCCGGCGGTCGAGCCGTGGCCCGCCTGGGAATTGCGGTCGATGCTCAGCGTCTTCCAGCCGAGCTTCGCCATCTCGAACGCGGTGGCGGCGCCGATCACGCCGGTGCCGATGATGATCGCGTCAGCCGTCTGGGTCATGGGGTGGCCTCCCTAGAAAACGTCCGCCAAGGGAGTGGCCTGCGGGCACGAGGTGTCAAGAGTTCATCTGACGCTCGAGCGCCTTCGATCGGAACGCCGGGATCGCAAAGGCAGGCTCGAAGGGCTATATTCAGGCATATGCGATCTGTCGCGACGTATCTGGCGTTCTCCTTCGTCGGGGCGCTTATGGCTTGTAGCCAGGCCGGCGACGCGAATGCGCCGGATACCGCGCCAGTGGACCCTGTCCCAACGGTGATCGATCTGGGCGTTTTCGGCGCAACCGGACCGGTGATCGGCGAGGACGGTACCGGCGAGTTGCTTTTGAAGCGGTCAGGCCAGTCCGAGCCGGTATCTGTCCAGTTCCAAAACGGCGCTCGGTCGGAGTTCGCGCTGGCCCCGGGCGACTACAGGATCACGCAGATCGGCGAGTTGAGATGCCAGGGTCTCGATTTCTCGGTCGACCCGCAGACGGACCTCCGCGCCCTGGGCACCGTGCGTGCCGAGATCGTGAAGGCCAAATACTACGTCGCGCTGATGGCGGGGCACCCGG
Source organism: Paracoccaceae bacterium (assembly GCA_029862205.1). Taxonomy (GTDB): domain Bacteria; phylum Pseudomonadota; class Alphaproteobacteria; order Rhodobacterales; family Rhodobacteraceae; genus Thermohalobaculum. The sequence continues at coordinate 29,565 of JAOTXT010000044.1, forward strand.
CCAAGCTGGACGAGATCGCCGGTCTGGCCGAGGTCCGCGCCATCCCGGCCGACCAAGTGGACGCCCGCCCGATCAGCGTAACGCACCACGCACCCTGTTCGGTGCACAGCCAAGGCCCGGGGCAAAGCTGGCGCGACCGGCCGCTGGGCGAGCGGATTGCGCTTGGCGCCGCGATTGCCGGGTTCTGCGCCATCGCGCTGGCGGCGGGCGGGTTCTGCGCATTTTAGGGGCCGCACGATCCGGGTCGCCGCGGACGCTGCGCGGCGCTAATTTGCGATCCGCGAAAGGAGCCATGCCCATGCCCACCGCATCCCTATCCACCCCGGTCGGCGGCCTGGCCGTTACCGAGCAGGACGGTCGGATCACCCGCGTCGAGTGGACCGAGGACACCCATTCGGACAGCAGCCCGGCCCTGGACCGCGCCCGCGCGCAGCTCGAGGCCTATTTCGCCGGCACCCTCAGGGAATTCGACCTGCCGCTCGCTCCCCTTTCCGACCCGTTCCGCCAGAAGGTGCGCGAGGCGATGCTGGCGATCCCCCTTGGGCAGACCCGCACCTATGGCGAGATCGCCAAGGAGCTCGACACCTATGGCCAGCCGGTGGGTGCCGCCTGCGCCTCGAACCCGATCCCGGTCATCGTGCCCTGCCACCGGGTCCTCTCGGCCGAGGGCCTGGGCGGTTTCTCCGGCGGCCAGGGAGTCGAGACCAAGATCGCGCTGTTGCGCCACGAAGGGGGCTATCCGTTCCTGGTGTGATCGTCTGGGCTTCGGTCAAGGGTCTGGCCGCCGAACCTCGACGCGGAAACGTGCCTTGGACGACGCGAACAGCAGCACACTCTCGCCTAACCGCCCGCATTCTCCGCGATCAGGGCAATCATCTCGAACATCACCGCCGCCGCGACCCGGGCGGTGATCATGTTCGGGTGATCCCGGGTCGGCATCAGGCAGACCACGTCGCCGCCGATGATGTTCATGCCGCGCACGCCGTGGATCAGGGCCAGCGCCTCGTCGACCTGGAAGCCCTGCTCGCCCGGTTCCAGGTTCGAGACGCCGGGCGCGACCGTGGGGTCCAGGCAATCGAGATCGAAGGTGATGTAGACCGGCCGCCCGGCGAGGGTCTCGCGGATCGTGGCCAGCGCCGCCTCCAGCCCCATGGCCCGGTATTCCTTCATGGTCACGACGTTGTAGCCGTAGTCGTAGGAGGGCTGCAGCCAATCCAGCGTGCGCGGGTTCCCCCGGATGCCGATTTGCACCGAGGCCGCCGGCTCGATATGGCCCTGATCGGCCAGATAAGCGCCCCAATGGGCCGCCGACTTCTTGGCGCCCAGGAAGTGCGGCACCTTGGTGAAGACATCCGTGTGGGCATCGAGATGCAGCAGCGCGACCTTCTCGCCGCCCGAAAGCCTGCCCCCGCCCAGCGCCTGCAGGATGCCCCCAGTGATCGAATGGTCACCGCCGATCGAGACCGGGCGTGCGCCGGCGGCGTCGATCCCGCGATAGAACTCGGTGATCCGCTCGATCGAAGCCTCGTTGTCATTCGCCTCGGGCAGCGGCACGTCGCCCAGATCCGCGACCCGCGCTGCCTCCCATGGGTCGAGCCCCATGGCCAGGTGCACCCGCCGCGCCAGGGCCGAGATGTTGCGCACCGCGCGCGGCCCCAGATGCTGGTCGCGTTCGGTGGTGCCGTTGCCGGTCGAGTGCGGCACGCCCACCAGCGCGATGTCGCAGGCCGCCGGGTCGGTCTCGATCGGGCAGCGGAAGAGGCTCGGGATGCCCCACCAGTAGAGGTTCTCCATCATCCGGGCTTGGCCAAGCTGGTCGGTGTCGGTCATGCGTGGTCCTTTCCTTTTGATCACCCGCGAGCCTAGGGAGCCGGGGCCACCGGGCTCAAGCCCTATCCGCAGGGTGATAGGTGCAATCCCGCCGCTTGCCCGGCCGCACAGGCCCGGCTAGCGTCGCGCTTCGGAGGGCACCCCAAAGATGACTGACATAGCGGCGCATGACTGGTCGAGCGAGGTCTTCGAGGCGATGCGCGCGCGCGGCATCGCCCACGTCGCGACCGTGCCCGATGGGGGGCTGACGCCGCTCCTGAAAATGTGCGAGGCCGACGCGGCAACCCGGGTCGTGACCCTGACCACCGAGGAGGAGGGGATCGGCATCCTGGCGGGGCTCTGGCTGGGCGGGGCGAAGGGCGTGCTGGCCATGCAATCCTCGGGCGTCGGCAACTGCATCAACGCGCTCGGCTATGCGGCCACCCTTCGGGCGCCCTGCCTGATGCTGATCACCATGCGGGGCCAGTGGGGCGAGTTCAATCCGTGGCAGGTGCCGATGGGCCAGGCGACGCCCGTCGTGCTGGAGGCGATGGGCGTGAAGTGCTTCCCGGTGGACGAGGCGGAACGTGTGGCCGAGACCTTCGCCGCCGCCGCGGACCTCGCCTTCAGCGGCGATTTCGCCTGCGCGGTCATGGTCGGCCAGCGGGTGATCGGGGCGAAAGGGTTCGGCAAATGAGCGGCTCCAACCTGATCAAGCGGCGCGAGCTGGTCGCGGCGCTTCTCGAGCGGCGCGAGGGCGCCTTGGTCGTGCCCGGGCTCGGCAGCCCGACCTGGGATTGCTTCGCCGCCGGCGGCTCGGACGACTACCTATACTCCTGGGGCGGCATGGGGTTGGCGGTCCCGACCGCACTCGGCGTCGCGTTGGCCCGGCCCGGGCGCCGGGTGCTCTGCCTAACCGGGGACGGCGAGATGCTGATGGGGATCGGCAGCTTGGCCGTGGTCGCCGCCCAGGTGCCTGCAAACCTCGGTATTCTGGTGCTCGACAACGAGAGCTTTGGCGAGACCGGGCGGCAATCGGGTCTGACCGGCATCCGGGCTGATCTTTGCGGGATCGCCCGGGGCGCGGGGATCGGCGAGACCTTCGAGGTGACCTCGATGGACCAGCTCGACGACTTGGCGGGGCTGATGTTCTCCCGGCCAGGGCCCACTTTCGCGGTGGCCAAGATTGCGCTCACCGACGAGCCCTGGGCGCTGCCCGAAAAGGACGGCGCGGTGATCGCCCGGACCTTCCGCAAGGCGGCGGACGGTTGAGCGGCATGTAGGGTGGGCTCGAATGAGCCCACCGCTCTGTGCGTGGTCGGGATCAATGGTGGGCTCTGATGGAGCCCACCCTACAGGAGGGAACCGTGGAACGCAGGAAACTGGGGCGCACAGGGTTGGATGTCTCGCTTTTGACCTTCGGCTGTGGCGCGGTCGGCGGGCTGATGACAAAGGGCGACCCGGCCGATCAGGACCGGGCGGTGGCCTGGGCGCGCGACAACGGGATCAACCATTTCGACACGGCGCCGCTCTATGGCAACACCGCCTCCGAGACCAATTTGGGCCGGGCGCTTGGGACCGACCGGTCGGGCGTGATCGTCAGCACCAAGGTGCGGCTGAGTGCGGCGGACCGCGCCGACCCGGAGACCGCGATCCGCGACTCGATCGAGGGCAGCCTGAGGCGGCTTCGCCAGGACCATGTGGACCTTTTCCAGTTCCACAACACCATCGGCACGGCGCCCGATGGCATGGTCTTCTCCGCCGGCGAGGTGCTGGACGCCATCCTGCCGGTCTTCGAGGCGCTGCGCGGCGAGGGCAAGACCCGATACCTTGGCTTCACCGCGAACGGCGAGGTGCAGGCGCTGCACCGGCTGGTCCGCTCGGGCCGGCTCGACGCAGCGCAGGTTTTCTACAATGTGCTGGTCCCTTCGGCGGGCGAGGCAGTGCCCGAGGGCTATCCGGGCCAGGACTACGGCCAACTGCTGCACGTGGCGGCCGAGAACGGCGTCGGCTCGATCGGGGTGCGGGTGCTGGCGGGCGGCGCCCTTTCGGGGTCCGAGACCCGGCATCCGCTGGGAATGCCGGTGGTCGACCCGATCGGTTCGGGCCGCGACTACGCCGAGGACGCGGCACGGGCACGGGCCTTGCAGCCGGTGGTCGATGCAGGCCACACGGCCAGCCTGCCCGAGCTGGCGGTGCGCTATGTGATCTCGAACCCGGCGCTCTCGACCACCGAGATCGGCATCGCGACGCTCGAGGAACTGCAGCAAGCGGCCGACGCGGTGAACACGGGACCGCTCAAGGCCGAGGCGCTGAGCCAGATCGACGCGATCCGGGCGGGTTGGGTCAGGGCAGACTAGGAACCGGCGTTACGAGGCTTTTTCCCGTTTTTTTTGCCCACCAGCGCCTTGCTCTCTTGATTCAGAGCCCGCGAGGAGGTGCAGACACCAGAAAACGTCCACCGCCGTGTGGGGCTCATGCGCGTTTTTCGCTTCCCATGGCCTAATTCGATGCCCGCGACTAAGTTCGGCTCACTGATTGCAGGAATGCCGTTTCTCATGAGGGAAGACAGATGATAGCCAAATTGCTGATCGTGGCCGTCGCGGCAATCCACGTTTACCTGGCCTATGTCGAGAATTTCGAATGGACGACGCGCGGCAGGGCCTTCCTGTCACAGATGGCGCCCGAGACATTCGAGCCAAGCCAAGTCCTTGCGAAGAATGTTGGTCTCTACAACCTCTTCCTTGCCGCGGGCTTGGCTTGGGCAATGATCGCTGCAGAGACCCACCTCGCCTATTTCTTCCTGGGCTTCATCGCCATCGCTGGCATCTTCACCGCGGTGACCCCAGACATCAAACTGGCCCTGATCCAAACGGTCCCCGCATCACTGGCGATCGGGGCTTTGTTGCTCAGATTGTGACGCGGCCAGATCTGGGTTGCCTCGCTAAAAAATGACGGATCCGAACTCGCGTCACTTCCCCCGCTTCTCGCGCATCGCCAGCAGCCTCAGCCTCAGCGCGTTGATCTTGATGAACCCGGCCGCGTCCTTCTGGTCGTAGGCGCCCTGGTCGTCCTCGAATGTCACGTGCTGCTCGGAATAAAGCGAGTCGTCCGACCAGCGCCCGACAACATTGGCCGAGCCCTTGTAGAGCTTCACCCGCACGGTCCCATTGGCGTGCTCCTGGCTGCGGTCGATCAGGGCCTGCAGCATCTCGCGCTCCGGGCTGAACCAGTAACCGTTATAGATCAGCTCGGCGTATTTCGGCATCAGCTCGTCCTTCAGATGCGCTGCCCCCCGGTCGAGCGTGATCGACTCGATGCCCCGGTGTGCCGCCAACAGGATGCTGCCGCCCGGCGTCTCGTAGATGCCGCGCGACTTCATGCCGACATAGCGGCCCTCGACCAGATCGAGCCGCCCGACCCCGTGCTTGCGGCCATATTCGTTGAGCGCGGTCAGCAGCGTGGCCGGGCTAATCGCCTCGCCGTTGATGGCAACGGCATCGCCACTCGCGAACGTGATTTCAATGTGTTCCGCCTGGTCCGGCGCGTCCTCCGGGGCGACCGTGCGCTGGTAGACGTACTCCGGCGCCGCCTCGGCCGGGTCCTCCAGCACCTTGCCCTCGGACGAGGTGTGCAGCAGGTTCGCATCCACCGAGAACGGCGCCTCGCCGCGCTTGTCCTTCGGCACCGGCACCTGATGCGCCTCGGCCCATTCAATGAGCCGCGTGCGAGAGGTCAGGTCCCAGTCGCGCCAGGGCGCTATCACCTTGATATCCGGGTCCAGCGCATAGGCCGCCAGCTCGAAGCGCACCTGATCGTTGCCCTTTCCGGTGGCGCCGTGGGCGATCGCGTCCGCCCCCTCCGCGCGCGCGATCTCGACCAGCCGCTTCGAGATCAGCGGCCGGGCAATCGACGTGCCGAGCAGGTAGAGCCCCTCGTATTGCGCGTTGGCCCGGAACATCGGGAAGACGAAGTCGCGGCAGAATTCCTCGCGCAGGTCCTCCACGTAGATCGCCGCGGCGCCCATCATCTCGGCATTGCGGCGCGCGGGCTCTAGCTCACCCCCCTGACCCAGGTCGGCGGTGAAGGTCACGACCTCGCAATTATACTTCACCTTCAACCACTTGAGGATGATCGACGTGTCCAGGCCACCGGAATAGGCCAGCACCACCTTTTTGGGATCAGACATGGACGGACTCCCCTGACTACCGCGCAGGCCGGGTCATAGGAAGAAACCGCGCGGGCGGCAAGAGCGCGCGGAAGGACCGGTTGCGCATGGCGGAGCGCGGCTTTATCTGGACAGCCGGTGGACCCGGCGAAGGAACAACGGCAATGGCGGCGCGCAGCTTTACCCTTATGAGCTTTCTCTGGCGCTGGGTTGCGGCGCTGTGCCTGGTGCTGGCGACGTTCAATCCGTCCGGCGCTTCGTTCTACCATTGGATCGTCGAGACCGGCGAGGCCGACCTGCCGGTCAAGGTCTTCGCCGCGGTCGCCATCGTGATCGTCTACATCATCTTCCTGCGCGCCACCTGGCGCTCGATCGGGCCGATCGGTGTGGCCCTGGCGCTGGCCTTCTTCGGCGCGCTCATTTGGATGATGGTCTATTACGGGCTGCTGGACCCGGAGCAGACGACCGTTTTCACCTATGTGGGCCTGGTCCTGATCGCGACCGTGATGGCGATCGGGCTCAGCTGGTCCCATGTGCGCCGGCGGCTGAGCGGCCAGATGGACATGGACGACGTCGACGAGTAGGGCCGCGCTCACATCCCCCGCAGCGTGTCGATCACCCGGCGCGGCAGGGCCAGATCGGCGATGCATTGATGCAGGTCGTCCTCGGCGAGCGCCAGCGGCCGGAAGAGCGAGCCCAGGGACAGGAAATCACCCTTGCGCGGCAGCGCCAGGTAGAAGTCACGGCCCTCGCTGGCGGCGGCCACATACCGGGACTTGCCGGTTACCTCTTCGGCGACACGCAACATGCCTTGGGTGAATTCCGGGGTGATGAAATCCCGGGCGCCCTCCGGGTCACGGGTATAGGCCTCGTAGACCGCCTCGAAGTCCGGAAAGGGCGTCTCCAAAAGCAGGCTTTCGTCCTGCAGGCTGGACAGTTTTTCGCTCAACCAGTTGCCGATCACGCCGCGCTCTCTCGCAAAGTAGATCGACGGCACCTCCTCCAGCAATTCGATCCGGATCAACAAGCCCCGGAACACCGTCTTGCGCTTGCTCTTGCCACGGCTCGACCGTGTCCGGCGCGCCAGGCGGGCCTCGCAGAGCGTGTAGGCGAAGCCGTCATGGCTGCCCGTCACGATGTCTTCGAGGGTCGATCTGGTGAAGCTGGGCAGCAGTCCGAGCCTGGAGAACGGTTCCAGATCGAACCCCGCGGCGCCATATTCCATGCCGCCGAGGAAGCCGCAGATCACCGGCATGACATCGGCCGTCAGGCTGTCGGCCCAATCATTGCGGTAGTAGGAGTAGACCAT
>JAOTXT010000045.1 GCA_029862205.1 Paracoccaceae bacterium
CGACCCCCGAGCCGAGCGCGATCGGCAGATAGATCAGGCCAAAGCTCGCCGCCGCGATCGCCGCGACGAAAAGCCCGGCGGCCAGCCAGGCCCGGCCGCTTTGCGTCACGCTGAGGCCACGCTCGGCCAGCGGCAGACAACCGAGCCATTGGGTGACTTCCGGCAAACGCTCGGTCGGCCCGAGCAGCAGGAGAATATCACCCACCTCGACCGTTGTGCGCCGCACGCGCTCGCGAATGCGCCGGCCCCGCCGCGAGATCCCCAACAACGTCACGCCCCGGGTGCGCAGCAATTGCAATGACAGCGCCGAGCGGCCGGTGATCAAGCCCTGCTCGGTCGCCACCACCTCAATCAGGCTCGACCCCTCGCCCGCCGCCTCGATCTGATGAAGCTTTTCGCCATGATATTCCAACTTCAGCGCGTTCTTGAATTCGTCGATCGCCTCCGGCGCCGCCTCGACCACCAGCGCATCTCCCGCCTGGAGGACGTTGTGGCGGGCCGCGCCGTAAAGCCGCCTGCCCGCGCGCACCAGACCGATGATCGCCGCATCGGCCTTCTCGGCCTCTTCGTAAAGCTCGGCGACCCGCTTGCCGATCACGTCGGATTCGTCCGGCACACGAATCTCGGCCACATAGTCCTGCAACTCGAAAAGCTTCGCCGCCGAGCCCGCGCTGTCCGCGCTTTTCGGGATCAGCCGCCAGCCGACCAGCGCGACAAAGGCCAGCCCCGCCAAGGCGCAGACCAGGCCAACAGGCGCGAAATCGAACATCAGGAACGGCTCGCCCAGCGCCTCTCCCCGATAGCTGGCGATGATGATGTTAGGCGGTGTGCCGATCAGCGTCACCAGCCCGCCCAGAATGGTCGCGAACGAGAGCGGCATCAGCGTCAGGCCCGGATTGCGCTTGGCCTTGAAGGCGGTCTGTATATCGACCGGCATCAGAAGCGCCAGCGCAGCGACGTTGTTCATGAAGGCCGAAAGCGCCGCCCCCACCCCGCCCATGATCGCGATATGGGCGCCCAGCGACCGCGAGGCATCGACCAGGCTCCTGGTGATCACGTGAATAGCGCCCGAATTCGTCAGCCCGCGCGAGACGACCAGCACCAGGGCGACGATCACGGTGGCCGGATGGCCAAAGCCCGAGAACGCCAGGTCCTTCGGAACCGCCCCGGCGATCACCGCGACCACCAAGGCGGTGAAGGCGACAAGGTCGTAGCGCCAGCGGCCCCAGAGCAGCAGCGCAAAGACGGCCGCGAAGAGGCCGAACAGCAAAACCTGGTCGCTGGTCACGTCAATCGCCCCCCGGGTCAAAACCGAGGGTCAATAACAACGCTATGGAGGGCCGATGACAAGACCCCGCACGCCGCCGGTGCCTACATCCTGACCAGTGCCGCGAGACTAGTGTTGTTCGTGCCCGGCATGGTGGTCCACGGCAAGGGGCTGAACGGCACGATGCCTATCGATGGGTTCTCTCGGCTGAGGCGGTCGAAGGCAAGGTATGGGCCTTGAACGACTTGCAGATCAGGGAAAAGACGCGTCCCGTTCGGGAAATAGTCATGCAGAATGATCTGCCCGCCTGGGTTAAGTCGGCCGAGCGCCCAGGCGACTTCCCGATAGACCGCCGAGGCCGCGTGGTCGCCGTCAAGGAAAATCAGATCGTAGGTGTCCTGCTGCCCGGCCATGAATTCGGTCGAGGGTTCGGCCACAAACTCGACATGGCCCGAAAGGCCCAAGGCCTTCGCGATCTCGGCCGGCGGCATTTTCAGGCCCGCCTGACGCCAAGCGCCGCCATCGCCGTTCACGTCGATGATATCAACCGTCGTGATCCGGCCCGCACCGTTACGCGCCAGGGCCTGAGCCAGGTAGTAGGTCGACATGCCAAGATGGGTCCCGAATTCCAGCACCGATTTCGGTTGGAAATGACGGACCAGCCGGTAAAGCGCCCGCCGGTCACCGGCACTGACGGCCGAGCCGATCCGGCCCTCGGTCGCCTGGCGCACGATCGCCCCGTGATCCGCCTCCCAATCGCTGTCGAGAGGCGATTGCGCGGCAAAGATCACGCTATGGTCAAAAAGCGTCGACGCGATCAGGGCAGAGGGCTCGAAGTCCAGATCGGGCACCAGGTCAAGGGCCCGCTTCTCACGCCGTCGCAGCACCGCCTCGATCGCAATCTGCGGCAAGATCCGCTTGGCCAATGTCTTGGTGATGCTCGGCATCCCAACACCCATTCTATAACCCGCGATCCGTCGCTAGCGGGTTTGGCGGGCGGGCGCAACGCGGCTCAGGCCTTCGCCATTGCCTCCGTGATCATCCGCTTGGCCTCGTCCGCGTCTCCCCACCGTTCGATCTTGGCCCACTTGTCCCCTTCCAGGTCCTTGTAGTGGGCGAAGAAATGCTCGATCTGGTTGACCGTGATCTCGGGCAGGTCGGTGTAATTCTGGATCGCCTCGTAGCGCCGCGAAATCTGACTGGTCGGCACCGCGATGATCTTTTCGTCGCCTCCCGCCTCGTCGGTCATGATTAGGACACCGATCGGACGGCAAGCGAGCACCGCGCCGGGCAGAATGGGCCTCGTATTCGCGACCAGGACATCCACCGGATCCCCATCCTCCGAAAGCGTGTGCGGGATGAAGCCGTAATTCCCCGGATAGCGCATTGGCGTGTAGAGGAACCGGTCCACGACCATTGTGCCCGCTTCCTTGTCGAGTTCGTATTTGATCGGCTCGCCACCGACCGGAACTTCGATGATGACATTCACGATCTCCGGCGGGTTCGACCCGACCGGGATGGCATTGACGCGCATGGACCTGTCCTCCCTCACGGCCCGCCGGACGGGGTGCGCACGGCATCCCATCACCGGCGGTCTGAACGCGGATCGAACTTGCCATTCCGGCCCTATTGCTGCAATGCAACATTGCGCCGCAGTGTGATGGCTGTGGATTAACGTACTGTTAATTCAGGGAAATGCGCAGTTAATGACCGCCGGGCCCGCGCGAGCGGAACCGAAACCGCGTCGAATGGACGCAAACCCTTGCCACTGCGGCATTTCTGGGCGAAAAAGCGCCGCCGGTTTCATTGAGGGAGGGAATCAATGCTCAGTTTCGTGATCATCCTGTGCGGTCTCGCATCCATCGCCTATGGCATTTGGGCGATCAAGTCGGTGCTGGCCGCGGATGCCGGCAACGAGCGGATGCAAGAGATCGCCGCGGCGATCCAGGAAGGCGCTCAGGCCTACCTGACCCGCCAATACACGACCATCGCCATCGCGGGTGTCGTGATCTTCTTCCTCGTGGCCTATTTGCTGGGCGTGACCGTGGCGATCGGCTTCTTGATCGGTGCGGTGCTGTCGGGGGCGGCGGGCTTCATTGGTATGCTGGTTTCGGTGCGCGCCAATGTGCGCACGGCGCAGGCAGCATCGAAGAGCTTAGGCGAGGGCCTGGAGATCGCGTTCAAGTCGGGCGCGGTGACCGGACTTTTGGTTGCGGGCCTGGCGCTTTTGGGCGTGGCGGTCTACTTCACCATCCTGACCGGACCGATGGATTATGAGGTCGCCGACCGTACAGTGATCGATGCCCTGGTGGCTCTGGGCTTCGGCGCCTCGCTGATCTCGATCTTCGCACGTCTGGGCGGCGGCATCTTCACCAAGGGCGCCGACGTTGGCGGCGACCTTGTGGGCAAGGTCGAGGCTGGCATCCCCGAGGACGACCCGCGCAATCCGGCGACCATCGCCGACAACGTGGGCGACAACGTGGGCGACTGTGCCGGCATGGCGGCCGATCTGTTCGAGACTTATGCGGTGACGGTCGTGGCCACCATGGTGCTCGCCTCGATCTATTTCTCCGGTCCGCTCGAAGAAGCTTCAATGATGTATCCGCTGGCGATCGGCGCGGCCTGCGTGGTGACCTCGATCATCGGCACATTCTTCGTCAAGCTGGGCGCAAGCCAGTCGATCATGGGCGCGCTCTACAAGGGCTTCATCGCCACCGGAATTCTGTCGCTGATCGCGCTCTACCCAGTCACCGCGATGATCTTCCCGGACGGCATGTCGACCGTGTTCGAGACGCCGGGCGCCACATTCACGGCGATGGCCCTGTTCTGGTGCGGCGTCGCGGGCCTGGTCGTGACGACGCTGATCATCGTCATCACCGAATATTACACCGGCACCGGCTACCGCCCCGTGCGCTCGGTGGCCCAGTCCTCGGTCACCGGCCACGGCACCAACGTAATCCAGGGCCTGGCGATCTCGCTCGAATCGACCGCGCTGCCGGCGCTGGTTATCATCGCCGGGATCATCGTCACCTTCCAGCTTGCGGGCCTGTTCGGCATCGCCATCGCGGTCACCACCATGCTGGCGCTGGCGGGCGTAGTGGTGGCGCTCGACGCCTTCGGCCCGGTCACCGACAACGCCGGCGGCATCGCCGAGATGGCCAACCTGCCGGAAGACGTGCGCAAGACCACCGACGCGCTCGACGCGGTCGGCAACACCACCAAGGCGGTGACGAAGGGCTATGCCATCGGCTCGGCGGGCCTCGGCGCGCTGGTGCTGTTCGCGGCCTACACCCAAGACCTGGCCTTCTTCTCGGCCAACGCGGCGCCGGGATCCTATTTCGAGGGGGTCACGGTCGACTTCTCGCTGGCCAACCCCTACGTGGTGGCGGGCTTGTTCTTCGGCGGGCTGTTGCCGTTCCTTTTCGGCGGCATTGCGATGACCGCGGTCGGCCGGGCGGCCAGCGCGGTGGTCGAGGAGGTCCGGCGCCAGTTCAAGGAAAAACCGGGCATCATGGAGGGCACCGAAAAGCCGGATTACGGCCGCGCCGTCGACATGCTGACCCGGGCGGCGATCAAGGAGATGATCGTCCCCTCGATGCTGCCGGTTTTGTCGCCGATTTTCGTATACTTCGTGGTCTCGGCCATCGCGGGCAAGGGCGCCGGGTTCTCGGCGCTGGGCGCGATGCTGCTGGGCGTGATCATCACCGGGCTTTTCGTTGCGATCTCGATGACCTCGGGCGGCGGCGCCTGGGACAACGCCAAGAAGATCATCGAGGACAGCTTCACCGACAAGGACGGCAATGTGCACGAGAAGGGCTCCGAGGCCCACAAGGCCGCGGTCACCGGCGACACGGTGGGCGATCCCTACAAGGACACCGCTGGACCTGCCGTGAACCCGATGATCAAGATCACCAACATCGTGGCGCTCTTGCTGCTGGCGGTGCTGGCGCACTGACGCCGCGACAACGGTGAGAGCTGGAGGAGCCCCGCCCCGGCGGGGCTCTTTTGCTACCGGGCGACTGAAACAACTGATCGTGCAATGATTATGCATGTCTGTTGACCGGCGCATTCCGGACGCGGTTCCGGATCGGAATGAATGCCTGTTCATGACCCGAAGGCGAAGTTGATCTTCATCATGACGCGTTCTTAGGTAGAGATGCCATTCTCCACGAGTCGAGCCTGATTGGCCTTCTCGTCGGCATTTGGAATGATAGTCATGCGATGGCTGTTTAGGGGTAAAATCCACACTGGGACGCTGACCATTAGCGATCCAACCGGTCTTGTCGAAACCTTTCGCGGTTCCGAGGCTGGGCCCGTGGTCACGATCCATCTTTCCGACCCCAACATCGGTTGGAAAATACTTCTGAACCCGGAGTTGCGCTTTGCCGAAGCCTATATGGACGGCACGATAGAGGTCGTCCAGGGAGATTTGCGCGACCTGCTAATGCTCCTGCGCTTGAACCGAACCCATATCGATAGCGGCGCTGTAATCGCGCTTTTTAATCGGTTTTTTCGGGCACTGCGCCGATTTCACCAGAACAACACCCTTTTGAACGCGCGGCGCAACGCGGCACATCACTACGACTTGGGCAACGACCTCTATCGGCTGTTCCTTGACGAGGACATGCAGTATTCGTGTGCCTATTTCGAGACTGGGGACGAGACGCTCGAGCAGGCGCAACTGGCAAAGAAACGCCTCATCGCAGCCAAGCTCAGGCTGGAGCCGGGCCAGCGGGTGCTTGATATTGGCTGCGGCTGGGGCGGCATGGCGATGTATCTGGCGCAGATGGCCGATGTCGAGGTGCTGGGCGTGACCCTGGCCGCGGAACAGCTCAAGCTGGCCCGCGAGCGCGCCGAGGCAGCGGGACTGGCCCGCCGGGTCCGCTTCGAACTTCAGGACTACCGCAAGGTGCAGGGGCAATTCGACCGCATCGTCTCGGTCGGCATGATGGAACATGTGGGGGCGCCCATGCTGGGCACCTATTTCGCGCGCGTCCGCGACCTTCTCGCGCCAGACGGCGTGGCGCTGATCGACTCTATCATGATTATGGAGTCACCGGGCATAACGAGCCCCTTTACGCGCAAGTACATCTTCCCTGGTGCCTATCCGCCCTCGCTTTCGGAAACATTCGCAGCGGTCGAGCGATCCCGTTTGTGGCTTCTCGACTGCGAGGTATGGCGAAAGCACTATGCCTTCACTCTCAAAGAGTGGTCGCGGCGGTTCGCAGCAAGCCGCAACGTTGCGAAAGCACTTTATGATGAGCGTTTCTGCCGTATGTGGGAATTCTATCTTGCGGGTGCTGAGACTGCATTCTTGGCCGACACGCTCGCGGTTATGCAGCTCCAGCTTGGACGCGAGCGAGACGCAGTGCCAATTACGCGTGACTACCTCGTCGCGGAAACGAACCAGCTGCATACCAGAGAGGCCCAAATTGCCGCCGGCTGGAGCGATGGATATGAAGCTACTGCGCGTCGTGTGCAGATCAAAAATGCCCAAATCTGAGCTTCCGGAAATGGCACAAAGTGAGCGCCCAGAGCCGTGCTCAGGAATTTCTGGCAACCGGCACAAAACCGACCCCGTTCGCGAGGCCATTCGTGCCATCTGAAACTCGCTCCAAATCAACATCTTGCATTTCCGCGACAATTTGCCACAATAGGTGGCATGAGACTCGTGGTCACCTGCGCCCTTGCTCTCGGCGCCGTAGCGATTTTCGCTGCACCAAAGCCCGCGTGGCCGGATCGGAATGCGCCATCTCCCATCTCGCTTTCGGCAGAAGCCGCTGCCGAGCGCGATTGGCTGTTTGAGGCGCTGCACACCGCGCCGACCGAGGAGGCGGGCCGTGCCATCGAGGACCAGATCTGGCGGTTCTGGATGCGCCAGGCGCCCGACCAGATCAGCGCCGAGATCATGGCTCAGGCAATGGACCGGAAGCGCTGGTATGACTTCGCCGGGGCGATCGAGCATCTGGACCGGCTGGTGGCGCACGCGCCGCAATGGTCGGAAGCCTGGAACCAGCGCGCCGCGGTTTTTTTCTACCAGGAGAACTACGAGCGTTCGCTGATCGACGCCCAGCGCGTACTCGAGATGGAGCCCATGCATTTCGGTGCGCTCGCCGGAAGGGCCGTGATCCTGACCCGGCAGGGCCGGATCGAGCTGGGGCAGCGGGTGCTGCGCGAGGCGCTGGAAATCCATCCCTGGCTGAAAGAACGCTGGATGTTGCTGCCCGAGGCGCCTGCGCGTCAGTTGTGAGTGATTGTGCCGCCCCGCCGTCTGCGCTAATCAGCGCCAGGTCACGCCGAGGGGACAGGGCCAATGATCTACAAAAACCCAGAGGAATATCTGAATGCGCCGCAGAAGGCGGTCGCGCTCTTCGGTATGTCCGGGCTCGGCAAGACCCGCACGGCGGTCATGCTGCGCAACGACGACGACTGGTTCCACTACTCGGTCGATTACCGCATCGGCACCCGCTACATGGGCGAGCACATCGTCGACAATTTCAAACGCGAGGCGATGCGTAACCCGTTCTTGCGCCAGCTCCTGCGCCGGGACTCGATTTACATCGCCTCGAATATCTCGTTCGAGAACCTGGCACCCCTCTCGACCTATCTCGGTAAGCCCGGCGACCCAGAGAAAGGTGGCATTCCCTTCGAGGAATATATCCGCCGCCAACGCCAGCACCGGGATGCGGAAATCAAGTCTCTGAAGGATACGGTGCTCTTCATCGAAAAGGCGCGTGACATCTACGGCTACGCGCATTTTCTGTGCGACACGGGCGGGTCGCTGTGTGAGGTGGTCGATCCGGACAATCCTTCAGATCCGGTGCTCAAGCGGCTGGGCGCCCACGTGCTGATGGTGCAGATCCGGGGCACCAGGGCGTTGGCGGACGAGCTGGTCGCCCGGTTCGAGAAAGACCCGAAGCCGATGTATTACCCGGAGCCGCTCCTCCGAGACCTCTGGGAGGAGTATCTAGAAAACGAGGGATTGGCCGAGGGCGAGGTCGACCCCGATGCTTTCGTCTCGTGGGGTTTCCGGCGGCTGGTCGAGTACCGGATTCCGCGATACGAGGCGATCGCGCGGAACTGGGGCGTCACGGTGGAAGCCGCCGAAATCGAGGCATTGGAGGACCCTGAGGACTTCGATGCCCTAATCGCCGAGGCAATCCGGCGCCGCTGAGCGCGCGAAGTCGTGACCTGCCAAATGCTTGCGCGATAAGCGCCGCGCCTTTATCTCAACCGTCTCTGCAACCGAGAAATGGCGCGAAGCGATGCCGATCAAGATCCCAGCCACCCTGCCCGCCCATGACGTGTTGAAGCGCGAGGGCGTGATGGTGATGTCGGGCGAGGCAGCCGAGCGCCAGGACATCCGGCCCCTGCAGATCGGGCTTTTGAACCTGATGCCCAACAAGGTCCGCACCGAGACCCAGATCGCCCGCCTCATCGGCTCGACACCGTTACAGATCGAGCTGACGCTGGTGCGAATGACCCGCCACGAGTCGAAGAACACCGCGTCCGAGCATATGGAGGCTTTCTACGCCCCCTTCGCCGAGGCCCGGGACCGGAAATTCGACGGGTTCATCATCACCGGCGCGCCGATCGAACTGCTGGAATTCGAAGAGGTCACCTATTGGGACGAGCTGACCCAGGTGTTCGACTGGACCCAGACCAACTGCCACGCCACCTTCGCCATCTGCTGGGGGGCGCAGGCGATGCTCCACCACTTTCACGGCGTCCCGAAATACGCCCTGGGGGCCAAGGCATTCGGGTGCTTCCGGCATAGGAACTGCGCGCCCGCCTCACCCTTCCTGCGCGGCTTCTCGGACGATTTTACGATCCCGGTCAGCCGTTGGACCGAGATCCGTGAAACCGATCTACCAGCCGGCAAGGGGCTGGAGGTTCTGATGAGTGCCGAGGCAACCGGTCCCTGCATGATCCACGACCAAGGCCACAGCGCGCTCTACATGTTCAACCATATCGAATACGACACCACGTCGCTGGACGAGGAATACAAGCGCGATTTGGCCAACGGCACGCCGATTCAGTTGCCGAAGAATTACTACCCCGGCGACGACGCGGCGCACCCGCCGGAGAATCGCTGGCGCAGCCACGCGCATCTCTTGTTCGGCAACTGGATCAACGAAGTCTATCAGACGGCGCCCTACGATACGGACCGGATCGGGGTGTGAGAAAACACGGTGTCTCACATGTGAGATTCTAATTAATCGACTGTAATTAAATAATAATTTTGATCTCTTTACTGTTTGTTTACAGATAGCGCGCGCTCTCGCTCCGTTACACGCAACGCTCAGAATTTACCAGAAAGTCGACCTGCACGGACAGCCGACCACGATTTCGCCCCGACCCGCAAGGCGGATCAGCGGCCCACCTGCCAGTAGTCACGTTTGTCGAGCAGCATGCGTCCGAACCGCGTATCACGAGCCGGACCGAACCGGCCCTTCACCGCCCATGAAAGCCCAAAGGCCCACAGAATGATCGTCTCGAAGACAAACGTCAGGTTGTAGGTGTCCCACCACATCCAATCTCTGCCAAATTTCGCCCGGACACCGATGACCGCGATGGCACCTACAATTGCCCACCCCGAGCAGTGGTAGATCGCATTGCGGCGTGCTTTCTCTTTGGTGATGACGCCGTCGGATTCTTCGTGCTCGTCAAGCACCCGTGTGAAAACGAAGAAGCAGAAGAAAGCCAGTGTGGCAAAGAGCGCGAGCGCGCTGCCGAAGTGAAGAATATCAACCCAGGAAAACAGCTGGAATTGGCTATCGCTCCGAGCGGTCACGATCACGGTTCCAGCATCGTCCTCCACATTCACGAACGCACGCCCTGGATAGCCCCTTCGCTCGCAGCCAACGCCAGATGTCGGGAAAACCGCCACGCCGAAGGCGCAGAAGCCAGCAAGCTTCGAGAGCCTGTTCTCCCACTTTGCTTCACCGCGGTAGGCAAGAAGGAAAGTGCCGATGAAGAAGAGCGCGCCGACGAAAAGATCGCCCGCGACCCGCGAATAGTAAAAGTGGCTGATCGAGTCATAGAAGCACGTCCCCCACCGCAAGCTGACCAACAGCGCGATAGGCAGGCCGAATGCGACAAAACCGACACCGAACGCCAGCCATTGCCGGCTGATCCTATACTCTTCCTCGGCGCCGTCCGACGGAACGATGTCCGGTTGAAAGTAGGATTGAATCTTCTGCGTGTAGCCCATGGCCACCAACATCAGGTCTTTGAAATCACCGAAATAATAGCGGTTTTTCGGGTTGATGTCGATCTTCCCTGCCATGCGGACGTTTCCGCTGGCACAACGGATCGCCCCATCGATTGTTACTTACGCCGCCCGCAGCGCGTCAATCGTCTCCCAGAGACTGGTCGGCACGTCGATCCCATTCTCCGGCGTCTCAGCTCGCGCGATCAGGCGCCGGTCGCCCGGCAGCCGGACGCCTTCCTGGGCCAGCATCCGCTCGAACAGCCGCTCGCCATGGGCGATGGGGTCGTCCCCGCCAAACCGCGCGGGGTCCAGTGCCAGGATCAGCTCGCCTCCGGTGGCCGCCCCCCCATCGCCATTGTCGACGTCACCGGCCTCAATGCTGGTGACCTCGCCGATCAGCGGCCCGGCCAGCAGGTCGACCATCAGCGCGATGGCGCTGCCCTTGTAGCCGCCGAAGGGAAGCTGGGCGCCCTCCAGGATCGCCACCGGGTCGTTGGTGGGATTGCCCTCCGGATCCAGCCCCACCCCGTCCGGCACCGTCTTGCCGTCGCGCAGGTGGATCTGGATCTCGCCCCGCGCCATGGCGGCCGAGGCCTGGTCGAAGGCCATGGGCGCACGCCCCTTGCGGGGCCAGGCGAACGACATCGGGTTGGTGCCAAAGAACTTGGTCCTGCCCCCGGCGGCGGCCAGGTACGGCGGCGACGAGGTGAAGGCGAAGGCGGCCAGCCCCTCCTCGGCCAGAGCCGAGGTCTCGGGCCAGAGGGCGGCGAAATGGTGGATCCGGGTCACCGCCAGGGCCGCCATACCGAATTCGCGCGCGGCCTCGATCAGGGGCGCGCGGCCAATCTCGAGCGCCAGCGGTGCATAGCCCCGGTCGCCGTGGATGCGCACGACCGTGGGCGCCAGACGCTCGACCGTCGGCCGCGCCTTGCCGTTGACCTTGCCGTTCTTGAGACTGGTGACATAGCCCGGCAGACGGAACAGGCCATGGCTATAGGCATGATCCCGCTCGGCCGCAGCGATCGTATCCGCCACCGCCCGCGCATTCGCCTCGTCGCAGCCATGGCGCGTCAGAACCTCCATCGCGATGGCGTGACACTCGCCGAGGGTGATGTGGGCCGGTTCCATGACTGCCTCCTGACAAGCCTTGATGCGTCCGCCATACCCCTGTCAGGGTGAGTCAGCAACCGCACACCGGTTGCTTGCAAATGTTCATGCTTTGTTTACACTTGGCCATCTCGCCGCCACGACTCGCATTTCGAGCGCGAAACGTTATTTGTCGTGGCGGGAACGGAATCAGTCTTCAGGACGGCGAACGGGGCGCATCGAACGGGCATGGCCGAGCAGAAATTCATCTCAGTCCGGGGTGCGCGCGAGCACAATCTCAAGGGTGTCGACGTCGATATCCCGCGCGACACGCTGACGGTGATCACCGGGCTCAGCGGTTCGGGCAAGTCCTCGCTCGCCTTCGACACGATTTATGCCGAGGGCCAGCGGCGCTATGTGGAGTCGCTCTCGGCCTATGCGCGGCAATTTCTGCAGATGATGCAGAAGCCCGAGGTGGATCATATCGAAGGCCTGAGCCCGGCGATCTCGATCGAGCAGAAGACCACCTCGAAGAACCCGCGCTCGACCGTCGGCACGGTGACCGAGATCTACGACTACCTGCGGCTTCTGTTCGCCCGGGCCGGCACCCCCTATTCGCCCGCCACGGGCCTGCCGATCGAGGCGCAGCAGGTCTCGGACATGGTCGACCGGGTGATGGGGATGGAGGAAGGGACGCGGGCTTATTTGCTCGCGCCGATCATCCGCGACCGCAAGGGCGAGTATCGCAAGGAGTTCCAGGAGCTGCGCAAACAGGGCTTCCAGCGGGTCAAGGTCAACGGAGAATTCCACGACCTCGAGGACCCGCCGACGCTCGACAAGAAGTTCCGGCACAATATCGACGTGGTGGTCGACCGGATCGTCGTGAAGCCCGGCATCGAGACCCGGCTGGCGGACAGTTTCACCACCGCGCTGGGGCTGGCGGATGGGATCGCGATCATCGAGACCGCGCCGAAGGAAGGGGACCCAGAACGGATCACGTTCTCCGAGAACTTCGCCTGCCCGGTCTCGGGTTTCACCATTGCCGA
Source organism: Paracoccaceae bacterium (assembly GCA_029862205.1). Lineage (GTDB taxonomy): Bacteria > Pseudomonadota > Alphaproteobacteria > Rhodobacterales > Rhodobacteraceae > Thermohalobaculum. Next base: position 12,614 of record JAOTXT010000045.1, read on the forward strand.
GATCGAGCCTAGGCTGTTCTCGTTCAACGCGCCCTTCGGCGCCTGCCCGTCCTGCGACGGTCTCGGCGTCGAATTGTTCTTCGACGAACGCATGGTGGTGCCGGACGAATCCATCAGCCTGATCCAGGGGGCGCTGGCGCCCTGGGCAAAGTCGAAGACACCGTATTTCCGTCAGACCCTGGAGGCACTGGCCAACCATTACGGGTTCAGCCACACAACGCCGTGGGAGGAGCTGGCCGACGAGGCGCGCCAGATCATGCTTTACGGATCGGGCGAAGAAGAAATCAGTTTCCGCTACGACGATGGCGGGCGGGTTTACCAGATCAAGCGGCCGTTCGAGGGCGTGATCCCCAGCATGGAGCGGCGTTACCGCGAGACCGATTCAAACTGGGTGCGCGAGGAGTTCGAGCGCTACCAGGCCAACCGCCCGTGCGGCGCCTGCGACGGGCACCGGCTGCGCGCAGAGGCGCTGGCAGTCAAGATCGGCGGGCGCCATGTGGGCCAGGTGACCGAGCTTTCGATCCGGGAGGCGTTGGACTGGGTGACTGGCGTGCCGGGGGACCTGAACGCCCAGAAGAACGAGATCGCCGCCGCCATCCTGAAGGAAATCAGAGAACGCCTTGGTTTTCTTGTGAATGTCGGGCTCGACTACCTGACGATCAGCCGCAACTCCGGCACCCTTTCCGGTGGCGAAAGCCAACGCATCCGGCTGGCGAGCCAGATCGGCTCGGGTCTGACCGGCGTGCTCTATGTGCTGGACGAACCCTCGATCGGCCTGCACCAGCGCGACAACGGCCGGCTATTGGAGTCGCTCAAGGGCCTGCGCGACCAGGGCAACACGGTGATCGTGGTCGAGCATGACGAGGAGGCGATCCGCACCGCCGACCATGTGATCGATATCGGCTCCGGCGCCGGGGTCCATGGGGGGCAGATCATCGCCACCGGCACGCCGGACGAGATTGCGGCCGCCCCGGGCTCGATCACCGGCGATTACCTGGTCGGGCGGCGCGAGATCGCGATCCCGGGCATCCGGCGCGCGGGCAATGGCGCGACGCTCACGGTCGAGGGGGCCACCGGCAACAACTTGAAGGACATCGACGCGGCGGTCCCGCTGGGGACCTTCACCTGCATCACCGGCGTCTCGGGCGGGGGCAAGTCGACGCTGACCGTCGAGACCCTCTACAAGACCGCGGCCCAGCGGCTGAACGGCGCGCGGACCCAGCCCTATCCGTGCCGGACGATCCGAGGGCTCGACCAGCTCGACAAGGTGATCGATATCGATCAGTCGCCGATCGGGCGCACGCCGCGGTCAAACCCCGCCACCTATACCGGCGCCTTCACCCCGATCCGCGACTGGTTCACCGGCCTGCCGGAATCGAAGGCCCGCGGCTACAAGCCCGGGCGATTCTCGTTCAACGTCAAGGGCGGGCGCTGCGAGGCTTGCCAGGGCGACGGGGTGATCAAGATCGAGATGCACTTCCTTCCGGATGTCTACGTGACCTGCGACACCTGCAAGGGCGCGCGCTACAACCGCGAGACGCTGGAGATCAAGTATCGCGGTCACTCCATCGCCGGCGTGCTGGACATGACGGTCGAGGACGGAGTGAAGTTCTTCGAGGCGATCCCGGTGATCCGCGAAAAGCTGGTGACGCTCGAGCGGGTCGGCCTCGGCTACATCAAGATCGGCCAGCAGGCGACGACGCTGTCGGGCGGCGAGGCGCAGCGGGTTAAGCTGTCGAAGGAGCTATCGCGCCGGGCCACGGGCCGCACGCTCTACATCCTGGACGAGCCGACCACGGGGCTGCACTTCCACGACGTGCAGAAGCTTCTGGATGTGCTGCACGAGCTGGTGGACCAGGGCAACACGGTCGTGGTGATCGAGCACAACCTCGACGTTATCAAGACCGCCGACTGGATCATCGATCTGGGCCCCGAGGGCGGCGACGGCGGCGGCCGCATCGTCGCCGAGGGCACGCCCGAGGACGTGGCCGAGGTGGAGGAAAGCCACACCGGCCGGTTCCTGCGCCCGATGCTGGTCAAGGCGGGCCGGATGGCGGCGGAGTAGCGGTTGCGGCCGTAGAACAGGCAATCTAAGCGCAATACTTTGGATGTGCACGTCCCAGCTTATTGGGGCTAGAGACATATCGTGAATACTCCTGTAGGTTGCAAAATATCGGTAATTAGCGTTTCTAATTAACAATTAGCAATATTTCTTCCCGCGAGGGGTTCTATTGTTGAACACACCGCGGAACAGTTTTGCGGTCAGTTGCGTGAGAGTTTGGAGGGGGTCGTATGCTTGACGTTGTGGAGCTTGCGAGGGAGCAGCGCGAAGAGCTGCTGCGCAAGATCGAAGAAGTCGACACTATCTTGCTGCCCGAAGCGTTTGCGAAGGATCTGCAGACGAAATCTCTGGCCGAGATAGCCGCCGATTGGCTGCCTGGGCACGAGCAGCTGTCCAGTGCGAACGTGGTCTGTCTACCGCAGCCGAAGGAAGCTTCCCTTCATGATGCGATACGTCGCGTCTACAAGCCTCAGCAGACCGATGCCGCAAAAGACGAGCGCACGGTCGTCGCACGCATGACACAGCGTGCCGAGGAATTGGCGGCGGCTGGAAGGTCGCGGTCGTTGTTCCGCGGTGCATTCCTGAACACGTCCGACATCCAGGTCGCGGCAGCCTAAAGCCGCATCGGACACAGCGCGGCGGATTCCACGAAAGTATGCTGGGATATCCGGCGATCAGTTGCCAAAGAGGGGTAGCTTATGAGCAGCGTGCGTTCATATCCGGAACTTGATCAGAGTCTCCCTGCCGGTGCTAGGGTTCGGCAACGGCGGTGGATGCTCGGCATGGCCCGTGAGCGTCTCGCAAGAATCACGAATGTGAGCGTCGCCCGGATCGAGCAGTTCGAGAACGGCGGGAGCTATGTCGGTGTCGATCGAACGACACTCAACCGGCTCGCCCTCGCGGTTGGCGTTTCACCCCGGGTTCTGGTGAATGTCGTCTCGTCTGCCGGACTGCGTCAACGCCCAGCCAGTCAGCCACTGCAGAGGGGCGCATCCCCGAGCAACGTCATTCCTCTGCGCCGCTGATCTTGCGGCCACGTTGAGCCGCACGAAATTTAGGGAACAAAATTACGTCTGATCTGCCCGGACTGACACACCGGGAGATGCTAGGCAAATCGACGCTGGAAGAAGACACTCCACACAACGCCTTTCTCCTTCGTCTTCGGATCAGACATCGACCGCCCGGCCGTTCGCACTCGCAGCCGGGCGGTTTTTTTGTCAATTAGCTTTATCTGGCTGACGCCGCCTGATCGCGCTCATCGACGAGCCACGCTGCCAGTGATCCCAGATCTCCGCCCGCCACGCGGCCGAATATCAGATCCGACGACGAAATTTCATCCCGAACACTCCATCTCTCCCAAAAGATTAGAGTGTTGCGTCCATCTGTTGATGCCAACCCAATTCCTGGACGACGAACAGGGCGGTTACACTGTCTGGTCGCTGCTCTGGTTCATGCTTTTCGTCGGGCTGGGCGGGCTGGCCGTGGATTTCACGGATGGCTACCGCACCCAGTCGCTGCTGCAGGCCTCGTCCGATTCCGGCGCACTGGCGGGGGTTCTGTCGCCGCTGCGCGACGAGACCGAAGTGGACAACTAGGCCATCGCCTATGCCAACAGCAACATGCCGAACAGCGTCCATGGCACGATCCTGACGACCGATGATGTCGACATCGGAACCTGGGATTTCGCCACCGAGACCTTCACGGCGGGCGGCGCTTCGCCGAATGCGGTGCACGTAACCACGCGGCGCGACACCACCAATTCGAACCCGCTGGCGACGAACTTCCTGCGCATCATCGGGCTCAGGGACCTCAACGTGATCGCGGACTCGATCGCGATCAAGGGCATCAGCCAGTGCCACAATGCCGGTCTGATCGCCGGGCGCGACGTGTCGCAAACGACGAAGAACGGTTTCTACGAGAATATCTGTGTTCACGGCGTCGAGGGCATGTCCCTCACCAACGACAATTTCTACGAGCTGGGTGTCCAGACGAGCACGACTTGCAAGGATTGTGTCGGGCCACAAGACCTGGAAAGCATCATCGCCTCGAATACCGGTTTCGCGGAAGCCTGGGATCTTGGCGGAGAAGGCTACGAGCTGCGGCCCGAAAACGCCTACATCGCCGGCCAGATCATCAGCACGCTGAAGGCCCTGCCAGACGTGGCGAGTTATGATGACATGCTGGCCACCTACGGGGACGAATACGCGCCTTGGTCGTATCTGTTCAACGGCTCGGCCCGGCCGGCGCGGGTGACCGGATCGAGCTTGCCCGCCACGCTGGTGCCCTTCACGGTCTACGATATCACCTGCACCGGCAACCTGACCCTGCCGGAGACGCCGATCAGGAACGTGGCGATCGTTTCTGATTGCCGGATCCACGACACGCCCAGCGGGACGCTGGACATCCAGGACGCCGTCCTCGCGGTGGACCAACTGCAACAGATCAACAACCATGGGATCAGCATCGCGGCGAACGGCGACATCGGCCAAGCGGATTGCTCGGCGGGTCTCGAAATCTACACCAACGACACCTCGGTCAATTTTGCCGCGAAGGGGGATGTCAACAACGTGCGGATCGTGTCGGCGGGCGACGTGACCTGGGCCACGGGGGCAAATGCGCGGGTCGGGATTTCGGTCGAGGCGCTCCGCGATATCAAAATCACGACGGACTCCGACTTCGGCCTTTGCCCGGACGGCAGCGGGCCTCCGGGGCCGCGCCAGTTCGAATACGCGCTGGTGCGTTGACACGGCGCCGCCCATTGTGAGCGCGCGCAGTTAAATGGATGGCGGGCACCCAATCCGATATGGGTGCTCGTCATCGTTGCACTGAAGCGGGCGTTTGCCTCGGGCATTGCGAATGTCCGCCCCGCAAAGCACCCCGCGACCGGCCCGTTCTTCAGAACGCCGCCTTCCATTGCTCGGTATCGACGAACCAGCGTTCTTCCTGGACCTTGTCGCCTTCGAACCGGAACAGCACCGCCAGTTGGCTGCCGTCCGGGACCCTGTCGCAAGCCCAATCGACGACCGAGACGACCTCTGCGCCGTCGCCGATCTGGCGGATCGAGCTAATGGCGAACCCAGCGGGCAAGGCCGCGCCGAGATTGTCGAGCGCGTCGCGGAACGCAGCCTTGCCCTCCAGCACATCCGTTTGGCCGGGCATCACGAAGATCATGTCCTGAATGTAGTCGGCGGTCAGCGCGTCCCAGTCGCCGCGCGCGACCGCGTCCCAGCCGCGTTGGACGATTTCGGCGGTGCTGACGGTCTGGGCGTTGGGATTCTCCGTGTTGGCTGCGGTAAGCATGTTCAACCTCCTTGCGTTGCGATTGTGCTGCCACTCTAGGAGGAATAGCCTCGGGCCGGTATCGGACGGCTGCTGTATTCTGGCTACGGCAGATGACGTATTCGGTATAAGGCAATTGCGCGGAAGCCTGGTAGTGAATGCGTATTACCGCGCGTTTGATGGGGGGAAGTTGGGCAAGTCTGCGTCAAAAATCGAGGAACTGAGTCCAAGGGAGGACGAGATCGCCGAGGCGTTCTCAGGGGGCGAAAGCTATGCCGAGATCGCGGACCGGCTTTGTATCGCACCCTCCACCGTGCGGACCCATCTGACGACGATCTACCGGAAGCTCGGCGTTTCGTCGAAGCTGGAGCTTCATAAACGCTTGGAGAACAACGCCCGGGTCTCCGAAAGCGAGCGCACTCGGCGCCCGCCGCGACCGGACAAACCCTCGATCGCGGTGCTCGCGTTCGAGAACATGTCCGGCGACCCCCAGCAGGAATTCTTCTCGGACGGCATCACCGAGGACATCATCACCGCGCTGTCGCGCTCGCCCTGGCTGTTCGTGATCGCCCGCAACACGACCTTCACCTACAAGGGCGAGAACGTCGACGTGCAGCAGGTCGCCGATGATCTGGGCGTGCGCTATGTGCTGGAGGGCAGCGTGCGCCGGGCCGGCGACCGGATCAGGGTCACGGCCCAGCTGATCGACGGCACGACCGGCGGGCATGTCTGGTCCGAGCGCTATGACGGCCAGGTCACCGATGTCTTCGACCTGCAGGACGAGATCACCCGCAACGTGGTCGCCTCGATCCAGACCAGCGTCCATCTGACCGCCACCAACGAACCCGTCGAGCGCGGCTCGCGGCCGGACCTGACGGTCTGGGAGCTGACCATGCGGGCCTGGCACCTGCTCTATGACTTCTCGCCGGAAAGCTTCGCCGCGGCCGAGAACCTGCTCGAGCGGGCGCTGGCCCATGACCCGCAGAGCGCCGAGGCGACATTGGTCCTTTCGCTGATCCATCATCACAGCGCGCTTCTGGGATTTGCCGAGGATTACGAGGCAGCGGCGAAGCTGGCCAACGACCTGGCACGGCGGGCGACACGCCTCGACGACCGGAACGAATATGCCCATTGGGCGCTCGGCATCAGCGGTTGGGGCGTCCACCGGCATGACGAGTCCATCGCGGCGCTCGAGCGCGCGGTCGAGCTCAATCCGAACTGCTCGCTGGCCTATGGCAGCCTGGGGACGGCCTTGGCGCTGGTCGGCCGCACCGACGAGGCGATCAGCAACCAGCAGATCGCCATCCGCTCGAACCCGCGCGATCCCAGCATCTTCTTCCGCTTCAGCGGGATGGCCTTCGCGCACTATCTGGCCGGACGCTTCGACGACGCCGCCGACTGGGCCGGCCGCGCGATCCACCGGATGCCGCAATGGTATTTCGCGCACTTCATTCTCGCCGCCAGCCATGCGCGCGCGGGCCGGCAGGCCGAGGCGGAGGCCGCGGTAGCGAACTGCTATGAAATCTTCCCCGACGCATCGATTGCGCATATCGACCGCGTCCCCTTGAAAGACGCGGACGCGATGGAGGCGTTCCGCGACAGCCTGCGCAAGGCAGGGCTCCGCGGCTAATCCGGACAGGATCGTAGGGTGGGCTCGCCAGAGCCCACCGCTCATCTGACTTCCGGCGGTGGGCTCGTTCGAGCCCACCCTACGGCGCTGGGTTGCGGGATTGAGTGATTGAGTCCCTCGAAACGTTCTACCGAGGCGCGAAGGCTCGCATCCACCGGCGGCAAACGTCACCCGGCGACTTGGCGCTCGTAGTCCTCGGCGTCGTACCAGCCGAGCGACTTGGTGACCATCAAGTCATCGTCCATGTCCCACTCCTCCCAGCCGCTGACCGCGACGAAATTGCCCGTGTCCCGATGATGGCCCTCGAGGGTCCAGGCGTAGACCATGTGCCGGTCCGCCACGAGCACGGTGCCGCATTTCAGGACAAGGTCGGGGAAATCCGCCATGAACCCAGCCGCCATCTCGGCGATGTCGGCGCGCGAGGTCATCGCGTCGCCGCGATTGATCGAGAAGGTCGCCGTCGGCGCATACCTCTCCGCGACTGTCTCGGGAGAATGGGAGGTCCATGCGGCGCAAAGCGCCTCTGCCAGCTTTTTCGCTGTGTCGATGTCGGGCGTCATTCCGGGTTCTGTCCTTCTTCATGTGCCACGAGCGGCAATGGCCGCGAACCACAGGATGTGCATCTTGAGCCCGCAGCGTCAAAGGAATCAGCAGGTCGACCAACTTTCTCTGCCCGCCGTTTTCGCGACACCATGATTGACAGGCCGCGGCCTGGGTAATCTTCTGTGCCGATGAGGGGAATCGCCCATCCTGGCCTGTGGTCCCCGCCCAAATCGGGCGGGATTGCTTTTTCAGGCGACTATCACAAATGGCTGCCAGCCTGGGCCTGCCGCCGATGACCGGTTTCATGCGCGGATATGTCCGGCTGATTGACCGGATCAACTATCTGATCGGCCGGATCGTCATGTATGGCATCTTCGGGATGGTTGCGATCCTGCTGTGGTCGTCGATCTCGAAGGCCGCCTTCACGGTGCCCGCCTTCTGGACCCTGGAGATGGCTCAATATGCCATGGTCGCCTACTACCTGCTGGGCGGCCCCTATTCCATGCAGCTCGGTGCCAATATCCGGATGGACCTTTTCTACGGGAGCTGGTCCGACCGGCGCAAAGCCTGGTTCGACGCCTTCACGGTTCTGTTCCTGATCTTCTACCTGGGCATCATGCTCTATGGCGGGATCGAGTCGACCGCCTATTCGATCGAATACAACCAGCGCAGCCCGACCCTGTGGCGCCCTCTGATCTGGCCGATCAAGGCGATCATGTGCCTGGGCATCTTCTTGATGCTGCTGCAAGCGATCTCGGAGCTCTTCAAGGACATTTTCCGGCTGAGGCGCGAGGAGATCTGATGTCCTATGAGGCGATCGCTCTGACGATGTTCGCATCGATGATGCTGATGCTGATGACCGGCCAGCGGGTCTTCGGCGCCATCGGCGCGGTCGCGGCGGTCTCGGCCATGCTGCTGTGGGGCGCGGGGCCGGGCGGCACGGACATTCCCTTCGCGGCGGCGATGAAGCTGATGAAGTGGTATCCGCTGCTGACCCTGCCGATGTTCATCTTCATGGGCTACGTGCTGAGCGAAAGCCGAATCGCCGACGATCTCTACAAGATGTTCCATGTGTGGATGGGGCCGATCCATGGCGGGCTGGCGATCGGCACGATCGGGCTGATGGTGCTAATCTCGGCGATGAACGGGCTCTCGGTTGCGGGCATGGCGATCGGGGCGACCATCGCCCTGCCGGAACTGCTGAGGCGCAACTACGACAAGCGCATGGTTACCGGCGTGATCCAGGCCGGGTCGAGCCTCGGTATCCTGGTGCCGCCCTCGGTGGTGCTGGTGCTCTATGCAATGATCGCGCGCCAGCCGGTGGGGCAGCTCTGGCTGGCGGGCGTGCTGCCGGGGCTGATGATGGCGGGGCTCTTCGTCCTCTACATCGCCATCCGCTGCCGGTTGCAGCCGCATCTCGGCCCACCGCTCGCGGCCGACGAGCGCGACGTGCCGATGCGCGAGAAGCTGCGCCTGCTGCGCGCGGGCCTGCTGCCGCTGGTCATCTTCGCGGCGATGATGTGGCCGTTCATCTCGGGCTATACCTCGCTGGTGGAAAGCTCGGCCATCGGCGCCATAACCGCCTTCATGGCGGCGGTCGTCAAGGGCCGGATGACCAAGGAAGTGTTCGAGGTCTCGGTCCGCCAGACCCTGGCGATCTCTTGCATGTTCATGTGGATCATCATGGCGGCGCTGGGCTTCGGGGCGGTCTTCGACGGCTTGGGCGCGGTGCGCGCGATCGACGACCTATTCACCGAGCAGCTTGGCCTCGACCCCTGGACCATCCTGATCCTGATGCAGCTTTCGTTCCTGCTGATGGGCACGTTCCTGGACGACACCGCGATGCTGGTGATCGTGGCGCCGCTTTACGTGCCGCTGGTCAAGGTGCTGGGGTTCGATCTGATCTGGTACGGCGTGCTCTACACGATCACCACCCAGATCGCCTATATGACCCCGCCCTTCGGCTATAACCTGTTTCTGATGCGCGCCATGGCGCCGCCCCAGATCGGGCTGAAGGACATCTACGCCTCTATCATTCCGTTTGTCTTCGTGATGATATTGGCGCTTGCGCTGATCATGGCTTTCCCCGAGATCGCGCTTTGGCTGCCGAACTATGTCTACGGGAAGTGAACTGGGGGAAGTGAACTGGGGGAAGTGAACTGGGGGAAATGTACCAAAATTCGGGGAGCGATACGAACAAAGCGGCTCTCGTTCAGGCCGCTGCAGTGATCGACAGAAGGAGGAAATGATGACAACCAGACGCAGATTCCTGACCAGCGCCGGCGTGGTCGGCGCTTCGACCCTGGCGGCGCCCGCCGTCGTGCGCGCCCAGGCCCCGATCAAGTGGCGGCTGCAAACCTATTCCGGCGCCCCGCTGGGCGCCCATGTCATCAAGCCCCAGATCGAGGCCTTCAACAAGGCGGCCAACGGCGAAATGGAGATCGAGCTCTATTACGCCGACCAGCTGGTTCCGACCGACGAGTTGTTCCGCGCCATGCAATCGGGCACGCTGGACGCGGTGCAGTCGGACGACGCCACGATGGCCTCGCCGGTCGATATCTCGGTCTTCGGCGGCTACTTCCCATTCTCGACCCGATACAGCCTCGATCTGCCGGTTCTGTTCGACCGCTACGGCCTGAACGAGATCTGGGCCGAGGCCTATGGCGAGGTCGAGGGCGTCGAGTGGCTGAGCGCCGGCGCCTGGGATCCGCTCCACATCTTTACCAAGGATCCGATCCGCAGCCTGGCCGACATGAACGGCAAACGCGTCTTCGGCGTGCCGACCGCCGGGCGCTTCCTGGCGCGCTACGGGCTGATCCCGGTCACCGTGCCCTGGGAAGACGTGGAGGTTGCGATCCAGACCGGCGAGCTGGACGGCGTCGCCTGGTGCGGCTTCACCGAAGCCTACGAGGTGGGCTGGGCAGATGTCTGCAGCTACGCGCTTCTGAACAACGTCACCGGCGCCTGGTGCGGCTCCTACTTCGCCAACTCGGAAAGCTGGGCGAAGGTGCCGGAGCATCTGAAGGAGCTGTTCCTGATCACCATCGACCAGTCGCACTACTACCGGCAGGTTTGGTATTGGGGCGGCGAAGCCGAGCTCCGCGTCAAGGGCGAGAAGATGGAGCTGACCACCATCCCGCAGGAAGAGTGGGATCAGGTCGTCAGCGACGCCGGGGAGTTCTGGGAAGAACTGGCCTCGGTCAGCCCGCGTGCGGCCAAGGTGATCCAGAAGTTCAAGGATTACACCGAGGTTATGGAAAAGGTCGGCGTGCCCTACCGGTATAGCTGATCGCAACAATCAGGGGCGGGCCGAAGGGTCCGCCCCAATCCTAAGAACCCATGATTACTTACGATTTTTCCGGCAAGGTCGCCGTCGTGACCGGCGCGGGCGGCGGGATGGGGCGCGAAATCGCGGACATCATCCTGGGCGCGGGCGGCTCGGCCGTGATGATCGACCTGAAACCCGAGCCCGAGGGTTTGAGCGGCGATCCCGGCCGGCGCCTTTATGCCCAGGGCGACCTGACCGACGCCGCCTTTGTGACAAAGACCATCGATGCGGGTGCCGAACGGTTCGACCGGATCGACTATCTGGCAAACGTGGCGGGTGTGCTGTGGTTCGGCCGTGACGTCTCGCTGTTGGACATCGACCTGGACCTCTGGGACCGGGTCTTCGACATCAACCTCAAGTCCATGGTCCATACGGCCCGCGCCGCGGTGCCTCATATGAAGACTGCCGGCGGCGGCGCAATGGTGCATTTCGCGACCACCCAGTGCCTGCGCGGCGATCCGGTGCCCCAGGACGCCTATTCGACCGCCAAGGCGGGGGTCGGCGCACTGTCGCGATCGCTGGCCATGCAGTTGGCGCCCGACAGCATCCGCTCGAACGCGATCTATCCGGGCTTGACGCTGACGCCCCTGCAGGCGCGATGGGACTCGGACGAGAAAGTAGCCGACGTCGGCACCCATGTGCCCATGGGCCGGGTCGGCTCGCCGCGCGAGCTTGCTAATGCGGCGGTGTTCCTGCTGTCGGACGGGGCGTCCTATATCACCGGCATCGACCTGATCGTCGATGGTGGGCTTTTGCTGAAGTGATGCCGATGTCCGAGCCCCTGCGCCTTTTCGTCCACCGCACCTCCAGCGCCTCGCTTCGGGTGACGATTTTCATGAGTGTCGCAGGCGTGCCGGACAGCCTGGTCGAGAAGGTCGAAATGGGGCTCGCCACCGACCCTCGCGGCATCCCGGTCTATACCCTGTCCGAAGGAGATCCGGTCACCGAAGCGCTGGGCACGACCGACTTGAAAGCCTTCAACCCGGAGAGCCGCATCCCGGTCCTGCTGCTGCCGGACGGGCGCAAGATGACCCAGTCCGGCGCGATCATCGACTATATCCGCACGCTCCACGACGATGGAGGTATGGAACCGGACGACCCCTGGGCCCGGGCCGAGATGCGCCGGCTGATGTGGATCATCGCGGCCGACGTGCAGCCCTATCAGAACATCCCGTTCATCATCCAGGCGATGACCGAATGGGACATGGTGCGCGCGATGCCGACCGAGCATCCGTTGCGGCTCCACTTCATCCGCCGCGAGTTCGGCGCGATCGAGGCGTTGCTGGCGAACTGCGCCGGCACCTGTGCCGTGGGCGATCGGGTGACGCTGGCCGATTGCTTTATCGTGCCCCAGGTCAGGAACGCGCTGATGGCGGGGATCGATCTGCCGAACGAATTCCCCATTCTCTCGCGGGTCTTCGACCACGTGACCGAAGTCCCGGCGGTGCGGCGGGTGCTGGAGGATGCGGGCGGCAAGGTGCAGCCGAGCTTTTTCAGCAAGGCGCATATGGAAGCCTATGCGGCCGGCGATGGATGAAACCAACTGATTACTGAAGTGGTGCGGCGGCCACCCACCACTCGGACCGGGCCGACGAAACCCGGGCTGCCTGCGCCTCGGCCGCCGCCTGAGTGTCGTGCAGGGCAAAGCAGGTCGCACCCGAACCCGACATGCGCGCCAGCGGCGCGTCGGCAAGCGCGCCCAGAACCTCACCGATCACCGGACATAGGCTCCGCGCCGCCGCCTCCATGTCATTGCGCTGGTGCGCCAGCCAACCGATCAGCGCCGCGAAGTCGAGCCTTGCCGGAGCGGGTGCGGCCGGTGGATTGTCCTTGTTCGCGATCGCACCGAAGACCGCCGCCGTCTCAACCGCGAGTCCGGGATTGACCAGCACCATCCAACCTGGAGGCAGCATCGGGCCAGCGCCCAGCCGCTCGCCGATCCCGGCCATGAACTGCGGTGCGGGCGCGCCCAGGCAAACCGGGACATCGGCGCCCAGACGCAGGGGCAGACCGTCCGGCACCGGGACGCCCCAATGGCTGGACAAGAGGCGCAACGCGGCCGCCGCGTCGCTGGAGCCGCCGCCGATGCCGGAGGCGGCGGGAAGGTTCTTCTTGAGGATTAGCGACGCATCCGCCGCAATCCCGTGATGGGCGGCAAGGGCGGCAGCCGCTTTCAGGACCAGATTATCCGCACCCGCCGAGAGGCCGCCGGCAAAGGGACCTTTGAGACGCAGCGACAGCCCCTGCCCCGGCTCGATCGAGACCCAATCCCCAAGCCTCGGAAACACCGCCAGACTGTCGAGCAAGTGGTATCCGTCGGCCCGCCGGCCCACCAGGTGGAGGTAGAGATTGACCTTTGCCGGCGCGAATTCCCGCGCCCCAGCGACGCCCCGGTCAGCCGCCGTCATTGCTGGTTGTATTGGTCGCCGTGCCGTCCGCCGGGAAGATCGCGGGGTTTCCCGCGGCCTCCTCCTCGGCCAGGATTTTGTCCAACCCCTGCACCAATTTGCGGCGGATCCGTTCGGCCTCCTGCTCCTCCGGTTCGAAGGACAGGGCGCGCTTCCACTGGAACCGAGCCTCGGTGCGGCGCCCGACCATCCACAGCGCGTCGCCGAAATGGTCATTGATCACCGGATCGACGGGCCGAAGCTCGACCGCACGCTCCAAATGCTTGGCCGCGCCATCGAACTTGCCGACCCGGAACAGGACCCAGCCGAGCGAATCGACGATATATCCGTCCTCGGGGCGCTTCTCGACCGCCTTCTCGATCATCGCCTGGGCCTCGGCCAGGTTGCGGCGCATCTCGACCCAGCTATAGCCCAGATAGTTCAGGACCAGGGGCTGGTCGGGTTCAAGCTCGAGCGCCTTCATGAAATCCGCCTCGGCCCGATCCCACTGCTTCGAGCGCTCCAGCGCGATGCCGCGCTGGTAGTAAAGCGGCCAATGGCGGCTTTCCGGTTCGGCGACCAGCGCCAGCGCCCCGTCATAGGCCTTGGCAGCCTCGGCGAACTGCTCGTCCCGGCGCAACAGATCGCCCAGCGTCGTATGCGCCTCGATCCAGCGCGGATGCGCGGCGACCGTCAGGCGCAGCGCGGCGATGCTTTCGTCCTTGCGGCCCGCGGCCCACATCGCCTCGGCCCGCCCGATCTCGGCCTCGAGCGTTTCCGGCGCATCGCCGGGAACCGCCTCATAGGCCTCGATCGCCAGATCGTATTGCTGGCGCTGTTGCAGGATACCCGCAATCAGCAGGCGCGCCTCGACCAGGTCAGGCTTCAGGTAGGCGCCGAGCTGCGTATAGGCCAGGCCGATCTGCCAGCTGTTGCCGCGCGCCAGATAGCCGGCGACGCCGAACAGCGCCTCGGCCGCGCCCTCCGGGCCACTGGTGACAACTGGCGCGGGAACCCGTCCGGCCGCCAAATCGCGGTCCAGCGCCTCGAGCCGGCGGTCGCCAAGCGTCAATGCCAGATAGTCGGCGATCACCTCGCGCGCGTCGTCCGTGCGGCCCAGCCGGGCCAAGATCCCAGCACGCACCCGGGTCAGCCGCGGCGTGCTGTTATTGGCCAGCTTGACCGCGCGTTCGATCGCGGCCAAGGCCTCCTCGTCGCTACCGAGCGCGGCGTCCATCAGCCCGGCGTGATAGGCCGAGACGATTGCACCTGCGGCACCACCGGTTTTCTTCTCCTCGATGCCCGCCAACAAGCCGCGCGCCGCATCGGTGTCACCCGCGGAATAGGCCACCCATGCGTCGATCAATTGACCGACAAAGGGCGCATTCTCGTTCTCGCTAACGGCCAGAAGTGCCCGCGCTTCCGCGGGGGCGTCCCGCTTCATCGCGTCGGCAGCCAGAAGCAACACACCCAGGTGGTCGCCGGGGCTCAGCTCCTGGAGCCGGCGCGCGATCGGGATCGCCCGGCCAACTTGTCCCGCCGCAAGCTGGAAGGTCAGCGCGTTCTGCATCAGGTCGACATTCTGCGGATCGCGTGCGAGCACCTGGAGATAGAGCCGCGCCGCCTCGGATATGTCATTGCGCCGGGCGGCGTTTTCAGCGGCGATGTAAGGGCCGGCAACGCCCGGCACTTCCTGCGCCGCCGCGGGCGCGCTCAGGCCGAAAAGCGCGGCGGGGATCGTCAGAGCGAGCGCAACCAGCGCCGTCTGCATTTGGAATCGAATGCGGGTCATGCCTCTCAACTCTGCCTCCTCTGCGGCGCGAACCGGGCCATTTTTAGCCTTCTGCCGCCGTCTTGGCGGCGCGCCGCGCCCGTATACATTTAATAATAGTGCATTTGGGCCTGTTGGAGAACTGTGGATAACGTTTTTTCGAAGGACCGTTCAACCACGCCCGTCATGGCGTGATCGCCCCCAGCCAATCGGCGATCGCGGGTGCCACGATCTGCTGGCTCTGGCGCGACACGAAAACACCCACATGGCCGGTCGGCACCTCCAGCTCGGTATAGAGGGACGGGGCCAAATAGCGCCCCAGGGCCCGGCTGCAGGCGGGCGGCACGATGTGGTCGTGGCTGCCGAAGATATTGAGCACCGGGCAAGCGATGGCGCCCAGATCGACCGGCCGGCCGGCGATCTTGAACTTGCCCTCGACCAGGCGGTTCTGTTGGTAAAGCGCGATCAGCCATTCCTTGGCGGCAGCGCCCGGCATGTCCGGCCGGTCGGCGAGCCAGGTCTCCATGCGCAGAAATGTCTCCATCGCCGCCTTGTCCGCCGCCATCGAGGCAAGGCCGTAGGTGTATTTCGCCAGCGTCCGGGCAGGTTTCAACTGCTGGAACAGGGCACCGGTCAGTTGGCCAGCCAGCATTCCGCGGTCGTCGATCAGATCGGTCAACAAGGTCTCTGGCAGGTTGCGGATCCAGTGGTTCAGAAGGCCGTTTTCCGGCGGCGGCAGGTCCTTGTCCGCATGGAAATCCACCGGCGTGATGGCCGCGATCACGCCGGCCACCCGCCCTGGATGCCGCGCCGCATGGCAGAGCGCGAAGACCCCGCCCTGGCAGATCCCAAGGATCGCGGCCTTGGGCCGCCCGGCCGCCTTTCGGATTTCGGCCAGCGCGTCGCCCAGATGGTCTTCGGCGTAGTCGGTGAAATCCTTGCACCGGTCCTCGGGTCCCGGACTTCCCCAGTCGAGAACGAAGATATCAGCGCCGAACCCCAGCAGGCGCTGGACCAGCGAGCGCCCGGGTTCGAGATCGCTGATCGTCTGGCGCCCGATCAGCCCGTGGACGACGAGCAATGGCGGCTCATCGCGGTTGGCCTCTTCTTCGCGGCGATACCGGCAAAGGCTCACCTTGCCGTCGCGCCAAATTTCATCTTTCGGCGTCGCGCCGATCTCGACACCGCCACCAGCCGCCAATCCATGGCGCAGCCGCGACATCAGATCGGCTACCAAGCCGGGATCGGCGAATCCAGTCCAAGGGTTGGGGCCCGCCATCAATCTTCGCGCCGCAGCCCGCGCAGCTCGTCGCGCAGGGCGCGCACGGTACGGTGCAGCTCGTCGATCTCGGCACGGGTCGGAATATCAAGCAGTTGCGCCAGGTCGCCGATCTGCTTTTTCAGGATCGCAGTGCAGTCGAGACGTGCCCGGATCAGATCGCGCTGCGCGTTCAAATAGTCCTCGCTGCGTTGTGCCTTGGCCAATTCTTCATCGGCGACACGCTGCCATGACGCCTGCAAGGCTTGGAAATCGGGGATGGCCCCCTGGCCCGCAATCTCCTCGGCAAAACGCTTGAGCGCCGCGAACCAGGCCGCGCCGGCGACCGAGCGGTAACGGGCCATCGCGCCTGCATAAGCAGTCCATTCGCGTGTCAATTCCAGTGCCTGTTTGCGCGCCGCCCAAGGGCCAGCCTCGGCCCCGCCGAACCAGGCGAATAGATCGCCGAAGCCCCCGGCCCCGGCCAGATCCACCCAACCCGCCGGATCGAACGGCCCGCCACGCCCCGCATCCGCGCCAGCGTCGGCCACCGTTTCACCGAACCGCTGCCAGGCGCCGAACAGGGTCTGGCATTTCTGGCGCAGCTCGTCGCTCATCGGCTGGCTGGCGAGGAACTGATGGCAGCTCTCCAGCCAATCCTGAAACGGCTTGCTGTCGCGCCCCTCGGACATCGCGCCTCCCTCCGGCCCCCCTGGGCCGGACCCAGCTTAGCCGCCCAACCGCCGGATTAGCAAAGAGCAACGGCTCAGCGCAGGCCCTCCAGCGCCTCGATCATCCGGTCCAGATCGGCGCCCGAGATCGCCTGGTTGGGCATCGACGAGCCCGGCGCGAAGACCTCGCCGTCCGAGAGGTAGGCGCGCAGTGCCGCCTCGTCCCAGGCGCCACCCTTCGACGAAAGCGCGCCGGAATAGGCAAAACCGTCCAGGCTGGCGATGTCGCGGCCCCAGACCTGCCAGAGATCGGGGCCCGACCCGCTGCGCGAGCCCGGGCCCAGCGCGTGGCAGGTCTCGCAGCCCTTCAGCGCCTCGGGCGTCGCGAAGGCGACGTCATCTCCCACCTGGTTCGAGACGATGGCGACGAAACCCTGCTCGTCCAGGAGAGCGGCGATCTCGCCTGTCGGCAGCACCAAAACGTCGCGAATGCGTGCTTCCAGCGGGATCGGTTCGACCACCACGACCCGCGGGTCACCTTCGTCATCGCGCTCCAGATGCACCCGGTAGAGGCTTTCGGCCACCAGCGAGGCAACGATCAGATCACCTTCCCAGAAACCGAATTCCGGCCCCCGGATCTCGGCCACCGCGGAGACGGCGATCGACGGCACCCAGGAATAGATCGGTTTGGTGTAGCCTTCGTGCTTGTTCTGGGCCTGGCCTGCGGGTGGGAAGTAGAACTTGCCGTAATCCGAACCATAGCTCACATGCGGCCAGCCATAGTTCTGACCAACCTGGATCAGGTTCAACTCGTCGCCGCCGGCGGGCCCATGCTCGGTCGACCAGATCGTGCCGTCGGCTGCGACGGTCAACCCCTGGGCGTTGCGGCTGCCCATGGTCAGGATTTCAGCCGCGCCGCTATCCGCATCGATCGTCAGGATCTTGCCGTAGTGGACGTTGGGGTCGGTCGGGTAAATCGTCTCCTTGATCTCGCGATGATTGTCGATGCCGAAATCGCCGACGGTCATCATCAGGCGCCCGTCCGGCGCGAATTCCAGGATGCCGGCTGTCTGATCGAGATGGGCGCGGAACGAGGTCTCGATGCAGGGGCTGGTCTCGAAGATGGTCTGCCAATCGCCTGCGGCGCGCGTGCCCGGGCCCGTGCCGTCCAACCGGACCTTGGACAGCGCAAGCGCCGTGCAGGCCCGGTGGGGGTGGGCGATGTTATGGGCCAGGAACAGCTCCCAACCTCCATCGGCACGGCGCAGCTCTACCCCCTTGGCGCCCACAAACTTGCGCTCGGCGGAAAGCTCGATCTGGCCCTCCAGCGCGCCTGGATCGAATGGGGCGGGTATATCCAGCCGGTCAAACCCGCTGCGATCGCCGCGCATCAGGTG
This sequence comes from Paracoccaceae bacterium, assembly GCA_029862205.1. Lineage (GTDB taxonomy): Bacteria > Pseudomonadota > Alphaproteobacteria > Rhodobacterales > Rhodobacteraceae > Thermohalobaculum. The sequence goes on from JAOTXT010000045.1 coordinate 30,940, forward strand.
GAACTCGCCGTTCCGGGTTACGACAAGCAAGTCATTTCCCCAAAGCGCCATCGCCCCGCCGCTGCCCGGGTCCTTCGGCGCCTCGACGAAATCGACCCAAATCGGGTATTGCGCGGTCTCGACCAGGGCCCGGTCCGGCGTGAACCAAAACTGCGAGCGCAGCTTGATGTCGATATAGGGGATCGACTGGCCCATGGTGAAGCCGATCCAGATCCCGCCGATCAGCAGCAGCAGCATGATTCCGCGCTTCATCGGGCACCCTCCACAAAAAAGATCGCCGATAGACGGCTGGCCGCCGGGCGCGGTTGGGTCTGGGTCAAGGGACTGCTCCTGCCTGCCGGCACCGGCTGATCCGGCGCTCGTGTCTGGGCGCAGGTTACACCAGATCGCGGCGCGGCGCCAAGGGATCGGCGGTCAATCCGGGTCCACCGAGCTGCCGTCGCGCCGCGCATAGCCTCGGCGCCCGTCCTCGTGCTGCACGACGCGCAAATCCTCGCCCACATAATCGCATTCGTCCATGTCCGGGCGGCGCGAGCCGATCTCCAGATAGACCGCAGGCGCGTCGGACCGGTTTTCCAGGTGATGGGGGCGGTCGAGGCCTGCCGGGAAGCCCGCGCAGTCGCCAGGGCCAAGCTCGCGGGTCTGGCCGCCCGAGACCAGTGTAAGCGTGCCTTCGAGGACCTGGATAAACTCGTCCTCGCGGCTGTGGAAATGGGGAATCGATGACCAGATGCCCGGGGCGAGCGTCACGCGGTTGACGCCGTAATCGGTAAGACCGAAGGCATCGCCCAGCCGTTGCTTCACGCGTCCGCGCGCTCTTTCGCCCGCGGCGACCGGGTGGTCGGCACCCGAGGCCGCGCCGGTAACCGCTAGAACCTCCGCCGATCCGAGGGCCAATGGCGGGTTCAGGCGCCGCGCGAGGCGACGGCGGGCGGCGGCAGCGATGTCGCGGTGGTGGGGCCAATGGTAGGGCACCAGCCTCACCGGCGCGCCGCCGCCGATCTCGCGCAGCTCGGGCGGGCCTTCCGCACCACCCAGGTCACTGTAGAACGCGCGGGCACCATGATTGCTCTCGACGACCCGCAGCAGGGCCGCGCGCCGGCCCATCGCCGCTAACCGGTCCGAGCCCTCGCGCATCAGCGCCGCGCCAAGCCCCTGGCCGCGCAGGGAGGTGTCCACGTGCAGGTTGTCGATCAAGTCCTGGCTGGGGTCTTCAAGGTCGGGCCCAGCAGCATAGAAACCGGCAAAGGCGCCCTCGAGATCGGCGGCGAGGATCAGCCAGCCGGGCTCGGGCTCTTCGAGCCGCGTCCGCCACTTGACCACCATGTCGTCTTCCAGGGCGCCGTCCAGATACGCATCGTCCAGGACACCCCGGTAGCTCTGACGCCAGCTTTCCGCGTGGAGCCGGGCGATCGCGTCTTGGTCCGCCGGGACCGCCAGGCGGATCACGATGGACTTATCGGGGGCCATCTCAGGCGGACCCCTCGCAGGGCGCAAAGGCCGGCAACACCTCGGCCGCGCGGTTCGCGTCCAAGCCGGATTGCTGATCGCGATAAAGCGGATGGTCCGCGTTATGCGAATCGACGAAGACGAGCGGCCGGACGCGGCCGTCACACGGCATCACCCGCAAATGCAGGTTCGTTGTATCAGGATAATAGGGTAACTGATTGGAAAGAAATCCGAACATGCCGCCCAGGTTTTCCTGATCGTCATCGTCGAAGCTGTCGTAATAACGGCGGAAATTCTGCTCGGAGAGCGATGACCAAACCCCGATCCCCAGCGGCTTGGGTGCGCCGAGGACGGGAACTTCCATGTAGCACCGGATGAAGTAGTCGGTTTGATCGGCGGTCTCGATGACGCAGAAATCATCGCTTTGGAGGTGCACCGTGGCCTCGTCCGACCCCTCGGCCCAGCGCGCGACATCAGGCGCCGCATAGCCGACCTCGGGTACTCCGCGCTGCCGCTTGCCGCAGCAGGCGCAGGTCCATTCCCATTCGGCGAAATCCGCCATGGTCCCTCACAGCATCGACGGCAGCACCTGGTCCGGCGGGCGGTGGCCGTCGGCGAAGGTCTTGATGTTGATGATCACTTTCTCGCCCATCTCGAACCGCCCCTCCTCGGTGGCCGAGCCCATATGCGGCAACAGCACGACGTTCGGCAGCGCCATCAGGCGCGGGTTCACCGTGGGCGCGTGCTCGAAGACATCGAGCCCGGCACCGGACAATTCGCCCTTGACCAGCATCCTGGTCAGGGCGTTCTCGTCTATTACCTCGCCGCGGGCGGTGTTGACGATATAGGCTTCGGGCTTCATCAGCTTCAGCCGCCGGGCCGAGAGCAGGTGGAAGGTCGCCGGTGTGTGCGGGCAGTTGACGCTGACAATGTCCATCCGCGCCAACATCTGATCCAGGCTCTCCCAATAGGTGGCCTCAAGTTCGGTCTCGATATCCTCGTGCAGCCGCCGGCGGTTATGATAGTGGACCTGCAGCCCGAAGGCGCGCGCCCGCCGCGCCACCGCTTGACCGATCCGGCCCATGCCCAGAATCCCCAACCGCTTGCCCCAGATCCGGTGGCCCATGATCCCGGTCGGTGACCAGCCCCGCCAATCGCCCGACTGGATCAGCTGAATGCCTTCCTTGATCCGGCGCGGCACCGCCAGGATCAGGGCCATGGTCATGTCGGCGGTGTCCTCGGTCAGAACACCGGGCGTGTAGGAGACCAGGATGCCTCGGCGGCGCGCGGTCTCGACATCGATATGGTCGAACCCGGCGCCGTAATTGGCGATCAGTTTCAGGTTCTCGCCCGACTTTGCCAGCAGCCGTTGGTCGATCCGGTCGGTGACCGTGGGCACCAGCACGTCCGCGGTGGACACCGCCTCGGCCAGGGCCTCTTCGCCCATCGGCTCGTCGGAGTCGTTCAGCTTCACCTCGAACAGCTCGCGCATGCGCGTCTCGACCGCCTCGGGCAGCTTGCGGGTCACAACCACCGTAAGACGCTTGCGGGCCATGGGCAGAAATCCTTTCCGTATTTGGCTGGCCCCGTGATAGATTCCCGGGGCCGGGGATTGAAGGGCAAATCGGTCCCCATGGCGCAAAAAGAGGGGCGCAAAAAACAGGCGCGTAAAAACAGGACCGGCTGAAGCCGGCCAGGCGAGGCAGAGTGGTATGCGGAAGATCATGGCATTGATCGGGCTGTGCATGGGCCTTGCCCTTGTGCACAGCGGAACCACGGGCGCGCGCGGCGCCGAGCAACCGGAAATCGGACCGGAGACCAAGCTGCCGATGCCGCGCTATGTCTCGCTGCGTTCGGGCAAGGTGAATCTCCGGCGGGGGCCGGGACTGGACTATCGCATCGATTGGGTCTTCCAGCGCACGGGCATGCCGGTCCGGGTGATCGACGAATACGGCCACTGGCGCCGGATCAGCGACAGCGACGACGCGGTCGGCTGGGTCTACCACGCCCTTCTGACCTCGCGGCGCATGGCCTTGGTGACCGAGCCGCGGCTAACGCTGCGCGCCGAGCCGAACGGCGCGGCAAGACCGACCGCCCACGCGGAACAGGGCGTCGTCGCCCAGCTTCTGGAATGCGCCACCACCTGGTGCCGGATTACCGCAGGCGGCGCCGAGGGCTGGGTGCCGAAACAGGCGATCTGGGGGGTCGATCCGGACGAGGAATTCGGCGGCTGACAATCCGCGCCCGAGGGGCCCGAGGGGAAAGCAACATGTCCACCATTCTCTACATCATCCTGGCGCTGATCGTCCTGATCCCGCTCTACGGCATCATCCTCTACAACCGCCTGGTCCGCTCGCGGAACATGGTCGAGGAGGGCTGGAGCGGCATCGACGTGCAGATCAAGCGCCGGGCCGATCTGATCCCGAACCTGGTCGAGACCGTTCAGGGTTATGCGGACCACGAGAAGGGGGTGCTGGAAGAGGTGACGCAAGCCCGCGCCGCCGCCACGACCGCCAGCGGGGTCGAGGATACGGGCAAGGCCGAGAACATGGTGACCTCGGCGCTGCGCCATCTCTTCGCCGTCGCCGAGGCCTATCCGGACCTCAAGGCCGACGATAATTTCCGAGAATTGCAGACGCAGCTCGCCGAGATCGAGGACGATCTGCAGAAATCGCGCCGCTACTACAACGGCTCGGTCCGGGACCTGAACACGAAGGTCGAGCTTTTCCCCTCGAACATCGTCGCGTCGCAATTCGGTTTTCAGCAGGCGGTCTATTTCGAACTCGATGACGGCGACAGCCGCGAAGCGCCGAAGATCGACTTCGACGGGTGAGGATTCTCGCCGCGATACTGGCGCTCGCCACCGCGCTGACCACGGCGCCCACCTGGGCAGCCGAGGAAATTCGATCCTTCGACGTAGTGATCAATGTATCGGCGGACGGCAGCCTCGAGGTCACGGAGACGATCCGCGTCACCGCCGAGGGACGCAACATCAAGCGCGGCATCTACCGCGATTTCCCCGTCGAGCATCGCGAACGGGACGGCCGCGTCTCGCTGACCACATTCGAGGTGACGGGCGTGCGGCGCAACGGGGCGAAGGAGCCCTATACCCGCACACGGCGCGGCGCCTATGTGCGCACCCGGATCGGTGACAAGGACGTGTTCCTGCCGGCGCCCTCCGAGCAGGTCTACGAGCTCAGCTACCGCACCAAGGGGCAGTTGCGCGGCTATAACGGTTATGACGAGCTTAATTGGAACGTGACGGGCAACGAATGGGATTTCCCGATTCTGGCGGCCAACGTTGAAATCCGCCTGCCCCAGCCCGCGCTGATCCGCCAATACGCGGGCTATACCGGACCAACCGGCGCGACCGGCGGGGCCTATGAGGTGATCGAGGCCGAGAACGGCGTCTTCCGCGCCCGGATCACCGAACCGCTGGGGCCGCGCGAGGGGTTCACCGTCGCGGTCGCCTGGCCGACCGGTGTGGTCACGGTGCCGCCGGTGCAATACGGCGTGCGCGGGGTCAGCGGATTTGTGCCCGAGCCGATGTATCTGGGCGGCCAGCGGCTGGGGCCCGTCGCAGCCGTTGGCGGCACGCTGGCGGGTGCCTTCGCGCTGCTCCTCGCCTGGCTAAGGGTAGGGCGCGACCCACAAGGCGGCGCGGTCTATCCCCAGTTCGATCCGCCATCCGGCCTTAGCCCGGCGGCGATACGCTACGTGAAGCGCATGGGCTTCGACCCACGCTGCCTGACCGCCGCGATCCTCAGCATGGCGGTGAAAGGGGCCGTCAGGATCGCCGAGACGCCATCTTCCAGCTTTTTCCGGAACGTTGACTACACGCTCGAACCACTTGGGTTGAAGCCATCGCTCAGCCCCGGCGAGCGTGCAGCCTATAACGCGCTTTTCAGCTTTGGACGCGAGCTGACCCTGCGGGCCGATGAGAAAAACGGCAAGCGCATGGACAAGGGGCGCGAGGCGCTCAAATCGGTCCTTTGGGACGAGCATTACGGGGCATCGTTCCGGCGCAATACCAGCTACACCTTAGGCGGAATTCTGATCGGCGTCATCATTGGGGTTTTGCTGATCGGCGTAACCGAGCGCTGGAACATGTTCGCGATCCTGCAATGGGCGATTGCCGCGTTCGGGACGGGGCTATTTGTCTATGCCGCCGGGTTCGCCGCCAAGATGATCGGCGATTTCCGCCAGGGCTGCTCTGGGTTTAGCCTTCGGCGCCTGACCAAGCTGCTGCCCTTCGGGATATTCGCAGTGGTCTTTGTCGCTCAGTTTTCGGCAGTCTTCACGATTAGCGGACTCCCCACAGGTCTGGAGCCCGGGCTGATCCTCGCCGGT